>JAFVRR010000010.1 GCA_017504165.1 Clostridia bacterium | reverse complement strand
CCGAGTCCCTACAAGGGATTCGGCAACTAAATAAATCCGCAAACGGATTTGTTATATCCGTCTAACAACGGGTGATATCGCCTACGGCGGTGAAATTTGCCTAACGGCAAGTTGTGGATTTATTTAATATAACTTTGGCGTTAGCCAAAATATAACGCAAGATTTGTCTTGCATATCACTTTTAGCCACAAGGCTAAAAATAAAACTAAATTATCTTAATCTTTTGTGGATAAGAAAAGCCCACCATATTTCGCCTTAAAGCGAAGTATAGTGGGCTACACTTTTGTATTAAATTAAAATTCCCTTATAGGAACGCCCTAAAGTAAGGGGTTTAATTTTATTTTCTGCCCGTTGAGCCGAAACCGCCTTCGCCACGCTTAGTTTCGTCTAAACTGTCACATTCAATATACAAGCAAGGATAGTAATTAGTAATCACCATTTGAGCCACTCTTTCGCCCTTTAAAACCGTTTGAGGCTCTTTGCCGTGATTGTGTAATGCCACCTTGATTTCTCCCCTATAATCGCTATCTATAACCCCTACTTTATTTGCAGGCGCTAAACCCTTTTTACAGGCAAGTCCACTTCTTGCAAAAATTAAACCAACCGCGTATTTAGGTATAGCGCAAGCGATACCCGTACCGATAAACGCAGTTTCGTTAGGATTAATAACTATTTCTTCTTCCGCGCTGTAAAGGTCCGCTCCCGCAGCGTATTCAGAGCCAAAAGTTGGCGTTATAGCGTTTTCGTTTAACTTTTTAAATTTGATTTTTAATTTTTTGCAAAACATTTTTAATACTCCTCTACGTCGAATAATACGACTTCGTTTTCTTTTAGCGACTTTTTAACGTCGATAATCCTTTGATTTTCAGAGCCTTTAAATCTTAACGATATATTTTTTTGTTCTTCTATAAACTCGCCGTCTACTAAAACGTCAATTAAGTTTAGCATTTTTATAGTATCTTCAGTTTTAGCGCGACTGTCTTTTAATAATTCTTCATCGAACAAATAACCGGTGTAGCACCAAACGTTAAGGTTTGGTATTTCACTTTTTGCCCTTTCTAAAAAAGGTAGTAACGCCTTTTGATTGCAAGGCTCGAACGGCTCGCCCCCAAGTAACGACAATCCGTCGCAAAATGGGGATTTTAGCGAATTTATTATTTTGTTTTGAATTTCTTCGTCAAACGGTTTGCCATAATTAAAGTCCCACGCCTCAGCATTAAAACAACCTTTGCAAAAGTGGGTACAACCCGACACGAAAAGCGAAGTCCTAATCCCTAAGCCGTTGGCAATATCGTTAAACTTAACGGTTGCGTAATTCATAATTTACCTTTTATGATAACAAAATCTTTTAGGAAAACCTAAAAGATTTTATTTTTTAATTTAATTAACTTATTTTAAATAAATCACCCTTTAAAGACATAGTAACGAGTTAGGCGAGGCTCTTTAAGTCTAATCAAAGTAGTATTTAGAAGTGTAGAAGCAAGCAAGACAAGGCTCGCAATCTTCTAAAGACAACACTTGCTTAAATAAAACGCCTTTTAAAGACATAGTAACGAGTTAAGCGAGGCTCTTGGAATTTTGCGGGCACAATTGACCTTTTTGGTCATTGGGGTCGCAACAATTACAAAGAAACAAAGCATAACGAAGTTAATATGGCTTATAAATGGAGAACACGCTCTTTAATCTCTTGCGTCCTACCCTGATTCCAATATTGAGTACCAATATAACCACAAGTACGGCGGGCAACGTTCATCTTAGTTTGGTCGATATTACCGCATTTTGGACATTCCCAAATAAGTTTACCGCCTTCGCCAGTGATAATTCTAATTTCGCCGTTATAACCGCAAACTTGACAATAGTCACTCTTCGTGTTGAGTTCCGCGTACATAATGTTGTCGTAAATAAACTTCATAACTTTAAGTACTGCAGGAATGTTGTGTTGCATATTAGGAACTTCTACGTAACTAATCGCACCACCTGGTGATAATTGTTGGAATTCAGATTCTAACGAAAGTTTACTAAACGCGTCGATTTCTTCAGTAACGTGGATATGGTAACTGTTTGTAATATAGTTTTTATCAGTAACGCCAGGAACGACGCCAAAACGTTTTTGAAGTGATTTAGCGAACTTATACGTAGTACTTTCAAGCGGAGTACCGTATAAAGAATAGTCGATATTTTCTGCCTTTTTCCACATACCAGTATATTCGTTTAACTTTCTCATAACCGCTAAGCCGAATTCCTTACCTTCTTCTTCGGTAAGTTTTTTACCAGTCATATAGAATACCGTTTCCCAAAGACCTGCGTAGCCGAGAGAAATTGTAGAATAACCGCCGTGTAAAAGTTTATCAATAGTTTCGCCCGGTTGTAATCTTGCCAACGCGCCGTGTTGCCATAAAATAGGCGCAGCGTCGGATAAAGTACCAGTAAGTCTTTCGTGACGGCATTGTAAAGCCCTATGGCAAAGTTCCATTCTCTCATCGAAAATCTTCCAGAATTCTTCCATATTCTTTCTAGAAGATAACGCGATATCTACAAGGTTAACTGTTACAACGCCTTGGTTAAATCTACCGTAATATTTTGGTTTTCCATTTTCGTCAAGGTATGGTGTTAAGAATGAACGGCAACCCATACAAGTATAGCAATGACCGTCACCGTTAGCGTCCTTTTTAAGGTTGAGCATAACTTTTTCTGAAATATAGTCAGGCACCATACGCTTAGCAGTACATTCAGCGGCAAGTTTAGTTAAATAGTAGTACTTACTGTCTTCGTGAATGTTTTGCTCTTCTAAAACGTAGATAAGTTTAGGGAATGCAGGGGTAATGTAAACGCCCTTTTCGTTTTTAACGCCTTTAATTCTTTGTAAAAGCGTTTCTTCTATCATAATAGCAAGGTCGTCTTTAACCCTTTCGTTTTCCGCCTCGCCTAAATACATAAATACCGTAATGAAAGGCGCTTGACCATTAGTAGTCATAAGCGTTACTACTTGGTATTGAATAGTTTGAATACCCCTTCTAATTTCGTCACGAACTCTCTTTTCTACAATTTTAGATAAATCTTCATCGGAAATTTTAGCGCCAACTGAACTGAATTCTTCAATAGTTTCTCTCGTAATTTTTTCACGCGATACTTGAACGAAAGGCGCTAAGTGAGTAAGCGAAATACTTTGACCGCCGTATTGAGAAGACGCTACTTGCGCGATAATTTGCGTTGCGATATTACAAGCGGTTGAAAAACTGTGTGGCTTTTCAATCATAGTGCCCGAAATAACCGTTCCGTTTTGGAGCATATCTTCAAGGTTTACAAGGTCACAGTTATGCATGTGTTGAGCGTAATAGTCGGAATCGTGGAAGTGAATAACGCCCGTTTCGTGAGCGTGCACGATGTCTTGTGGAAGAAGAATACGCTTAGTTATATCTTTAGACACTTCACCCGCAATATAGTCACGTTGAACGCTGTTAACGGTTGGGTTTTTGTTAGAGTTTTCTTGCTTAACCTCTTCGTTATTGCATTCAATAAGTGTTAAAATTTGGTCGTCAGTAGTATTTGATTGTCTTAAAAGTTGCCTTTTATAACGATAAGTGATATAAGTTCTCGCTAAATTGTGAGCGCCAAAACGCATGATTTCGTTTTCAACAAGGTCTTGAATTTCTTCCACGTTTAAAGCGCGTGTTTTCTTAGAGCAAATATATTGAACCGTATTTGCTAAACACGCTATTTGGTCTTCAGTTAACCTGTCTTGTTCGATAACTTCGTTATTGGCTTTTTTAACCGCGCCTATAATCTTATCTAAGTCAAATTCTGTTTCTATACCACTTCTTTTGATTATCTTCATAATTACCTCTTTACCTATATTTTAGGGGTGTAAAAGTAGTATACCATACTTTCCCCTTTTTAACTGTTGCATTTGCAACAATTTTAGAAATTTTTTTAACAAAAACACAATATATTGTGGTGGTTATTTTTTATGCATCACATTATATTGTTTTATGCATAATCTTAAAAAATGACAAAAAGTCCGTTGTAATGGGCATTTTTTAGCGTTTTTTGTCTAATAAAAAGGGGTGTAATTTCACCCCTTTTATTATTTTATTCATTTAAAAAATTTTTACCTTATTTTAATTATTAAATATCGCGATAAAAATAACAATTTATTAAGGCGAAGATACCGATAATTGTTAATTAGTATTTATTACGCTTTAGCGAGATAGTTGCAAGCAAGTCAAGGCAAATCCCCGCAGATAAGAGTTTACATCTTTTCAAGGGGTTTAACGATAAATTGCGCAGTAAATATCGCGATAAAAATAACAATTAGAGGTAGATGAGCCTTATTTAACAAGCGCGTTCATTTCATCAAAGATTTTTTCCATATCTGAAACGAGTTTGAATTGAGTTCTGCATCTATCTAAATTTTGACCTGGACGCGTAGTTTTAAAGTACGTATCGCCAGATAAATAGTCCGCTAAAAATCTCATACCGCATTCAATCGTCATCATAATAGAGCCAAGCGCTAAATTGTCTTTTTCCGCTTGAGTAATACCGTCGCCAAGCGCGGTTAAATAACCGTCTAAATAAACTTTATATAAGTCAAAGCGGAAGTTTACCTTAGATAAATCTTTTTCGTCTTCTTCGCAAGGGTTGCAACCAAAACGGATACTGTCGCCAAAGTCGTAACATAAAGTACCAGGCATAATAGTATCAAGGTCGATAACGGCAACGGGCTCGCCCGTTTTATCGTCAAGTAAAACGTTGTTGAGTTTAGTGTCGTTATGCGTAACTTTAAGTGGAATTTCGCCACTTGCAATTTTATCTACTAATTGACCGTAGTAGTGTTCCCTTTCCATTACGAAATTAATTTCTTCTTGACATTCTTTTGCTCTTTTTAAAATATCGTCCGCTACCGCCTTTTTAAAGTCGTTAAAACGCTTTTTGGTATTATGGAAGTTAGGGATAATTTCGTAGAGTTTAGACGCGTCGAACTCGGCTAAAAGTTTAGCAAAGTTGCCGAATGCGATTGCCGAATAGTAAAAGTCTTTATCGTTAGAAACAGTTTGATAAGCAACGGTGTTTTCAATAAAGATATATACCCTAAAGTAAGAATCTTCATCGCGTTTATAGAAAGTTTTACCATCTTTAGTTCTAACGATAGTTAAACTTTCTCTATCAGGGTCACCGCCGTTTGCTCTAATTTTAGCGCGGTTAAATTCAGTAACGAGTTCGATATTGCTCATTAAATTTTCAACGGGGTCAAAAAGTTTAGAGTTGATTTGTTGAACTATGTAGCGCTTATTTTGACCGTTTACGTCGTAAACTGCAAGATAGGTGCGGTTGATATGTCCAAAGCCGTAAGGCTCTACCGATTTAAGTTCGCCGTCGATTAAAAATTTATCTAAAATATTATCAAAATTAGTTATAGTTTCCATATTAGCCATCCTTTTGTGTTTATTTTAAATATACGTATATATTATACTTTATTATCTTACTATTGTAAAGATTTATCTTGATTTTTATTGTTTTTCGCCTTAATTTTTATAATTAGCAAGCACGCTACAAGCATAACGATAGGAAATACTACCGATGATAAAATTCCCACTTTTATCGACGTAAATTCCGAAACGAACCCAACGAGAGTAGGACCTAAAGTACAGCCTAAATCTCCACCAAGCGCAAGCATTGAAAACATTACCGTTCCACCCGCGGTAAATACGTCGCCCGCGTAAGCATAAACGGTCGGCCAAGTAAAGCCGATAAATAATCCGCTTAGCGCTAGCAATATAAGCGACACCAACGGCGCGCTAGTAAGTATTGATACGATAATAAGCGCCGTTAAAATTATAGACGATATGATAAGCGTTTTTAAAACGTTAATTTTTTTATCTATCGTACCAAAATAAAACCTAGAAATTAACATACAAAGAGCAAACGACGCTACCCCTACGACGTCGCCAAGAGTTTTATCTAAATTAAGCCCTTCTTCTAAAAAGTAACTAATCCATTGCGCAACCGCTTGCTCTGACGCCCCCGCGCATACCATTAAAATAAATAGCAATATAAATAACGGAATTTTGAAAAGTTTAAATCTTCCTATAGGTTTTTCGTCGCCTTTAGGGGAATTTATTGGGCATCTAATAAATAATATGGCAGTTATTATTGGGAAAATCATTAATATTAGCGAAAATACCGCATAGTTTTTAATCCCAAAGAATTTAAAAAACAACGTTGCAAAAACGACGACTATTATATGACCTATACAGTAAAAGGAATGTAATAAATTCATACTTTTATTGCCGTTAGTTGTTGGCAACGCCTCGATTAGTGGGCTTAAAATAACTTCTACTATCCCACCGCCTATCGCCATTAAAGTAACTGAAAGCATTATTCCTATATATAAAACTATATAGTTATTAGACGCAAATGAAAATACTGCCAAAGTTAAAAGCCCTGCGCCCGATAAAAGATTAGAGAGTATTGCCGTTTTTCTATACCCAAATTTTAAAACGATGCTTGCAGATAGAGAATCTACTAATATTTGTAACCCGAAATTATAAGTTACGATTATTGAAATTAAATATAACGGAATATTTAAGTCGTTATTAAAATACACGAAAAGAAGTGGTAAAAAATTATTCACCACCGCTTGAACTATATATCCTAAATAACACGCTTTTAAGGTAAGTCCGTATTTTTTATCCATAACCTTATTGTATCACATTAACCTTTATTTTACAACGAAAAACGCACTTAAAAATAAATATATTCATACAATATATTGGCTGTAATTTTATTACTACTGCTAATAACTTTAGGCGATATCGCCTAACTTAAAAAGGATTTTACTAATATGTGCTTTAATTTATGTTCTAACGAAAGAAGAAACTGTAACCAAAATAGACAACCGATAATTGTCAGTCAAATAGGTCCAAGAGGCCCTGTTGGCCCTACTGGTCCGCAAGGTATTCAAGGACCGCAAGGCGAAGTAGGACCACAAGGTCCAGTCGGTGCAACTGGCGCGGTTGGTCCTGTTGGCCCTATCGGTCCACAAGGCCCACAAGGTCCTATAGGTTTAACTGGTCCAACAGGTGCAACGGGTGCGACTGGTCCGCAAGGTCCGGTTGGCCCTATCGGCCCACAAGGTCCACAAGGCGCTACAGGTCCACAAGGTCCTGCGGGAACAGGTGATGCTATATATGCTAATTCTTTAGGTGGTACTATTGCGCCAGGTGGCGACTTTGATTTATCATTAACTACCGCAACTACGCCAACTACAATTACGGTATTAAACGGCGAAGTAGTTTTGCCTCAAGGCGATTATTTGGTTAGTTATTACGCTCACGGTACGTCGCAAAACTTTGCCGTATCTTTAGACGTTAACGGAACAACTTTTTCTACTGTATCTACGGGCGAAACCGTCCTTACGGGAGAAACTAAAACGGTTATTATAAACGCGCCGTTAGCGGGCGCTACGCTTTCTCTATCTAACGTAGGAACAGCCGATTTCATCAATACCGACGTTGGTATTACAGTTTTAAAATTAACTTAAAATTGGGGGCGCTTTTATAAAGCGCCTTTTAAAATTCGATATTTTACGCCTTTTTAAACCTACTCGACTACACTTTTAAAAAAAATTGGGTCTAGACAAACGGTAATTTTTATGATAAAATAAAAGAAAAGAATAAATGAAAAGGAGAAAATATATGAGAATAATTACTATCAGTCGTGAATTTGGAAGTGGCGGACGTGAACTTGGAAAACGCCTTGCAGAACAACTTGGTTTCAATTATTTTGATAGAGAAATAATTACTGAAATTGCTAAAAAAACTGAACTTGACGAGCATTATATTGACTCTGTATTAGAAAAGGGAATAACTGCATACCCTATACATATCGGTCAAACTTTTGCTGGCGTGTCAACGATTAACCACACCCCTATTGAAGTTTTAGTCGCTCAACAAAAAATCTTAAAAGAACTTGCAGAGCAAGGCGACGCGGTATTTATCGGTAGAAGTGCGGACGCTATTTTAAAAGATTACAACCCGCTTAACATTTTCGTTTACGCCGAAATGGAATCTAAACTTGCAAGATGTAAGGCAAAAGGCGAAGTTGACGTGAATTTAAAAGATAAAGTATTAATTCGCAAAATTAAAAACGTTGACAAAGGCAGATATAGAAATCACAACATTATCGGTAATTCTAAATGGGGCGATAGAAAATCTTACCACTTAATGGTAAACACTACCGACTTAAAGATTGCAGACATCGTTCCCGCAGTTAAAGAATACGCCCTCAAATATTTTGAAAAGAATGAAAAATAAGATATAAATTAACCCGCTATGGATTTCCATAGCGGGTTGTTTTTTATTCTGCTTCTTCTTCAGTAATTAAATCATCATAAGTAGATTTGTTGTAAGTTACGATTTTTTCATCGTTTTTAAAAGTATTAACGATTGTGTTCGTAATCTTAGTGATTGTAGAAGAAGTAATTAAGTTGTATTTGTATTCTTTAAACTTGTATGCTAAAGTGCCTTCCCTTTCAACGTCGTTTAAGAACGTTTCCTTAGATGCAAGTTCATTACCAGAAGTAATAACTGAAGTACAAAGCATAATGTGGTAACCAAAGTCAGTAGCAACTACTTCGTAAGCGCCTACGCCTTGTTGAATAAGTCTTTCAGCGGCGTCTGCATATTCTTTAACGTAAGTAGTCTTAGAAGTAATTGGCGAATATACGTAACCGTAATTTTCTGCAAGTGAACCTGGGTCTGTTGAGTAAGCGTAAATTAAATCTCTAAACTTAGCCATCGTTTCATCGTTGATTGTCTTAGAAACGATTGTAGATTCTTCAACGCCTTCAAGTTTACCGCTAAGACCAGTAAAGCCCATTACGCTAGAAACTGTGTTAGTGTAGAAATCGTTAAATTTAATTTCAGTACCCTCAACTGCTTTGAAGTTGTATTTAGTAATTTCTTCGTCGTATTCGTCGTGTTCGATATATGAACTTGCGCCACTTAAAACGCCTTTATATTCTCTAAGAGCAGGGGTTTTAACGTAGTCTTCATCGAAAGTGAATACTTTAGTTTCTTCATCGTACTTACCATAGTTAGATAAAGCCCAAGTATGACGAAGGTCTTTTGCAGTAAGTTCTTTAAGTAATTCCGTTCTAAAGTTAACCTTTTCGCCGTGTTCAACTTCTTTAAATGCAGCAAGAGCAGCAGATTGTTCTGCGTTAAAGCCGATTAAAAGGTTTGAAATATAGCCGTATTTACCGCCTAAATTTGGGTTATATACAACAAACGATTCACCGCTAGCGTTTTCTAAAGCAGTTTCGTAGTTAGTATAACTCTTATCGAAAGATGCTTTTTGCGTTTCGTATAAGTTAACGTATTCTTGATATAACTTTTCTTTAGAGTCAACTTTCTTTTCTTCGTTGTTTTGTAAAGCAAGGTTTAATTTTGATACGATAAGCGCTTCGTATTCAGATTTTAAATTGCTCTTGAAGAAGGAAATATTAAATAATTCATCAACCGTTTTAGGGGTTTCTTTGCTTGCTTCTTCAGAAGTGATAAAGCCCGTCTTTTTAAGGTCCTTAATGAATTTATTTAAAGCCTTTTTAGTATCTTTACTAGTAAGGTCGAAAGTTTCGATATATTTTTTGTAAACTGCGTAAGATAAGTCGTACTTAGTTTCATAGTCTGAAGCCTTAAGGTCTAAAGCAGTTAAATCTTTTTTGAAAGACTTAATATAATCTTCAGTTATAACTTTAAGTTCTTCGTCGTTTTTAAGTTCCCACTCGTTACCTTCTTTAGCCGTTTCAATAGTTAAAGTAGCACGTGGCGTTAAAGCAAGAGTTTCGTGATCGTGATGATGCTCTTCTTCTTCAGTATCCTTATACCCTTCGATATTAGTGTAAACTGATTTTAACGCGGTGTATTTTGCTTTTAAAACTTCGTATTCAGTTAAGAAATCGGCAACGAAAGCATTTTTATCAACGGTAGTCATATCTTCGCCTTTGTAGTTTTTAATGCAAAGAGCATTGTCGATATTAGTTTTATCCGTTGCTTCTTTAGCCGCTACGAAATAACCCTTTTCATTTCTTAAAGTAGTAGTTGCAGTTGCTAACGCTTGCTTTGCTTGTTGAACGACTATTCTATTGTTAACGATATCTTCTAAAATTGTTTTATACGTTTCAGATTCAGTATATCCGTAATAGTAAACGTAAAGATAACCAGACGCATTGAAAGCGGAAACGAGTTCGCTCTTTTTAATTTCGTCTTTATTCATACCTTCAAGTTGTACCGTTGCGATAGTTTGAGCCATATCCGCTTCGGTATCCGTAGTTACAAGGTCACATCCACTGAAAAAGCCTATAGATAATGCTACGGTCAATACAAGTGAAAGGATTTTAGTTAAAAATTTCTTCATATCATTCTCCGTTATTGTCATTAAAGAAATAGCGTAAACATACTATTCCATATTATAAATTTTAAATAATATATTTATTATACAAAAAATTTGATTTTATTGCAATACTTTTTCAATATTTAATTTAAAATTAAAGGTCTTTTTTTGAATTTTTTTCAACTTTTAACTAAAAGTTAAGAACTCTAGCATAAGTTTTAATTCTTCCTCAGGTCTTCCCGACGGCGTAGTGAAGGTCAAAAGTGGGTTTTCTTCAAAAGAAAGGGTTACTTGGTTCTTGTAACTTGGTATCTTTGAAGTTATTTTGCCATCTCTTAAAACGTCTAAATTTTTAAGATAAAGTTTAGCCCTTTTTAAAGAAACGGAAAGTTTAATTCCCCCAACTTCTTCCGCCTTAGTCTTTAAGTAAGCAATATCGATAAGAGTGGAAACGACTTTTGGTATTTTTCCAAAATTATCTATAAGCGACTCTTCAACCCTTACTTTATCGGCAAGGTTAGAAATTTCGGCAATTGCTTTATACGCGTCAAGTTTAGCAGATTCGTTTTCAATATAGTCGTCAGGAATATACGCGTCCGCTTTAACGTCAAGTTCTAATTCTTGGTTTAGCGTGCTTTCGCCAAGTTCTTCTTTTAAAAGTTTATTGTAAAGTTCGTAGCCTACTTTATCCATATGCCCGTGTTGTTCTTTACCTAAAACGTTGCCCGCGCCCCTAATTTCTAAATCGCGCATTGCAATTTTATAACCGCTACCCATTTCGGTATATTCCATAAGCGCGGATAACCTTTTAAACTGTTGCTCGGTAAGTACCGCGTTTTCTTTATAGGTAAAATATGCGTACGCCATTAAGTTACCACGGCCCACTCTTCCCTTTAATTGATACAAGGTAGAAAGCCCAAGTTTATCACTAGACTCTACTATTAAAGTGTTCGCCCTTGGCATATCTATACCGTTTTCGATAATAGTCGTCGCAACGAGTACGTTGTATTCGCCGTTATAAAAAGCGGAAATGCTATTTTCTAAAGTTTTTTCCGGCATTTGCCCGTGCGCTACGATAATTTTTGCTTCGGGAACGATACTTTTAACTTTATCGGCAAAGCCGTAAATAGTATCTACCCTATTATATAAAATAAACACTTGCCCATCGCGTGAAAGTTCTTTAGTTATCGCGTCTTTTATAAGCGAATCGGTTAGTTCTGTCACTATCGTTTGAACGGGTATTCTCTTTTTAGGCGGAGTGTTAATCGTACTTATATCTCTTATGCCTGAAAGAGATAGGTGTAAAGTTCTAGGAATAGGCGTTGCAGTTAAAGTTAAACTATCTACGTTAGACTTTAAAAGTTTTAATTTTTCTTTATGCTCAACGCCAAAGCGTTGCTCTTCGTCTATCACTAATAGCCCTAAATCTTTAAATTCTACGTCTTTAGAAAATAGTCTATGTGTACCGATAATTAAGTCTATCTCTCCTTTTTTAAGTTGAGATATAGTTTCGTCTTGTTGTTTTTTAGTTCTAAACCTATTTAAAACTTTAATTCTTATGCCAAAGCCGTCGAACCTTGATAACGCAGTTCTATAGTGTTGCTCTGCTAAAATGGTAGTAGGAGCAACGATTGCCGCTTGCTTACCTTCTAAAATACACTTAAAGCAAGCCCTAAACGCAACTTCCGTCTTACCAAAACCAACGTCACCGCATAAAAGCCTATCCATAACTTTACTGCTTTCCATATCTTCTTTAATTTCGTTAATGGATATGAGTTGGTCTTCCGTTTCTTCGTATTCAAAGGCGTTTTCAAACTCGTAAGTAAACTCGTTATCTTCCGAGAATTGATAACCCTTTCTCTCACGCCTTTCTTTATAAAGTTTTTTAAGGTTAATGGTCATTTTGGCGATAGCCGCCCTAACCCTTGCCTTAATTCTTTCAAACTCTCCGCCACCAATCTTGTTAAGGGTTGGTGTTTCGTTACCGCCCATATACTTAGAAAGTTTGTCCATTTGGTCGGTGGAAACGTAAAGCCTATCGCTATTTGCGTATTCAAGTTCAATATACTCTTTAATACCTTCGATGCTAGCGATTTTCTTAACCCCGACTATACGCCCAACGCCGAATTGTTCGTGCACGGCGTAATCGCCCACTTCGGGCGCTGTGAATAAATCGCCACGCTTTTTCTTTACCGTCTTTTCCTTTGCTTTTTTAGGCGTAAGGTCTTCGTTTCCGATAACTACTAGTTTACTATCGTGTTGAATAAATCCGTATTTAATCTTTTTAACGGCAATTGATATGCCCTTTACTTCTTCAGTTATTTCCTTTAAAAAAGTTACCGGAATATTCGCGCCGTTAAGGTCGTAATACAAACTTTCTGCAAAAGAGCGATCGCCCGCGCAAATAACTACCGTATAATCGGTCAACTTCCAATTTTGAAGGTCTTTAAAAAGTTCGTCTTTTTTAAGAAAGTATTTTGTAAGTGGCGATGCGTTTACCTTATAAGTTTTAAGTGGATTAAATAATGGTATTACAGTAGATAAAGACTGCAACGCCAAGAGTTTTTTATCTTTAAAAGAGTTTAAAATATAGTCTACGCTAGAGAGTTGCTCTACTATAAAAGACAAGGCGTCCCCCGTCTTTTTTAAACCTTCAAATCTCTCTAAATGCTCTTTATAAATATTATTTAAACTATCATATATAACCTTGCTTTCGTCAAAGACTATAATTGCGTCTTTACTAATAAAGTTAAAATAGTCGTGAGTGACGGAAGAAAGTAGTGGCATCACGTATTGAAGTGAATCGTCGTAAAGGTCGCTATTTAACTTTTCGGTTATTTTAAAATACAAGTTTTTAGCGTTGTCTTTTACTAATAAACTGCCGTACTCTTTATAACTTTTTACAAGGTTGCTGGTAATATTATCAACTTCTTCTTCGCTAATTATAACGTCGGTAGCCATAACGACGTCAAGGGCGTCCGTTTCCGTTAAATCGTCACGCCTAATCCTTTCTATAGTATCGCCAAAAAAGTCGATTCTATATACGAAATTTTCGTTTATTGGATATATTTCCAAAATGTCGCCACGGACGGAAAATTCACCTTTGTTTTCTGAAAAATCAACCTTTTTATAGCCAAGTTTTACAAGGTTTTTAACAACGTTAGTTAAGTCGTAATCGCAGTTTTTTGAAAAGGTTAAATAATCTACTTTTTTAGGGAAGTATTGCATTAACGCCTCAAACACGGTAACTACTATTTTAGCCCCTTTTTCTATCTCGTAAAGGGCGGTTAAACGCTTATGTAAATTGTCTTTATTAAATGCCGATTTGTAGAGTAAAACGTCGTCTTTACTAGGTAAAAATACCACTTTTTCATCCGTTAATAAAGAAGTTTCTTGAGCAATTTTATTTGCGGTAGAAAAATCTCTTACCACCATTAAAACGGGCGCGTCAAGTTTAATAAGCGCCCTGATTTTTTCTTGCGTTGAAACGCCAAAGACCGCAGTAGGTACACCACTGCGGACTGAAGATGATATTTCGTTGTAAACTCCGCCGAATTTATTCGACTTTAAAAGGTCAATTAACATATCTTACCATTATACTTGCGCATAATTTCTTCTAAACTATTACCTTTTATAAAACACTCGCCAGCCTCGGCAGCCTTTGTTAAAACTTCTTTAAAAGTTTTTTCATCGGCTTTTTTAATATCTGATAAAACGTAGTCGATTATACCGCGACTATCGTTATTTGGCTTAATGCCAACCCTTACGCGCGCAAAATTTTCGCTAGAAACTTTTTTAACTATATCGCGCATGCCGTTGTGCGTCCCCGCCGAGCCCTTTTCCCTAATTCTGATAGAGCCTATTTCAATATCTAAATCATCGTATATAACTAGCATTTTTTCAAGTGGAATTTTATAAAAATTAAGGGCTTCAATTACGCTATCGCCACTTAAATTCATATAAGTATACGGCTTTAAAAGTATAGCCTTTTCGCCACCTATAAAAGTTTCGGCTACCACCCCTTTAAATGCTTTTTTATTAAATTCAACCCCTAACTTATCCGCTAAAATATCTACCGCCATAAAGCCCATATTGTGCATGGTTTTTAAATACTTAACGTCGGGATTTCCTAAACCTACGACTAAATACATATTTACCTCTTATTTAAGTATACACAAATATTTCTAATTTTGCAATTATTTTTAATAACTATGCTAAAGGGGCTTGTTTTCTTTAGTCGTTTTTAGTAAAAAAGTATAATTTTAACTAAAGTTATTTACAAAAATTTCGCTTAGTGATAAAATATATAAAAATAAGATTATAAAGGTGCTATATGGATTTAAAAATAATTTACGGTGAAAACGCCGATATAAACTTTTACGAAAATAGAATTAACGGAATTGAAAAAATCTTTTTAGAAAAAGAAGGTAAGAAAAACGAATATCTCTTCTCTTCTTCTGGTAGAGCGGAAATACTTGGCAATCATACCGACCATAATCACGGCATAGTAATGGTAGCGTCTATTAGTTGCGACATAATAGCCGCAGTTTCTAAAAATAGCGATAGCATAGTTAAAGTTTGCTCGCTTGGATATCCCGACGTAATTGTTGATATTAGCGATTTAACGGTAAAAGAAGATGAATTCGCTACTTCTAATGCGTTAGTTAGAGGGGTTGCAAAAGCGCTTACCGATAAAGGCTATAAACTAAACGGATTTACCGCGTACACTACTAGCAATATATTTAAAGGCGCGGGCGTTTCTTCTTCGGCGGCGTTTGAAGTGTTAATTACCGAAATTTTTAACCATATCTATTTAGGCGGTATCATCACCCCTATTGAAAGGGCAGTTATCTCTCAATACGCGGAAAACGTATATTTTAATAAGCCTTGCGGTCTACTTGACCAAAGCGGAATTTCTATCGGCTCTTTAGTAAAACTTGACTTTTTAACCCCTACTTCGCCAAAAATTACTAAAGTAGAGCCACCTAAAGGCTATTCTCTTGTAATTACCAACACGGGCGGTGACCACGCGTCGCTTACAGAGCATTACGCGGCAATTAGACGTGAAATGGAAGAAGTTGCATCGCATTTTGGGAAAAAAGTATTGCGTGAAGTTGAATATGGCGACTTTTTAAAGGAAATTAGCATACTTAAAGAAAAGTTTTCTTCGCGCGCAATCCTTAGGGCTCTTCACTTCTACAACGAAAATCAAAGGGTATTAAACGCGGAAAAAGCCCTTTTAAACAACGACACTCAAGCATTTTTAAAACAAGTAAACGACTCTGGTATTTCAAGCATTGCCCTTTTACAAAATTGCTACGTACCTGGCGAAACTAATCAGCCGGTCGTTTTAGGTATTGAACTTTCTCGCGCTATTATTAAAGACGGCGCTGTAAGAGTGCACGGCGGTGGATTTGCCGGTTCTATTTTAGCATTCGTTAACGATAATGAAGTTGACGGATACGTAGCAAAAATGCAAGAAGTATTCGGCGAAAGCAACGTGTTTAAAGCAAGCATTAGAAAAATTGGCACGACTTTATTAAAAGAAAATAAATAAATAGACAAAATACGTTAAACCTAGTCATAATAACCCACCTAATATATGGTATAAATTACTTATCATAGTTAGGTGGTTTTATTATGCAAAAAAACAAATTTACTTACAAAACTTTTTTGGTTTTTGTTATATCTACTTTTATTTGCCTTTCGCTATCAGTAGTTGCACCCACTACGAAAATACTAAGCGCTTCCTTTTATTTATCGCTAATTTATTTGCGATTTAACCTTTTATTATCAACGCTTGCTTTTTTAATAGGACTTATATTTGAATTTAGTTTGCCAAATTTTTACGCGGGTTTGATTTGCGCCGTCTGTATGATTATCTCAGCCATAATCTACTCTAAACGCAAGAAAAATTTTGGCGTAGAATATATTATATTTTCAATTCTTTCCCTTTTAGGTTTTGCCTTTTTTATTAAAGAGTACCCTATAACCTACTATTTAATAACTTTAGGCGTATCTATCTCTCTCGTTTACGTTTTTATACCCGCAACGAGAGTTCTACTGATTAAAAAGTTTGATTATAAATCTACAACTAGCGAACTTTATTGTCTTGCAATTTTTACAATCGCTATCGAGTACGGTTTAATTTTAGCCTTTGGCGAAAGTGTAGTTAAAGGTTTAAACTTATATATAATACTCTTTTCAATCTTTACTAGCGAAAGAGGAAAATCTATGATTGTATCTTTAATTCTGTCGATTGCTCCATCGCTATTTTTTCAAAACTTAACGCCTATTGCTACGTATTCTATATTGACCGCTTCGGCAATAATATTTTCTAAAAATTCCAAACTATTATCGGCATTTACTCTCCTTGCAACTAGCCTTGTTATTACCTTCTTTATAGACAATAACGGCGCTTTTATTTTTACTGATTTAATTTATTTGATAACGCCTATTGTTTTATTTTTATTCACTCCCCCTTATTTTATTAATTCGGTTAAAGATAAACTTATGGCAATAAACAATAAATATTTATCAAAATTTGCAATAAATAGGGTGCGCGCAACTATATCTAGTAAACTTTACGGTATTTCTAACGTCTTTAAGGAAATGGAACAAAGTTTTGATAAACTTAAAACGCTAGTTTCAACCGATACCGATTTAATATCTAGAATGGCGGATGAAGTAGTAATCAACGTATGTGAAAACTGCCCGCAATACCCCAAGTGTTTAAAAGAAAACGAACCCGATAGAAAAGAACTAATAAAAATGATTTCCGTCGGCGTTGCTAAAAATAAAATATCGCTAGTCGATTTAACTAAGCGTTTTACCGAAAAATGCGGATACGTAAACGGCATTATTTACGAAATTAACGGACTTATTACCGAATATCGCGAAAAGGTAAAAGAAAGCGAAGAAACCCTTTCAGGTAAAGAACTTATCAAAATGCAGTCTGAAGGGGTTGCAGAAGTTCTAAAAAATATGGCGTTCGATTTTTCTAAAAGTTTAGACTACTTATCAAAATCGGAAAAAACTATTGCCGACGGACTTAAAAAACGCGGTATTATCTTTAACGAAGTAACCTGTTATTCAAACGACAATAGTTTAGAAATAAATATGGTTATAAAAAACGATTTTATAAATAATGGCAAACTGATAAAAGCGGTAAACGAAACGCTTGGTTACGACAACCGCATAGTTTTAAAAACTGCGGTATCGCCTACTATTTCGGCAATAACGATTAAGCGCGCACCTATACTTGACGCTGCGTTTGGAATAGCAAAGCGGACTAAAAACGGCTCGACGGTTAGCGGAGATACCCACTCCTTAACTAAAATTGACGAAGGTAAGTTTTTAATAGCGCTGAGCGACGGTATGGGTAGCGGTCTTAGAGCGGAAAACACTTCTTCTACCGCAATAACGCTTATAGAATCCTTTTATAAAGCAGGGCTCAGTAGTAAATTAATACTCAGTATGGTCAATAAAATTTTAGCCCTTAATACCGACGATAACTTTTCGGCAATGGATATTTTAACGGTTAATTTATTCGATTTAACTGCAGATTTTATCAAAATCGGCGCTCCGTTTAGTTTTATTTTAACTGACGACAACATTAAAATTATTGAAGGAAGTTCCCTTCCGCTTGGAATTTTAGACGATTTAACCCCTACAGGTTGCTCTACCACTTTAACCGAGGGCGCTACCGTTATTATGTTAACCGACGGCATTAGCGACGCTTTCGGATCTTCTACCGATTTAATAGAATTTTTAAGAACGCTTGATAATAAAAACCCGCAAGTTATAGCCGATAATTTGTTAAACAAGGCTTTAAACTTAGATAAATCTTTTGCCAAAGACGATATGAGCGTTTTAGCCGTTAGAATTTTTAAAAAAGTGTCATAACGCCTTTAAAACTTGAAAATATTAAGTTATACTAAAAATGCGTCCGGAATAAATAGAGTAAAAAGGAGGGTTAAATATTATATTTTAATATAAGGCGGTTATTGAAACCTAACTAATTTACTAAAGGAATTAGAAATGACTATTCAAGAACTGGCGCCGTTTTTACAAATGGTAAGCGCGGATATTTTAACGCTTGCTTTTATAACTTACTTATTAACTAATCTTATAAAAAAATATATTCCCGAAAAATTTAAAAACAAGGTGGGACTTATTCCCTTCCTTTTGGGAATAATCATCTCGGCAATCTACTCACTTATCGCCTATAAAGGCATCGACCTTCTCTCTCTTATCAAAAAAGGCGTTCAAGTAGGCGGTGTTGCAACGTTTATTTACGCCTTTATCAAACAACTTTTAAAAAAGGACACTTTAGAAAAAACTCTTACTAACGTCTTGACGGGAATTCTTCAAGGAAATTCACTTAAAACTGCAGTTAAGGAAATAATTGAAGGGTACTCTCAAGAAAATTCTTTCAACGTAAACGCCGATATTATAAGCGAAGTTATAAAAAACAACACGGAATATCCACCTGAAACGTGTAAAACTATTAGTGAATTAATAATTAACGCGCTAAACGTCAAGTAAAAACGCAAAAAGGCTATGCCTTTAACGCCCTACCAATTATTTGGTAGGGCTATTTTTATTGCATAAAATTTGTCGGGTTGTAAATAGTAATTGTATGAAACTTTTTAAAAGCCTAGATGAAAACCTTAATAAAATTAAAGGCACGCTTATTAGTGAAGACGTGCTTTACTTTAACTTTAAGGTTCAAAACTATTTAGCAACTGCCGTTTATATAGATAGTTTAACCGATAAAGACCTACTTGGCAAACTTGCAATTTCCCCATTAAATTCTATAAAACTAGACGCGACGAATAAAGAAATTTTTAAAAATATAAACCTACCTGAAAGCGAAATTATTGAAGATTTTGATACTGCTATTCAAAATATAATAATGGGAAATTCCGTAATATTTATTGACGGATTAGACTTTGCGATAAGCACCGCAAGTAGAAAACCTGCGGTAAGACCTGTTGGCGAGCCACCAACGTCATCCGTACTAAAAGGCCCGCGTGAAGGGTTTGTTGAAAATATACAAATCAATTTAAGTTTGATACGGCAACGCATAAAATCGCCGGATTTTACCTACGAAAAGTTAACTATCGGCAAATATTCGCAAACGACAGTCGGCATCGTTTATATAAACTCTATTGCCGATAATAAGATAGTCAAAAAGGTAAAAGAAAAGTTATCTAAAATTAACGTTGACGGAATAATTGACAGTTCTTACGTCATCAAAAACATATCTGAAAGAAAAACTTCTATGTTTAAAGAAGTTGGAACGACGGAAAAGCCCGATATTTTAACCGCCAAACTTCTTGAAGGTAGAATAGGTATTATAGTTGACGGCTCGCCTATCGTTTTAACCGTTCCCTTTTTATTCATTGAAGATTTTCAGTCGGCAGAAGACTATTATTTAAACACTTATAGGGGGAATATTTCTAGAATTCTACGCCTATCGGCTGTTATTTTTGCAGTAATTCTTCCCGCCTTTTTCGTTTCCGCGCAACTTTTTCATTTGCAACTAATACCGCTGAACTTTTTGCTTACGATAGTAGGCAGTATTAAAGGAATACCATTATCGCCTAGCGTAGAAATGTTTTTTACCCTATTTATATTTGAAGTATTAAACGAGGCGAGTATTCGTATGCCAAAATACGTAGGGATTGCAATGTCCGTCGTCGGCGCGTTAGTACTTGGCGAAACTGCGGTAAACGCGGGGATTGTTTCAACGCCTACTATTATGATTGTAGCGCTATCGGGAATATGTTTATACACCGTGCCCGATTTAACGGAAACTTTATCGGTATTAAGACTACTATTTTTAATAATTGCAGGGGCGCTAGGCGGTTACGGTATTATATTATTCACCTACGCACTTATAACCTATTTAGCGTCAATTTCAAGTTTTGGCGTGCCTTACCTTGCCCCTTACGCGCCCATTATTAAACACGATATGCAAGACGGTATCACTATGGATTTTTACGCCAATATCAAAACTAGGCCAATTGCCTTAAAATCTAAAAATAGAATAAGGAAAAAATTTAATGACTAATCAAATCTCTCAAAAACAACTAAGTATAATTATAGGCGCAGGGTTTACCCTAACGAAAATCTACGTTATGCCTGCATTTTTATCTAATATAGCAAGCGAAAGTATGTGGCTATGCGCCCTACTTAGCATTATTTTAGACTTTTTCTTACTATCTATAGTTTTAAAAACTATAAACAACGTAAACAACGCTCCGCTATACGACGTTGGCAACGCCTTGTACACAGCGCCCGTCAATAAATGTATAACTTTACTATATGCAATATTTTTTATGGTTAAAGCGTTTATTCCAATAGTTGAACAAAAAAACTCTATTGAACTGACCTTTTACGAAACAGAACCATCGCTTTTAACATTTATGCCTTTTTTTATAGTGGCGTTTTACGTTATAATAAAAGGCTTTAAACCGTTTGGCAGAAGTTACGAAATGTGTTTATGGGTTTATTTATTTGGAATGTTATCTATTTTACTATTATCGCTATTTGCAGGCGATTACACGGCGCTTTTGCCTATTATTGGAGAAAATCCTACGCGTATTTTAACTGGTTTTTTAAAGAGCCTTATTTGGTTTGGCGACCCTATTTATATACTTTTCTTTTCAGGTTATATATCAAATATTAAAAACAAACTTAAAGGGCTTAAAAAGTCATATCTTATATACTCTGTAACTACAATTTCACTTTTAGTTATATTTTACGCGGTATTTTCTACCATTGCGCCAAGGCAATATTACGCCACACTTAAAATGAGCAAGTATTCAATAGCCCTATCAAATATTGGTAGGTTCGACTATATTTCGGCGTTTATGTTAGCGGCAATGTGCGTATTTCAAACTTGCTTGCCACTATTATTTGCTAACCTATGTTTAAACAAGTGTTTCAACTTTAAAAGACCCTTTGTAGCGCCAATTATAGTTATAACGCTAGAAGTTGTATTTACCGTATTACTTCAAAACAGTTTTTTAACTACTATTGAATTCTTTTCTAATTACGTTATTTGGTTTTTTATAATTATGAATTATATACTACCTTTTATATTTTATTTAACTACAAGGAGAAAATCTTATGGTTTTCAAGCGGGCTAAAATTTACGTAATAATATTTATTGGATTATTTATTATATACTTTACGCAAGATTACACGCTAATCAACATTGAAAAAACCGCTCTTATCGTAACGCTTGGCGTTGATAAAACGGAAAACGGCTATGAAATAACCTCACAAATTGCCGTTCCCGACGGCGAAAGCACTAAAACCACTAATAAAGAGGCGGTAATCTCGTCTAACGGAAAAACTTTATACGAGGCGGTTTCTAGTATTAGTGATAAAACGGGTTGGTATCCTAAACTAAGTTTTTGCAACTTAATAGTACTAGGCGAAAGTTTAAAAAGTGAAAACGTTATGGACGTTTTGCTATTTTTCATTCGCTCTTATAAAATTGAAGATTCGGCTATCGTTTGCACCGTAAAGGGTCAAGCAAAAGAATTGCTTTTATCTTCTTCGCCACTTGATAATATTTCGGGTTTGTCGCTATCTAAAATATTCGTTAAAGACTACGAAAACGCAAGTAGAGTTTATACCGCATCTATAAAAGATTTTTGCACTAACTACTACTCTAAATCTAGTTTTGGGTATATGCCGTACGTTAAAACTATTCCTACCGACGAAAGCGGAGAAGGCGGTAAAACGGTTAGCGCGTCAACTACTACCGAGCCCGAGACCGGCGCTCAAAAGCAAGGTGGCGAACAACAACTTGTTATTTACGATGCAAGTACTTGCTATTTATATAATAAAGGCTATTACGTAACCGAACTTACTAGCGATGAAACTTTATGTCTATCTCTTATCAATAAAAAGGTTAAAGAGGCGTTTTTTACTATTACCGCTACTGATAACGACGGCGTTTTAGGCGAATATTTAATAGATATATTAAAATCAACAAGAAAAGTAGATTTAAAAATAGAAAATGACAAACCAACTTTATATATAAATTTAAAGGTTTGGGCAAGGGTTAGCGACGCGAATTCAACTGAAAGTATGGATATAGTATCAAATCTTGGCAAACTTAACGATAATATGAAATTTAAAACCGAAACTTTTATTACCAACAATATAGTTAACGTAATTGATAAAAGCAAAAAGTCTGGTTCTGATATTTTCGAGATAAAAAACCAACTTTATAAATATCATACGTCTAAGTATAAAAAGTTAAATTTAACCGCTCTTGAAGATTTACAGTATAAAATTAACGTTACTTGTTTAAATTATTTGTAATGCTTAAAAAAATATAGTATACTATTTATATGAAGTACAAATATTGTTTAATTGACGTTGATAACACTTTATTAGATTTCGGTTATGCTGAAAAACACGCGCACGAATTAACTTGTAAAGAGTTTAATATTCCTTGGAATGACGAATTGTATTCCGCATATCACAAAATTAACGATGATTGGTGGAAACGCTTAGAGCGTGGAGAATACACTAAAGACCAAATTATAGTTAATAGACATAAAGACTATTTTGCATATTGCAACGTTACTAGTGACCCTATTGCTTTTAATAAATCTTACGCCGAAAATTTATCAAAAGGTAAAAAGTTAATGCCGTTTGCAAATGAACTTGTTAAAATTTTATATGATAGCGGTTTAAAACTTTATATTGCAACTAACGGACTTGCTAAAGTTCAATATAATAGACTTTCAGACCAAGAGTTTATGAATTACGTGTCCGGCTTATTTATATCTGAAGAATTAGGCGCGCAAAAACCTAGCGTAGAATTTTTTAAACAAGCATCGATTAAAGCAGGCGTGGATTTCACTAAGGAAACTATTATTATAGGCGATAGTTTAACAAGTGATATTAAAGGCGGAATTGATTACGGCATTGATACCCTTTGGGTTAACGTTAAAGGTGAAGAAAACCCTTACGGCAATAAAATAACTTATATAGTAAACCGTTTAGAAGAAATACCAGATTTAATTTTAAAATAATATAACTTATAAAAAAGCGATTGCAAATTGCAATCGCTTTTATTTTTAGTTTTAAATTTAGTTCTCTATAATATTTTAAAACAAATATAAGAACGCTCGGCATAAAGCCGAGCGTTCAATTCCGCTATTTATTAACCACCTAAGTTAGTTAACTGCTAACTCCGCAGAATATAATTTTGTATTAGTTGCTTTAAGATTATGCAATTTTAACATAACCGTTACAGCCAGTACAGAAGTAGAATTTTTCTTTAACGCCGTCACCGTTTGTATCGATTTCGATTTCAATTGGTGTACCAGTAGTGTGTGCAACGTGTTGAGCAACTTTTGGAATTGTTACTACTACGTCATCACATACTTTAACGCCGTTATCGTCAACGTAAGTGAACGTTACAGTACCAGCATTCATACAGTTAGATTCAACTAATGAACCAGCAAGAACTTCACCTTCAACTTCTACAGTCATACCGCAAGTAGGACGTGTACATGTACCAATTGCTTTGCCTGGAACGATGTTTGCGTTATCAACTGCACTGTAACCAGTAGCAACGTATTCGATTTCGTGATCGATTGCAGGTAAATCAGCAATCTTAACTTCTGTATGACAAGTAGCACATTCTTTGAATGACCAACCGTCGTTTACACAGTCAGGAGCGTATTTAGTTTCGTTGAGAACTGAGTTAGCGATGTCGTGTTCACCAGAAAGTTGGATAGTGATGAGTACTTGTTTTTCAGCTGTAGAGCATACTTCACAGAAGAAGCCTGCAGTCTTATGAACGTTACATGCACCTGGTTCGCCTTCAGTCCATAAGATCTTACCAGCGTCTACAAGAGCATCGATATCATCATTGTATTCAACAGTTTCACCTTGAGTGAACTTAAGACCACCGATAGAGTGTTTACCAGTAGATACGCCGAATTCTTCAACAACTACGAATGATTTAGCAACGTCGTCGTTTGCAGCATCTTTAATTGTGTAGTTGTAAGTGAATGTATAAACTGTTACGTTAGTTTGAACACATTGATTGTTTTCAACTCTAGTTGCAACAACAGCAGTTAAATCAGTAGAGAAACCACATGTGCAAGCAAACGTTACAGTCTTGTTGTTTGCAGGATCTGCCATAAATGCATTCCAATCAGTAGTATCAGCAACTAATTCGTGACCCTTAGCACCTGTGTAAGATGTAACAATGTCACCGTTGCAAGAATTACATTTTGTAGTGTTTGCAACTCTGTTTACGCAATCAACAGTAGCTTTAACTTCATCGTTACCAGTGAAGTCGTGTTTACCAGAAAGGTTGATTGTTACAAGGTTGTTACATTCAGTACAGAAGAAGCCTGCAGCTTTATGTTGGTTACATGCACCTGGTTCGCCTTCAGTCCATAAGAGTTTACCAGCGTCTACAAGAGCGTCGAATGCTGGAAGGTAATCAACTGTTTCACCTTGTTTATATTTGTAACCTTCTGCAAGAGTATGAGCTTTTTGTTCAGTAGCTTCTACTACAACAGAAATTACAACGTCTTTAAGGTTCTTATGACCAGTTGGTAAACCGTTAGTTAAACCAACAGTCTTGTAAGTAGTTTTAGATTTATCTTTGCAGTTTTGAGCAGTGTATACTGTACCGTTATCAAGGTTAGCAGTAATTTCACTACCGCAAGAACATTTAACTTTAATAGTCTTAGCAGCAACGTTGATAGAATCAGGAACGTAAGTGTAATTATGACCTTTAGCTAATAATTCGTCTGCTTTATAAGTGTAAGTACAGTTATCACAATCATAGTAACCATCAGTTACACAATCAGCAGGTTGAACTGCAGTAAATACGTGTTCGCCAGAAAGGTTGAACGTGATAAGTACTTGTTTTTCAGCTGTAGAGCAAAGTTCACAGAAGAAGCCTGCTACTTTATGTTCGTTACATGCACCTGGTTGACCTTCAGACCATAAAATCTTACCAGCGTCGATAAGTGCTTTATAGCCAGGAATGAATTCAACAGTTTCACCTTGAGCAATAGCATAATCACCAATCTTGTGAGCGTTTGTCTTACCAGTTTCTTCAACTTTGAATTCAACTGTTTCGTTCTTGTCTGCAGGAACTGTAGCCATGAAGTCGAAGTTGTTGAATGTGTATTTATAAAGTTTGAAACCGCCTTGACCGCAGTTTGCAACTTGTTCAGAAACAAATACAGCAGTAAGAGTTGTAGTTTCGTTACAATCAGCACAAGTTAAAGTAACTTTGTAGTCAGCGCCAACTTTAGCGATAACTGCAGTTTCTTTATTGTAGTTGTGACCTTTAGCTGGAGCAACTCTTGTATCGTCAGCAACTGCCTTACAATCAGGACATGCGTGGATTTCGAGGTGTTCGTTTTCACAAGCGTTAACCTTAGAGTCTGCAACAACCCAAACGAAATCTGCGTGTTGTTTTAAATCTTCGTTACAAAGAGTACATTTTTGCTTTGGACAAGCGCCGTTAGCAAGTTCAAATGGATCTTGTTGAACGTCAACAACGCAAGAATCGTCAAATACAAGGTCTACAACGTCGCCGTTTTTAACTAATTTGTATTCGCCGTGGTTGTCAGGGTCTACTGGTGTTTTTTCAAGTTCGTAACCTAAACATTTAACGCAAAGTTTAATGCTTAAGCCTTCTTGCTTACAAGTAGCAAATTTATAAACGTTAGTAGCAAATACGTGTGTACAATCAGCCTTTAAAGTACCGCCTTGTGCACCGTCTTTACCATCTTCACCGTCTTGACCATCTTTACCATCTTCACCAACAACTTTACCGAGGTTTTCGGTAGTGTTGTCTGAATATGTAACAATAAGTTCGCCATTTTTGATTTCAGTCTTTACAATGCTTTTAACGTCTTCACCACAACCAACAAGTCCGAAAACGAGACTTAATGAGAAGCAAAGAGCACAAAGAACTGTTAAAAACTTAACCAATAATGATTTGTTAGTTTTCATAATGTTTGTTTTCTCCTTAAAAATAATTTAATAAAACAATTTTTTGATTTCTTTTTGTTCGACTTGACAGCTAACGGAATACTGCAAGCCAGAGGTGGGGTAAATTACAATATAAAATAAAAAATGAACACCATGTTTTACCGAACATTAACGTATGACAATCGAAAATTACGTTTTTGCCCTTCAAACACTGCCTAAATTAACCTACAATGCCCGAATTTTAACTCTCCTTTTCCATTAAATTTGTGCTTATAGCCATAGTTTCAGCCATAATTACATACTAGTATCAAAATTATATAAAATATTTTTTAATATGTCAAGCATTTTTATAAAAATTTTTTAATACAAAATCAAAAAACACCAAAAATAGCCCTTTTAAGGCCTTCCTGGGGTAAAATATTCCAAATCAACCAAATTTTGGAACGCAATTTGGACGTATATATATTATATATAGATAGGACAAATCAGAAAACCACCCTAAACGCACCTTAAACGACGCCACGCTTAAAGTAAAACACGTACTGTTGCACGTATCCCGATAGGTTTTTAAACCTTTCTTGAAGTTCTAAAGAGATTTTACTTCTGTCTTTTTCTAAACCGCCTAAATTTTCGCGGTAAACTTTCTCTATCCAAGTATCAACGGGAAAGGCGTCACTTCTATTATATGCAAAAAGCAAAATACAGTCCGCAACTTTCTTGCCTATTCCGTAAATACCTATTAATTCTTTTTCTAAAGACGGGGTGTCTAAACTTTTAAAAGAGTTTAAATCTAATCCGCCGTTTAATTTTTGGGCAAATTCTAAAATATAAGCGTCACGATACCCTAGCCCTAGTTCCCTAAAAAACAAAACGTCTTTTTCGGCTAGTTTTTCAACTTTAGGAAAAGCGTAGTAGGTTTCGCCCTTAAACGACCTTTTCTCACCAAGCGCCTCGCAAAGTTTTTCTATTGAAGACTGTATTCTTTTAATATTGTTGTTTTGCGAGATTATAAAAGAAAAGGCGGTTTCAACTAAATCTTGTTTTAAAATTCTTATTCCCTTACCAAACTCTAAAGCGTTTGTCAAAAATTCCACGTTATAACTTTTAACGTTATCGTAAATTTTTTGATAGTCGGTTTTTAAGTCAAAATAGTTTTCAAAATATTTTACGTCGTCACTTTCTATATAGGTAAACCCATCTTTTTTATAAAGATAACAACATTTATCTAATGAAAAAACTAAATACCCGTCTTGATAGGGCTTAAATCTAAAAACTTGACCACACTCTAAAGTGTCTTTAGGGTTAAAGAACTTACTTTCAATTTTTAAAGTTTGCAATTTTATTATTCCGCGTCGTTAATATACAAAATACCAATAGTGCTTGGACCACAGTGGCTAGATACGATACAACCCGCTTTAGTTTCGTAAACGTTTTCAAAACCGTAAGAATCAACGACGTCGTGCGCGGCTTTGTAAAGTTCAGGGCTATCGGAACTACAAGTAATAAAAATAATCGACTTATCTGGATTATGGAATTCGTCAAGCACGTCTTTACAGTATTTAGTTACAACCGAAGGCATTGCGCCACGGTATTTTTTATAACTGCCCATCTTACCGTCTTTAACGATAATTTGCGGACGGATTTTTAAAATGTTTGCGCCGAGAAGGGCTACGCTTGAGCATCTGCCACCTTTGTGGAGATAATCGAGCCTATCAACAACGAAACTTACTTGTACTTTATCAACTCTTGCTCTTACCTTATCGGCAATAACTTTAATATTCTTTTCAGTTTTTGTAAGATTTCTAGCGTAAATTGCTAAAAGTGCAATACCAGTTGATAAAGTTTTACTATCGATAACTTCTACCTTGCCGTCAAAACTTCTTGACGCCTTTACAGCGCTAGCGTAAGTAGTTGACATTTCAGATGAAATATCAAAGTGGATAATTCTATCGTATTTTTTTAAAACTTCTGAGAAAAATTCTTCAAAGTCCGCCTCGTTAGCAGCGCTTGTTTTTGGTAAAACACCCGTTTTATCAACGAAATTGAAAATTTCTTCGTTAGAAATATCGCCGTCTTTATACTCGTCATCACCAAGTAAAAGATTAAGTGGTAATACCGTAATGTCGTATTTTTCTAAAAGTTCTTTAGATAAGTCTAAAGTGCTATCTGAAGTTATTGCTATTTTCATAAATATAAATACCTCTATGGTCGTTTTTTATTTATTTTATCATTGCTAATAATTTTTGTCAACTGTTTAATTTTATTAAACAAAGTAAAAAGCGCTGGCAAAAACCAACACTTTTTATTATATTATTTAAAAGTTTTATTTATTCTAAATAAAAATTTGGATTCTTCGATAGCCCATCGTTGCGGGTCGACACTCAGAATGACAAGTATTTTCAATCCCCCACCGCTTTGCGGAGCCCCCTTTACACAAAGGGGCCATTTATGCGATTATTTAAAGCACTAGTTGCTAGTATTTCTAGGCTCGCGAAGATTTTGGGATGAGATTAACCTTGCTAAATTTTATATTTGTTTATTTAAAGCACTTTTTAAAGGTGTAGAAGCAAGCAAGACAAGGCTCTTGATTTTGAACGGACACAATTGACCTTTGCGGTCATTGTGGTCGTGAAAAATCATAGAAACGCAGTATTGCGACGCTTATACGCTTTTAAACGACGAAATGCGACGCAAATAGGGCTTTAAATTATTGACGGCCGTGCATTAACACGTTAACACTAAAATCTAAATCGTATTCGCAACAATGGATAGGTTGTCTGTGACCTTTTACGCCATCTGTATAGAAATCGAGCATTGGATCTTTAAGTTCGGCAATTTCTTTACCCGTTTTAACGTGTTCTAAAAGAAGTTCACGGCAATGTTTAGCACGCCTTGCTAAACCGCCAAGACGAAGATCTTCAATTTCAGCGCCCGCAGTCTTATTTTCAATATGCCAAAGTTTATCAACGCTATCGGCAAAAGTTTCAATAAGTTTAGGAAGTTTCTTATACTCGTTATTAGCAAGTTTTTTAAGAGTTTCTTTATCCCCGTTTCTATACGCCTCACGAGTTTTAACGCCAAGTTCGTATTTAACGGCAAGCATTTTGCAAAGATTGTATTCCATTTCAAAAATATATCCGAATTCTTTATTCTTTTTAATAAGCGGTTTTAACTCTTTAGCAATTTGCTCGTACTTAGCGCCTTCGCCACCGGCAACGGTACAGTCCCAAGTACCTGCAAAGAATTCGTTATATACCATATAACGAGCAGGGTTTACAAGACCCATATCCGACTTTTGAACGTATTCGGGTTTGTCAAGCGTCATAAAATCGTCCCAATCCAAACCGAATTGCTCGTTAAATTTAGCCTTGATATTTTCCATATCGAAATTGTTTCTAGAAAATTCAATATACGCGAAAAGAGATGGTAAAACGGAATAGAAAGAACAAACTCCACCCGAATCACCCCATAAAGTAACTAAAACTTCTCTAATATCGTTTTTAACTACGCTTTCCATTGCGATTTTAGCAGTATCAATAGAGAAAGTGTTGTTAGGCGCGTAGCCCATCCAAGTAATTGCGCCACCCGCGAACGCAGGATTGTTCATATATTCGTTATGAAGTTTAAACATCTTGTCGTAATGATTGATGTCTTGAGTATAGTAATCCCAATAGCAAGGAGTAATAGTTTTAGGAAGATTTTCAGTTGCTTGCTTAAATAAATCTAAATCGATACCATCCGGGTTATATTTACCCTTGTTGGCAAATTTAAAGAACATGTCCGACCACATCGTTAAATTAAAACCGTACTTTTCAGCAATTTTGATAATGCGGTTTAAGTGATAAGTCATAATATCAGACGCCTTGACGATACCATTCCTCGCCTTATATCCACCACTGCCTAAACCGTGCGCCTCGTCAAGACCGATATTCATCTTGCGTGAAGTAAAGCATTCGGACGCAGTTTTAAACATTTTATCGATAAGTTCGTAAGTTTTATCGTCGCCTACCAATATAATATCCCTAGTGTCCATAATTTTATGGTATTCGGTCCAACGAAGAATTCTTCCAAGGTGGCCGAGCATTTGAATACAAGGAATAAGTTCAACGCCTTTAGATTTTGCGTAAGCGTCGATATCTTTAAGTTCTTCTTTCGTGTATCTACCACGCATATGCCCAAAATATGGCTCGCCTTCAATTTCGTAAGTGTCTTCAGTATAAAGTAAAAGACCGGTATAGCCCATTTTTGCTATATAGTCTATAAACTTTTTAACTTGCTCTGGTTGAAAAACAGCATTGCGCGAACAGTCGAGCATAACGCTCATATTAATTTTCTTGTCCATAACGTACCTTTTCGCCTTATATTTTATTCACTTTAGTGAAGAAAGGCTTTCTACGGCTTATTGTAACCTATTTATAACCTTTAGTCAATAATAAAATTAAATTTTATTAGATTTTTTCTAAACAGTTGAAAATTTCGACAAGTTTAACGTATTGACAACTTTAACCTAAAGGTGTATCATTAACAAAAACGTTTTTTTAAAATATTATAATTTGGAGGCTCATTATGAAAGTTTATAAAAAACTACTCGCGATACTTCTTACAATTTGCATGATTTTACCTATTTCCACTTCGTGTAGTTTCGGTTGCGACCATAAAACGGAAATTTACTGCAACGAGTGTGGCGAAATCCCTTTAGGCGATGAATACTATGCAAATATGCTAAAGTCCGCCACTTCCGTTATCGGCAAAGGCAAGGGTTTTAAACTTGAAACGTCTGGCAGTTTTACAACGACACTAGAAGACGAATCGGCAACTTTTAGATACGAAAACGAAAAGGGCGCGTACAAATATCTAGTTGCACCTAACGTAGATGCAACACTCACGTTAGATTTAACTTACGGATTCGATAAAGACGGCAAAGTTTACGCTAACGGCACGGTGGACGCCGACGCCAAAATGAAAGATACTAGCGGTAAAACTTTACTTAGTTTTGATATCAAGTTGGAAAAATTTAATATTATAGATAACAAACTTGAATACAAAGCGGTAGCGGACGCAAAACACCCTACTCTTACTAAAACTGAACAAGAGAAAAACGACTATGAATCTAAAGTTGAAGACTCAATTGACTTAGAAGATTCTTCTACTATCGCAAACGATATTTTAAAGAGAATTATCCCGTCCGTTTTAGACGCCTATACTATAGACGTAGCGCCTTACGCGGTTAAACTTATTAACGCTAATAAAAAGGACTTAAACGAATTTACCGCAAAAACGCTTGACAGTTTATGCACTCTTTCTAAAAGCGGAAAGAACAACGTGTTTACAATGACAAAACTCGGCGGTTATATTAGAAATATCCCAGTTTTACTCGACACCGATTTTAGCGTGGTTATAGACGATACTTTCGGCAAGGATACTTACGATAAAATTCCAGAAAAGATTGAAAAGATTTTAAACGCAAAACTTTATAAAATTATTGACGACCTTAAGAAAAAAGGCGTTACTATTGAAGAAATAGTAGCGGTGGCGGACGAGGTTTGCAAGAAAGCATCGGGCAACGATAATTCTTCCTTAGAAGAACTTATAGGCATCGACCTTGTCGAACTAGTAAACGGCTACGATAAAAACAAAACCGTTAAACAACTTCTTATCGAAAACGGCATGACCGAAAAGCAAATTAACGGCTATTTAGAAGAAATTAAAGAATTTTTAAAAGAGTATAAAAACAAGTCCGTTTACGAAGTGATTAACGAAAATACCAACGCTAATATTGGACAAGAACAAAAGGATAAAATTGAAGAAATTGCTAACGCTATCGGCAATTATTTAGATGAAGTTTTCACTATAAAAATCACCGCAGATAAAGACGGCAACCTTATCTCTTACGAGTACGGCGTTACGCTCAACGGCGAATCAAAAGCAACTAGCGATGTGTTAAAAATTATCGACGAATTTGTCAATTTTCCATACGTTGGCGAAGGTCAAATTACCCCTGAAGAATCAAGATTTAACGCGATTGTAAATTTAATTAAATCAACCAAATCAAACTTAACTTACAAAACAACCTTTGTAACTATAAAATAGTTAAATTTAAACGATAAAAATCCCGACTGCATTTCGCAGTCGGGATTGTTTATTGCGCTATAGGTTAGTTTTTAGGGTTGTCTTCAATGACTACGACGTTTACTTTTTTAGTATACGCGGTGCAAGCGTCAAGCGCTATAATCTCTTTAGTAATAAATGGTTCAAAACACTCGTTTCCGCCAAATGCGGAGTACTTTTCGGGGTATGCGTAACGCCAAAAATCCGAACAATGCCAATGCCCTAAAACTATGGTTTTATCTTCTAGATACAACTTTTTAGCGTAAAGTTGCACGGGCTTTGCCCACCTTGCTTTCGACCAATCCAAGTTGCTAGCCTTTCGCCAATTTTTATTGAGCGTTCCGTCCTTTTTAAGCGGTAGCCACGAATGCACGAAAACGTAATTTTCCGTTTCGTAATAATTTTTCATTTTGGGAATAACTTTACTAACAAAATCCGTTTCCCTAGCGTACTTTTTAAACGCCATAAGGCAAGAAGTAGCGTCGTAAAAACTCATTCCCGTAAGGTCTAACATAGTTTGAAAAGTGCCGTTAAAATAATGGTGTGTAGACGTTATTCTAAACATATAATGTACGTAGTTTTCAATAAGGTCTAACGCCAAGTCTTCGTGGTTGCCCCTAACCAAAATTATCTTGCCCAATTTTAATAATTTTAGAACGAACTCGATAGTTTCTTTAGGTTTAGGACCGCGGTCAAGAAGGTCGCCACACACTATAATTTTATGGCTTTCATCATCAATATTAAATTGTTTTTCTTCAAGGGCTTTTATCCACTCGTCATAAAAGCCGTGAATATCGCCCGAAACAAAATATTTCATACTTTTATTATATCAGTTTTTATAAAAATTTGCTAGTCTTTTACAAAACAAAAAGGCGCTAGATAACGCCTTTAGTTAATTATTTATTATATAATAGCCTCAAACTATTATTATAGAAGATATCTTCGATATCTTTTTTAGTAAGGTCAAGCATATTAAACGCTTGGCGCACCGCTAAAATATTTTCTTCAAACACCGTTAACATTTCAACTTCTTTAGCAATTTCGGGGTTGTAACTTTTATCTATCCAATAGAATTTATCGGCAATAGAAACTGCCTTGCCGACAATGTTGGAAATAGGATAATCTGACCCCCAAACCACCCTAGTAGTACCGCATTTTCTAATAATTTCAAAAATAGCAGGGGATTCGCACACCGCCGATAAATCGTACCAAACGTTGTCTAAATTTTTAATTTTATCAATACTTTCAACCGTCGTCCACGATGCAAAACCGCGCGCTGCGTGGGCGAGAATTAATTTGGCGTTAGGGTATTTTTTAGCCATTGTGATTATATAGTTAAGGTTTTTTTCATCGCTAAGCGCCTTGTCTTTCACAAGATGCAAAGTTATAACCTTGCCAAGTTTATCCGCTAAACTAAACGCCGACTCAGGAAGATATTCTTCTATATCTAACTGAGTAGTATCTACCCCGCCGTTTAGTAAGTGATAAGGCTTAAATCCACAAATTCTTTCGCTTTTTATCCTTTTTAAAATACTCTCTTCCGTATCATTTGGCAATACTAAAATTTCGCCTACGTTATTTGGGTTTTTACTTAGTTCTTCGTATAAAAATTTATCGGTAAAATTTAATACGCTATCGTCACTTGCCATTACAACTTTTTTTGACGGATAAGGTATAATATTTGCTAAAACTTCCCTATTCCCTATCACTTTAGATAAGTCTTTATAATAGCCTTCCAAAGTAAAAGTTTGAGATTCGCCCACCATATAGTCTTTATGATATAAGTGCATGTGCGCGTCGAAAATTTTATCGGGAAGAAAATCGTTTATAATCTTTTTAATTTCCAAATTAGCCATGAAAATTCTCCTTTGTTTTATATTAACAAGTTTTTTTATAAAAATCAACCGATTATTTATTAAATTAATCAAGGCGCCTAAAACTAGACGCCTTGACCATAAGAGATCGTTATTCCTTACCAAAAAATAACGCTTTCAAATATTATTTAAGTAATCTTGCAAAACCGCTTTGACAAACCGGACCGCCAATAGCGTCTAAAATCGCTTGGTAATCGTTTTTATCTAAAACTTCTTTAATTTCGGCAAAAACTTTATCCATAGCGTCGTAGTAAAGTTGCATAATTTCATCGGTATGGGCAGTTGTGGGATAGAATACTAATCCACCTAAGAAACCGTATTTTAACATTTTTACGGTATATAAAGTTTTAAGTTCAAGCGGATATTTTGTGAACGCTAAATGCGCAAGACAAGGCGTGCCTTCCGCGTGCGCTGGAATATCGTATTTTTTAATGTACTCGTTCCATTTATCCATACATTGTTGACCTATTTTTGAAACGTATTCCCACGCCTTAGTTTCTTCAATTTTCTTGATTGTAGCAAGCGCTGCGGTTGGACCTACGCCTTCAGTCCAATAAGTACTACTAATAAAACTATCTTGAGCGCCGTCCATAGCCTCTTTCGTTCCGATAATAGCGCCGATTGGGTGACCGTTGCCAAGCGCTTTTGCAAACACGGCAATATCTGGATTAACGCCTATTGCAAGATGAGCGCCACCAAAGCAGTATCTCCAACCTATCGTGATTTCGTCAAGGATTAAAAGAGCGCCTACTTTGTGTAAACTTTCCTTAACATAGTTAAGGAAATCTGGGTCTGGCGTAGCGTTGCGGAACGGTTCCATAATAACGCAAGCAACGTTGTCGCCGTGCTTTGCTAAAATATCGTCAAGAGCCTTTTTATCGCCAAAGTTTAAAGCAAAAGTAGTATCTTTTAAAGTCCTAGTAACACCCGCAGGTTTTAAGCCTGGAAGTAATTGACCGTCAAGCGCCTTTTCAGTACCAAGGTTTGCCGCCAAATACCAATCGCACCAACCGTGATAACCGCAAATAATAACGATATCGCGCTTAGTCGTTGCCCTTGCAATTCTAACTGCAATAGCGCAAGTTTCACCGCCCGTTCTAGCGTAGCGAACGCTATCTGCCCAAGGGTGAATTTCAAGTAATTTATCGGCAAGTTCTACTTCTTCGGGAGAGTTTAAAGTCGTCATAGAACCATTGTTAATTCTATCGATAACCGCCTTAGAAACGTCTGGGTCGGCATAACCTAAAATGCAAGAGCCTACGCCGTTTAAACTCATATCGTAGTAATGTTTATCATCAAGGTCCCAAACTTCGCAACCCTTTGCCCTTTTAAAATACGCTGGCCATTGGTCTGGCGCGAACTGTTCTGGTCTTTTGCTTAAAAGTTGTACGCCACCTGGAATTTTGGTTTTGGCGTAAGTGTAATATTCTTGAGTTTTTGACATAATTTATCTCCTTATTCTCAATTTTTATTGAGTTTTTTATTTGCTTGTGATATAGTTTAATTATATATTGAAGAAAAATTAATGTAAATAATCAAAAACTACTTCTTTTGTTTGTTTATGAAACTTTTGTTAAGGTATTAAATTATGAAAGGAATTAACGTTGTAAATTTTAATATTGGCAATATTGCAATAAAACTTTCAATGCAAGGCTTTTCTAGTATTATGGATAAAGCGGGATCTTCCACCCATAGCCACGCGGAGTTTGAGTACCATTTCGTAATGAACGGTAACGCCGTTATCAAGTTTGACGAGAATTTAGAAACCTTATCTCAAAACAGCGCCGTTTTAGTTTTCCCCGGCTCTTTCCATAAATTTTTAAAGAGCGAAACGGAATCTAACGTTTTAAGTATTTCCTTTTCTATTAAAAAGGGAAAGTACGGCGTTGACTACTACAAGGCGATTGAACGTAAACTTACTGCCAATAATTATCTTATATTTGATGAAAACCCCACAGTAACTGAACTTATTCGCGGTATAGTTTCTACTATTTATTCTAAAAACCTATTTGCAACTGAAGAAATGCGCGCAAGGCTTACCTTGCTTTTTACTAGCATCTTTTCTAAACTGACTGAAGAAGGTAGTAACGCCAACAATAAACAACTGTCAACCCAAGAATACGATACTAGGGTTTATATTATAGAAGAGTATTTTAACGAACATTATATGGAAAACTTGTCTTTAATAGACTTATCTTCAAGACTATACCTTGGTGAGCAACAAACGGATAGAATGATTAAAAAAATTTACGGCGTAAGTTTTAAACAAAGGCTAACAAAAATTAGAATTAAAAGCGCAATGGAATTACTTAGCGAAACGGATAAAACCATTGTGGAAATATCTGAAAAAGTCGGTTACGAATCATACAACGGCTTTTTTACCGCCTTTAAAAAACTTACGGGCTTAACCCCTGAAAAATGGCGAATTTTAAACAAGAAATAAAAAAATCGGTTAGCGTAAACTTTAATAGACATAGGGATTTTTAAGCAGTAACAAAAGTGTAGCCAACTATACTTCGCAAAAAGCGAAATATGGTGGGCTTTTCTTATCCACAGAATAGTTAAATAATTTAGTTATATTTTTAGCCTTGTGGCTAAAAGTGATATTGTTTACGCAGTAAACAGTGTAGCCGAGCGTAGCGAACGCCAACTGCGTAAGCAGTTATATTTTAACCTACGGTTAAAGTTATATTATATTTGCCACAACTTTCCCGAAAGGGAAAATAAAACTTTGCGTAGCAAAATATCACTGCTTTTAGCAATATAACTTGCCGTTAGGCAAATATAGTTGTGGCGTAGCAATAATCCCTATCGCTACGCCACTAATGCTAACCGATTTAATTTTATTTTGCTAAATTTTCAAGGTTTTCCCCTGCAAAGCGGTACACCGTCCAATCTTCCATTTTAGTAGCGCCAAGCGAAAGATAAAAATCTATGCTAGGCTTATTCCAGTCTAAACAACTAAGTTCTAGCCTACCGCATCCCCTTTCAACTGCAATTTTAGCAAGTTCTTTAATAAGCGCCTTACCGTGACCGCGCTTTCTATAGTCGGGCTTTACGAATAAGTCTTCTAGGTAAATTCCCGCCCTTCCTAAAAAGGTAGAAAAATTATGGAAAAACAACGCAAAACCGACCTCTAGCCCCTTTTCTAATGCGAAAATCACTTCCGCTTTACCCTTTTTAAATATCCATTCTTTTAAAGTTTCTTCATTCGCTACCACTTCGCTAGATAAATTTTCGTATTCGGCAAGTTCTCTAATAAAGTTTAAAATTAACCCTACGTCTTTTTCAGTTGCAAATCTAAATTCCGTTTTTACCATAAATAAACTATCCTTTTATAGATATATTATAGCACAATTTTAAAATATTTTACCATATTTTTCTAATAATATCAATTTCATTTATATATAAACGAAAATAGACACTCTCAAACCACGAAAGTGTCTATTTTGATTGGTTTTATTTACTTTTTTATTATAAAATTAAGGGCAGGACACAAAGCCCCACCCTATAAAGTTATCTATTAAAGTTTATAATTCCCGCCCATATATTGAAGTATTGATTTTAGTATCTTTTTACTATCTCTCCGTAAATTTCAACTAAAAATTCTTTTGTAATTATTTTGCTTGCCGCTCCTTTTTTAATAATTTCCCCATCATTAATAATGGCAACATTGCAACCAAGCAATTTAACATGCTCTGGGTTATGTGTTGTAAAAACTATAGTTTTTCCTTTTTCTTTCAATTCCTTTATTATCTCAAATAAACGAAGTTGATTACCATAGTCAAGTGAAGCCGTCGGTTCATCCATTATAATAATCTTTGATTCTTGAGTTAAAGCTCTTGCTATAAATGCAAGTTGACGTTCACCACCACTTATCTTGTTAATATCTTTCGAAAGAAGGTGTGTTATCCCTAATTTTTCTGCATTTTCTTTTGCGATTTTATAATCCTTTTCCTTTGGAGCAGAACCAAAAGCCAAATGACAAGTTCTACCAAAAAGAATGAATTCTAATACTGTGTAATCAAGATTAATCGTTGTATTTTGAGAAATATAAGCAATCTTTCTTGACAACTCTTTAGGTGAAAACCCTTTTATATCCGCATTGTCAACAATTACTTGCCCTTCATCATATTCGTTATACCCAATAATACAATCAAGTAACGTTGATTTACCACAACCGTTTTTCCCTAGTATTGCGGTAATTGAGCCGTCCTCTATAGATAAATTAACATCATTTAATACTTTCTTATTCTTTTCATATCCAAAAGAAAGATTTTTAACTTCTAAAATGCTCTTCATTGAAGGTCTTTCCTCCTTTTGAAAATAGCATATATAAACAAAGGTGTACCAATTATGCCCGTAATTACGCTTAAAGGAATTTCATTAGGAGCAAGTGTTCTCGCTAGCATATCTACTATAATCATAAATGCCGCGCCTGACAACATTGATAGCGGTAAAACCTTTTTGTTATCACTTCCCACTATCAATCTAATAACGTTAGGAATTACTAGTCCTATCCACCCTATTGAACCACTAACCGAAACAGCTCCTGCAGTTAAAAGAGTGGCAATAGCAATCAAAATACCCATGTTTGCTTTATAATTAACACCTAACGTTTTTGACTCTTTTGCGCCAAGTGAAACGATATTTACTCGCCATGACATCAAGATAGTTACAACACAACTAATTACAACTATAGGCAACATAACAAAAACTTCTTTCATCGTTGCACCCGATAAATCTCCGAGCAACCAATAAGTCATTTCTGCTAATTTCATTTCATCATCGGCAAGGTATTTCATTAACCCTATACCAGATGACATTAACCCACCAATAGCAATACCTGAAAGCAACAAAACAACATTAGATTTATTCTTAAAAATTTTTGCTACTACAACTGTTAATATTACCGTTATAAAACCTAATGCAAATGAAAAAACGCTTATTAGTGCTCCTGATAGCCCTAGTAGTATTGCAAAACATGCTCCAACACTAGCACCCGATGAAACACCAAGTAAGTCTGGTGAAACCAATTTGTTATTAAATACACTTTGATAAAGTGCACCAGACGTTGCTAAAGCACAACCTACTAAAACCGCAAGCAATGTTCTAGGTAACCTTAAGTAGGTTATAACCCTTTCTGAAATTTCAGGAAGGGTTTGTCCCGTAAAGTATTTTACAACATCTTCAAATGGTATTTCAAAACGGCCTACACACATTGACACAAAAAACAAAACGACTGTTAATACACTCAATATGATTATTGACGTTATAAAACGAGTTTTGATTTTTTTATAATCATTCTGCATTTACCATTACTTCTCCATTTTTAGTTAATGCATTACACATGTTTTCAACGTCGCCGTCAGTGAGGTCATAATTGAAATATTTTTTAATATTTGCTTTTAATTCAACATTCATATCAAATTCGTAAGAAGGATTAAATAAACTTGCTACGTATTTAAGCATTACAGGTGTTTCAGCACTTACGTTTTCAATACCAACCATAGCAACGGGAATACGATAAACCCTATTTTGCTGGTTACATTCTAATGCCGACCAAACGGGAGAATTATCAAGTTGATCTATGAGATAGTTTTGATATGCGCCACCAATAAGCATTGCATGTGGATTTAATGCAATCATTTCTTCATCAGATACTTTATGTACGTTTAAAACCTCATATTTTTCAGTTGCAAGTCTTACGTTTGCCACGTCGAAAATTCTTGAAATCATAGAATTTCCGCCGTCAGAATAATATAAGCCTTTTTGTTTTTCGCCATTTACGTAATATACTGCTTTTTCGCTATTCTCATTACCAATTACATTTTTTATTTCCGCAATAGTATCTTTAACTTCCTTTATCCAAGCATCTGACTTTGTTTTTGCTTCCCCACCGAAGATGTCGCCTAAAAGTTCTGCCACTTCATATACCTCTTCATCAAATGCCCCATTTGGTGAATATTGATGCACTACTACAACAGGTATGCCAGCATTTCTAAACGCTTCTGCATTTTCAGTATTTTGAATGATTACAAGGTCAATGCCATCCGCAACAAGTTCTTCTGCTGCTACACTATAACTATACCCCTTAAAATTTGCAGCGTTAGGATATATTTCCGCCGCCCAAGGATTGTATGTAAACGAACGATACGTTCCCACTATTTTATCTCCAAGACCAAATGCAATCATTAAGTCTGTTGCTGAGGGCGAAATGCACGCCACCTTATCTACGTCTTTAGGAATTACAACTTGAGTTCCTTCCATATCAGTTACAGTTATCGTATCACCTTCATTGTTTGGATCACATGCAGTAAAAATACCACATACGCCTATTGCCATAATTACTGTTAAAATTAATGCTAAAATCTTTTTCATTTTTATTTACCTTTATTCTATTATTTTATAAGTGCGAACAGATATTAGTCCGTTATCCGTTTCTTCTATTTTTTCTAAGCGAATGCCTTTCCCATTTTTAGAAATTTTACTTAAATTAGTTGTTGGCGTTTGAAAGAATTCCAAAACTTTAACTCCAACTTGTCCACCTCTTATCTCTAATCCTTCCTCACAGATTCTAACTAAACGTAATTTTGAGAACTCAAATTTATCTTCTTTTGTCTCAAAAAGTGATTGTGGAATATAGAAAAAGAAACCTTCATTCATCGACCTCAAAAGTGCTGTTTCAGAAACATTATCTATACATGAATTTTTAACAACCCCTAATGATTTTTGAATATTCGCACAAGTTTCAGCAACTCTATCTCCACTTTGCCTAAATAAGCGGGCAGACATCTCGAAAACTCTTTTATATTTGACCGCGACAATATTATTTAATACATATTTATGCAAATCATTTCTTATCCAAAAGGCTTCTTTGCCTTTACCTGAGTTTTTAAGAAATTGCGAAAGCTCACAAATAGTATCACAAATAAATGGCAATGTTATTTTATACCCGCTATTTTTTGTGCTGTAATGAAAATTACCCAACATCCCTTCGTGCGAACAGAAGTTTCTACATGAAATCAATTTGTTTTTTAATTCTTGCGACACATTAAGTGCAGTTGTAATATCGCTAAACTTAGACCAATCACCATAGATTGGAATATCATAATGAAATACAATTGTCTCTTCAAAATCCAAGAACATTCTTAAAAGATTTTCACTTGCCGTTTTATTGATTTCCCTTATATCTGCATTTTCATTACCATAACAAAGAATTGGAATATTTTTATCCCTATAAAACTTGGCTTTGTTTAATTTTTGAAATGATTCATAAGAAATACTATTACTAACTTTTGAATCAAAAAAACAAACGTTATTATGATACAAATAAGCAACTGCTAAAAATGGGGGAACTAAACAACAGATTTCGCAAAATTTTTCAACATCTTTAATCTCTATGGTAAAGTCATTATCAAAATAAACACCTATATTAGTCCCTTTTTCTATTGTGAGCAAATAGGAATCTTCTTGTTTTTCTAGACTACCCAAAACATCGAACCTGGGTGAATTCAATCGTTTTGACAAATCCAACTGGAAGTAGACTTTATCTTGTTCTTCTATGCTAAGATTTTCATATTCTCTACCAAATATATCTTTTAACAAATCTCCACAAGGCTTATCCTTTCGAATATCTACTTCATAATTAGTTAAGAATGTATTTTTTAATCGTTCTATTAAACGATTTTGGGCTTCCCAACTTTCCTTAAATTCTAATTGATATAATTCAAGTCCCCAATTCTGAAATAAGTAACCTATCAAATATTTTAATCTTTTTTCATCCAAAATCGGCATAAGTAATGCTAACATTCCAGCTATAGTTAACACGCCTTCTTTTGAGTATACTAATTTATCCGAAAGCATTGGAAACACGCGCATAAAAGATTCTTCTACTTGAAAAACTCTAGCAACTTTTGTTGAAATAACTGCGTGCAAATTCATGTTTCTAAGTTGTTCTATTAAGTAGAAATAATATGTAATACCATCTACAACTTTTTCGCTTTCCTCGCGAAACATAGTAAATTGCTTGTTTGAAAAATTTCCATATATAAAAGGAAAATGTTTTTTTAATAGTTCAATATCTATCTTTTCAATATCAAGACTAATATCTGAAAAATAAACATATCTAAATAATCTTTCTATTTGAACAAAATATGCCGACATTTGCCCTTTGAAATTAAGCAAATCTACTCCTGAAATATAATGCTTTTTTCTATAATAAATTTCATCAAGAGAGGCATTAAGAAAATCAATAGTTTTAATGTTATATTTTTTCTTTTGCATATTACTATCCTAAAATAAAGTTTTATATTCATAAGTATATCATATTTTATCAAAATTTTCAAGTCGAATATATGTCTGCAAAGCAATCAAAATTATAATACTTTTTTGTTTCTCAAAAGTTTCTCTAAATTTTGTAAGTGACAGCAGGGCGTGGGTTTGTCTCAAAACAAGTGGGCGAAAAATATGCTTAAAAAAGCAGTAACCCCTACGAGATATTGTTGCATGCAACAAAAATGACGCTTGCGCTTATTCCAAACTCTACGAGTTCGCCTATCCTTACGGATAGCAAAAAGAAAACACCCATCGTTTGATGAGTGTTTTCTTTTTGCCGTTTTAATTCTTTTTTGTCCATGTTTTTCTAAAGCAAAATTGTAAGCATCATTATTTAGGTTTTTAGTTAAAACTAGCGTATCATCTAAATCTACAACGTAAACCAATTATAGTTCCTCAATTTCTTTTTGTGATATGACTGTTTCGCCTTGCATAACGTAGTCTTTATTTAAGCCGAATATTAAGTCGTTAGAATCGCTTTCTCTAAACATAACAAACCTTTTTTTACCGTATTCCTTAGCTTTTTCAAAAGCGTGGCGAGAACCACTATCCCCTTCGCCTTTTCTAAAACTTGCAATTAAAACAACTGCTTTTGAATATAACGCTTGCAATCTATCACGTTCAATAAATCGTTTAACATTTTCGTATTTGTTTTTCGGCTCGCTTACGTATTCACTAACGATAAGTCCACCGTTTTCAACGATTTTGTTTGCTAATGCTGTATTTTCTTTAGGATAAATATTTTCTATTGTTGTCGGTAGAAAAGCGATAGTTTTTGCATTGTTTTTAACACTTTCACTATGTGCAACAGTATCACAACCTTTTGCAAGTCCACTTACGATATTTAAGCCTTTTTCAGTTAAACTTTTTACAACTTTTTGTTCTCTTTTTACTATTTCATTAGTTGGCGTTAAAACGCCTATAACTGCTACGTTTTTATCTATGTTATTAAGTAGCGTTATATCGCCTTTATATACAAAGAAAAACGGTTTTTCACTATTTTTAAATTTAACGTTTGTGCTAGGGAAGTTTTCATCAAAAACACAGATGACGTTTATGCTTTTTTCTTTAAGTTCTTGTTTTATTGCATGTAAATCGCAAGGAAAAGTATTTATATAATCTTCATTATAAAACGATTTCCAAAAGAGAGCGTTAGTTTTTATAACACCCGTTTTTATTAAACTAAAAAGTTTTAATGAAATATTTGAGTTCATAATCTTTACCTTGTTTTTGCCGTTAATTATATATCCGACGTTTCTACTCACACAGTTCTAAATCTTCTATTTTTATTCCTACGTCTATTTCCGTCGTTTTGTATACACCATCTGCATCTAAATACATGTCACCTTCAAAAACAACTAAAACATACCCATTTCTATTTTCACCCATAATTATGCCTTCTTCGTTAATTTTCACTCCAGCCTTTAAATATTCTGCTCTTTCTTTAATCAATTTAACTCTATCATACATTTTCATATTACTTGCCTCCATAAGGTGTTGTTAATACTATTTCGCCATTCGGATAAACCATCCATCCTGACACAAAAGAAACTTCGCCCATTCCGTTCTTTTTAGGCAGAGTTATTATTATACTTATTCTTTGCCCATATGCGTCTAAATTACCTAAACTATATTCTCCACATTGATATTTCAGTTTTGCTTGTCTAGTAAATTCCCGAACTAAATTTTCAGAATCTATTATACTATATCCCCAAGATTCAAACAACTCTTTTTTCCCATTGCTTTTACTTTCATCGAAAATATATTTTGTAAATTTTTCAATAGGGCAAGTAATTTTCGGTGTAATTAACGATATATCTATTAATTTGCAATGGCATTTTTCATGTAAAGGTATTGCGGGTGCTTTAGTTTTAACAAAACAGCATCCGTTCAAATTTAAACACATTGCACAATGAATAGGCAATATTGTTCCTACTACAGCGTTTAACGTTCTCTCAAAATTATTGTTAGCTGGTTTTGTCCCTTCGTGCAGCCACTTAACCCAAAAACAATCAAACATTTTTACAACCAAATTCTTTGTTTCTTCTAAATTCATAATAAATTATTCCTCCATATCTGTACATTATCACGCAAAAATCCCATAATCAAGGCTTACTGACAAGTGAAAAGTTCTAAAAATGTAAAACAGCAAGAAAAACTCTTGCTGTTTTACATTTTTAAAATTATTTTTTTAGCTTAAAACAAAGGCGAACCCGTCTCCTAAAGGAAACGGGTTCGTCTTTACTTTGTTTGGTGACCCCTACGAGATGTTGTTGTAAGCAACAAAAATGACGCTAACGCTTATTCCGAACTCTACGAGTTCGCCTATCCTTTCGGATAGCACAAAAAAAGGATAGCAACTATGCTATCCTTTTTTTGTGGTGACCCAATCGTTAATTATCCGAACACTTTCGCCGTCTTCAAAAACGGTTTCGGGTTTGTGGTTTATTGTTAAGGTATAAATTATATGTTTTTACAATATTTAATTTAAGAACTATTCATCCTTAACAATCTTTGAAGAAAAAAATGATTTTACTTTATCACTATTTTCAAATTCTTTCGTTAACCCCATAATGTACGCTATACAAACATAAACAACTGTCGTGAAATATCTATAATGCACTGGAATATCATCATCACTTATATAGTTTCGCTCATTTAGTTCATTTATTTTTTTCAAGACAAATTCAGGATGATTCATAATGTTTTTATCTCCCGATTCTTTTACATTTTTATCTAAATAAAAACAAACTAATTTTTCAAAATTTTCTATTATATATTCACGAGTATGTTTTTTGTGCTTCTGTTCGTGCTCGCGATTTTGTTGTGTTTTATACTCACTTAAATGTTCCACCTTTAGTTCTTCTGTTCTTTCTATATCCCCCACAACTTCAATACAAGGAGAACTCAATAACAATAAACCTGTCGTCTCATCTTGATATTTATTAAACATGTCCGTTAACTCTTCTTTTAATGTATGGTCAACATCGTAAATAATGAAAACACCAGCAAAATATGTATCTATTTTTTCAAATAATTTATCAAAATCCGATTCTCTTTTGTTAAACAGCTTTAACCAATCCCTTATTCTAGTTCTTGGCCCCTGCACTATATAAATATTAATTTTAGAATCTGTGCCTGTAAATTTCTCTAAATCTAAACTGTTTTCATCATCTATATTCAAAGTGCCACAATCATTCACAGAAAAACCATATCTCTGAAAAACCTTGAAAAAAATGTTTTTCTCCATCACGTTTCCTTCGACTATCAATAAAAAGTTTTTACTCATCTTTCTTTATATCCTCATCAAAAAGACTTGATAAATACATTTTTTCTATATTATTAACTTCTCTAATGTTTTGATATATATCAGATAATTTCTTATAATTTGAATAACCATTTTTCCAATTCGCAAAAAATATTTGGTCTGGTCTTAACTTTTGCAAAATATAAGTATTATGAGAAGAAAAAATCAACTGTATGTTTCTTTCTTTTACAACATTAATAAAATCCATTACAGCCAAAGGATGTAGTGCATCTTCTATCTCATCAATAAAAATAGTACTTTTTTCTGGCACTGAAAGAACAAACGATAACAATGCACTATTATTCTCCATACCAGTGGAAATCATCCCATAAGGAAGTTCCAAATAGTCGTTATCTAATTCTATATTTGCAAAATAATCATCGCCACCTTTTACATTTGGTCTAGATATTACATCAAATAAAGGAAATTCTTTATATTTTGACATTATTTCCTTAACTTGTTTTGATTTATCTACTATGATGTCCATATAACTTTTTTCAACGGCAGCTTTAAATTGAAAGTGTCTCTTAACATCATCTACATAAGCCATATTGCTTAGATAATAAAAAGCCTCATCCAATTCTTTATTACCTATTTGTTCATCATTTGCCAACTTTCTTATAACAGGATACATATTTGAATCTATTTTATGATTTTCGTTAGCATAAATAAAATTATTACCTTTTCTACTAAAAATCATTTTATCGTCTATAGATAACTTTTCAACTGTTATCCTCTTCATCAATGAAGTTTCTATATAGTAAGCATAATTTTTGCCATCCAATTTAAACTCAATATACATAGAAGACTTTATACTATCATAAAATTTTTCAAAATTAATATTGTTAGTACTCTTCCTTATAACCAATTCTTTTCTCAAAAGCTTGTTAACATTATGTTGATTTGCAATAAAATTTCTTATTCTGTCTGGCTCGTTTATCATCATCGCAATAAGTTGAGAAAAAGCTTTTATAAAGGAAGATTTACCACTACCATTTACACCATAAAAAGCAATTGGGTTTACACTAGTATTATTATAAATCATCTCATTCAAATATTGATATCTACTTTTTTCAAAAGAAATATCGCACTCGTCAATTGCATTTATATTTTTAATTTTTACGCGAGTTATCATAATACACCTACCAAACTGTATTTTTTATACACTTATTATAAACTATTATTATTCTAATTGCAATAATTTATGCGCACAAAGTTAAAATTTTTTTAGAAAACTTTGATTTTGCATTTATAACATGATATTTTATGTTGCCAAAGACATAATAATTAAATACAACTATTATTATAAAAATCATATTTATTTTATTAAACACATTTTTTAGACCTATAAATTAAAAAGGCAGGATTGCAATTTTTATTGCTTTCCTGTCTTTTGCTTTGATTCAATGTTTGCTCATTGCCGATTATGTATTACATTTTTCTTTTAATCGGGAGACCAATAACTATATGTGGGCTAAATTATCATTATTAAATTTTTTATTATTAAGTTGTCTTTCTTTTTGTTTTCTACTTTTTTATTACTCATTAGTATTTCTCCTTATCTGAAACATATTATCTTTATTTAGTTAAAACTGCATTTATCCAGCCGTTATTTCTTTTAAGTAAATCTTCCGAGTTGTAAATTTCTACAATAGAAAGATTTGAGTTTTTGCAAAAATCTTATAAATATTATAACATATAACGATAATTATTTCAATTCCTTTAGTATGTCAAGCCAAATTAAAATTTTCAAAAATATTATACTTTTGTTTCCCTAAAGTTTCTCTAAACTTTGGTAAGTGACAGCAGGGCGTGTGCTTGTCTTGATACGAGAGCCTAACACACTCGCCCTCATTGTCAAGAGGCTTTCGACGACATAAACCGCCGTTAAAAAGAATAAGAGCCAACCCATAAAGGATTGACTCTTTTTATCAAAAATTACTTATATAATTCATTTATTAAGTTTCTAAGACCAATAGGCAACATTTTGCGTGCTTCATACTTAAATCGTTCTAAATTCATAGGTGACAATTTATTGATTGCATCGCTCATATCTTTGCAGGCCTTAGAAAAATCAAACTGAAATTTTTGATATTCTTGTTCTAATTCTTCATTAGTCATTTTTGTTTCCTCCTTTTCTTGGATTTTTTAAAGGAGATTTATATGTACTATTAGAAGGCTTTGAACAACAGTTTGGATTCGGCTTGTGTATATTTTAGCATATTCGAAAGAAAAATGCAAGAAAAAAACCTAAAACTTACACTAAACTGTGTTCGTTTTAGGTTTTGATTGGTAACCCCTACGAGATGTTGTTGCAAGCAACAAAAATGACGCTAACGCTTATTCCGAACTCTACGAGTTCGCCTATCCTTACGGATAGCAAAAAGAAAACACCCATCGTTTGATGAGTGTTTTTTTTGGTGAGCCAATTTGAGCGTAAACCGAACAATTTTTTCAAGCACGATAAAACAAGATATTCCCTTTGGGGAATTATTAAATAAATACGGCATGAAATGCACGTTTAATCTAAATACAGACATTTCATCCGAGGCACAACGTTGGGTGTATAAGGGGATTGACGTTACTATTGTTTAATAAATTTCCACTCTTTATAATGCACACTATCCTGCGTCGTCGTACCGCGAATCATCGAACGAATTTTGTGAACGCCTGCCGACAGCTTGAACGGCGTCGATTTGTACGTAAAGAATTTTTTAACGTCGTACTCAGGCGCAACAAACGCAATCTTCGTTGCTTTCTCCCCGTCGATAAAGATATCGACGTATTGCCCCTCGTGTATACAAGACGCATTGATTTGCAACACGAATTCGCCTTCACATTCGTTTTCAACGCGATAATCTACAAAACTCTCTTGTCCGCGATTATCTAAACCAATGTGCGTCAACGAAACCGTCCCGTCTTCTTCCTTACACGTACCCGACCACGTGGTTGACAAGCAAATAAAATCCAAAACGTTAAATTCACCGATTTTTTGGGTTTTTCCAAAATCCTCTTCCTTAAAACGACGGGTTTTCATAACCACGTTTAAGATATATTTCGCGCACTCTTCCAGCTCCTTTCGAGTAATCAAATTCCACGAATAATAATCCTTGGCAAGTTGAATTTCTTCGGGATAACCGCACGGCATTTTTACGTTGCTGCCGGCTTTAATTTCTTCCCATAAATGCGAATGCACCCGCCAATCGGTCATAACAAGCCCGTCATAATTCCATTCTTCACGTAAAATTCCTTTAATCAAGCCTACGTGCGCAGCCGTTCTTACCCCGTTGACAAGGTTATACGAAGTCATCACACACCAAGGCGCACCTTCTTTTATGGCAATTTGAAAGCCTTTTAGATAGATTTCGCGAATAGCCCGCTCGGAAATAATACTGATGGATTCGTGACGGTTTTCTTCCTTATTGTTAAAAGCAAAATGCTTGATGGTTGCGCCTACGCCTTTACTTTGTACGCCACGAACAACCGCAGCCGCGCATTTGCCCGACACAACGGGATCTTCCGAATAGTATTCAAAATTTCTTCCGCATAAAGGATTTCTATGAATATTCAAGCCGGGCGCAAGCAAAATATCTACGCCGTTATGAATTGCGTCTTCCCCAATAGCAGCGCCGACTTCTTCTAACACCTCTGCGTTCCAAGTGGCCGCAAAGAGCGTTGCGCAAGGAAAACAAAGCGTAGGCTTTGTACTACGTATGCCCGCAGGGCCGTCCGCCGTTTGCGGATTAGGGATTTTAAGCGACGGGATATTCCCTATCCCCGCCGTGCCGCGCACAAGTGCAGGCGGTTGTCCCATCGCCATTTCGATGAGCTGCGCGCTTGTCATTTTCTTAATTAACTCGTCAAGAGTAATCGTACCGTTGGCTACGTCGTAAAGCGAATATTCCGTATTTTCCTGTTCGCTTTTATAATCATTAGAGCAACGGGTGCTTCTTAACACGTCGCCTTCATCCCCTGCCGTCCGTACTGCAAACGGATTTCGCTCCTTCACTTGATTCCAGAACAAAGTTTTTTCAAACTCGCCGTTTTCATTGATTTTATACGGCGTACCGAAGGAAAACTTCAAAGTGGTTTGATAAACGATTGTCTTTTCCGACTGTTCGTATTGACCGCATACCGTAAGATTTCTTACGCTATTCCCCACGAGAATTTGATATACGCCCTTATCTAATGCATAGGCGGCTTGCTTTTCGTCAAAATACGCCATATCGTTCACGGCAAAAGAAATTGCGATGTTTTCGCTTTCGTTCGGTTGCAAAAGCTTTGTTTTCTTATAACCGCGAAGCTCTACGGCAGGTTTCACAACTTCCGTTTTAGGCGACGACGAATATACCTGCACCACTTCTCGACCTGCGTAATCCCCTACATTTTTTACCGTAAGCTCAACGTTAATTTTCTCGTCTTTGAGCGTATAGCTGATATTTTCTATGGTAAATTTGGTATAAGATAAGCCGAATCCAAATGGATACGCCACCTTTTCCTTTGCAAACGTTTCAAAATACCTGTATCCAACGAAAATATCTTCCGCATAATGGACGTACATAGGCGAAGTATTAAACGTGGACGCAGAGGGATAATCCGTATATTGATAAGCAATCGTATCCGTCAATTTTCCCGACGGCGTAATATCCCCGTACAAAACGTCGCAAATCGCATTACCTCCTTCCATACCGGGCAACCAAGCCACCAAAACCGCCTTCACTTTGGAATATTTTGCAATCGACGCAACGTTTATAACACTTGCTACGTTCAGGATAACGATAACCTTCTTAAAGTTGGATTTTTCAAGCGTTTCCAATAGCACGATTTCTTCTTTTGAGAGGTCGTAATACCCAACTCCCCTATCGCTACCTTCCCCGGATTCGCGCACAAACGAAATCAACGCGCAATCGCACTCCTCGGAAAACCGATTGCAAGTTGCCACGTCGTAAGCGTCTTGCTTGCTTAAAGAAGTGTTGACCACAAACGCGTTACGTTTTTTTAATCCGCTTACTAAATCCACTACGTACTCCGACGTTACTCCAGCCGATCCCCTACCGCCTTTTGAGTAATGAAAACAACCGTTTCCTATCAAAGCAATTTTCTCATCTTTGCAAAGCGGCAATACGTTTTCTTTATTTTCAAGTAATACCATTCCTTCCGCAGCAACTTTTCGAGCAATATTCGCCAATTCGTTTTGTACCATTTTTTTCTCCATAGCCTTATATTTGGTTGCTAAACTCTACGCACCATGTTATAATTATATCATAATAAATAATCCTATTCGATACATATATTGACTAATTTTATAAGGATTTTGACTTTTGTATTATGAAACAAGAATTTATCTCTCCTGCCTTAAAAAATTCCACTATCCATATTCATAACGGCTTATACGCCGAAAAAGAACGCTTCGTTGACTGGCATTTTCACGATGAAATAGAATTTCTTTGGATACGTGAGCACGAAAAAGAGATTTATATCCACCATACGCTCTACAAGCTATACAAAGACGATATTATCTTCATCAACGAGCGTATTCCGCATAAAACGTATACGCCTAAAGGGAATAGTACCTTTTTATTACAATGTATGCCTATGCGTATTGACGAGGAGCATTTAGGCTTCACGCGTCGCCCTTTGCATCTAAAAAATTTCGTCCCGTTTTTTATTTTTCGAGCAGGCACTGAATTAAATGAAATCTTTAAAAATTGTTTTTTTCGAGCCTTGACGGAATACACCCAACAAAAAAAATCTTACGAACATTTCTTGAAAGCTATCGTTAGAGAAATCGTCGCCAATTTATACCGTTATGAACTATTAAACGAACCCGAAGATTTATATTCTTTTAAGAATATAGAACGGCTTTTACCCGTGCTGGATTACATTGAAGCGCATTACGCCGATTCGATTACGCTTGATGAAATAAGCGCTTTAATCAACGTAGAACATTCTTATTTTTGCCGCCTTTTCAAAAAAACGATGAATATTTCATTTATGGAATACTTATACCTCGTTCGATTTTCACACGCGGAAAATTTACTTTTGAATAGCGATAAAAATATCACCGAAATTGCCTATGAAGTTGGTTTTTCATCTCCCGCCTATTTTACCAAGATGTTTCGAGAGCGGAAAGGCTACACCCCTACTTTTTATAAAAAACTACAAAAGCGATAAAATCCAAATCAATTATATTATACATACGTAAGACGGCGCTTTCACTTTTGCGAATGCGTCTGCAACGCTTAAATTTTGTGCATCGTCACTCTACGAGTTCGCCTATCCTTACGGATAGCACAAAAAAAGGATAGCAACTATGCTATCCTTTTTTTATGGTGACCCCTACGAGATTCGAACTCGTGTTACCGCCGTGAAAGGGCGATGTCTTAACCGCTTGACCAAGGGGCCACTTATATATTAAACTTTGCGTTTTTTAAAATTTGGTAGCGGCGGTCAGATTCGAACCAACGACCTGCCGGGTATGAACCGGCCGCTCTAACCAACTAAGCTACGCCGCCATATAAACTGCGTAAACAGTTAAATGCTCAATTATTATATATAAAATTTAAGAACTTGTCAAACATATTCGACCATTTTCTTAAATTTTTTTTTATTATTATTTTATTCTTCCCTTAAAAACCCATTACCGCGCTATTTAATTGACTTTTTTATCATTTACATATATAATTTTAATAATTTAAGGAGATTATATTATATATGGAAACACAAAGGAAAGGCAATTGGTGGGCACTTCTTCCGATAGCCGTATTTTTAGTAGTTTACATAGGCGTAAGCCTTATCTTTAACGACTTTTACGCAATGAGCGTAGTCGTAGCATTTTTAGTAGCAATTTTAGTAGCCTGTTTTCAAAACCGCGCGCTAAAATTTGACGATAAACTTTCGGTTATGGCTAAAGGCGTTGCGGACAAAAACATTATAACTATGATTTTAATATTCCTTGCAGCAGGTGTTTTCGCTGGAATTTTAGGTAGAGAAGGCGCTAAAGCCGTTGCCGATTTATTCTTAAGTTTTATCCCTGCAAAATTCTCGGCTCTAGTTATATTCTTGGTTGCTTGTTTCGTATCTACGGCAATGGGTACGTCTTGCGGTACTATTTCCGTTATAGCCCCTATCGCGGTAGCCCTTTCACAAGTAACTGGAATATCTTTACCAATTTTAGTAGGCTCGCTTATCGGCGGTGCAATGTTTGGCGATAACTTATCTTTTATTTCAGATACGACTATTGCCGCAACTTCTACCCAAGGTTGTCAAATGAAAGACAAGTTTAAAGAAAACTTCTTTATCGCTCTTCCTGCAGCCATTTTAACGATAGTTATTTTAACTATAATAGCGCTTACTTCTACGTCTACTTCCAACTACGCGCCAGATAGCATTAACTTATGGCTTTTAATCCCTTACGTTTTAGTACTTGTAGGCGGTGTTGTAGGAATTAACGTATTTATCGTTTTGCTTTCCGGTATTGTTGCCGCAATCATAGTAAAACTTTCACTTGGCGCTGAATTATTAGTGGTTATTCAATCAATGGGCGGTGGCGCAAGTGGTATGTTTGAAGTTATTATGGTAACTATACTCGTTTCAATGCTCTCCGCTTTAATGAGAGAATTCGGCGGGTTTGACGCGCTTCTTGCAGGCATTAAAAAGACCTTTAAAGGCAAAGTTGGCGGTCAACTTGGAATTTCCCTTCTCGTATCCGCAATGGACGTTGCAACGGCAAACAACACGGTTGCAATCGTAATGGCAGCGCCTATTGCTAAAACTATTAGTGAAGAATACGGTATTACTAACACTAAAACGGCATCTTTACTTGATATTTTCGGTAGCGTTGTACAAGGCATTATTCCTTACGGTGCGCAAATGGTAACCGCTGTTAGTTTAACCCTTGTTTCCGCAGGTGAAATTATTCCTTTCTTATTCTACCCTTACCTTCTCGGTTTAAGCGCAATAGTGTTTATGGTAGTACCTGCACTCTTTAAGAAAAAAGAAAAATAAAATACGATCGGAAAAACGGATAGAGAAAACCTATCCGTTTTATTTTTTTAAATATTTAACCAAAAAGTTAAATAAACTATTGACATAACGCATATTATATGTTAAAATACATTTAACCAAACAGTTAAATATGGAGGAAATATGGGAATACAAAACACGATAAAGGCGCTTTCGGACCCTATTCGCAGAAAAATTCTAGAACACTTAAAAGCAGGGCGATTATCGGCGGGCGAAATCGTAGAAAAGTTTGATATTAGCGGAGCGGGAATTTCTAAGCATCTTTCCGTATTAAAAGATGCCGACCTTATTCGCGACAGTAAAGAAGGCAAGTTTATTTACTATGAATTAAACACTTCGGTACTTGAAGAAGTTATGTTATGGCTAATGGCTATTAAAGGAGATAAAAATGATTAAAAAAAATTTAAAAACGTTAATAATTACTTCAATTATAATTATTTTACCTATGATTGTAGGCGTTATTTTATGGGATAAGCTCCCGGATAAAATTCCTACTCATTATAATCCAAACGGCGAAGTTGACCAGTATAGCAGTAAACCGTTTGCTATATTTGGCTTAACCGCAATATTGCTTGCAGTACAATGGATTTGCGCTTTAGGAACTTCGTTTGACCCTAAAAAACAAAACCACCCTACTAAGATTTTGTATTTAGTATTTTGGATTATACCCGTTTTATCGGTAGTTTTATATACTATTACCTACTTAACTGCTATAGGAATGGACGCAAAAGTAGAAATTATTTTACCAATAATTGTGGGATTAGTTCTTGCAATAGTGGGCAACTATTTACCAAAATGCAAACAAAACTATACTATTGGAATTAAAATTCCTTGGACGCTTAACAGCGAAGAAAATTGGAATAGAACGCATAGATTTGCAGGCAAACTTTGGGTTATTGGCGGAGTATTAATTATGCTTTCGGGAATTTTATATAAAGCATTTATTTGGATATTTATCCCCGCAATAGTTTTAATGGTAGCCGTTCCTTTAATTTATTCTTTCGTTCTTTACAAAAAAGGAATTTAATAAAAAAAATTTAAGCGGATGGGCGTTTGCCCATCCGCTTTTAAAGAAAAAAACGCTTGCCATACGGCAAGCGTTTTAATTATTTATTAAAGTAACCCGATAAGAGCGCTAAGTGCTGCGATTAATACGAATAAAGTAGTAGAAACAGTTGACATCATTTTAATAAAAATATCAAGCGCTACGCCTACAACGTCTTTACGAGTATCGCCGATTGTATCGCCTGTAACCGCCGCTTTATGAGCCGCAGAGCCTTTGCCGTGACCTAAAAGTTTACCTTGTTCAATATACTTTTTAGCGTTGTCGAAAGCACCGCCAGAGTTGCCCATAAATATCGCGCGTGGAATAGCAACTACCGTTGCACCAAGTAAGATACCAAGTACAAAGTTAACGCCGAATACTGCACCACCTACGAGTGGAACTGCAAGGGCGATAATTGATGGGAATAACATTCTCTTAAGTGCAGATGCAGTTGCAAGGCGAACTAATTCGTTGTAGTCTGGATCTTTTTCGCCCGCTAAAATAGCAGGGTCGGAAAGTTGTCTATCGCCAACGTTTGCAAGTTCTTTTGCAGAATTGATTGTATTGTCAGTTAATACTGCGCTAAAGAATTCAATAAGAGCGCCACCGATAATTAAGCCCGCAACTACAGGGATTAAAGATAAATCGGTAAACTGTGGAGCGGCAATTCCCGCAGTTTTATAGTTACCAATAAACGCAACGATAAGAGAAACGGTAGCAAATGCAGCAGAGCCGATAGCAAAACCTTTACCGATAGCGGCAGTAGTGTTACCTACAGAGTCAAGTTTATCGGTAATAACACGAACTTCAGGGTCTAAGTGACAAGATTCCGCAAGACCGCCCGCGTTATCCGCAATAGGACCGAACGCGTCGATAGAAACGGTTGTACCTACGAAAGAAAGCATACCAAGTGATGCAATAGCAATACCGTAAGTACCGCATAATACACCAGAAACAAGTAATGATACTGCAATAATAGCAATTGGGTATAAGCAAGAACGTGAACCTACCGCGTCTCCTTTAGTTACAAGGAAAGCCTCGCCTTCTACTGCGTATTCGGCAATTTGCCTTGTTGGCTTATTAGCGTCACTAGTGTAATATTCGGTAATAGCGCCGATAGCAACACCGCTTATAATACCTAATACTGCGCAAACCCAAGGAGATGCCCAACCGATTTTAAAGCCTAATTCTTTAAAAAGTTCGCTTGCAGTATTACCAAACGCAAGGTATGCGGCAACACCGCAAGTTATTATAGAAACGCCTGCAGATATGTAAGTTGCAAGGTTAAGTTCTTTAGAAGGGTCGTCACCCATTTTCTTAATTTGAGCGAAAAGTAAACCGATAAGACAGCCAAGTAAACCGCCACCTGCAATAACAAGTGGGAATACGTAAGAAGAAGTAAACATTTCGCTAGTCATACCAACGGTAGATAATAAACCAACCGCAACTACGATAGATGCGCTCATAGTAGCAACGAAACTTTCAAGTAGGTCTGAACAGTTACCTGCAATATCGTTAACGTTATCGCCGATAAAGTCTGCAATTACGTTAGGAACACGGCTATCGTCTTCTGGTAAATCGTTACGAATTTTACCTAAAATATCGGCAGAAATATCCGCTGCTTTAGTGAAGTTACCACCTGCTACACGGTTGAACATTGCAACTGTAGAACAACCAAGAGAGTATGCAGTAATTCTCATAATAGACGCGTTAGTAAGTAATGCGTCGATAAAAATAATACCGCAACCTTCGTATGCTTGAATGCCCGTGCCAGATAAAGTTTCAATACCATTAAAAGTTTGTGGACCAACACCGCTAACTAAAACTACTAATAAAAGGCCAAGTAAACCCATTGCTTGAACGGAAATACCACTAACTGAGCCACCGCCAAGGGCAACTTTTACAGTTTTGCCGATTGAAAGAGTTTCTTTAGCAACGTTTGCAGTTCTTACGTTTGCGTAAGTTGCCGACTTCATACCTAAAATACAAACAACGCTACTCATAAGCGCGCCTAAAATATAGGTAAGACCACTAAACTTTTCAATAAATAAAGATAACAACAACGCGATAATAAGAACTACTATACCGATAGTTGTAAATTCTTTTTTAAGGAATACGCCCGCGCCTTCACGAATGATAGCGCTCATTTTAACCATACGCTCGTTACCTTCTTTTAACTTTTTGATACTTACGTAGTTGTATACTACGTAAATTAAAGCCAAAGCGCAAATTCCGAGCATAATAAATAACCACATTTTACTCATAATTATTCTCCTTTTGTCCGTTATTTGTGAAAAATGCACTACGCCACATATTGTATCATAGTTTTTATAAAAAGAAAATCCCTTTTTAATAAATTTTTTTAAAAAATCATAATTTATTTGTTGTGAAATAAAAAACTACGCTTTTGAAAGCGTAGTTTTTTTAATAAGATTTATGCTATAGTAAAAGTACAGTAAACGTCACCCGTAATCTTTACGTAATACCTTGTATTTCTACTTGGCTTAAACGTTACAGTTTGACTGCCTTGAGTAGTATTATTTCTAGTTGCAACTAAATTTCCGTTACTGTCGTAAACGTACGCAACCGCCTTTTCGCTATTTTGAATAGTAACAGTTACGTTATTAGTTGAAGAACTATCGTAATAATAGTAAGTTTCATCCGTATCGTTATGCGATTCAACAGGCATAGCGTAGTTGAGTTTAGTATAAATAGCGTCGCTTAAAGTAGCGCCGAATTTACCCTTTTCCCAAGAGTTCGTATCAAACGCATTACCTAACGCTAAACCGGTATAAGGGTTATTATATCTTGCCGATTTTGCTCGACCTACTTCAGTAGAAATTGCCTCCCATTTACCAGCAGCATTTCTTTGTAAAGTAGTTTTATAAACTGGATAAATATACGTCCCTACTGGAATTTCCGGCGACCAACCGTCACCTAAATCAAGGCTTGTACTATATAAGTAGTAAGTATCGTCGGACCCGTCTGGGAATTTAAGAATAAATTCAACCTTATTCGAACTAGCAGAAAGGTTAAAGAATTCGTTAATTCTATCAGACTGCCAAATATCCATACTACCAAGTTGATTGGCGTCACGATAAGAAATATTTTTACGGCTTGCAATTTCTTTAGCAAGATAAGAATTTTCCGTATTAAGACCGATATTTTGAGTAGTATTTCCCGAAACGTATTTACCGTTTAACACGTTTTCAATAAGTATTTTATGGTTGTTACCATATTCACTTTGCGACGGCAACTCGTCCGCACCTTCCCACGGCATAACTACTACGTTAACGTCAAGGTCGATATCGGCTGAAAGCGCTTCGCCGTAAATCCATTCGGCTGAAACCGACGGATTTGCCAAGGAAACAAGTGCAATTACAAAAACTATAACTATTGCAGTGACGTACCTTAATTTACTCATTTTCGCCACCACCTTTATATCCGTTCCCCTTATAGAAACTGAGCGCCTTTCTATCAAGAGTTCCGTTTTCTACAAGAATAACTACTCTATCATACTCTGCGTTTCTAATAAATTTATCGGCAATAGGCATTAAAAGCATTGAAACAACGATAAGTATTAAACAAATAATTCCCGCAGGAGATTGCATAAAATACACGAAACTACCTACGTTTGGTATTCTTTCGCCTTTATAAATACTCTTCATTTGACAATATCTTACAGGGAAAGTATCGGGATAGTGAACGGCGTCGCCTTGAAGTAAGAAATACCTTTCGTTAGGATGGCTTTCGTTAGGCTCTTCAATACCGATAACGCGGTGAATTAAAAGAGCGCCACTCACGTGTTCGTAAACGACGATATCGTAAAGTTCAATATCTTCTTCTTTAGGAAGTTCGTGTAATAATACAACGTCGAAAAGTTGAAGTTGGTCGTTCAAATCGTTTTCAAAAAGGTGCTTGTTGTTTTCATATTTTTCCGACATAGAAGTCGACGCAATAACCTTGATTGCAGGCAAGTTTTTTACGTTGGTATCGCCAATACAACTAGAAATTCCAACTAATATAAAAAGGACACATAAAACGGCACATAAAGAAACTGATGCAATCTTTTCGATTGTATCAAAAATTCGATAATTTTTATTTGCCATTTTATCTATCCTTTTATTTAAGGATTTAGTTATTTCTTCATCTGCAATGCCGTTTTTAATAATAATTATTCTCTGTTTTCCAACGTAAAAAATAAAGAAAGAAAACAAGGCTGTTAAAGCAATAAAAACAATTAAGCAGAGAAAGAATACGTATAGTTCAAACCCCGTCATTAGTTACCCTTAAAAAATGGCGATAGCACGGCGCAAATTTGCGCCGTGCAAAAGCCTTTTTATTGCATTTTTAATAAATTTTATTAAGCTACTACTTCAGTGATAGTAATTTTAATAGTGAAGTTTTTAAGAACTGTATGGAATGCGTCGTTCGCTGCTTTTGTAGGAAGCATAACTGTCTTACCTGCAGATTCTTCACAGAAGTCAAGCGCGCTAACAATTTGCGCTGCGGTAATTTTAGTGTTGCCGTCAACACCATTACCAGTAATATCAATTGTGTTATCAGCAGCAGCCTTTACAGGAACAACTGTAACAGCATCGCCGTTTTTATCAACGCCAGTATAAGTAGGAGCTGAATCGCCTACGTAAGTTACTGTAATAGTAGCAAGCATTGTAATACCGTTTGTTGCTAAAGAAGCATCTGCACCAGTAGCAGGAGTGAAAACTAAAGTAAGATCACCCGTACCAACTAAGTCTGCAACGTAGTCTTTAGTGTCAACGTCATCTACTAAGAAAGCAAAGTCGTATGGCGTAGCGGCAATTGAACCCTTGTTAGAGTCTGTATTTACTTGAGCCATGTTGATTTCACGAGTAATTTCGTTAGATGCTGCAGTACCTTGAGCGTAGCTCCATGCTGCGTATACGCTACCGATTGTTACGATAAGCGCGATTGCAATAAGTGTGCTTAATTTTTTCATAATTTTTTTCTCCTTTTTTTATAAGAATATAAAAAGTAATATAATTATAACTATTTTATTATCTAATGTCAACATTTTTTTAGAACTTTTTTAAATAGAAACAAACTTGCCATAGTTGTGGCTATTTTTATAGAAAACAACCCTTTTAAACGGATAATAAAAAACGATATTTAGTGCATTTTATAACTAAATTAGTATACTTAGTGTTAAAAGTGCCACGAAAAGAGTTGGCAGTGACACTATAACCCCCGTTTTTATAAAATCTAGATAACTAAATTTAACGCCGTGGTTATGTAATATATTATTCCACATAATTCCCGCTAGTGCCCCGATAGGCGTTAAAAACGCGCCTAAATTAGAGCCTATAACGGACGCAAACACCGCACCTTTTAAAATGCTAGCGTCGACGGTTGAAATTATTGACGAAAACAGTGCGCTCATAGGAATATTATTTATAACGTTTGCCGATAAAAAGGACGCTATTCCGTATTTAAATACGGTAAAATCATTTCCTATAATATTTGCAATATTTTCCGTAATGCCCGATTTTTCTATTACTATTATCATAATAAACATAGACAAAACGAAAGGTATAAGTTCGTATGGAGCGCGTAGTATACAGTTTTTAACGATATACGGCTTATGTCCCCTTATTAAATTTATAATAATGCTCCAAACAAATAAACTTATAACCGCAACTAATGATATTAACCACATTTCTAAATTAACGTAAGAAGAAATTGCAAGTAATACCGTGCAAACCAATAAGTGCGCAATACCGACTATTAAACTGAATTTATCAGAAATTAAAATGTAGCCTTCTTCTCCTTCTATCTTTTGGGAAAGTTTTTTCCTAAACAATAAATAGAGTACTATAAAAGCCGTTATTCCAGATAAAATCGTTGGAATAAGCATTATTTTAAAATACTCTAAAAAATCAAAACCGTAGGAAGTTGCAAGGTAAATGTTAGTCGGATTGCCAATAACAAGCATCATACTTAAAGTGTTTGCCGCAACAAATTCAGATATTAAGTACGGCATAGGGCTAATTTTTGCATTTTTGCAAAAATAACAAATAAATGGAGTAAACGATAATATGATTACGTCGTTAGAAGTAAAAACGGTAAGAATAGAAACGGCAACGTAAAGGTAAATAAAAAGTTTCGTTTGACTAGTTTTTGCCTTTTTTAAAGTGACGTTAGCAAGATACCCGAAAAAGCCAAGTTCGTCTAAGAAAATTGACAAAACAGTCATTGAAATAAAAAGCACTAATATTTTTACGGGGTTTATTGCCGAATCTTTTAAAAGGGAATCTAAAATAAGTGTAAATTTTATATCGCTAAATACAACGCAAATAATAGCGCCTATAGTGGTGACTACCCAATAGGTGCTAATTTTTTTATTGAATATTTTTATTTTAGGCATAAACAAAACGCTTATAACCATAAATAAACAAGTTATTAAAAATACGATAAACGAAATATCCATAAATTTCCCTTTTGCATTGACTTTTATATTATATTACAACTTTTTAACAAAAATCGCAATAAAAAACGCAGGCGTTTCGCCTGCATTTTTTAGTATAATTTGATTTACACACGCACTTGATTACCGCTCAAGTCATCACATACGGCAATCAACTCTTTAATTTCTTTGCCGTCTTTTACCATTTTGTAAAGTTTTTCGATAAGTTCTTTCTTTTCGCCAGTATAGTTAGAGTATTTTTCAAGCGTTTTGATAGCGCCGTTAGCGCAAGCGTATTCGTATAATTCTTGACTTCTTTCGTCGCCGTTTGGATTAAACGCCATAGCGCAAGCGATTGCTACGCAAAGTACGTCGCAAGAAACGCCGTGCTTTTCGCAGAGTTTTAATGCGCCGATAAGTCTATCGTTTTCGCTTAATTTTCTAATAGTGTCTTTACCAACCCTAGCAATAGTATCTGCAAGCGCGGTATTTTGGAAACGATATAATAAATTTTCGGCGTGCTCGGATAAAATCTTAAAATTAACTCCGTTTTCGATAGATAAAGCAAGGGCAGATTGCATAAGCGCCCTATAAGTTAAATATCTAATATCGTAGTCGCTAATAGCCTCGTAAATATATTCGTAGTTTCTTAAATTGCCTAAGTAAGCGCACGTTGCGTGGCTCATATTATGCATAAATAATTTTCTTTGAATAAATAAACTAAACGGAGAGAATGGATAAAGGTTTTTAACTTCAGGAATTTCGCCCTTAAACGCATCTTTATCAACGGGCAAAATGTTATAAGGCTCAACGAAAACCCTAAGTACGTTACCTTGCTTTTTCTCTTCTGGTAAAACGGGTACCATTCTACCGATACTTGCCTCAACGAAACCGATACTACTATCAATTTCCTTTTCGTATTCGGGAATTTCCGCCTTGATTAAGCCCTTTAAATATTCATCCGCGCCAATTAAGTTTTCGCAAATTATTATATTAAGTGGTTTAGCGTTATTTTCAAATCTCTTTTTCAAACCAAGCGCGATTGGCCTTGCAATAAACTTAAGAACGTTTACGCCGATAGCCGTTGCCATAACGTCACAAGATGCTATTTCGCTTGCTACAAGTTCTAAATCCGTACCGTCAATGCCGTACACGTTTTTTACGATAAATTCTTCAATTTTCTCGCTAGTAACGACGTCTACCGGGTAGCATTTGTCGGCGTTTAACTTGCCGATAACTTCTTTATTGATATCGATAAAACCTACCGAATAGTTACTTTCTGAAAACAATTGTCCAATAAAACCACGCCCGATATTACCAGCGCCGTACATAATAAATTTTTTCATATTACACCTTAAATCTTCTTGCAGTTAGCAAGTAAATATTTTTCTGCCTCTACGCTCCAAAGCCCGTTGTTCTTCTTGCAAATTTCGTCAAGTTTTTTAAACATAGGGTCGGTTTCGCCAAGTTTTTCAAAATCGCTAATAGCAGTCATTGGCATTGAAATATGCGTATATACAAGTTTTTTAGCACCCTTAATATTAGGAAGGTTTAAAACGGTAGGAATTACGCTATCAAGACCGCCAATATGAGTAACCATAATAGCAGGGTTGATTAAATTTTTACCCGATAATTCTAACGACTCTATCATATCTTTAGTGTTACCGCCAGACGTTCCCGTAATTCTAGTAAACGCGTAGTGTACGTTATAGAAGTTAACTTTTGCAGAGAAAGAATGGTCGATAGGGCCTGCAAAGAAGTTTAAACAACCGCCGTCGCCAAGAAGTGCGTCCGCTTGTTCAACAAGTGGGGTAACAGGCGCGTAAACGAACACGTCGTCAAAGCCTTTACCGCCCGTTAAACCTCTCATATATTCAACTGGGTTTTCGTACTTTGAAGTGTTAACGTAATATAAATCAACGCCGTTACGTTTTGCGTCTTCAACCGTTAAAAGTTCCGCAGCCCTTGAAAGTCTAGCGTCGTCAATATCGGTAACTACGATTATAGACGGTTTTCTTGGACCGTGCACGCCGTAGTCAACCGCGCTAAGACCCATAGGACCTGCGCCCGCTAAAATTGCAACCGCACCGCCTTCTTTAATACCCATAATATGAGTGTGGTTTTCATAGTCGGAATGATAGTTTTCGTGATAGCCTGCAATAATGCAAGAAACAGGTTCTGCAAGCGATGCGCTAAAGAAACCTTCGCCTTCGTATGGAAGTAAGTTTCCGCATTCGATAAGCCTATTAGAAATTATAACGTATTGGCTATCGCCACCGATTGTTCCGTAAGAATAACCTGGGGCTTGTACCGAGCCGTCGCTCATAGCAGGTTGAATGGCGTATTTTTGACCAACTTTAAATTTGTCTTGCCATTTTTTACCAACTTTTAAAATTTCGCCACTAAATTCGTGGCCAACAATTACGGGATTAGTCGCGCAATCGTTAGGTACACGCTTGTGGTCAGCGCCTTGTTCTACCGCTTTAAAGGTAGACATACAAATACTGTCGGATACAACCGACGCTAAAATTTCATCATCTTTAATTTCAGGAAGGTCAAATTCTTCAAGTCTTAAATCTTCCTTGCCGTAAAGCCTAACTGCCTTAGTTTTCATATAAAAAACCGCTCCTTTATATTAATAATTAAACTTTTATATTATTCTAACATATAACTGCTTTTTTGTGTTAGTTTGTTCATAAACTTGCACACTACAACCTAAAACGATTAAATATGAGCATTTTCTTTCATATTTGAACAAATTGTTTTTCAAATAATTTTCAATACAAAAACCGACGGCGTTGCGCCGTCGGTTTTTAAAATTATATAGTTCTACTTTCGTGGCAGGTAAAATAAATAATCTGTTTATCTTTTGCTAAAAGTTTTAAAAGTTCTAACGCTTTTGCAAGGTGCTTTTCATCTAAAGTGATAAACGGGTCGTCTAAAATAATAAACGGAATGTTATCTTTATACATATTATCAATAAGCGCAAGTCTTAAACATAAATCGCATAAAACGCTTTGCCCCGCGCTCAAATACTCACGCGATTTGTTCTCGCCACTCTTTTCAAAATAGACCATAAAATTTTTGTCCATTATAACCTTTTCGCCAAGGACTTCTTCTAGGTCTTTTGCATAATTTACAAAGGTGTCTTTTACGGGGTTTATATACTTGTTTTTAAGCGTTTCTTCCGCTAAAAGAAGGTAATTTAAAGCGTTAGTTAAATCGTTATATCTCTCTTTTAATTTTTCTTGTTTTTCGGTTAAAATTTCAAGTTTATTATATTTGTCGGGAAGTGATTCAAGCATATCTTCGCTGTTTTTTATCTCTCTATCAATAGTAGATAATTTTTGCGATAATTCCTTGCATTTTAACTCTATTTCATCGTAAGATTCAACGTTTTCTACCCTTTCAGTAACACCCTTTTCCGCCTTGAAATTTTCCGCTTTTATAACTGCGTTATTATAAAGGTTTTGCTTGCTAGAAATTGCAAAAAGGTCTCTTTCAATACCCCTAATTTGCTCTTTTACGCTTTCAGTTCTATTAAGTATAATTCCGTATTTATTAAAGGTTTCTATAATAGTTTTTTCCGTTTCTAAAATTTGCGTTTTAGCCCTTTCTATTGCAGTTGTTTTTAACGCTATTTCTTTAGATAAACCGTCGAATTTATCAATTAAAGCCTTTAATTCATATACGCCGTCAAGTAGGTTTTCGGCATTTACGTTATACGATTGCAAAAACGCCTTAACTTTAAGTTCGGTGTCGTTTGGCTTATCTTCTACTTTTCCCTTTATTAAAAAACTGCCCGATATAAATAAAACGGCAACAGATAAAAACATAATACCTGCAACTTGATTTAAAAATAGTAAAACTATCCCCACTACAACTTCAAGTAAACCTATTAAGAAGAGTGGATAATTCTTAATGCCTTTACTAGTTTTATCTTTTTGGTTTATTAAGTTTATATCGTTTTTGATATTTTCAATATCGTTATTACTTGGCACGCCCTTTTTAAAAGTTTCTTTAAGCGCGTTATACTCGCCAAGCGTATCACTAGTAATTTCGTTTGCTATAATTTCGCCGTTTAGTTTAGAAAGATTGTCCGCAAGTCCGTTTAAATTATAAATTTCTTTTTCGATAGGTAGTCCGTTTGGATAATCTTTTTTAAGATTTTCAAGTTCGGTTTTATAGTTTTGGGCTTCTTTTAAATAGTTTTCGTATACGCCGTAATTATTTTTCTTAACGACAAGTTCAGAAACTTTTTTGCGCTCATCTTCCGCTTTTTCAAGTTCGGCTATAATTTCCGCCCTTTCTTTATATTTGAACTGAATGGAATTTTCCACCCCTTTTAAACTTTCTATTTCTTGATTAACTTTAAAAATCTCGTCGGCAACGTCGAAAAGGTCGCCCTTTTTGCCCGTTCTTTTTAATTTTTTTTGCGCGATTTCTAAACTTTCTTTCGCATTATCAAAACTCTCTTCGCTATTTTCTACTATGCCCGTAAGTTTAAAGGTAACGTCGCTACCGCTTAAATCGCTATTGAAAGCCTTGTCAAAGTATAAAGTTCTATTAAAAGAACTTTCGTCAACACCGAATAAAAATTTTCCTAAATTTTCTAACGGTGGGGTAATTTGATTGTCGTTTTTATAAAAAGTAAACTCGTCTTTAGTTTCGCTTTTTTTATCGAAAAACCTTACGATTTTATAAACGTCACCCTCGTGTTCGTAAGTTAAATTTCCACCGAACTTACCGCCGTTAAAGGGGTAAAAATGCTCGCGGTCGTTAAAATTCGATTTCGTAGTCACTTTAGGAAGAGAGTAAAACATCGCCCTAATAAAAGTTGCAAGGGTAGTTTTACCGTAGCCGTTTTCGTAGCAAAAAGTAGTCAGTCCGCTATTAAAATCGTATTCAGTTTTGCTAATTTTACCAAAATTTTCTATATATGCTTTTAATAATTTCATTTTAAACCCACTTTAAATTTCTCTACCCGATAACGCCTTAAGCCCTAAACTTATTGCGCGTTTCTTCTCTTCTTCAGAAAGGTCGCTATTGATAATTTGCCTTAAATATTCCCCTTTAAGCGAAACGTCGCCCTCTAAAAGGTTAAGGTCTATTTTTCTAACTAGCCTATCTTTTATAGAAACCAAATAGCACTCGCTACTAAAATATTTAGTTAAGTCTTCTTCAATACCGTCGGTATCAAAATCCACTTCGCCGTAAATTTCAATTCTATATAGGTTTTTAGCGTTTAATTTGCCAACTTCTTTAACTCTAGAATATATTTCATAAACGTCTTTAAGCCCGGTACAGTCAACGGTAATTAAACTAATTTCCCTAGCAGAAGTAGAGACGAACACGCTATCAACCTTGCCCTTTTCTACGTTTAGTAAACACACGCCCTTTTTGCCCGTTTCGTCAAAACCCCTACCTTCAGGGCAACCCGAGTAAGCGTATACGCCACGATTATCAATTTTTTCTTGTTTATAAGTGTGAACGTGCCCAAGCGCCAAATAGTCGATATTTTTATCTTTTAACTTGGCAATTTTTATAAGCCCGTTACCCGTAGTGTCCGCAACTTGACCGTGTAGCATGACGATATTAGTTTTATCTTCACTTAAACTCAAAGACTGATAGAGTGAATTTGCGTTGGCGTTAGTCATTTCAATGCCTGCAATTATAGCGTCGCCGTATTCGTAATAAGTCCAACTGTCCGAAAATAATTTAAGGTTAGGATAACTTTCTTCAAACCCCTCTAAAATATCGTGATTGCCCCTTAAATATAAAAAGTCAATCGACGGATTGTTTTTAACTACGTTATAGAAAAACTCTTTATCTTTTTTTAATGCCCTTTCCCCGTCAAAAACGTCCCCCGATAAAATTATAGCGGTGGCGTTTTCATTTTTAGCAAGTTCTACTATGTTTTTAAAAGTAGCCCTAATTTCCGCGCGCCTTTCGTTAATTTTGTCGGCGCTTGTCTTTAAATTTAATTGCGAACCCAAGTGAACGTCCGCCGTGTGAATAAATTTCAAAGCAGTACTCCTATAATTAATATATATTTATTATATTTTATAACTAACTAATTGTCAACGGGTTGACAAATTTCTACTTTTTCATAAAAAATTTTTCAAAATATTTTAAAATTTTACTTTTTATGACAGTATGTTGTCATATTAAATAGGGTAAAATGACAGTACACAAGGGGGAACGAATATGAAATTATTTAAAAAAATTATTGATTGGTGTTTTGAAGAAAAGAAAATTGAAAAGGCAGAAGACAAGGTTTTTTATATTCCTTGCAGTAAATTTTATAATACAAGCGAACTTAAAGAAGAGCGTAAAATTACCGCCACCGCTAAAAATTAAAATTTTATACTAAACAATAGGCAGATGGCTATGCGTAGCCATCTGCCTAACTTTTTTAACTATTATAAACTTTCAGTAGTTACCTCATCAAGGGAAGTACAGTCATCGTCCTCTATAATATCCATATCAGACCAATAGAAATCTGGCACGGGTTCAATATACTCTCCCGATTTTGCCGTAAACATTACGTCCATATAAGATTCTTGAGTTATCCAAGTATCAGCGTCCTTTCCGTTTGCGCCATATCTAAAATATAAATAATCTAAGTTTCTTAATGAATAAATACTAAATTCAACAGTCCAAATATACCATTCAAAGTTGGCATTTGCACTCCCCGACACGTGCTCAATTTTAGTAGCATCCCACAATAAATTACTGCTAGAACTCAATCCGTCGTAAATATATATTTCTTGATACCCATCATCTACTTCTTTAATATTAATTTTAAATTCAATAGAAACATATCTAATACCAATAGCACCTAAATAAGTATATAAATTATTAGTATTTAAACCAATATAAATATCATCATAAAAATTAGCAGAATAAGGGTCGGCATGAGTAATTGTATACGTTCCATAACGTGATTCACGTGTGAAATCATATCGCCACTTTGCATACAGTGTAACAGTTCCATAAGTACCACTACCTATACTTTCTACTTTAGTTGTAAAATCCATATTGGTATACCAACCAAGAAATATTAATTGTGGTTGATTAGGCCCATCATCTTCCCAATAAGCAGTTACCCTATTCAAGTCTAACCCTTCACCGTAAGTATATTTGTTTGGTTCTGGTTGATTTAAATAGCGGTCTAATAAAACATTAGCCCTTCTCTCCATAAACCATAAATTTTGATAACTAATATCATATTCAACACCGCGCCAATAAGCATACAACGTTGTATTTGACAATTTATCCCAATCGTTTACACTAGTCATGTTAGAACCATCATAATATTTTTTACCGCTTCCATTTTGATTTTCAAAAAAGCCGACTAACACATAATGAGTTTTCGTAGGTGCAGATATTTCTGGCATAGACGAACCGTAGCTCACAGTAACTTCAGAATCCTCGCCACTTCCACCTTGCATATCTAAAGTTACAACATATTCATTGCCAATCCAATATGCATATAACGTCCTGTCGGATGCTATATCCCAATTTTTCGCACTACTCATATCTGCGTTATAATATTTATTCCCATTTCCATTTTTACCCGTATAATAACCATTAAACGTATACCCTACTCTCGTTGGCGCAGTTGCTGTTGGCATTGGTGCTAAATATTCAGCTTTTACATTATCAGACCCGCCTTCGCCTCCATCTTGGTCTAAGTCAACGTAATACAAAATCGTATTCCCGGATTCTTCACCTTGATAATCTGCTATAAGCGTCAAATTGTTCGTTCTCTTCCAAATAACATCTGCAGTATAATATAAACCATTGTTATCTTTCCAACCTATAAATGTAGGGCTTGTCACGTTTGGCGTAGGCAATGCACCAATTGGCATATCATAAGTTGCAATCTTTGATTCTATTCCTTCTGTGCCATATCCCACAAAATTAATGTATGCCTGTCTTGCTGTCCAAACCGCTTCAACCGTCAAATCTACCATACTATCCCAAATATCACCATTTTGATATTCATTACCCTCATCATCAATCCACCAATTAAACGTATATCCTTCCTTATACGGATTTTCAACACCTGTTATACTTGCTCCGTAATACGTATTAAGCGTATCATATTCTTCTCCGTCTACTATAAAACTTATCTCAATTGGTATTGAAGTAATATTATTAGTATATCTTGCAAATTCGATCTCATATACACTATGCCGACTATGAGGAACATATAGAGTAAACTCGTTATCATCAAATGCCCCTACCCCAAGTTCTGGCACTTCATATGTATAGTAATAAACTTCATTTAAATTTGTGCAGTTATAGAACGCAAAATCTCCAATTATAGGCGTCCCATAAATATCCACTCTTTGTAAATTTGTATTATTGCTAAATGCATATTCTTCTACTTCAATTATCGTGTTGGATATAGTTATATTTGATGCTATATCTCCAGTAGAAATTATTTTAGTCTTTGCTTTATTATATAAAATATTATCTTGCGCACTATAATTTAAATTATTTGGCGACACGATTATATTTAGATTATTACAACCTACAAATACCCCTTTACCTATAGAAGTTACACCTGCAGGAATTGTGATATTCGTTAATGAGGAACATCCCGAAAAAGCTCCATATCCTATAGACGTTGCACTATCAGGTATATTTATACTAGTTAAACTATTAATATTAGAAAATGCCACGTCGCCAATATATGCTATATTAGCACCAAGAGAAATCGTGGAAAAATTCGTTCCATAAAAAGCATAACAATCTATAAATTCAACGCTAGCAGGCATATTAAGTGCTCCTACGCTAGAAGAATTAAATTTATTTAAATTTGTGCACCCCGCAAATGCTCCATAACCAATTTCTTCTAACTGCGGAAGTCCATTTCCACTAAATGTAATTGTTGTTAAATTTTCAAGTCCAGCAAATGCAGATGTGGATATTTTTTTGATTGTATTAGGTAAAACAATTTCTGTAATGTTTGTTTTTCCATCAAAAGCATATGCACTAATTTCAGTCACTGTCTCACCGTCAATAGTTTCGGGAAGATAGAACACAGAACTTAAATATTCTCCACGATATCCTGCAAAAGATACAGTATCATCTTCGTTTTTTATTGTAACGTAAGCAAAATTACTATCAACACCCAAATCCAATACGCTTACAATTTCAGCTATCACAAGTTTGTCGCGCGCTATTAAATTATGTCCAACAGGAACATTCGCTTGAGATACTTTTTCATAATCAGTCCCATCTAAAATATTAAAAGTTCTTACATATTCATTAAATTCAAGATAACTACTACCACCGTATTCTACTGAACCACTATCATGTCCTAATTGTGACTCTAATGGGACTAGAATATCACTATACCAAGAAACAAACATAGGATAAATATCATAATTAATTTCTTGTGTTAAAATTTCAGCTAAATCCACAGCAGCGCTATTGGGGAAAAGAATATCTAATAACTCACTAATACAACTAACTAAGAAACTTTGAGGTAGATTATTATTCCCTATCAATATTTTCGCTAAATTTATTTTATTTATAATTTCGTTTATTTCTAATTTGGCATTATTAGGAATAGTTCCAGAATAATCATTTAATACAACTTCTTTTAATGAAGCTAAAGTATGATAACTTCCCATCGCATACACGTCAATATCTCTGTATAATGTATTATAATTTTGATTCCAGCGTCTATTATAATCATAGTAAATATCAGGATCTAAAATATCATCTAGCCCATCACCTGCGCCCATGAACATTTCGCCAAAAAGATTAGCTGTCGTCGATGAAAAATACGGCGTTCCTAAACTAACCAACGTGGATACTAAATCAGGATGGTCTAATGCATATTGTAAATTCGTTAAGCCACCTCTACTATGTCCAACCAAATTTACTTTTGGCAAAATTCCACCATTTGCAATTTTCACATCATAGATAATCTTACTCAACATATAATTAAATTGATAATATATGTTGGCGTTAGACTCTTCTGATGTATAATGAATTTTATCATTTGAATCCACATATTTGTATGCATCAAAAACAATAATTATATGTTTTGATGTATCATTTATATTGTTAACAATATTCGACTTAGTGTATAATGATCCCGAATTTGTTTGATTTGAAATATTATACAAATTAAAAGCATTAAATGCTGACATTTCTGCCCAATAAATATTAGCCCCTCCTACTTCATCACTAATTTTATTTATTAAGGACTCTGCATCATAAGCAAAACTAGTCGAAAGGTTTTTAGAAGAATAAGCATTACTCCAAATGCTTGCATCACTATCCAACCCATGTGTTAACACAGTAATTTGCGCCGATTCCATTACTTGATTATTATTTTTTTGAGTTAAATTGTATGAAATTTCATACTGCGTAGAATACTTTCTCGACGAATCATCAATTGTATGGAAGTCTCCATTTCCCTCAAAACAGCCTGCATTTACATTATATGTATTAGTGGCATTATATAATTCTTGTTCACTCAAACTACTGTTTGTCCCACTAAAAGCATACGCATTCATTGTCGATAAGCCAAAGAATGTTGTAATAAACATCACAAGTGTGATTAATGCAATCAAATATACTTTCCACTTTTTAACCATAATTTTCCTCCTTTATTATTTTAATTTTTTGATAACATAAAAAACTTAGCTATTGTTTATAATTTTTTGTTTATCTTAAAATCAGTCCACCCATTAAATCCTTCATACCAACCCTCTGCAGTCATTTCTCCAGAATAGAAGCCACAATACATCAGTGCATCATTATCATAATCATAGTAATACAACACATTCGGACATTCGCCCCCAATACTTTTGTCCATACCACTATTCAGCGATGAAGTAACAATAAAAATTTTTTCATCATAAACACCAACACCAGTAACTCTCGCAGGGGACAACGCATCAGTTTTACCCACCCATATTTGGTTTATACTAACATAAATGGGGCTTTTTTCTTCCATAAAAGATTGATTTATAACAACTTCAAAATCGTTATAAGAAATTGTATAATTTCCATTCTTTTGTTGAACAACAAGTTCCCCGTCACCAAAAACAAATTCATAGGAGGGTATATGTTGACCTTTAGTGATACACAATTCATCTTCCCATCTACAAGGCACCAAATAGTACCCCTCATACTCCACAGGGATTTCATTCATCCTTTCATATAAAAACTTATGTTCACTAGCAAACCAACCTTTCTTGCAACCGGTAAGTAAGCATAAACAAGTTATTAAACTAAAAAATATACAAATGATTTTTTTCATAAAATACGCCTCCTAACATTTGATAAAACCAAGGTTAAAAAAACAAAGCACGCCTATAACGTATAACCGTTAATGGGCGTGCTTTAATTCTAGTTTTAAAACGTCGCTTTATAACGGCTATTTCTTTAAAACTTGAATAGTATATTGATTAAATAAAATTATTATTTTTAAGCAACAACTAGTTCGTAATTTTATTTTACCATATTTTTACATATTTGCAATACTAATACTAAAATTTATTATATTTCGACAATTAAAAAATGCGACTGAATTTTCAGTCGCAGTTTTGTTATTTATATTGTTGAGATTCTTCGACAGCATATCAAAGTAAGCAATGCTCAGAATGACAGGGCTTTATTTTCAATCCCCCACCGCTTTGCGGAGCCCCCTTTACACAAAGGGGCCTATTTAAAGCACTAGAAACAAGTTAGGCTAGGCTCTTTATTGTTTGAAATCTATTCATCTTAAATAAAGCTCATTTTTAAAGCCCTAGTTGCGAGCAGTTCAAGGCTCGCGAAGATTTTGGGATGAGATTAACCTTGCTAAATTTTGTATTCGTTTATTTAAAATACTATTTAAAAGTGTAGAAGCAAGCAAGACAAGGCTCGCTTACACCAAACTTAAATAAAGCACATTTTTAAAGCCCTAGTTGCGAGCAGTTCAAGGCTCGCGAAGATTTTGGGATGAGATTAACCTTGTCGGTTATCGAAGTCCAAAATCAAAGCAGTAACGCAGAAATGCGATGTAAATAGGGCTTTTAAAAAATTATTTTTTATTATAACTATCCTTCATAGTCACAATTTCCGAAAGTATACGCTTGCCGTTTTTGTCAGAAGTTTTAAAGTAGCCTTTTCTTAAAAGTTGGAAAGATAAATTATCAGCGCAAGTTGTTAAATATTCTTCCACTTTAGCGTTTGATACGTGAACGCTATTATAGTTCATACGTTCACTAAAGTCTTGACCTGCGTATTCTTGGTCTTTTAAAAGATATTCGTATCTTCTAACTTCCATATCCTTGCAAGTATTAGCGTTAACCCATTGAATTACGCCCTTACACTTAATACCGCTAGTGTCTTCGCCAGACTTACTTTCAGGAACGTAAGTACAAAGTAATTCTTTAATAGAGCCGTCTTCGTTTAAAATTACGTCGTCACACTTGATAATGTACGCGTTTTTAAGTCTAACGTAGCCCTCTTTTTTAAGCCTAAAGTATTTTGGCGGTGGGTCTAAAGAGAAGTCTTCCCCGTCGATATAAATTTCTTTACTAAAGTTGATTTTTCTCTTGCCGTCTTCAGGTTTGTTTGGATTGATATCAAAGTCAAGTACTTCGCCATCTTTATCGTAGTTAGTAATAACTACTTTTATAGGATTTTCAACCACCATTGCCCTTTCGGCGTTAAAGTTTAAATAATCCCTTATAAAGTGTTCAAAGTAAGAAATTTCAATTTCACTGTTCGCTTTAGCAACGCCAATTTCTTCACAAAAAGCCTTTAACGCCTCGGCGGGAACACCACGATTTCTAAGCCCCGTTAAAGTTGGCATTCTAGGGTCGTCCCAACCTTCAACTGCGCCGTCTTCTACAAGTTTTTTAAGGTAGCGCTTACTCATAACCATATTGGTTATGTTAAGCCTTGCAAATTCAATTTGGCGTGGTTTGTGGCTAACGCCCGTGTTTTCAATAGTCCAGTTATAAAGTGGGCGGTGGTCTTCAAACTCTAAGGTACAAATAGAGTGAGTTACCCCTTGCATACTGTCGCAAATAGGGTGAGCGTAGTCGTACATTGGGTAAATGCACCACTTGTCGCCCGTTCTATGATGAGTTGCGTGTAATACCCTATAAATAACAGGGTCACGCATATTGATATTTGGCGATGCCATATCGATTTTTGCCCTTAAAACCTTTTCGCCGTCTTGATACTTACCATCTTTCATTTCGGTAAAGAGTTTAAGGTTTTCTTCAACCGTTCTATTCCTATAAGGGCTTTCCGTACCAGGCTCGGTCAAAGTACCCCTTGTTTGTCTAATTTCTTCAGGAGTTAAGTCGCAAACGTAGGCTTTGCCGTCTTTAATAAGTTTTACTGCAAGTTCGTAGATTGTATCAAAAAAGTCTGACGCGTAGTGCATTTCGTACCACTTAAAACCAAGCCATTCGATGTCTTTTTTAATAGCGTCAACGAATTCGGTTTTTTCTTTAGACGGGTTAGTATCGTCAAAGAATAAATTACAAACGCCGTCGTACTTTTTAGCCGTGCCGAAGTTTAAGCATAAACTTTTAGCGTGACCGATATGCAAATAACCGTTAGGCTCTGGCGGGAAACGTGTATGTACGCCGTCCACAACGCCCTTTTCTAATTCTTCGTTGATAATTTCTTCAATAAAATTCTTTGCTTCCATTTAATCACCAAAATAAACAAATTTTATTTATTTTAGCACATATTTTTAAAAATATCAAGAAGTTAAAAGTATAATAGCGGTATAAAATAACAATAAAGGCTTTTTTACTTGACAATATATATAATTTTTAATAAAATATATAATTATTTAAATATTTTATCGTGAGGTTAACAATGGAAGAAAAATCAGTTGCAACTATGGAGAAAATAGTTACACTTTGTAAGACTAGGGGCTTTATTTTCCCTGGCTCTGAAATTTACGGCGGTCTCGCTAATACTTGGGACTACGGTCCACTTGGCGTAGAACTTAAAAACAACGTTAAAAAGGCGTGGTGGAAAAAATTCGTTCAAGAAAACAAATACAACGTCGGTCTTGACGCGGCTATTTTAATGAACCCACAAACTTGGGTTGCATCAGGTCACTTAGCAGGTTTCTCCGACCCGCTTATGGACTGTAAAGAATGCCACGAAAGATTTAGGGCTGATAAACTTATTGAAGACTGGGCTAAAGAAACGGGCTACGTTTTAGAAAGACCTATCGATTCGTTCACTCACGAAGATATGAAAAACTTCGTTGAAGAACACAATATCCCTTGCCCAACTTGTGGCAAACACAACTTTACGGATATTAGACAATTCAACTTAATGTTCAAAACTTTCCAAGGCGTTACGGAAGACAGTAAAAACACCGTTTATCTCCGCCCTGAAACTGCACAAGGTATTTTCACTAACTTTGTAAACGTACAACGTTCTGCAAGAAGAAAAATTCCTTTCGGTATCGGTCAAATTGGTAAATCGTTTAGAAACGAAATTACGCCTGGTAACTTTATTTTCCGCGTGCGTGAATTTGAACAAATGGAACTTGAATTCTTCTGCAAACCTGGTACAGACTTAGAATGGTTTAATTACTGGAGAAGTTTCTGCCACAACTGGCTTTTATCTATCGGCTTAAAAGACGAAAGAATTAGGCTTCGTGACCACTCGCCTGAAGAACTTTGCTTCTACTCTAAAGCAACTACCGACTTTGAATTCTTATTCCCATTCGGTTGGGGCGAACTTTGGGGCGTTGCGGACAGAACTGACTACGACCTTACTCAACACCAAAACGTTTCTAAGAAAGACCTTGCTTACTTTGATAGCGAAACTGGCGAAAAATACGTACCTTACGTTGTTGAACCATCACTTGGCGTAGAAAGATGCGTACTTGCAGTACTTTGCAATGCTTACGATGAAGAAACCGTTGGCGAAAACGACGTTAGAACGGTTATGCACCTTCACCCAGCGCTTGCTCCGTTCAAGGCTGCCGTTTTACCACTTTCTAAGAAACTTTCTGAAAAGGCTATCGAAATTGCAGACGAACTTTCTAAATACTTCCCTGTTGATTACGACGAGGCAGGTTCTATTGGTAAAAGATATCGTAGAGAAGACGAAATTGGTACTCCTTTCTGTATCACTTACGACTTCGATAGCGAAACTGATAACTGCGTGACTGTTCGTGATAGAGATACTATGGAACAAGTTAGAATCCCTATTAGCGAACTTAAAGCGTACATTGAAGAAAAAATCGCATTTTAATTAAAAATTTAACCGTACCTACTAGGTACGGTTTTATTTTGTTTGACATTATCAAGTTATAAATATATACTTAACTATTATGGTAAACTCTCATATACATTCAAAATATTCCGTTGACAGCACGGAAGAAATAGACGATATTTGTAAAGAAGCAATTAATAAAGGTCTAACCGCAATAGCGATAACAGACCACGTATGTTTTTGGCATCATCCTAACGGTTTGAAAACTAAAGACCTAATTGATTGCAAAAATGAAATATTAACGCTTAACAAAAAATATAACGGCAAACTTAAAATTTTATTCGGTATGGAAATTAGCGAATATCACTTTAACCCTTCTTATGAAAAACAGGCGCTTAGCGTTGGCGATATTGACGTTGTATTATCTTCTTTACACGATGATATTACAATTAGTAGCCGTAAACTTGAACGCAGACTTTGCAATAACGATTTTAAAACTTTTTCTAAAGAGCAAATAGTAGAATTGATTAAAAACTATTATAAAATTTTAATTGATATTGCCAAAAATAGCGACTATGACGTTTTAGCCCACCTTACTTATCCGCTTAGATATATAACGTGCCGTGATAAAGTAAAAGTTGACTTTAAAACAATAGAAAAAGAAATTAAAGATATTTTACAAATTATAATCAAGCGTAGCAAGGCATTAGAACTTAATACTTCTAATGCGGGTAGCGGATTTTTTATGCCAAACGAAGAAATTTTAAAACTATATAGAGAAATGGGCGGTGAACTTATAAATTTAGGCTCGGACGCGCACGTTTGTCAAAAGGTAGACTTAGGACTTAAAGAAGGTAAAGAACTACTTAAAAAATGTGGCTTTACAAAATATTACTACTACGAAAACCGCAAGCCTATTATCGCTGAAGAATTATAAACAATAAAAACCCCGACTGTAAATTACAGTTGGGGTTTGTTTTTATTTAATAAATTCTCTAAATTTTTCTATGTTCTTTTCTAATTTGTTATCGCAAAATATTGCGGAAGTTCCCGCTACAAAAATATTCGCTCCCTTTTCACTCATAAGTTTCGCATTTTCATAACTGACGTTTCCGTCTACTTCAATCAAAATATCGGTTTTGCCGTGTTCGTCTAAAAACTTTCTCGTTTTAGAAATTTTTTCAAGCGCGCTTGGTATAAGTTTTTGCCCCGCATAACCCGGGTTTACAGTCATTATTAAAACGCCGTAAATATCGTCTAAAACTTCTTCAAGCATACATACGGGGGTGGCGGGATTGATTGCCACCATTGCCTTTGCACCTTTATTTTTTATTCTTTGTAAAGTGCGTTGAAGGTGATTAGTAGACTCAAAGTGCACGCTTACTATGTCGTTTTCGTTTAATTCAAACCACTCTATTTTGTCTTCAGGTCGGTCAATCATTAAATGTAAATCTAGTGGAATATTAGTAGATTTGTGCAATTTTTTTACAAAGTCTGTACCTAAAGTATAGTTAGGCACGAAACTTCCGTCCATAACGTCTATATGTAAATATTCTATTTTAGTTTTTTCAAAAATTTCTAATTGATTTTTTAAATCTAAAAAATCACAGCACATCATAGACGGCGCTATTTGTTTTATCATATTAGTTTACCACCGTAATTTTATTGTAAAATTCTTTGCCTTCTTCAATAATTTTGAAGGCTTTATCCCCATCTTTTAATGATATTTTATGGGTTATTAACTTTTCGGGTTCAATTATTCCGTTAGATATGGCGTCAATAGACTCTTGCCAATCGTTGACTTTCTTTTTAAAGTCTGAATTCCAAGTTCCGTATATTTTTAACTGTTTGCGCAATATTAATGCGAAATTTTGGTGTGTAATATTTACGTCTTTTTTGCCGTGACCTACTAAAACTATTTCACCAAACGGCTTACAGTTTATAATTGCATCGTTAAGAGCAACGCCTACGCCACTCGCTTCAAATATAACGTCCATTTCGCCACCGCTATAGCCTTGAAAACCTAAAGTTTTAGCAAAGTTCAATCTCTCTTCGTTCGGATCGCTAATTTCTACCGTTTTAGCGCCTAGCGCCTTTGCCCAACTAGCCAATAACAAGCCAATAGTTCCCGCGCCGTAAACTAAAACTTTACTTTTCTTATTGATTTTAGCCTTTTTTACCGCGTGCAAGCATACGGCAACAGGCTCAATCATAGACGCCGAAAGATAGGATACGTTATCAGGTATAAAAATTAAATTATTTTCGTTTATTAAAAGTTCAGACTGAAGCCCGCCGTCACGCCTAGAGCCGTAATAATCGTAATTAACGCAGTTTGCCCATTGTTCCTTTTTGCAAAATTCGCATTTTTTGCACGGAAGTATAGGAAAAACGCAAGCGCGTTTGCCTATAAGGTTAGAGTTCAAACTGTCTTTAACGACGCCTGCAAATTCGTGGCCTAAAACGATAGGATAATAATAAGACGTTCCGTTAAAAACGCGCGGTAAATCACTACCGCAAATTCCACACGCTTTAACTTCAAATACGCATTCGTTTTTAGTGGGAGTAAGTTTTTCACTTTTTACAATTTCTCTATGCCCGTCTTGATAAACCAAACACTTCATAATTTTACCAACCTAGTTTTTTCAAAAATATAACATTGATTGATTTGATTGTCAATATATGGCTTAATTATTGACAAACAATCATAAAACTGTTAAAATATAATCAAATATACAAAATAATCAATCAAAATGATTGAGTTTTAATCGGGAATTATGAATAATTTTAGACACAAACAAATAATTGATATTTTGGCAAGAGACGGAGAAGTAAGCGTTAATTCTTTAGTAAAAGAACTATACGTTTCAGAAGCAACAGTTAGGCGCGATTTATCTGAACTTGAAAAATTAGGCGCATTAAAAAGAATATATGGTGGCGCAAAACCAATTATAGAAACTAACAAACAAGTTCCCCTTTTTATTAGGGAATCAGTTGACTCTATCGCTAAAAGTGAAATTTGCCGAAAGGCGTCAGAACTTGTTAAAGAAGGCGACTCTATTTTTATCGACGGCTCTTCAACCGCGCAATATTTAGCAAAATACTTATCTAAAATAAAGGATATAATCGTTGTTACTTATAGCATTAAAACTGCGGAAATTATGTGCTCGCACCACATAAAAACGTATTGTACGGGTGGGCTTATAATGGAAAACTCTTTAGTGTGTATGGGAATAGACGCCATTGAATTTGCAGAAAAGTTTAACGTTGATAAGTGTTTTATTTCTTGTAAGGGAATAAACTTCAACGGCGATTTTACAGATACTTCTGAAGAAGAAACTGCGGTAAGGCGGGCATTTTTAAAAAAATCTAAAACGCGTATTTTTTTAATGACCGACAATAAATTTAATAAAACCTATTTCCACACTTTATGTAACAGTAAAGACGTTGATTATATTTTTTCTAATAGTGAAATCCCAAACAATATAAAAACAAGATAAAAGACTGCGTTTAAGGGCGTTTCCCATAGGGATTTAAATTGAATAATTTATAAAACTCGACTTTTCACAAGTCGAGTTTTTGTTTACCCACGCAAAAACGATTGCGTTATACAAATTTTTTTTGTATAATAAATTTACTCGTAGACAAGGTTTTAAAGATAATAAAGATATGTTCAATTCGGTAAAAACTCAAAAAGATATAAAGATGTTTCTTGATAAAACAAATTCGTTGCACGATGGATTTATTGTTGGTGTCCAATACCTTAATAATGGTATATCTTCAATAGGGGATGAATATAGTTTTAACCCTGAAGAAACAAAGTTAATTCTTCGAATATTAGTTACAAGTATTTGCGATACTCTTATAGAGATTGAATTTAAAAATCTTTTAGAGTGGCAAATAAAAGATAGCCAATGGGATATTACCGATACTACCGTTATAATCAATGAGAAACATTGGATTGTATGGGCTGACAATACATATAGCAACGAAGAAGAAATGAAAAAAAGTTCGTATGCTATTGCCAAATCTATGAAATGGAGAGTTGTGGAATAAAAAGTTGGTTTAGTTAAAAATTTTAAGTGTAGCACACTATACTTTCAAATGAAAGTTGTGTGTTTTTACAATGCAAAAAAGTAAAGAGTAGCAAAATTTTTGCCACTCTTTTAAATTGTCGTAAAAAATCCCTATCACTACGCCACATATACCGCAGTCTTTATTTTTTACTAAATTAGCACAAAGTTGCTATTTTGTTGACTAGCGTTTTTTATAGTGTTATACTCTTATTAGGAGAAAATTATGTCTAGCGAGTACGTTTCAACTAATTATTTAATGGTCAACAACTGTGGCGAAAGTGTTTTAAATATCCGCGATACTTTAACGGTAAGGGAAAAAGGGCGCAAAGATTACGGAATTCAATTCGTAGAAAGTGGCTTAGGTTATTACGATAACGATAATATTTTTAACGCGGGCGAAGTTATACTACACTTTCCTAACGTTAAACAACGCTACGCTTTTAAAAAAGAAGATAATTCCCATCTTATGTGGATACACTTTACAGGCGAACTCTGTAAAATATTAGACCCGCTTAAATCGGATAAAACGGTTAAAATCACGCTATCTAATCCAAAAGAGTTTACTGAAATTTTTGATAAAATGATAGTAGAGTTTAATGAAAAAAGGTCGGGCTACGAAACCGTTTGTAATGGCTATTTGCTAGTTATATTACAAACTTTACTTCGTGATGCAAAAGATAAAAATCATAGTAGCGGACTTAACGAAAATTTAGAAAAAGTAATACTTACTATGAAACAAAACTACAATAAACCGATTGACCTTGACAAGTATTCTAAAACTTGCTTTGTTAGTAAAAGTAGATTTTCGCACTTATTTAAAGATTACACGGGCTTTTCGCCATATAACTATCAAGTAAAACTTAGAATAGAAAAGGCTAAAGAACTTTTAACTTATTCTACGCTTAACGTTGGCGAATGTTCTAAAGAAGTAGGCTTTGAAGACTTTTCTTACTTTTCTAGAATTTTTAAAAAGTACACGGGCTACACTCCACGCCAATTCAAAACTAAACAAGACTAACAAAAAGCACACTGAAATCAGTGTGCTTTGTCTATTTTTGTAATGCGCTAATATACCCTAAAACTTTATTTTGGTCGTCTTCCGTTAAAAGATTAAAGGCGGAAACTAATTGAATTTGTTTATTGTTAAGGGATGTATTCGAGTTTTTGCCTAAATTGGCAAATGCTAATTCCCCAATTAAATCTTCAAACTTACAATCAAAATAATTTAAAAGTTTAACAATGTCTGAAATACTAGGTTCTGCCCTGCCTTGCTCCCATTTGGCGTACGTGTATCTTTCTACGCCTATTGCCATTGCAACTTCATTTTGAGTAACACCCTTTTCTTGTCTTAAGATTTTTAGTAGCATATTTTTCCCCTTTTTGTAAATTGTAGCAATTTTTACCCCAAATTGCTTGACAGTGGAAAATAATGCTCGTAAAATAATAACTAGAGCATATTATGCTCATATGAGGTAATTATGGACACAGCGAGAAAGAAAAAACTAATTGCTTATTTATACCCTAATAAACATATTTTAGAATTTATGTACAATGATTTTTACGTTGAACTTCTAAAAATATTGCCTAAAAAAATTTGCTTTTCTAATGATAATTTAAAAAATGAAAATAGAACTAATAACTATAAAAAGGCAATCAACATTTTAAAAAACTTTTTCAATGAAAATATTATTTACTACAATAAACTAAAGGAACTTTACCCATATAAACATTTAGATTATATAATCAAAGATGTTTTAGCAGGATACATACTTTTTTGACACCTAATATTAATAAAAATACAGGTGCAGACGTATATTCCGACAGGAGAAGTATATGCTATTCAAAAATTTCTATTTTAGATACCGATATTATATAAAAAGCACACTGAAATCAGTGTGCTTTGTTTTGTTGTTGTTTATTTACCAAGCAGTCCAACCGCCGTCGACTACTATGTTAGAGCCCGTCATAAAAGTAGACGCGTCCGACGCTAAAAGCAATACCGCCCCTGCCATTTCGTGATTTTTACCAAATCTACCGAGCATCGTTTTTGATGCAAGGGCTTTATTAAACTCTACGTCTTTATCGTTCCCAGGTGCAGGGAATGGACCTGGTGTTACCGAGTTAACCCTTATGCCGTATTTTGCAAGCGCACCTGCCGAATATCTTGTAAATTGAGCAACCGCCGCTTTTGCCGCGCCATAGTTTGGTGGATTTTTTTGAGGATTGTCTTCGCCGTAAATTCTAAGGTCGGGCGAAACTAAACCGTACATAGAGCAAAAGTTTATAATAGAGCCACCGCTTTTTTTCATAAACGGAATAACTTCACGCGTTGCCCTAAAAGTAGAATTAAGCGCCCCGTCTATACCCGTTTGCCAAACTTCGTCCGTCATAAACTCTATTTGGCTTTCCTTGCCGTGTCCTTTAAAGTATGCGGCGCAGTTAACTAAAACGTCAATTTTGCCGTATTTGTTTTCTACTTCACTAAAAAGGGCTTGAAAGGATTCAGTTTTGCTAATATCGGTCATAATAAAAGCATCCTCTACTCCTTCACGCTCTTTAATATCGGCGTTAATAACCGTTGCGCCAAAATCTTTAAGAGCGCAAACGCAAGCGCTACCTAAATATCCGCTACCACCTGTTACTATACAAACTTTACCCGATAAATCAAACAATTTTTTATAGTCCATAATATAACTCCTTTATAGAATAATATCCATTACCATCATAAGTACAAAACCTAGCATTGCGCTCCACGTTCCTAAATGTGAGTGCCCGCTAGTTTGCGCGTCTGGTATTAAATCTTCTACCACTACGAAAATCATAGCGCCCGCCGCAAAAGCGAGTAGCCAAGGTTGAAGTACTTGAATATAAGATGCAAGTAAAAAGCCGATAATAGCGCAAATAGGCTCGACAAGCCCAGAAATAGCCCCCATAATAAAGGCTTTATGAGAACTGCCCGTAGTCGCTTTAATAGGAAGAGCAACCGCCGCGCCCTCGGTAAAGTTTTGAATACTTATACCGATTGCAAGTCCAAGCGCAGACATAACTGCGGTAGTATTCCCCGTTGCTCCCGCAGCGCCAAGCGCAAAGCCTACGGCTAAACCCTCGGGCATATTGTGTAACGTTACCGCTAAAAACAATCTAACCGATTTTTTAACTTTTACGTTAAGACCTTCTTCACTATTAGTAGCATTGTGAAAATGCGGCACAAGTTTATCTAATAAAACTAAGAACAAACCGCCTAAAATAAAACCAACGCTTGCGGGTAAAAAAGATAATTTTCCGTAACTAATAGACTGCTCTAATGCTGGAATTAACAGTGACCATACGGATGCTGAAACCATAACACCCGCCGCAAAACCTAAAAATATTGTGTTAATTTTTGGAGATATTCCATTTTTAAAAAAGTATACTAGCGCCGAGCCTAACGCCGTCGAGATAAATATTAATACTATACCTAAAATTGTAATTTGTAACTGTGTCATAACTTTATTATACTACCTTTTTAAATATAAAACAATACATAAATTGGACGTTTTTTGAAGTAAAAATGTCGCGTTTTTAAAGTTTTTAATAAAAATAGCCGTAGAAAAACTACGGCTAAATTAAATTATTTAACTTTAAAGTAAGTAATTGCGTTATCGTAGCAAATGTCTTTGATAACTTTTCCAACAAGTTCTAAGTTAGAAGTCATTTCGCCCTTATCGATTTTATCGCCTAAGAAATTACATAAAATTCTTCTAAAGTAGTGATGTCTTGGGTAAGATAAAAGAGAGCGAGAGTCGGTAAGCATACCGATAAAGGTCGCTAAATGACCAAGCCTTGTCAAGTCGACTAAGTGTTGTTCCATACCTTCTTTATTATCTAAGAACCACCAAGCAGGGCCGTATTGCATTTTGCCCTTTGCTTCGCTAGATTGGAAACTTCCAAGTAAAGTCATAATTTCAGTATTCATTTTAGGGTTTAAGTTGAATACTGCAGTTTTTGGAAGTGCGCCTTCGTCGTTTAATTTATCGAATAACCTACTCATTAAGTAGATACTGTTCTTGTCGGAAATGCTATCGTAACCGGTATCAAGACCTAATTTTTTAAACATAACGTTGTTGTTATTTCTCATAGCGCCAACGTGAAGTTCGGTACTCATATCGTATTTAGCGTAAGTTTTCATTAAGAAATAAGTAAAGTAGCCTTTAAATACTTCAGATTCTTGAAGAGAGATTACTTCGCCTTGTCTACGCTTTTTAAATACCTTTTCGGCGTCCGCTCTATCGTAAACTGGGTATACGCTTTCAACGGCAATATCGGTAGCGGTAGAACCAACTTTAATAAATGCCTCAAGTCTATTTACAATTGCCTTTTCAAGATCGTCTAAACTCTTAATATCAAAGGTTAAACCTTGCAAAATATCGACGAATTCGTTGTATTTTTCCGCCTCGATATTCATAATCTTATCGGCGCGGAATGCAGGGTTAACCTTGAAGTTATAACCCTTTTCTTTAATTTTTTCAAAAGTAGTTAAATCGTCGAAAACTTCGTTAGTTGTAAAAATAACTTTTACGTTAGCCTTTTCTATTAAACTTTGTGGAGTGATGTGATTAAGTTTGATATAATCGTTACACCAATCCCAAATTGTTTCGGCGTTTTCTTTATTGATTTCAAGTTCGCAGTTAAAGAAATCGCGAAGTTCTACTTGTGACCAATGATATAACGGATTGCCAAACGCAGTACCTAAACAATCGCAGTAAGCGATAAATTTTTCTTTATTAGATGCCGAGCCCGTAATAAGTTCTTCGTCTACGCCGTAATTTCTCATTAAACGCCATTTGTAATGGTCGCCTTTAAGCCAAACTTCAAAAATATCTTGAATTTCTTCGTTTTCTAAAATTTGTTTTTCAGGTAAGTGGCAGTGATAGTCAAAAATTGGCATATCTTTAGCATAAGTATCGTATAAATACTTTGCAGTTTTGCCGTTAAGTAAGAAATCGTCTTTTAAATAACTCATAATATCCCCTTTCAAATAATATTGTTTTCTTTAGCGCATTTAATCCACTCTTCCGCAATGAGCGTTGCGCCCGCTGTATTTGGATGAACGCCGTCGACTAAATATGGCTCTACGCCGTATTCTTCCGCTTTTTTATCAAACTTTTCTTGAAGTTTTATAAAGTAAGTACCGTGCTTTTTAGCAACTTTTTCTACCACTTTAGCATAATCTCTCACTTCTAAATACCTTTCGTATCTTCCTGCAGTTGCCGTTCCTTTTAAAACGAAAGGCTCTAAAATAATAATTTTGGTGTTAGGAAGAACCTTTTTAGTATCTTCAAGTAGCATATCGTAAAGTTTTTCAAATCTTTCTATGTCTACGCCGTTTTGATAAGTTATTTCGTGCCAAACGTCGTTTACGCCGACAAGTATTGATAACACGTCAGGCTCGTAATTCCAAACGTCTTTTTTAATTCTTGCGTATAAATCACAAATTCTATTACCACTAATACCCGTGTTAATTATATGATAATCGTTTGGCTTTTCGGCAAGAATTCTACCTGCAATTTGCAATACGTAACCGTAGCCGTATGCCGTACTATTCATTGCGCCTTGCGCTTCTTTAACGCGGTTAGCGTCGGTTATACTGTCACCGTAAAAAACTATTTTTTTCATTTTACTTTATTCCCTTTAACAAATACGTCAGATACGTTAATATCGTCGTCAAATACGATAATATCCCCGTCTTTTCCAACTTTTATTTCGCCAGTGTTAAGATTAAATATTTTTGCAGGGTTATAAGTAAGCATTTTAACGCCGTCAACAATTGACGCGCCCGCCTCTTTAGTAATAACCCTAATAAGCCTATCAGCAGTTGCAATAGAGCCTGCGAACGCGCTTCTATCTTTAAGACGGCAAACGCCTTCTTCTACGATATATTCAACGCCCGACATAGCGCCGCCTCCTTTTGCGTCAGTACCAGCAATCTTTAACGAATCGGTAGTTAAAATAACTTTATCCGTACCTTTTATTTTTAAAATAAGTTTTAATAAGTCGGGCGGTAAATGCTTACCGTCAGTTATAATTTCGACGTAAATATCGTCGTTTAAATATGCAGTTTCGATAACGCCTAAACGCCTAAAACCTTTATCTCTAGTAATAGTTGAAGTACAAGAATAAAGGTGAGTTATAAGTTTGCATCCGTTTTCGCGCGCAAGTTCCATATCTACCCCTAACGCGTCGGTATGACCTGCGGACGCTACTATACCATTTTTTATTAGATATTTACAAAATTCAGCGTTTTCGTCTCTTTCAGGCGCGTAAGACCATCTTGCAATGTCTTTGCCGAATTTTTTAATAATTCTTTCGTAGTCTTCTTTTATAGGCGCTGTTATATCGTTAGGGCTTTGCGCACCGCTTTGATTAAGAGAAAAATAAGGGCCCTCTAAATGCGCACCAATAATATTAGGTTTGGTTTTAGGGTTCTTTTTAGCCTTGCTAATTTTATCAACTGCATCTTCCATAATAGTTATTGGTCCGGAAGTGACAGTTGGGCAAATAGAAGTGACCCCATATTCTAGTTCAAAATTGCAAGCGTTAATAACGTCATCTTCCGTACAGTCTATAAAAGGAAACCCACCCGCACCATGAGTGTGTGTTTCAATAAAGCCTGGGGAAACGTACTTGCCTGTATAATCGTAAAAAACGTCCCCCTCTACTTTTTCTTCGCCAACGTAAGAGATACCCTCGCCGTCTAAAGCAAGGTATCCGTTTAAAATTTTATCTTTTAATATAATTTTATCACTTTTAATTACTGTTTTCATAATAATGCTGAACTATCTCCATCAAGGTATAAAGTTGCAGAAGGTTGTCTTCTTAAAATTGTTGCAGGGCAATCTTCGTTGATTTCACCATTTAAAGTGCGTTTAACTGCGTTTGCCTTAGTCTTTGCAGGAACAATACAGAAAAGGTATGGCGCTTTTACAAGCGTTGGGCAAGTAAGAGTAAGCGCATTCTTTGGAACTTCATCAATTGATTTAAAGCAACCGTCGTTAACTTGTTGTTGACGGCATACTTCGTCAAGCGGAACGATTTTAACCATTTTAGGATCGTTAAAGTCGGCAATCCATGGGTCGTTAAATGCAATGTGACCGTTTTCGCCGATACCCATAACTACGATATCGGTTGGGTTATCTTTTAAAAGTTTAGTGTATCTTTCACATTCTTTTTCAGGATCTTTTGCTTCGCAATCTAAAAGATTGATTGATTTAAACGGAACTAAACCGAAAATGTGCGCCATTAAAAAGTTACCGAAACCTTGTGGAGCAGTCTTGTCAAGACCAATATATTCGTCCATATGGAAAGCGTTTACCCTTGACCAATCAATGTCGGAATATTCGGTTAAAGACTTCAAAACGTCGTTTTGAGATGGAGCAGCGGCAAAAATCATATTAATTTCATCTTTCTTAGATAAAAGTTCAACGATTTTATCGTGTAAATCTTTTGCGGCTACTTTGCCCATTTCATCTCTGTTAGGCATTACTTTTACGTTTAATTTATCTACTTTAAATTCTTTCATAATTTCTCCTTTTCGTTGTTATTATTTTAGCATATTTATTATTTAAAAGCAATATTATAAGTTATTTATTATAATTTTCTTTTGCAGTTTTATAAAGTTCGCAAACGAGTTTATGCGTCTTTAGCCCCTCTTCGCCGGTAATTTCAAGGTCTTCTAATTTTAAGCACGCTTTGTAGAACTGATTAATTTGCGTAAAATGTTGGCGTCCCCAATAATCTTTACCGTCAATTTCTACGAAATTTTGCGGTTCGTTAAACTCTTCAACACTTTTGTCGTTATAAACGATTGCCGCCTTATCGTAATCGAAAGTAACTTTTCCATTTTCACAGTAAAGTTTAACTTCAACAGGCTCGCTACAACCGTAGTTGTTTGTAAAATAAAAGATATGTTTTACACCGTTTTTATAGGTTATTAAACCCTCGAAAACGTCTTCTACTTCTATGTTTTTATGGTTTCTATTCGCCATACTAGCGGATAAAATATCAAACTCGCTATCAATCATATAGTTTGCAAGGTCTAAAGTGTGAATTGCTTGATTTATAAGCACCCCGCCACCTTCTTTTTCCCAAGTACCGCTCCAGTCGCTTGAAGAATAATACTCGTCCGATCTATACCAAGTGACAAGTGAACGCGCGGAAATAATTTTGCCAAGTTTACCGCTATTTAAAGCGTTTTTAACAAACTTAGTCGCCCCGTTATATCTATTTTGCAAAATTAAGCCGTAAAGCACACCTTTACTTTTAGCAAGTTCTACCGTTTTTAAGGCGCTTTCATAGTCGATTGACATAGGCTTTTCGCTAATTACGTTAACACCCCTTTCAATCGCGTAAACGGATGCGGGTACGTGAAGATAGTGTGGCAAACAAATATGCACGGCGTCCAACTTCTCGCTATCGAGCATTTCTTCGTAATTATAGTAGGCTTTAGCGTTATACTCATTAGCAATTTTGTCCGCCCTATCCTTTTTTATATCGCAAACTGCAACGATTTCAGCCAAGTTTTCCGTTTTGTAAGCGTTTAAATGCCTACCCGAAATTCTACCAAGACCTATTATTGCAACTTTTAATTTTTTATCCATTATTTTGCTCCTATTATTTTATCAAATATATGTTAACATATATTTAAATATAAAACAACACCTATTTGTTTACTATTTAAAATACTTTATTACAATATTTTAAAAATCTTACAAAATAAAAAAGGATAGCAAGTTGCTATCCTATATTTTTATTCTGGCAGTAATTCTACCGATAATTCATAAGTTTTTAAGTTTATTGTGATTTCGTAAGTACCTATATTTTTAAAGTAATGATATTTTTCCGTGCTAATCAAGTTACTAGAAGGAAGTACGGTTAACGTATACTCTTTATACTTAGATGTGTAAAACTTAGGTACGCTAGTAGTGTACTTTGTATCAACTTGTATAATTTGACGGAATTTATAAGGCTCGTTACTATCGTAAGGTTGCATGTTAATAAACTCGCTACCGTCGTAGTATACGCAAGCATAGATTGCCGTTTCTTCACTAGTTAATTCAAGGTTTACTTCGTAAGTTTTTTTGTTTACGTATATATTATATACGCCACCGACAATTAACCAAGCTCTTGTTCCTTCGCCATACGCGTATTTATCTTTAACGTTTTCGTTTAAGGTTATTTTATAATTACTTGTGTGTACGTGATTATAAAAACTAATCATTTCGCCTGGTTCTAGACTAAAATTATTAATGACGAATTCTTCGCTATTATTAGGGTTAACGCTCATTTCAACCCACTCTTTATTTATAGTATAAATACTGCAAGATTTCATTGTGTAATAAACGGGCGTTTCTATTTCGCTTAAATATTCTAAATTAAATTTTAAAGTGTCAAGGTCAAAAATAAGTTTATATATTCCCGCTTTTTTAACGTTTATTTGAATATCTTCGCCCATTTCTTTTTCTTCTTCGGCGTATTCTAAACTACTAGTATCCCCTAAAGATGCGTACAAATACTTATAATCGCTAGATATCATATAAAAATAGTCGTCTACGTAAAAATACAAATTGTCATAAACGCGTTTATTTCCGTCAAGGTAGAAATACTCCATTTCCAAAAACTCGCCGTTGACCTCCATCATTAAAGATAACCCCGGCGACGTGTAATAGGTCTTATCTTCGCTTGGTATAAAATTATCAAGCGGAATATCTGCAATTTCCACTTCTACTATATCCGCATTGTAATCACGAGTACCGTTTCCGCTAGGATTTGATGAAAAACAACCGCAAATAGACGCGGATAAACCAATTAGGCATAAGGTCGTTATAAAACGTAAAAAAATCTTTTTCATTTTGCCCTCCTTATATTTTTATTATATCACGCCTTTTAAAAATTGCAATACCACCTTAAAAAAAACGGCTAAAACTTTACACGCGTTTTAGCCGTTTTTTATTATAAAATCTTTTCAATAAAACTCTTTGCTTTAAGTATATCGTCAGTTGGGTTTGCACCCGTTTCTCTTTCTATCGTTAAATAGCCAGTATAACCTATATCTTTAAGCGCTTTAATATAGTTTACAAAATCCACGTTCCCTTCGCCAACGGGCGTTTCAATAAAATAATCGGCAACGTTTAAAGCCTCAATCCCGCCTTCGGCAAAATGGTCGTAAATAATTTTAGGGTCGGTTTTTCTAAGCATTTTACCGTCTTTAAGGTGAGTGTGTACGATATAATCTTTAAGTTTATACACCGCATCAACTGGGTCTTGACCGGTTACCATTACGAAATTTGCAGGGTCTAAGTTAACGCCTACTCCACCACTTGTTTTAGACAAAAATTTAAGCAAAGTATCGGCAGTTTCAGGGCCCGTTTCAATGGCAAAAGTTACCCCTTTAGACTTAGCGTATTCGCCAAGAGTTGTAAGAGCCTTTAACATAACTTTAAATTTTTCACCATTTTCGTCACTAGGAATAACGCCTATATGCGTAGTTATTACTTTAGAATTAAACTCTACCGCTAAATCTACTATTTTTTTACTCTTTTCAATCCTTTCGGCGTTGTCCTTTTCAATCTCGAAACCGTGCCCGCCCATATCACCGCAAAGCGCCGAGACTTCAAGCCCGTTTTCCTTTAATAATTTTTTATACTTTTCTTTATCTTCACTAGTCAAAACGCTTGGCGAAAAAGTACCCGTCGTAGCGTAAATTTGAACGCCGTCAAAATTAAGTTCGCCTATTTTTTCAAGCGCCGTATCTAACGGCGTTTTCATACAGTCTGTAATTACGCCTATTTTCATTTACTAAAATTCTCCTTGCCTATTTTATAAATATCGCAAATTAGTTTATGCGTTTTTAAGGCTTCTTCGGCGGAAATATCAAGTTCTTCTAAACCTAAACAAGCGTTATAGAATTGTTTAACTTGCTTTTCGTGTTGGAAACCCCAATAATCTTTACCGCCAACGTCGGCGTTTTCTTCCGTTTGATGAGCCTCTAACACTCTGCCGTCGTTAAAATAAATATACGCATCGTCGTAACCGAAAACCACTTTGCCCTTTTCGCAGTACATTCTAATTTCAATAGGCTCGTCATAGCCGTAGTTATTCATACAATAAAACGCGTATTTTACGCCGTTTTTATAAGTAATTAAACCCTCGGCAGTATCTTCAACTTTTATAAAAGAATGTCCGCGGTTAGCAAAACTGCAACTTATTTTTTCAACTTCGCTATTAACTATCCAATGAACTAAATCAATAGAGTGGATTGCTTGGTCGATAACAACGCCACCGCCTTCTTTGTCCCAAGTACCCTTCCAGTCGCTACCCATATAATACTCGTCATCGCGCGACCAAGTTAAAGTAGAGCGAACGGAAATAATTTTGCCAAGTTCACCGCTAGATATCGTTTTTTTAATGAGTTTTGCAGAGTTATTGTACCTGCATTGTGAAATTATGCCAAAAGTAACCCCCTTTTCTTTTGCAAGATTAGTTGCCCTTTCGGCGCTTTCGTAGTCTATCGACATAGGTTTTTCGCATAAAACTTTTATGCCTTTATTTATAGCGTATTCACTTGCGGGAATATGAAGATAATGTGGAAGAGCGATATGCACCGCGTCAAGTTCTTCCTTGTCCATCATTTCTTTATAGTCGTAATAGGCTTTAACACCGTACTTTTTAGCGCAGTCGTCAGCCCTATTAGGCTTATTGTCGCAAATTGCAACGAGCGTGGCAATATCCTTTAATTGCGATATTGCAAAAAAGTGCATAACGGAAATTCTTCCGCAACCTATTACCGCTACTTTTAATCTTTTTGAATTTCTATCCATGTATTTAAATTGTCCTTTGCGATAAGAGACGCGTCTCTTATCTTCATAACTTCTAAAATTTCCTTGACGTCGAAATCAATTTCGCCACTTTCAAAGAAAGTTATTATCTTTTTAATTAAGCCTTGGAAATGACCGCCCGTCAACTTTATTTCGTTAACTTTACCGCTATTATCTTCTACGATAATATTGTAACCGTTATCTTCTTTAAAATTCATAACGCCCACTTTGCCGTTATCAAAGGCTATTTCAAACTTGTACGCGCCGTCGATTAATTGCGCTTTAACTTTATTTGCGCCTACGCCGTAGAATTTTACGATAGTTTCTACTTGGTGAATAATATACTCTTCAATAGTAGTACCGCCAAACTTCGTAGCAAGGTTTTTCGCATTCAAGTTTTCTATTACGAAAGGCGAATATCTAAGCGCCGAAGTCGAGAAGAACTTAACGTCGTATTCGCTTGCAATTTTAAAAATTTCTACCGCCGTTTTATAGTCCGGCGCAAAAGTTTTGTCTACGTAAATGCGCTTTCCGTTAGTGTATTTAAACGCCTCTTTACAAAGCCTTAAATGCGTTTCTGGGTTGGTCGGAGCAAGAATAATAATATAGTCGCTTTTTTCTACTAATTCTTTAATGGTATCAACCTTTTTTACGCCGAATTTAGCGCACCACTCATCCGTCGTTAAACCGTCAACAGGCGATTTATCAATTTCCGCGTAAGCGTATTCTACTTTATAGTCTAGCCCCGCGTCTTTAACGTATTCGCCTATCCAATTAGGATAGTTGTTCGCGTGCCATTCGCTAATATAATAATCGATAAAACCTATCTTTTTCATTAGAACGATATCTCCTTATCAAGTTCGCTAGATTTATATAATCCGTCTAAAAGTTTTGCGCTTTCTAAAACGTATTCGATGTGATTTCTAGCCTTTTCGCCCGTTGTAATAGAGTCGATAAAACCGTTGTTTTCTTGTAAGAACATATCTGGAATTTTAAATTCAGTAACCGGCTCGAAAGAAATGTCAGAGGCGCTAGAAGTAATAGTCGCACCGTCAAAGAAGGTAAAGTTTCCACCGTAAGAAAGCCTTGCGCCACCCTTATCACCTAAAAAGTCGATAAACATTTCGTTATCTTCAATATTTTGCGCCCACGCGCCGTTAAATGAAATGCTACCTTTATCCGTTCTAATATAGCCGGAAATAAAATCGTCAACGTCGTTGACGCCGTTTTCTATATCAGACGTATCTTCCGCCCACATAGTACCTTTTTTGTAAACGTAAGACTTCATATCTTTAGCCATTTCAGAGTAGGCGTTAGAAGTAATATTTTTAATTTTGAAACCGCCTAAAACGTAATAAACTAAATCGAAGAAGTGAACGCCCCAGTCAATTAAAACGCCACCGCCCGATTCCGCTTTATTAGTAAACGCGCCACCTAAGCCCGGAATACATCTACAAGACCTAAACGAACAGTAAACGTGATAAATATTGCCAAATTTACCATCTTTTACCATATCCCTTAACGTTTCAATGGCCTTGTTAAACCTATTAACTACGCCGATACATAACATTTTGTTTTGCTTTTCGGCCTCTTTTGCCATTTCCAAAGAAAGTTCGTAATTAACCGTGATTGGCTTTTCACAAAATACGTGCTTACCCGCCTTTAAAGCCGCCATTGTAATAGTGTAGTGCTTAAAGTTTGGCGTTAACACGTAAACCGCGTCTACTTCACTATCGTTAAGAGCAATATTATAGTCGCTAATAACGTTTTCAATTTTACTATATTTTTCTTTTGCCTTTTCCGCCTTTTCAATTATAATATCGCAAGCGTATTTAATTCTAACGTTTTCGTTTACTTGAAGTGCTGGGAAATGTTTTGTGGATATTCTACCACATCCGATAACTGCTATAACTTTCATATATAATACCCCTTTTATTTTGGTACTATTATTGTATAACTTTTTATTCCCCTTTACAATAAACTAATTTTGTGAAAAATCTATCATTTTTTTAGATTTTAGTTAATTTTTGCCAAAAATAATAATATTTTTATTGACAAGGCCACTATTTAGATATAAAATTTAACTATGAGTACAGCATTTAACGAATTTAAAATAGACACCTATTTAACAAGCCCTAAGTCTTATAGAAAGGTTAAAGTTTTGCAAGTGGGAAGATATTTTTGCAATAGCGGTAGAGTTATAAACCCCCACCTTCATTCCGACTTTTTTGAACTTACAATCGTTACCGACGGCGAAGGGATTATAAAGACTAACAACGTTTCGGTAAAAGTTAAAAGCGGAGATATTTACCTATCCCTTCCACTTGATAAACACGAAATAATCTCGTCGACAAACAATCCGTTAAAGTACGACCATATCGCCTTTTTTATAGAAAACGAAGAGTTTTATAACGATTTAGAGTATATTATATCTAACTTTCACGGCGCTAACGAAAGGATCATTAACGACAATAGAATATCGAGGTTAACTTCTTTAATTTTAGCGGAATACACTTCTAATAACGAGCACGACGGCGAAGTTATTGCAAACTTACTTAACACTATTATCGTATACGTTATAAGAAACTTTAAAAGTAAAGAAAGGTTTAGCGAAAACGACAGTATAACAAGTAAAGAAATACTCTGCACTAAAATTATGAATTATATAGATATCAACATTTTTGATATTGAATCGCTATCAGTTATAAGCGACGTTTTTAAGTACAATTACAGTTATTTATCAAGCGTTTTTAAATCCGTTACTAAAATTTCGCTCCGCGAATACTTTTTGAATAGAAAGTTAGAAGTAGCAAAATCTCTAGTTGATGAAAAAAAACTTAAAATTTACGAAATTTCTGAAAAACTTAACTACTCTACCCCTAACGCCTTTACTAAAGCGTTTAAAACGAAATACGGCTACCCGCCCAAAAGCCGTGATAATAAATAAATTGTACAACATTTTTAAACTTTTAAACAGTTAATATTAAACACAATAAGTTCAATTTTGTATATAAAGATAAAAAGTAGGTTTACAAAAACCTACTTTTTTGTTTTCTTGTTTTTATTAAAACGTCAATTTAAAAGTGTAGAAGCAAGAATTTCGAGGCTCGCAAGCATTTTGGCTGAAACTAACCTTGTTGGTTGTTGAAGTCAAAATGCGTAGCAGTTAACATGGAAATTCGACGCTTATACCCTTTTAAATACTTTTTAGTTTCGTTATCAATTCTATAACTCTCTACCGCTTTTTGAATACTTTTGTTATGCGTCCAATCATCTAAACTATTGCTTTTGATAACTTTTATAGCGCTATCGTATTGTTTAGTAAGCGCCGTTGCCATATACCAAGCAATAGCCATTTTAACGTAGTACTTATCACTTTTAATACTTTGTATTAAATCTAAGTGTTCTAAACTAAAATCGCTATCTAAATAAAAAGCCATTAGCGTTTTTACCGCGTATCTAACGGTGTATGCGTTGTTAGAGTTAATCCAATTTTTTATTTTATTATAAAGGTCTAATTTGTTTTTATTAAAACATTTAGGCGTTAGCATATCGCAAGTTGCCCAGTTGTCTATATACGGCAAAAACCTTTCAACTTCTAATATGCATAAATTATAATCTTTAATTTGTTCTATTATAAATGCGTGAAGATTGTTTTCTTCATAATAATAGTGCGGTAAATCTTTTAAAAAATTAGCGTAATTACCACTTTTAAATAATTCTTTAGCGTATTTTCTAAGAACGGGCACTCTTACACCGATAACTCTTTCTTTATCGACAGTTGGCATAAGTTTAGAGTGAAAATCTTTATACCCTAAATCTTGAAAAGAAAATAATTTATTTATAATTTCGTTCATTTTGTTTCCGTATATTAAACTTAAATAAAGTACGTATTTAAAAGTGTAGAAGCAAGAATTTCGAGGCTCGCAAGCATTTTGGCTGAAACTAACCTTGTTGGTTGTTGGAGTCGAAATGCGTAGCAGTTAACATGGAAATTCGACGCTTATACCCTTTTAAATATTTAGTGTAGTTCCCTCAACGGGCAAATAGAAACACAAGCCGTGTGCGGAAGTACCAACGCCCGCTTTTTCTTTAACCGCTTGCATAATTTTTCCCGCAACTTCTTCAGTTACTATTGATAAAACTATTTCCTTTTCGGCATCAATCGTTATACCTAAAATCGTTTGCGGTTTTTGAACCGAGCCCCTAGCATTTAAAATCGTAGCACCCGTCGCACCACATTCACGGGCGATATCTACTATTTGAGAACTAAACCCTGCATTAACTATAATATAAAGCGCTTTTAAATCTTTCATAACTTCTCCTTAAAATAATAATCCTTCAACGGGAATAGTAAATGCTATACCCGTGTTAGGTTTATTAAAATCGTATTCATTTTTTAAAACTTCTATAAGGTTTGTTGCAACTTCATATGGAAGTAAAGTAGTTAGAATATACTTTTTGTTCGACGCCTCTAGCCCAAACGCCTGAAGTATTGCGCTTTGCGGTGCAGAACCTTTCGCACTTATAGTACTAATAGACCTCGCGCCGTTGTCTTGAAGTAAAGTGAGCATTTTAGTTTTGTGTTTAGGATTGCATATAAGAACAAAATATAATAGTCTATTATTGTTTTTTTCCATATTTCCTCCTTCTCGTTTTAGTGGATTTTACGTTGCCACTACTAACGTAATACTGTAATTCTTCAAAAGTTTCTTCCATTTTAGACGCCTTTTTAGAGCAAACGTCGTATACAATACCAAGTATTTGAACGGCTATTATCGGCATGACCGAAATAAAGGATATAATGCCGAAACCGTTAGTGAGTACGGACATTGTTCCGCCCGAAGATACTGCAACTTGGCTTGCAATACTGAGCGTTAACGGGGTTAAAAACGCCGAAGTTAACGCGCCACCAGTAACACCGCCCGAATCGTAAGCAAGCCCAACGAAAAGTTTAGGAGTAAACGGCATAAGCGCTACCGATATAACGTATAAAGGAACTAAAAACCATAAAATATTAATTTCGGTTAAAATCTTTAAAATTGCAAGGAGCGACGCTACGCCGATACCTATTGCAAGCGTTAATCTTATTGTGTTCTTTTTAATATGGCCGTTAGTAATTTCTTCAATTTGGTCGCCTAAAACGGTAACCGCAGGCTCTGAAACTGTGATTGCAGCGCCCAAAATAAATCCGACTATTAAAAGTAGGTATTTAAAGTTTTCCGGCCTAGAACTGTCAAAAAAGACTTTGCCTATATATTGGCTAACGTATTCAAAACCGTAGTCGATACCCGATAAGAAAATTAAAAGACCTACGTAAACGGGAATAACGCCGACGATAAGTTTAATAAACTCTTTTTTAGGAAGTTTTAATATAAATATTAAAAATGGAACGGAAATTAAAACTATTGGCAATACTGCCAAGGCAACGTCAAGTAAATTGCCCGTGATTATTTCGCCAAGCGCGCCACCCGTTTTCATAACGTATTCGTTTTCGTTTGGAAGTACCCCGCCGTTTACCGCCTTTAAAATAACGCCGTAAAGTAGCACGGTTATAATCGGACCGACGGATGAAATACCTATTATGCCAAACGAATCTTCGTTCGTTTTATTTTTAGAAAAGGTTGCCGAAATACCTATGCCTAGCGCTAAAATAAATGGTACGGAAACGTCGCCAGTCGTAGCACCGCTACCGTCAAACGCGATAGAAATAAACTCTTCAGGCGAGAAAATTACTAAAATAAATACGAGCGCGTAAAGCACTGCAAATATTATTTTTATGCTTATATTTTTAAGCATTCTATATAGCGCTATAGCAACGCCGACGCCTATGCCGAAACCCGTTATCCAAATAAATACCGTTGAGTTTATTATTGGAAGTATTCCGTTAATTTGACGGGCTAAAACGGAAATGGCAGGCTCTGCAACCGTTGCAAGTAAACCAAACACGAACCCAAACGATAAAACGAAAAATACTTTGTTGTATTTAGAAAAAGAACTGCCTACCATATGCCCGATAGGTAAAATACTACTCTCTAAACCTACTAAAAATAAAGATTGACCGATAACAACCGATGCGTATCCTATTATAATTTTTATATAATTATCAATACCTTGTATTGGGAAAAAGCATAAGCAAGTTATAATAATAACGGCAAGGGGAATAGAAGAATAGAACGTTTCTTTAATAGTTTTTAGTAATCTCATATTAACCCCCTTTACTTATTATATTATTTTAACTAATATAGTTAAAACCTACTTAAGTTAGTTTAACATATAAACTATAAAATTACAAGTATTAAAGTAAATTATTAGGACGTTAAAAAACACGGTTGGAATTCCAACCGTGTTTAGTTTAGTTTTTTTATTAAATATTAATAAAGTACCTTTTAATTGTCAAAAAACTCTATTTTTACACCTTGACCTCATCGCATAAAAGCCGTAAACGTGCAATTCTACTAGCAGTAGAGTGGGTTTTACCTAATTCTACTATCCTAAAAAAATCATTAGATTAAAGAAAGAAAACATTAGAGCACTATTTTAAAAAAGTTGTAGTATACTTGATTTGTGCTTTTAAGCACAGTGCAAAAAAGGAGATGCTATGACTAATATTTTACAAAAAAAAGAAATTCCTGTTGTGTTTGCAGTAGACGATAATTACGCTCCGTTTTTAGCGGTTGCTTTAAATTCTATACTGAAAAACCTAAGCGCTCAATATTTTTTAAAAGTATACGTTTTAAATACCGGGCTTTCTAAAAGTAACGAAGAAAGAATTATAAAACTTGCGGAAGAATACTCTTCCGACGTAGACGTTGAGTATATTGACGTAACTAAAAGACTTGACGGCTTGCAAGAAAAAATGCACCTTCGCGATTATTATACTAAGGCAATCTACTATCGTATTTTTATTCCGTCACTATTCCCTAATTTCGACAAGATTATTTACGTTGACTGCGATATAGTATTGCTTACGGATATTTCCGAACTTTATAACGAGGAACTTGGCGACAATATCATAGGCGCAGTACACGAAGAGGCAATGACTTCTTACGATTGTTTTGGCAGATATTCCGAAGAGTTTTTAGACGTGCCTAGACTTAATTATTTTAATTCGGGCTTGCTAGTAATTAACACTAAAGAATATCAAAAGCAAAACGTAGAGAAAAAGTTTATTGACTTAATGCTAAAACACAAATTTGAAGTTGCTCCCGACCAAGATTATTTGAACGTAGTTTGTAAAGATAAAGTTAAATACCTTGATATCGGTTGGAATAAAACGCCAATCCCTGAAAAAGAATTTAACGATAGCGACTTAAAACTTATTCACTATAAACTCAACTTTAAGCCGTGGCTTTATAAAGGGGTTAGATACGAAGAATACTTTTGGAAATACGCTAAAGATACCCCCTTTTACGAAGACCTTTTAGCAATGCGCAACGGTTATACCGATAGAGAAAAGGAACGCGATTCTTTAGCCTTTACCGACCTTCAAAAAATGGCAATCAATTATATAAACAGCGAAAACAATTACAAGAACTTAAAGTTGAAAGAGGAAAGTAATGCAATCTGAATATAGACTTAAAGTCTTAGAAAAAATAAAAGAATACGAAAATAAAGAACTTTGGGATAAAGACGTTGAAGACGACCCCGAAACTATAGTTTTAATGCCCGATAAAGTCGATTATTTAGGGGAAAAATTATCTTCTAAAATAATGACTTTTATCGCAAACCGTTTAGCCGTTTACTTTTACGAAAAAAAGATTAGAACGGGAGAATTTATAATAAAGGAAATAAACGGACTAGAAAATTATAGAAAGGTAAACGGCGGGGCGATTATCACTTGTAATCACTTTAGCGTTTACGACAATTACGCAATTTACCGCGCAATAAGAAAAGACCTTCCTAAAGGTCATCAATTATACAAGGTTATAAGAGAGGGAAACTACACCAATTTTAAGGGATTTTTCGGTTTTTTATTCAAGCATTGTAACGTTTTACCCCTTAGTAGTAACACTCAAACGATGAAAAACTTTTTGTCGGCGGTAGACACGCTATTGACTAGGGGAGAGAAAATTTTAATATATCCAGAGCAAGCAATGTGGTGGAATTACCGTAAACCTAGACCGTTTAAAAGCGGTGCGTTTAGGTTTGCTACTAAATCAAAAGTACCTGTAATTCCCGCTTTTATCACAATGGAAGATACTGATAAACTAGATGGCGACGGATTTAAAATCCAAGCCTATACTATTTGGTTTTTGCCTCCTATATACCCAAAAGACGACCTTAGCGACAAGCAAAACGCAGAATATCTTAAAGAAGAGAACTACAAAGCACTTGTTAATCTTTACGAAAAGGTTTACGATAAACCTTTAGTTTACGGAGAAGAGTAAAATGGTTTTATATTTAGGAACGATTATTTTCAACACTATTTTAATAATAGTAGTAAACTTTTTCTTTTATTCCCCCATTAAAGAGCAGTTTAGTATAGTTGAATTTTCATTAGCAGTCGTTTTGCTTGTCGTTATAGAAATTGTTATAGATATAATCTTTGCTACAATCGTTAGGTGGATTATGCCCGAAAAGTTTTTTAGCATTGATAAATTATACTTTTCGGCAAGTAAAAAAGAAATGCGCTTTTATGAAAAAATAGGCATTAAAAAATGGAAAGATAAAGCGCTTGAACTAGGCGCGGTTACAGGGTTTAGAAAAAATAAACTATACTCCCCTAACGACAACGAATACGTCAAACGGTTTATTTTAGAGGCAAACTACGGAATAATGGTGCACGTTTACTGTATAGTTTTTGGGTTTTTAGTTATGCTTGCTAATTTGTTTTACCCTTTTGTTTACGTAACGCTACCCATTGCGATAGTAAACCTAGTTTTAAATCTACTGCCAATTTTTATTTTAAGATACAATTTGCCAAAACTTCATTCTCTATATAAATTTAATTTAAGAAAACAAAAATAAAAAACTGCGAATTAGATTCGCAGTTTTTTGTATTGATGTATTAATAAGATTCTTCGATTGTCCGTCGCTACTGGTCGACACTCAGAATGACAATCCCCCACCGCTTTGCGGAGCCCCCTTTCCACAAAGGGGCCTTTTAAATGATTATTTAAAGCACTAGTTGCTAGCATTTCTAGGCTCGCGACGGTTTTGGGGTGAAACTAACCTTTTTGGTTGTTGAAGTCCAAAACCAAAGCAGTTAACGACGAAATGCGACGCAAATAGGGCTTTAATCCATATCTAAAACGTACGCACAAGCAAGCCTATCCATAGCGCCAACCGCTAATTTCTTGCCGTTTGGAGAAATTGCAATTGAAGAGAGTACGAAGTTTGCGCAAACGCCAACGTCGTTATCGGCAACGTCGCAACACATAAAGCCTAAGTATTCAAGACCTTTTTCTTCGGTGTATTTGAACACGTTACCCATATCTTCTACGTCACCGCCAACACCGTAGCAAACGCCCGTTTTAACGTCGGCACAAATATCTCTTACAGGACCTTGACAAATTGCAGGGCCGATAGAGTAAATAGTTCCGTCTTTTCTAATTTTAGCAATGAAACCGTCTTCGGTACCAACGATTTTAGAGCCGTCTAACCATTCGCACTCGCACGTTACGTTAGCGCGCCATGGTCTACCAGGATAGCAAGGTAAATTTTCTACGTTTTCAGGTTTTGTTTTAATAATTCTATTAACGTCAGCGTCGGTTGCAAGTTTTACGCTATCAAACTTACCGTCTTTAATAGTAAAGAGATAGTTTTCAGTATCGCCACAAATACCTTCAACGGTATTATCGTCAACAAAGGCTATACCTTTAACTTTTGCATTTAAAATGTTAGTTTGAGAGAATTTATCCCAAAGTCTTACAGGGCTAATGTGTTTAGCCTTAACGTTTGCGGCGTATTTAGCAATTTTAATTTTAATATCTTGCCAATGCTCTGCAAATGGGTGGAATTCTTCATGGCCTGGAGCATAAACGAGCATATCACGGCAAATTTCGCCCTTTTCGTACATATTTTCACGGTACTTTTTAAGGTCAACCGCAATAATATCAGGCGAGCCGTAAGAGTGGTTAGTAGATGCAGAGTATAAAATATCACGCTCTTTATCAATCATTAAACTATCGGTATAAGTTTGAACGCGGGTTGCAGTACCGAAAATACCTAAATATTCTGGTTTTTTACCCCTTAAGAAATCCCATCTAAAGAAGCCTGCAGGAACTTTAAAGTGTTCGTCTTCCATTGCCCTAAACGACATTGTAGAATACCATAAAACGCCGTCTTTATCAAAGTCCATACCCGCAACGAAAGTGTGTTGGTCGTCAAGGTCGGTAAAATCATCCGCTGGAACAAGGTCGCCAACGACTTCCATTTTACCCGTTTTGATATCGTACGCACTAAGTAAACTTGTATAGTTGCCCGTCGTATAAAGTCTACCGTCAGGACCGGTTACGCATGGACCCATATAAGTAAATGGTTGAACTTTGCCTTTATGAGTTTTGTCGCAAGGAATTCTTACGCCTAAGTCTTCAATCTTTTGAAGGTCTACGTTGTAGCGCATCATATGACCGCTTTTCGTAGAGAAGTATAAGTTTTGGTCTGGGCCTAAAACGATACGGTATGAACGATATTCACTCGCTTGACCAAGGTCTTTAGATTTACGCGTTTTACAGTCGAAACGGTATAAGTGACCACGAATCCAACCGAGCATATAATATGCATCGTCTTTAGGAGAATATACCGCACCGTAGATAGATTCACGTGGGGCAGGAATACCAAATAATTCTACTTTGCCCGTCTTTGGGTCGTATTCCATAAGTTCGCCACCTGGGAAACCTTCCCAAGGGTTAGATACGAAAGAACATGGGAGCCATGCAGGGTGGCAAGGCGACTTGTCGGTACTGTGCGTTACCATAATAAGTTTTCCGTCAGGCTTAAAGTTGATTGACGTGTGGAACTTACTATCCCTTAAATATCTATCAGATTTTAATAAGAAATCTCTTGTGTAGAAACATTCGGTTGCTTGGTTTTTATCAAACTCATATTTGTAAAGTTTGGCAAATTCGTGATGAGTATGTTCTGAACATACGCTAAAGTAAAGAATACCGTCTTTACTTAAATTTGCATCCCAACACGCGTTGTGGTTAGGTTCGTTAATAATAACTTGTTTAACGCCCGTTTGGTTCATCATATAAAAATCTTCTTTTACACCTTGTCTAATTATGTATTTTTTGTCTTGCATTTTATACCTCTTATAATATTTTTATCTTCGCTAAAACTAGCAAAATATTATTTTGTAAATTTAGTATAGCACTATTATACATTTTTTAAAATGTAATAATTAACCATTTATTTGTAAAAAACACGCATTTTAATATTTGAAAAGCAAAATATTTTCGGGAGCCCTTTTTACCGTGTGAGTTCAAAATAAACTATTCTATACCAAAAAAACAGCCACAATAGGTGACTGTTTTTTGTGAGTAATTGATGAAAAGGATACAAAATCCTAATGGGTTCATTTTGCAAAAAAATGGGTTTAAATTTAACGATTAGATCAAACTATTCTTCAATTAAAGCTTTTGTTTCTTTACCATTCTCGACTATGTAAATAAAACAATCTTCAAAATAATTCGAATACAGACCATTTGATTTTAAATTTTCAGGCCAATAGTTATACTTAATAATCACTTTAAATTTATCTGCAGATGTTTTAGGAATGATAAAAGGCAAAAAATCAATTGATTGTTCTATGGTCTTAGGTTTTGAACCATCAATCGTTGAATTATACACCTCTATGTTTTTTTCACAACACGTACATTTTGCTTGAAGTATTAACTGTTTGTTTTTCTTGATAATATAGGGGGCAAGTATTCCTTTTGTTTGCTTTCCCGTATGCGAAAAGACAAATTTATTGTTTCCACAAGTACAGAAAAGATCTGCGGATATAGAAACGCCGTTATGTTCTTGAATATTATTCAAAAATTCTAATATTCTTAACTTCATAATTAATTCTCCATATTAGATTTAGTAGTGTTAATTGATGAAATCAACATTCTTCTGATAGCACCACAATCGTGTAAAAGTGCTTTCACAACATCACCAGTGAAAATTTCGGATTTTTGCATAAGTTCAAGCCAATATTCAGTTTCATAGCATTCTTTTAATGCGATTTGAAGCTTGGATATAAAATCCGCCTTGCTGTGAGCATATTTTGCTTCACAAATATTAGCACCAATCGAGGTAGCGCTACGCTCCAACTGATTTATAAGAGAATAATGCCCCTTAATGCCGTCAGTCACTCTTAAAATGCTGACAGCAAAATCCATAGATAAGTCTGCAAGTTTATTTTCTGCCATAATAATCACCTCAAATTAAGTATAGCACAAATCCTAAATAAAAACAATAATGAAATCGTGCGTTGCACGATGAAATCCTCGCGATGCTTGGATGAAATCTTCGGCGTTTCGCCTCAGATGAAATCAAATCCGCCTCCCTTAACCTTGCGAAGCAAGATTTCATCGCGTAGCGATTTCATCCATGAAGTGGATTTATTCCGACACAGGCGGATTTAACTGAAAAAGACTCAGAATTGTATCCAATCCTGAGTCTTTTTCTGGTGCGGACGATGAGATTTGAACTCACACGGTTGCCCACAGGTTTCTGAGGCCTGAGCGTCTGCCAGTTCCGCCACGTCCACCTTTACGAATTTTAATTGAATTCATCTTTATAGTTAATTTCTTTCCTATATTATGGCGATGAAACAAAACGGTTTATTTAATAAAGGGTGGCAAATGCGAGCAAGAGTATTTTTAAGTACGCAGGCAATACTTGCCGTATTGTCAAGTGGTTAAAGGTGCTATTGCGAAGTATTTCACTGCCTTTACAATAAACAAGTTTTGCGGAAGAGCCAGCCTTATATAATTTTAAAGCCCCTATCAGAAAGCCAATTTAGTGATAGGTCTACCCATTTAGGGAAGTCTGTTGAAGTAGTTGCTATAATTTCTTCAAACAATTTATCTTCGTACACAGTCTTTTCGCAAATTGATAATCCGTGTACCCCCTTTTCAAAAATATGTAAAGAGAACGGTACGCCGTGTTTTGCGTAAGCGCTTGCTAAAAGCAAACTGTGTGTACAAGACACGCTCTGATCGCCAAAAGTTGACACAATAAACGCAGGCGGACTGTTTTCGTCTACGTTTTTATCAATAGAAAACTCTTCAAGTTTTTCTACGCTTACGTCCTCTCCAAGCAATCTTATAAAAGAACTGCTATGCGCTTTATACGTTCCTGAAATTACAGGATAAATAAAAAGCGACGCATCAGGTTTTACAAAAGATTTTCTATCGCCTAAAAAGTCAAGTTCACTTCTATTATACATAGTAGTAATACAGCCAAGCAAGTGTCCACCCGCCGAAAAACCTATTGCGCAAACGCAATCTTTGTTAACGTGAAGTTCTTCAGCGTTTTCCCTAATGTATGCCATTGCCATAGACGCTTCTTGAAATGCGGTTGGAAATCTACAAGGTGAAACGGAATATTTTAAAACGAAAGCGTTATATCCTTTTTGTAAGTATTTTAAAGCAACGCCTTCGCTTTCCCTAAAACTTACCCCACTATAAGCGCCACCTGGAAGAATTAAAATTGACGGGAATTTTCTATTTAAATTAACCCTTTCGCTTACATCTAAAATATACGCTGTTAAATAGCCGTTTGCATTTTCTGGTCTTTCTATATTAAAATATTCATATAAATCTATCGTTTTTATTTCCATAATTATTCCTCTTGTTTGGCAACTAAACTGTTAATGTTTTTGCCTAAACTTACAAATTTTTCTTCATATTCGGTTGCTATATTATCGCTTGGTAAATTACTATATAAATCGGTGGTGTAATTTTCTATTATAAAACCATTTTCTATAAATGAATTATAAGAGTATTCAAAAAAGGCGTCGTTATCCGTTTTTTGATAAATTTTACCACCTTTTTTTAATAAGAACTTATAAATTTCTAAAAAGTACTTATAAGTTAACCTATGGTTTTCGTACTGTTTTTTAGGATACGGGCAAGAAAAGTTTAAGTAGATATTCGATATGGAATTTTTAGGAAGTAAATACTGTAAAATTTCCGCTCCGCAATTGAAAAAACGCACGTTTTCAAGGCTTTCGCTTTCCGCCTTTTCGCCGGCGGTAATTATAACGTTATCTATAAGTTCTACACCAATATAGTTAATATTACTATTTCTTTTGGCTTTTTCTACTATAAAATTACCGCAACCGCAACCAATTTCTAGTTCAACGGGGTTATTATTAGAAAAAAGTTTAACTAAATCTTGAACGTCGTATCTTTCGCTTTCGGGTAAACGATAGATGTTTGTAGACTTAGAAAGTACTATCCATTTACATTTTTCAAACCTAGTTTCTAGGTTTTTCTTTCTGCGCATTCTCATAATTAAACGTTATCTATATCTCCGTATCCGTATTCGGCAAGTAAATTTTCTTTATCACGCCAATTTTCTTTAACTTTAACGTAGGTAGTTAAAAACACCTTTGCGCCTAAGAATTTTTCCATTGATTCCCTTGCGTATTGGCTTACCCTTTTAATCGCTTGTCCTTGCTTGCCGATAAGTATCGACTTATGGTTTTGCTTTTCGCAAACGATATCTAAATTAATCTCGTAAGTACCGCTAGGCTTTTTGTAAAACTCATTAACGATTACCGCAATACCGTGCGGGATTTCCTTGTCGAATTCAAGAAGAATTTTTTCACGCATAATTTCGCTAATCATAAACTTTTCGGACTTATCGGAAATTATTTCTTCTTTAAAAATAGGCTCGCCTTCAGGTAAATATTTTAAAATTATATCGATAAGTTCTTTAATGTTTCTATATTTTCTTGACGAGATTGGAATAATTTCGTCAACCCCACTAATTTCCGCAACTTTAACAAGCGCCTCGGGGATATTTTCCTTTTGCATAATATCGATTTTAGAAAGGGCAACGACGGTTGGCACTTCGTTTGACACAACTGATTTTAAAACGTCTAAATCTTCATCCTTTATACCTTCGTGCGCGTCTAAAACGAATAAAACGACGTCAACGTCTTTAGCCGTTCTCTTCGCCGTTCTTTGCATTTTTCTAGATAATTCCGTTTTAGATTTATAAAAACCAGGGGTATCTTCAAAAACTATTTGATAATTTTCGTTATTTAATACCCCTAAAATTCTATCCCTTGTAGTTTGTGGCTTTGGTGAAACAATCGCCACCTTTTCGCCAACTATTACGTTTAATAAAGTAGACTTGCCTGCATTTGCCTTGCCTACTACTGCTACCGTTCCGCTTTTCATTGTCTTTTTATTCCTATGTTATTCATTATAGTTTCTTCTAAGTTTCGCATTTCTAATTTGTCGCTTTCTATCATATGGTCGTAACCGAATAAATGAAGTAAACCGTGACAAATAAGATAAGTGATTTCCCTTTCTTCGCTATGCCCGTATTCTACGGCTTGCTCTTTGGCGCGCTTTACGCACACTGCGATAGAGCCTAAAAACACTCTGCCGTCTTCGACGTCAAGCGGATAGTCTTCCGCTTTTATTATACTTCCTCTATGCCCGTCTAAAGTTGGAAAGGAAAGAACGTCCGTTATAGCGTCGATATTCCTATTTTCGCTATTTAGCGCTTTTATCTCTTCTTCGCTGACGAAAACTACTTCCGCCGACAAGTTTTCAACTTGATTTAAAGTTTTATAAACTTCTTTAGTTAAACCGCTAACGTCGACGGGGGAATTTTCTATAAATAAAAGTAAATTAGTTTGCATCTTTTTTACCTTTTTTAAGTTTAGGGTATTTTACCCTATCGTGATACACGCCAGCAAGCGCGTTAGTTATAGCGTTACGAATAATGTCAAGTTCCCTAAAGGTGATGTCACAATCAGAGAATTGGTCCATATCCATTCTTTCTTCAATAATTTCTTTAACCGCCTTATCTACGTTTTCGTGCGTGCGGTTACCAACCGTTCTTACCTTTGCTTCGCAAGCGTCGCAAATCATAATTATTGCGTTGATTTTAGTTTTTGGCTTTGGGCCGTAATAACTATAATCTTCAATATCAAGTTCGCCGTCGGTAAACTTTAACGCCTTTGCGTAGAAAAACCTTATAGGCATAGTGCCGTGATGTTGCTCTGCCGCTTCCGCTAAAACTTCAGGGTAGCGGTATTTTCTAATAATATCCGCGCCGTCTCTAGCGTGCGCCCTTATAATATCCGTTGAAAGTTCGGGCGATAATTCATCGTGCGGATTGTAACCCGCTTGGTTTTCCGCAAAGTAGTCGGCTTTTCTAATTTTACCGATATCGTGATAATACGCGCATGCTCTTGCAAGAAGTGGGTTTAAATTAATGGCGTTACTGCACGCTTCCGCTAACGACGCAACTATTAAAGTGTGGTTAAACGTACCCGGAGCGCGCTCGATTAAACTTTTAATAAGCCTTGATTTATGGTTTGTAATTTCACCTAACCTAAAGTTAGTTAAAATTCCGAACGCGTATTCAAAAAACGGCAAAATTACCGTTAAAATCATAAGGGATAAAAGACCGCTTGCGCCTGCAAATAACGCAGTTTTCCAAAGTTCCTCCACACCCGAAGTAAACTCCAAACAAACGGCGCTTACTACTACGGGAATAGAAACGAGTAAGCCTTGCGCTAATACTTTTAATCTAGAGCCTTCTTCGTCTACGATAAACACCGCTAAAGTACCTGAAATAAAGTTGAGTAATAGCGCCGTGTACACTTCGAAATTAGTTTCTAAATAATAGTTAACGAAAAGGTCGAAAAGCATCATTGACATACTGAAGAAACAGTTTACGAAAATCGCAGTACGCTTGTTAACTAAAAATAATAAAATTACCGCGCATAACGCGTAAGGGCGAAGGTAAATGTTGATATTTCCAAACAAGAAACATACTATAAAAGAAATATCCATTACCAAGAAAATCATTATTATATTTGAAGTTTTTTTAATAAAATCACGTTTATCGGTATAAAAATAAATAAACGTAATGAATGAAAGAAGTATTTCCGCAATGAAAATATAGATACACTTACTAAGTAGCGTAGCATCTTCTAAAAACATTGACAATAAGTTTTCCCTTTCATCAACCAAGGCGTATGCGCCAACGAATAATACAATCATTAAAATTGCTTGTCCGAAAAATAATAGCGATACCCTAGTATAGTCGGAAGTTTTCCATTTGGTTTGTTTTTGATTATCCATATTTATCCTATTTGTTTACTTTTTTATTTTCACTTTTCGTGTACGCTTTAATGATTTCCGCAACTAACGGATGGCGCACTACGTCTTTATAGGTTAAGTTTATAATTTCTATGCCTTTAATATCGTTTAAAATTGATACGGCGTGTTTAAGACCGCTTTTTTTACCTTCGGGAAGGTCGATTTGCGTAATATCGCCAGTTATTACCATTTTACTGCCGTCGCCCATACGGGTTAAGAACATCTTCATTTGCTCAACCGTTGTGTTTTGCGCCTCATCTAAGATAATGAAACTGTCGTTCAAAGTCCTACCGCGCATGTATGCTAACGGGGCAATCTCTATTACGTTTTTTTCGATTAATTTTTGATAAGATTCTAACCCGAACATCTCTTGTAACGCATCGTATAACGGTCTTAAATAAGGGTCTACTTTATTTTGCAAATCGCCCGGTAAAAAACCAAGTTTTTCCCCCGCTTCAACGGCTGGACGAGTGAGAATTATCTTTTCTATCTCTTTATTTTTATACGCGGTAAATGCAAGGGCTACGGCAAGATAAGTTTTACCCGTACCCGCAGGACCTACGCCGAAAACTACCGTGTTTTTATTGATTGCATCAACGTATTTTCTTTGACCTAGCGTTTTACATTTTATTTGCTTGCCTTTAGAAGTTATGGCAACGACACCGCTTACCACCTTTTCTATACCTTCTAAATCGCCGTTTTTAGAAAGTTCTAGCAGGTAAATTACGCGCGCCTTGTCTATTTTTTCGCCCGTTTCTATTATGTCCATAAGTTTTTTAATAACCTTTTCGGCAAGTTCTACGTTTTCCTTTTCGCCACTTATCACCAAATTGTCGCCGTCAAGGAAAATTACAACCCCCGTTTCCGACATAATGACGTTCAAATTCTCATCAAATACGCCTAACAGTTCGGCTACGGTTTTAGGATTATTTATTTTTAAAAGGCTTTCGTATTTTTTCAAATTATCCTCCTACGATAACGTGCCTTATCGTGATTAAAACTTCAATACCGCCATCTACTTTACAGCTATTTATCGAAACTACTTCGTCATTTTCATTAAATTTTAATATTGCCTCTGCCGTTTTGATATTCTCTTCATTTACGGTAGAAAGTTTATAAAATTTAACCTTTTTTTCTAGTACGGTTATTCTTCCAACTATATAAGTGGGAAAAATCTTATCTTCTTTACCTATCGTATACGCGCCGATAAGCGGCGTACCTATACTAACTTCTTGCCCCTTTTCTACAAGCGCAGTTCCCCTTAAAACGCTTACGCTTTCAATAACGCCGTTAACGGGGCTTAATAAATCGGTAGAGTTTTTGTTAAATAAAGTATCGTTGTTTTCGCTTGATACTACGTTTATATTTAAAGTATTTCCCTTTTTGTCTATACTTATAAAGGAAATACTAGGGTTTAAGGAAAGAAGTTTTTGCTTTAACCCCGCAATATTCGCTTTAGAAAATTTTTTATAAACATCTACGCCGTAGTCTTTAGAAATAGAAAGTATCTCGCTTTCATAATAACTACCACCGACGTCAACGCGTAAAATATAGTCGCTAGAATACAATGCAGTTATTATAAAAAGGGCTAAACCTATTATTAAGCCTATATTTTTATAGGCTATAATAAAGGGGGAAAGCATACCTTTATATTTTACGCATTTTATATTATAACACATATTTTTGCAAATGGCAAAAAATTTACGTCTATCGCAATAATCTATCAAAACTTTTGACGTTTTATCGTCCACTTCTACGTAATTGAATACCCCTATACTTTTATTTTGCAAATATCCTATTAAATATTTTAAGTTTGTGCCAGATATCGTAAACTCGCAAAAAAGCCGTCCCTTTTTCATTTTTCATCCCTTTCTTTAATTATTGATAAAATATTGCCTTTTATGCTCGCGTCGTTTTCATAGTAAGAAGATATTTTTAAATTTTCGCCTATAAATTTAATTTTATAGCCCTTTACCTTTAGTACTATTTGCTTTTCGGCTATATCTAAAATGCGAAAAACCCCTTCTACGTAAACGCCGTTATCCCCGCAAACCGTTATTCTATACTTACAAGGCGAAAGACCGCCCGTTAGACTAAAAATATTATCAGAAAAACCCATAATTTTACCCGTATACTAATATATTTAATAGTTAATAAAGGTATTCCTTTTTACTTGACTATAAAGGCGAAAATTGTTATTATTAAGGTATCAAAAATTTATAAATTTTATAGGTGGACTATGATAGAAAAAATTTATTTTGGCAAAACACAAAAAAATGAAGACGTATATAAATACGTTTTGAAAACCGACGTTGCCGAGGCGTCTATTTTAACTTACGGCGCTACTTGGCAAACTTTTAAGTATTTAGTTGACGGCAAAATGCTCAACGTAAACTACGGTTACGACGATATTACTTCATACGAAACTATGAACGGCAATTTCGGCGCGCTAGTTGGAAGAAACGCAAACAGAATTAAAGGTGGCAAGTTCGTTTTATCGGGCGTTGAATACGAAGTTCCGCTCACTAACGACTGGAACAACCTTCACAGTGGCGCGGCAGCGTTTAACAAGCATATGTTTGAAGTGGAAGAAGTTAACGAAGAAGAAAACTCTATCACTTTAAAATACTTCTCTCCCGATATGGACGGCGGTTTCCCAGGAAACGTTAACTTTAAAGTTAAATACACCTTAGTTGAAGGCGCTTTAACTATGGAATTCTTTGCGGTTTCTGATAAAAATACTATTATGAACCCAACAAACCACGCATATTTTAACGTTGGTTGCGATTTACTTGAAACGGAACTTAAAATCAACTCTTCTTTCATTACCCTTGCCGAAGAACATTTACATACGACGGGCGAAATCAAATCTGTTAAAGGTACTCCGTTCGACTTTACTGAATTTAAACCTATCGGCAAAGATATTGACGCCGATAACGACCAATTAAAGTTAATGGGCGGTTACGACGTTAACTACTGCTTATCTTCATTTAAAGAATATGAAAAGGTTGCAGTTGCTAAAAACCCTAAAACAAACCTTACTCTTAGCGTTTATACCGATAGACCAGGCCTTCAATTTTACACATCTAACTTCTTAACGGAAAGGGTTGGTTTAGAGGGCGAAAAATACGGATATAGAACGGGATTTTGCTTAGAAACCCAAACTTACTCTGGCGCGGCAAAGCACCCACACTTCCCAACTCCGTTTATTAAAGCGGGCGAAGAATTCTATTCTAAAACTACTTACGAATTAAAAATTGAAAAATAAACTATAAAAAAGAGTTCGATTATCGAACTCTTTTTTCTATTCAAACCACATAGAGTATAATTTTGCCTCACTCATTCTAAAACGAAGTCTTATTTTAGTGTTTTGATACTTGGAAAAATCACTACCGTCTGCAAATGAAATTTTTCTATCAATATTATCCCCGAAAATTTCAAAACTAGAAATTGTCGAAAGAATATTGCAATTTTCATCTAAAACGTCCACGTAAATATAACCTTTAGCAGAAGTTTTGAAATTGACGTGTAAATTATTCCCCGTAAATATTATAGGCTTTGTAACGACTACTTCTTCTTTTGATTTTGCTTTAATACAAGCAAACCCGTCCTTTCTTATTTCGTATCTAATAAACGGTTTCTTTAAACCCCTACTTCTATGATTATCGTGCGCGTACATATAATACTTTTCTTTACCACTGTCTATTAGACCGTAAGCAAAATAACAATCGCCGTAAATCCAATTGTTATCATTTTCGTAATCTGGGGTTAAAAAGGCTTCGTTAAAGCGATGCCAAAAATTGCCATCCCTACTACAAATAAAAATGCAATCTGTGACCGCTAATCCTGCGCGTTGTTCGTGCTCTTTCATTGCTGATTTTTTTACTTGAGCGCTTTTAATTTGCTCCATATTTTCAGTCCACGCCTGCCTTTCAGTATAACGCACGGGAAAACCTATTAACCTATTTTTGCAGTTCGGATAAATTTGAACGTTGTTTGTATATAAAGGTTCGTCTAAACCGTCTGAAAACTCTATCATTTTAGGTTCGGACCAAGTTATAAAGTCTTTAGAATATATAACCCTAATATCGCGAATACTTTTTCCGTTAGGATTATCAATAGGCTTATGATACCCCCTAAAATAACAAGCGTATTCTCCATTTCTAAAAATAACCGTATTAAGAGAGTCGAAAAAGCCTTTATCAGTTATCATATTTTTAATAGTGAAATGATACCCGTCTTCAGAAACGAAACACCAAAGCGCTCTTTTCTTTTCGCCTACTTCGTTTTCTGTATAATATACCCCTACTGCTTTATATTTTTCTTTATGATTGCAAAGTGGATTTTCATCATAAAAAACAAATAAACCGTCGTATATATTATCTAAAACGGCGTTATTTATTTCAAGTTCAGGATGATTTAAAAAGTTTAAATTAGGTCTATACCAATTAATACCATCTTTACTTTCTATTACGGCTAAATATCCCCTTGCAGTGGCAAAATCGCCCAAACTGTTCCATACGTAATAATAAGTTTTATAGCCATTATTATCCTTTAAAGTACACGGATAACTAATTGCTATTTCCTTTTCATTACCCATATCGAAAGCAAATCTCTCTTCACACCTTTTAGGATTTTCCACTTCTAAAGTAGCCGTAGTTAAATTAGTATCAATAAGATACTCGTCCCAAAAAAATTCTTTTTCATTAGATAAGTTAATGACTTTTTCCATTTTCCCCTCATTTATAGATTTGTTGGATTTTTTATTATTATATCACGGCTGTTTTATTTGTTCAATAATTAAACTGGACATTTTTTGAAGAAAATGTCCAGTTTTTAAAGTTTTATTTAAATTTGTATTGATTATACATTAGAATTTTCTTTTTTATTTTTAAAGAAAAATACAACCGATAACAATGCAACTAAAATTATTGCAACTATTAAAGCGGATAAGAAAATATTTTCGTTTGGAATGAACGACGTAGTACCGTCGTTATTCACGATTTTTTCCGCATTTTTAAGTACGCTTGCACCTATAAACGGACCGATTACGCCAGGTATTAAAACTTGCGCAAAGATCCTTAAGCCCTGTAACATACCAGCCTTTTTAGGTGGGGTATTATCCCTTATAACCGCGCCGAATACTGCCATGCCCGCAAGGTATCCGCACATCATAAGAAGTGAACCGATAAACACTAGCGCAGTAGATTTAAAGAAGTATAATAAAATATAGCCGACAATTAAAGTTAAAAGGGCTGGGAATACCGACTTTTCAAAACCAAGTTTATCGTAAACCCTACCGTAAAACAAGGTAAATACCGATGCTAAAATAATAGCGGGAGCCATAATTAAAACGTAGTTGTCCATCTTTAAAGACTCGGTATAATACAAAATTAAATACGGCATAAAAATTTGAATAGAAATACCAAATATCGCAAATGCAATTAAACAAAAATAAAGCATTTTATTTTCTTTAATTACTTTAGGTCTAAATCCGTAAAAAATATTTGCAAAATAATTGGCGTTTTCACTAACTTTTTCCACCTTTTCTTCTATGAAGAAGAACCCAAGCGCGCCTATAATTATAACAAGCACGCCTAAAATAACGAAAATAAGCGTCCAACTAGACTCTACGGATAAATCGAAAGACATAAATCCGCCAAACACCACGAGTATTGCAACTAGTGGCATCATAGCGTTAACGCCTTCCGCTTTTCCCCTATTAGTACTATCAGTTTCGTCGGTAAGCCAAGCGTTAAACGCGGCGTCGTTCGCGGTAGAGCCGAAAAAGGTCATTACAACGTCCATTATAATAACTAGCGTTATGCAAATGGAAGTTACCGCGCTACTTAACCCGAAAACACTGCCGATAATATCTTCTCTTATAAGCGCAAAGGATAAAATAGTTATACCCCAAGCGATATAACCGCCAGCCATAAATACTTTTCTTTTGCCAAGTTTGTCAGACAATGCACCCATAAACAAGGTCGTTACCGTTGCCGAAACGGCGGAAAGAGCGACCATTAATGAAATTTGCTCGGCAGAGGCGTTAAACATTTCGTAGATAAATACGTTAAAGTACATATTTTCTACAACCCAAGCAACTTGACCTACTAAACTAAATACTACAAGTACTAACCAAAAATTCTTTTTATTCGTCATTTTTTATTACCTATGTAATTATTTTGCAGATAAGCGATATATTTCAGACGGGTCGACTATATCTTTAACGTTATCGTGAATAAGTTTGTTTGCGCCGTTTACGTCATCTACACGTAAAACCATAATTGCCTTACCCTTTTCGTGAGAGATACAAGCGTACATATACTTAATATCTACGTGATTATCCGTTAAGATTTTTAAAGAATTATAGAATCCGCCCGGCCTATCGTCGATAGCAACGGCTAAAACTTCCGTTACTTTACAAATAATGCCGTTTTGATTTAATACTTCTTTTGCTTTATGTGGGTCGCTAACGAGCATTCTAAGCACACCGTAGTCTTCCGTGTCAGCAAGAGATAACGCCGAAATATCAATATTGTTTTTTGCTAAAATTTCAGAAATAGCAAGAAGTCTACCCATTTTGTTTTCTACGAAAATTGAAATTTGTTCTACTATCATATATTTCTCCCATTATTAAAGTTTACGTAAATCTAATACGCGTTTTGCTTTACCTTCACTTCTAGGAATGCTCTTAGGGTTTACAAGGTGTACTTTTACGCCAAGCCCAAGCGCAGAACGGAGTTTTTCGGTAATTTCTTTTTCTACTTTAGATATACTCTTAACGTCGTCGGTAAACATGCTTTCGCTCATTTCTACGTCTAACTCGAAAGTATCTGTATTGTTTATTCTATCAACTTTTATTAAGTAGTTAGGAGTGATATTGCCACCGTCTAAACTTAAAAGAACTTCTTCAATTTGCGATGGGAATACGTTTACGCCCCTAATAATAAGCATATCGTCACTTCTACCGCTAGGTTTCCTCATTCTAACGTGAGTTCTTCCGCATTTACATTTTTCATAGTTGAGCGAACATATATCACGCGTTCTATATCTAATAAGCGGGAAACCTTCTTTAGTGATAGTAGTAAATACAAGTTCACCCCATTCGCCGTGTGGCAACACTTCTAAAGTTTCAGGGTCGATAATTTCAGGAATAAAATGGTCTTCCCAAACGTGCATACCGCATTGATATTCACACTCGCAAGAAACGCCTGGGCCTAAAATTTCAGAAAGTCCGTAAATATCGTACGCCTTTATGCCAAGTTTATCTTCAATTTCACGGCGCATATTTTCACTCCATGGTTCTGCGCCGAAAATACCTACTTTTAACGAAAGTTGGTCTTTAACGCCCATCTTTTCAATTTCTTCGCCAAGATACATAGCGTAAGAAGGAGTACAACAAATAGCCGTTGCCTTAAAGTCTATCATAGTTTGAATTTGAAGGGCAGTATTTCCCGACGACATAGGAATAACCGTTGCGCCAATTTTTTCAACGCCTGCGTGTAAACCAAAACCGCCCGTAAATAAACCGTAACCGAAAGATACTTGGAAAATATCGTTTTTAGTAATACCAACACCTTCAAGCATTCTCGCAATACAGTTTGCCCACATATCAAGGTCGTTATCCGTATAGCCTACTACTATTCTTTTACCCGTCGTACCACTTGATGCGTGTACACGCCTAATATTTTCAAGTGGCTCTGCAAAAAGCCCGTAAGGATAATAATCCCTTAAATCGCTTTTATACGCAAAAGGAAGTTTATGTAAGTCTTCAATACCTTTAACGTCTTCAGGTTTTAAACCCTTTTCATCCATACGGTTGCGGAAACATTCTACCCTTTCGTACATTCTTTTAACTTGATTTACAAGCCTTTCGCTTTGTAATTTTTCAAGTTCAGAGCGAGGCATAGTCTCTATTTCATAATTTCTCATCTTAGTTCTCCTTAATTTTCTTCCTGCTATTTAAACTTAAAAATACGCCGAGCGCTACGGATAAAGCCGCCGCCATCATTACTTGATACTGTGGTGGCAAAAGGAAAGTTACCGTGTGCGCAGGTATCCAAAAGAGCGGTACTGTTTTTAAAATTGTAAAACCGAAAAAGGCGTTCCAATCAATACCCGTTACGACGTTAACCATCGTGATTTTTTCTTTTTTAGCCGAAAGTTCTAAAATTTTATCCGTCATTTTATGTACCGCCATAAAAGTTGGACCGAAAGACGTGTTCATTAATACGCTGGTGTATAAAGCGCGCAAAAAATTATTATCTCCGCCAGGTAACGTACCACTTGTCATCATATTTGTAGCGGCGGTAGAAAACACCTTCATCATAAAAGAAATCCAAACGCCGATAAGCCCCCAAATAATAAATCTCCAAACAATTTTTACAGGAACGGTCTTATTTACGCTAATTATATAACTAGCAATAAGTTCACCCGCCGTTGCAAGTAATGCAAATTTTATAAAGCCCATAATATAAGGGTAATTTGAAGATAAATATTCAAATTTTTCTCTAGTTATAGGGATTATTAAAACCAAAACGAACAATAATATTGAAAATATTACGTACGTATAAACTAGCGCTTTAGTAATTTTATCTTTCTTTTCCATAATAATTAACCTTCGTAATTATATCCAAGTTCAAACGCCTTTAAATTCATTTCTAAAAATTTAGGTGGAACTGTTTCGTTAATAACTTTTATAAAAGTTTCTTTAGGAATATCCATACTTTTAGCAAGTACGCCGATAAGTACTACGTTTACCGCTTTTGGCGAGCCTGCTTTAATACTTAAATCTAACGCGTCTAAAGCAATTACGTCCGCTTTTGAAGATAAATCTTCAACTATTCCTTCAGGATAAGTAGTAGCGCCTGTAATTACGGGCATTGGTAAAATTTTTCTATCGTTTAAAATAACTTTACCACCCTTTTTAAGATAAGGAAGAGCCCTTATAGCCTCAAGCCTTTCAAACGCAAGGATTATATCCGCCTCGCCTTTATCAATTATAGGAGCGTGTACCTTTTCGCCGTATTTTACGTAAGTTACTACGCTACCGCCACGTTGACTCATACCGTGTACTTCAGACACCTTAACGTCGTAACCTTCACTTATAACCGCGTTACCTAAAATTCTACTTGCAAGGAGCGTACCTTGACCGCCAACGCCAACAATCATTATGTTTTTAGTCATACTTTACTCTCCTTTAGTAATTGCCGTAAACGGACATACTTTAACGCAAAGACCGCAACCGTTACATTGCGTTGGGTCAATTTTAGCCTTGCCATCTTCAAAGATTATTGCAGGGCAACCAAGTTTCATACACATTTTGCAAGAACGGCATTTATCGCTATTAACGGTATAGTAGCCTTCGTGTTTTACCGTCTTTAATAAAGCGCAAGGTCTTTGCGCGATGATAACAGAAGGCTCGTTTACTTCAAGTTCTTCTTTAACCGCCTTTTCAAAACCTTTAATATCAAACGGGTCTTCAACTCTAACCCTATCTACGCCAACCGCTTTACATAACGCCACTAAATCTACTTGTTTAGTAGGCTCTTTTCTAATAGTTAAGCCGGTAGTTGGGTTGTCTTGGTGGCCCGTCATACCCGTTATAGAGTTATCTAAAATAATAACTGTGTTGTTTCCTTTATTGTAAACGATATCGATAAGCCCTGTTATGCCAGAGTGAATAAAGGTAGAATCGCCAATTACAGAAACTAATTTTTTATTAAACTCTTCACCCCTTGCCTTAGCCATACCGTGAGCAGCGCTAACCGACGCGCCCATACAAATAGTGGTATCAACGCTATTAAGCGGAGCAACCGCGCCAAGAGTATAACAACCGATATCGCCAGATACAGTTACGCCAAGTTTAGATAAAACGTAGAAAGTTCCTCTGTGTGGACAACCAGCGCACATAACTGGTGGGCGTTTTGGAAGATTTTGTGGAGCAAACGCGTCGACTTCTTCGTTTAATACTACTTTTTTAATTAAGTTTTGACTGTATTCGCCAAGTAGACTAAATACGTCTTTACCCTTAACTTTTATTCCTAAACCCTTAACGTGTTCTTCAATGAACGGGTCAAGTTCTTCAATTACGTATAAAACGTCAACTTTACTTGCAAATTCTTTAATTAAATTAGTAGGAAGAGGGTAAACCATACCGAGTTTAAGATAGTTTACTTTATCTTGAAGGGCGTCTTTAGCGTAAGCGTAAGAAACGCCAGACGTAATAACGCCGATTTTACTGCCGTTGTCTTCTACCGCGTTTAAAGGGGTAGTTTCGGCAAATTCTCTAAGCGCCTTTTCCCTTTCTTCAACTACAACGTGCCTACTAATTGCGTTTGCAGGCATCATTACGTTCTTTTGAATATTTTTAACGTAAGGTTTAAGTTCAACTTTTTCCGGCTCGCAAATTTCTACTAGACTTTGAGAGTGCGAAACCCTTGTAGAAAGCCTAATAAATACAGGCGTATCGTACTTTTCACTAAGAGAGAATGCAAGTTTAGTAAACTCTTTACATTCACTAGAGTCGGACGGCTCTAACATCATAATTTTAGACGCTTTTGCGTAGTGGCGAGAGTCTTGCTCGTTTTGAGAAGAGTGCATACCTGGGTCGTCTGCAACGCAAAAAACAAGCCCGCCGTTAGCGCCTATATAACTAACTGTAAACACAGGGTCTGCCATAACGTTTAAGCCTACGTGTTTCATACAACTCATAGCCCTAGCGCCCGCAATCGACGCGCCTATCGCAGTTTCGCCCGCAACTTTTTCGTTTGGCGCCCATTCAACGTAAACGTCTTCATATTTAACTATGCTTTCGGTAATTTCCGTACTAGGAGTACCGGGATACGATGAAACGACTTTAACGCCCGCTTCATACGCACCGCGCGCTACCGCAGCATTTCCTATCATTAATTCTTTCATTTTTTCACCTTTTTAAACAATTTCGTTTTGTTCTGCAACTAATTGATCAACGCTATATAACTTTCTAAGTTTTGGTTTTTCAATCTTGCCCGTTGGGTTTCTTGGCACGTTAGCAAAAATAACTTTTCTTGGGCGCTTATATCTAGGAAGGTCTAAACAGTAATCGTTTACCTCTTCTTCAGTAAGCGTTGCTCCCTCTTTTACTTGAATAATCGCGGCGGAAATTTCGCCAAGACGTCTATCTGGTAAACCGATAACGGCTACGTCGCTAATATCTTCGTGACTTCTTAAGAAGTCTTCAATTTGAACTGGGTAAATGTTTTCACCGCCCGAAATTATAACGTCTTTCTTTCTATCTACAAGATAAATAAATCCGTCGCTATCTTCCATAGCCATATCGCCGGTGAAAAGCCAACCGTCGCGTAAAATTTCGTTAGTTGCCTCTTCGTCTTTATAATAGCATTTCATAACGCCGTCGCCTTTAACGGCAAGTTCGCCGACCTCGTTTTTGCCTAGCGGTTTTTTGTTTTCGTCGACAATCATAGTTTGCCAACCAAAGCCTGCTTTACCTATAGCGCCGACGCGGTCGATATTTTCCATACCTAAATGCACGCAACCAGGCCCGATTGATTCGCTTAAGCCATAGTTAGTATCGTACGCGTGATTAGGGAAAACCTTTTTCCATCTTTTAATTAAACTTGGTGGAACGGGTTGAGCGCCGATGTGCATTAAACGCCAGTTAGATAAATCGTAATCGGATAAATTGATATCTCCGCGGTCAATACTGTCTAAAATATCTTGCGCCCAAGGCACTAAAAGCCAAACGATAGAACATTTTTCTTGAGATGCTGCTTTAATAATACATTCTGGGTCAGTACCCTTTAAAAGTACCGCCTTAGAGCCTACCATTAAACTGCCAAACCAGTGCATTTTTGCGCCCGTGTGATAAAGTGGCGGAATGCATAAGAAAGTATCGTCTTTAGTTTGACCATGGTGGTTTTGCTCAACTTTTGCCGAGTGCATTAACGCCCTATGGTTGTGAAGTATCGCTTTTGGGAAACCCGTCGTACCCGAAGAGAAGTAAATTGCCGCGTCGTCATCGTCGGTAACTTTTACTTTTGGCATTTTTGAAGTGCAGTAAGTTACTAAATTATCGTAACTTTCAGCAAATACTGGACAACCTTCGCCAACGTGTAGCCAAAGTTTAATTTGTTTAAGTTTGTGGCAAATACTTTCAACACGGCCAACGAATTCAGGGCCGAAAACGATATATTCGCAATCCGCTTTCTTTAAGCAGTAAGCAATTTCATCGGACGTGTATCTAAAGTTAAGCGGTACGGCAATAGCGCCCGCCCTTAAAATACCAAAGTAAATTGGAAGCCACTCTAAGCAGTTCATAAGTAAAATTGCTACCTTTTCACCCTTTTTTATACCACGCGATAATAAAAAGTTAGAAAAACGGTTAGCCTTCTTTTGAAACTCGCTCCAAGTAATTTCCTTTCTGTACGCCTCTTTAGCGGTTGATTGCATAAGCGCAAATTCACGCCAAGTCATATTTGCGTTGTTTTCAAGTTTTGGATTGATTTCAACTAAACTTACGTCATTAGGATAAAAATCGGCGTTTTTTGTCAAAATTTCTGTTATTGGCATTATATACTCCTTTTAATAGGTTGTTTTAATATATAAGGTTTATATCGAAGGGGTTAAGGTAAGAAATTGCGAAGTATTTCACTACGCTTTAAAAATACTTGTCAAATGCGAGCAAGGCTCAACTTAATCCCCGAAGATTATACTTGCCGTATATCGAAGGGGTTAAGGCGAGAAATTGCGAAGTATTTCACAAGTATAAAAAAAGCCCGCTTGCAAAAATAGCAAGAGGGCGAAATTACCGCGGTACCACCTCAATTCGTTTCTAAAAGAAACCTTTAGTGTAAACACTTTAGACTATAACGGGCCTACCCGACCACCCCTACTGTAGTTCAGGGCGCAACTTGCGAAGGGTAATTCAAAACAGCGTATCATATTGCCTTGCACCAAACGGCAACTCTCTAAAACTATAACGCTTTTCTACTAAAAATCGCTCAAACGTCTTTAATTTTTAAAAAAGATACACCAATTATACTACATATAATTAAATATAGCAATTATTTTTTTAATATTTTTTATAAAAAATATTCGCAAAGGAAATCCTATGCGAATAGATTTATTATTCTAATTCTTCTCTAATTAATTCCATAGCGTCAATTTTTTCAAATTTAGGGTTTAATTGAAGGTCGAAACGCTCGGCAAGTTTACCTATTAAATATCTTGCGTTTTTCATTGCGCGAAGTGAGCGAATTCTTAAAAATACAGGTACTTCTTCATACGCTTTCGTTTCGGACGCGTCTTTACATTTAAGCCTTGATTCAACTTCGTCTATATCTAAGTTTAAATATAATTTTAAAGATTTCCCCGATACCGATAATTTTGCAAGTTTCGTTCTGCCGATATTAAAAGTATCCGCCGTGTTAGAAATTCTTGACTTCATCTTTTTATACGATAATAACATATTTTTAAGTTCGCAGTAATTTTCCTTAATAACTTCGTCCGCCTCAATTAATTTTTCGGCAAAGTTTTTCTTGATAACTTTCGGTTTAATAACCGCCTCGTCGGTAGTAATAACGTTAATATCGTCAAAATTAAGTTGATAATCGCCCGTAATTGCCGTTTCTTCTTGGGTAGATAAAAGTTCAGTTTCAGTTGTTTCGGGTAAAATCTCGTTATCGAAAATAGAATAGTTCACAACCTCTTCTTCGGTATTTGCAAATAGAACTTCTTCTTCCATAAATTCAGGTTTAACAGGCTCGTTAAAAGTTAACTTTTCTTCTTCTAAAGAAAGTTCTTCTCTTACTTCAATCTCTTCAATACCCGACTTAAAAAGCACTTCCGCTTGAAGTTTATCACTCTCTTCTTCAGTGGTAATCGTTATTTTTTCTTCCACTAAACCGTTAACGGACTCAATAATAACCCCTTCGTTATCGGAAGGCTTTTTAGGCTCTTGATAAGAGAGATTTTCACCGCTTGGTTTAAATAAAACTTCGTTTTCTATTTCGTTTAATAATTTTTCATCTTTCATAATTTAAAACCATTTATTTAGTCAGTGAAAATATAATACCACAAATACTCATAAATTTCAAGTTATTTTATAAAAGTTTACATTTTTAAATAAACGATTAAAAAAACATTGACAAATATATCTTAAAGTATTAAAATCGTTAAGGCTATATGAAATAATACCATAGTATTATTTAGCACTATTTACTTTCGGAGAATTTTTATGGAAATTTTACTTAGTTTATCAATAGCGATTTTCGCTGGATTAATGCTTTCTAGGCTTGCTAAACTTTTAAGTTTACCAGCGGTGACGGCATACTTAATTGCCGGCATATTAGTCGGTCCGTTTTGCTTAGGCGCGCTTGGTATCGGCGGGCTAGGCTTTACTAGCGAAGAAAATTTAAATTCGCTTAGCATTATTTCAGACGTAGCACTCGGATTTATCGCCTTTGCTATCGGTAACGAATTTAGACTTTCTCAATTAAAGGCAATAGGCAAGCAAGCGACTATTATCGGTATTTTCCAAGCGGTATTTACTACGATTGTCGTAGATATTGCGTTAATTACGTTCTCTCTTATTCGTCCAGACGTTTTACCACTTCCCGCAGCGATAATTTTAGGCGCAGTTGCATCGGCAACCGCTCCTGCGGCAACTTTAATGGTAGTACGTCAATATAAAGCGAAAGGCCCTGTAACCGATACTTTACTTCCCGTAGTTGCGCTTGACGACGCAGTAGGTTTAATATTATTCTCTATATCTTTCGGCGTTGCAAAAAGTTTAATGATGGGCTCTACAGATTTAATTTCTATTATCGTTGAACCGCTTATAGAAGTAGTTTTATCAATCGCGCTTGGCACGGTTATGGGTTACTTATTCACGTTCTTTGAAAGATTTTTCCACTCTAGATCTAAAAGACTTGCAATGTCGGTAGCGTTCGTGCTTTTAACGGTTGCGTTATCTATGCTTAAGTTTGAAATTTTTGGCATACACGTTGCATTCTCTTCACTTCTTGCATGTATGATGCTCGGTACAATTTTTTGTAACATTTGCGATTTTTCTGCAAATCTTATGGATAGGCTTGATAGATGGACTGCGCCAATATTTATACTTTTCTTCGTAGTAAGCGGTGCGGAATTAGACCTTAGCGTTTTAACGAACTTGATGGTAGTACTTATCGGCGTTATTTATATTATAAGTAGATGCGTTGGTAAATATTTTGGTGCAAGTATCAGTTCTAGATTTTCTAAAGCGCCTGATACAGTGCAAAAATACCTTGGTATAACCCTTTTCCCACAAGCGGGCGTTGCGCTTGGTATGGCAATTAAAACTATGGAATATTGTTCCACCGTACCAAACGCTACAAATATTGGATTGCTCGTTCAAAACATAATTTTATTCTCGGTATTAATCTACGAACTTATAGGTCCGTTCCTTACGAAGATTTCTTTAGCAAAAGCAGGCGAAATTGACCCTGAAGGTAAGGTTAGCGCAAGAGATAACGTCACTGCTAAAGCCTAAAATTTAACACAAAAAAATTACGCGTTATTCGTTTGAATAACGCGTTTTTATTTTTATTTTTTGTTGCCGTGAACGAAATCGTAAGGGGTTGTTTGATAAACGTAATAGTTAAGCCAGTTAGAGTAAATTAAGTTAGCCGTACTAGACCAGCACATATTAATTTCGCCCTTGCCGTCTTGGTATCCGTTTTTAAAGTAGTTTGCAGGCTCTTTTATATCTAAGCCCTTTTGTAAATCTCTTTCATATTCGTTCTTTAAAGTTTCCCTATCGTATTCGGTATGACCAAAGATAAATATAAACTTATCATCATTAGATTTTACAATCGTTGCGCCCGCCTCGTCAGACCTTGCTAAAACTTTTAATTCCTTTTTCTTTTCAATATCTTCAACGTAAACGGTAGTATGGCGAGAGTGTGGCATATAAAACTCGTCGTCAACGCCCTTTAAAAGTTTGTCGAAAGCGACCATTTTTTTATGCTTAAACACGCCGAACAACTTTTCTTTGAGCGGATGTTTTTCAACGCCGTAATAATAGTGTAACGCCGCTTGAGCACCCCAACAAATAAATATTGTGCTAGTTACGTTAGTTTTGGCAAATTCCATTATTTCTTCAAGTTCTTCCCAGTATTTAACTTCTTCAAAGTCGTAATTTTCGACTGGTGCGCCCGTTATAATCATACCGTCAAACTTGCGGTTTTTAATTTTGCTAAAAGGCTTATAAAACTTTTCTAAATGTTCTTTAGGAGTGTTTTTGCCTACGTACGATTCCGTTGAAACAAGGGTTATATTCGTTTGTAACGGAGTGTTGCTAAGAAGTCTAAGCAGTTGTGTTTCCGTAGCAATTTTGGTAGGCATTAAGTTGAGTATTGCAATTTCAATAGGTCTTATATCTTGAGTTTTCGCCCTATTTTTAGTAATTGCGAATATATTTTCTTCAGTTAAAGTTTTATATGCCGGTAAATCTTTTGATATTACTATTGGCATTTTTTACTCCTTATATATTATCAAGCGCTTGCTTAATATCGTTAATTAAATCTTCTGCGTCTTCAAGACCGCAAGAGAATCTTACTAAATCTGGATAAATACCGCACGCTAAAAGTTCACTGTCAGACATTTGTCTATGCGTAGCGCTTGCAGGGTGTAAACAGCAAGTTCTAGCATCCGCAACGTGAGTTTCAATAGCGGCAACTTTTAAGTTTTTCATAAACGCTTCGGCAACCTTTCTACCGCCCTTAATTCTAAAACTTACTACACCGCAAGAGCCGTTAGGAAGGTATTTTTTAGCAAGAGCGTTATCGCCAAGACCTGGATATTTAACCGAATCAATTCTATCGTCGCTATTTAAAAATTCCGCTACCCTTTGACCGTTTTCGCAATGCTTTGCCATTCTTACGTGTAAACTTTCTAAACCTAAGTTTAAAATAAACGCGCTTTGTGGAGATTGTGTAGAGCCGAAATCTCTCATAAGTTGAGCGGTTGCTTTAGTGATAAACGCACCCTCTTTACCAAACTTTTCAGCGTAGGTTATGCCGTGATAACTATCGTCCGGCGTGGTAAGACCTGGGAATTTATCGGCGTTTGCCATCCAGTCAAACTTGCCCGCGTCAACGATGCACCCACCTACTGCCGCGCCGTGACCGTCCATATACTTTGTAGTTGAGTGAGTGACGATATCCGCGCCCCATTCAATAGGTCTACAGTTAATAGGTGTTGGGAAAGTGTTATCAACGATTAAAGGAACACCGTGTTTATGCGCTACCTTACTAAATAATTCTATATCTAAAATGTCGAGTGATGGATTAGATAAAGTTTCGCCGAACACCGCTTTAGTGTTAGGTTTAAAGCATTTGTCGAGTTCTTCTTCGGTGATTGTTGGCGGAACAAAGGTAAACTCAATGCCCATTTTTTTCATAGTTACGGCAAAAAGGTTATAAGTACCGCCGTAAATAGTAGCGCAAGAAATAATATGGTCGCCACAGTTTGCGATATTAAAAATACTATAGAAGTTTGCCGCTTGACCTGAAGAAGTAAGCATTGCTGCCGAACCTCCTTCAAGTTCGCAAATTTTGTTAGCAACAGTATCGCAAGTTGGGTTTTGAAGCCTAGAATAGAAATATCCGCTTGCCTCTAAATCGAAGAGTTTGCCCATATCTTCGCTAGTGTTATATTTAAAAGTCGTGCTTTGAATAATAGGAATTTGCCTTGGTTCGCCGTTACCCGGTGTATAACCGCCTTGAACGCATTTTGTACCGATTTTTTTACTCATAATTTCTCCTTAAAAAATAGCGGAAAGCCTTTAGACTTTCCGCATTCCATTACGTTTTTTTACGAAAAAGCCTTAATAGTTAACGAGCACTTGAAAAGTTGCGCATGACCATCATGCACATATAAAAAGTATTGTTAACTAAATTAGATACTTTTTCCATAATTTCACCTTTTATATAGAAATTTTATACTACTTAACGACAATTGTCAACTAATTGGCGAAATTATATAATAATTTCTTTAAACGGCGTAGGTATTACGCTATTTTTATAGTTAAATCCCCTTTATAAATATTTAGTTGGCGAAACGCCTATTTCTTTTTTAAATGTTTGGCTAAAGGTGTACACGTCTGAAAATCCTAAAAAATTGGAAATTTCGCTTACGTTCATATTCCCAGACTTTATCAGTTTACACGCGCATTTCATAATTACTTGATTTTTATATTTTATAGGCGACTTGCCCGTAAGAGAACGAAAAACCCTTCTAAAATGCGGTACGCTTAATCCGCATAACTTGGCAAGTTCTTCAACGGAAATAGCAAAAGTCATATGCCTATTTATATAATCTAGCGCAGGGGCAATTTTTCTTCTTTCGCTATTTTGAATAGAAAGATTGTCGCTTTTATCAAAAAAAGTCGCTAGTATTTTATATAATATAGATAAAGTTATAAAAGTGTTGCCTAAATTTTCACCCATCAAATCTTCAAATAATTCGCTAACACCGCTAACGGTAGGAAGTTTAGTTGGCTTACTAGCAAAGGTCGCTAAAGTCTTTTCGCCGTTTTCGGTAGAAAACAAATCGAATTCTACTTGTATAACATTTATATCTTCTCCTACTGCCTGATAGGTATATTCTGCGCCGTTAGGAATATAGCAAATCTCGTTAGATAGTACGCTAAACTGCTCGTTTTTCATCGTATAAACGAACTTACCGCTTAAAACGAATAAAAAGGTAGACGTTCTTCTTGATTTTATATGCGCCTTTAAAGTTTTAGGCTTTTCGTATTTCATAACCATTATGTTTTCAAATACGTAGTTTTTAGAGTCTACAAAATATTTTTTCATACCCCGCCCCATAAATTGTTTTTTGAAAATTATATAATTTTATTTAACTTTTGTCAAGATTCGCACTATAAAATGCTTGTTTTACTTAAATAATATGTTCTTTTATATATTGCGTATAGTTTTTAGTTTTGTTAAAATATAAATATAATTTAACCATAAAGGAGTTAACTATGAAAAAATTGGTAAATTAAAAACCTATAACTCTAAACAAATTAAAGATTCTTACGTAAGTATTGGTTTTGAATGTTTAGACCGTGACCTATTTAAAGCGGAAAAATGCTATAAACCACTTGGTTTAACGGGCGTAAAATATGCAAGATGCCAAACGGGATGGTGTAAATGTGAAAAAGAAAAAGGCGTTTACGATTTTTCTTGGCTTGACGACGTAGTTGATAATTTACTAGCGAACGGCGTTACGCCTTGGTTTAACGTAGGTTATGGCAACCCTATTTATATGGATGATATTAAAGGCCCTGCAGCCGTAGGTTGCGTGCCTATTTATTACGGTGAAGAAACCGAGCAAGCCTGGTACAATTACGTTAAAGCGTTAACTAACCACTTTAAAGATAGAATAACTCACTATGAAATTTGGAACGAAGCGGACATTAGGTCTTTTTGGTATCCTAAAACACCAAACGGTGCAGAGTTAGCATACCTAGTACACCAAACTGCTAAAATTATTAAAGACGTTCAACCGGACGCAAAGACGGGTACTTGCGTATCCCAACTTAGAAACTTTAAATACATTGATAAGTTTTTAAGTAGCGTTAAAAGCGAATATTTAGACTTTTTTGCAGTTCACGCTTATTCAACAGTTCCTGAAATGTGTTTTAAAGAGGGCATCGCTTTCGTAAAAGAAACCCTTATTAAATATAACCACACAAACACTGAAGTATGGCAAGGCGAAGGTGGTTATCCATCTTGGGCATACGAAGGCCATCATATGATACCTAAAGGTTGTAACGATGAAAGACCTCAAGCAATATGGATGCTTAGAAGATATTTTTTAGACGTATCTTTAGGTTTAAAAAGAAGTTCTTACTTCCAAATGGCGGATATGTGGGAAAAACCATACGAAAAAGCAACTGAAATTTTGAAAAAACCCGCTGCACACGGCATTTTAAACGGCATTACCTATACACCTAAAATGTCTTATGATACAATAACTAATCTATCGGCTATTTTTCAAACGGACGTAAAACCGTCTAGACAATATATACAAGTCCGTGATATAGATAACGCTACAAGCATTGATTTAGTTGCAACGCAAACTTTCGTATACGAAAAAAACAATATGCCAATTTTTGCATACTATCTTCCATCTCCAATCGAATTGCATAGCCCTACGCGTTCATCTCTTATAAGAATTGCTTACGACCTAAAAAAACCTGTAATAATCGACCCTTTTACTTTAGAAGTTTTCTTATTAGACCCTGAAGATTGTGATATTCAAGGAAATAGAGTTTTATTCGACTATACTTTACCTATAAAAGACTATCCACTTATATTAACCGAAAAAGACGTGTTTGAAATAATTGAAGAATAATAAAAAAGCCTTGCAAGATGCAAGGCTTTTTGAATTTATCTAGGATATTTAATTTGCGCTTGTGCTCGTTATCTTTTGCCCTTAGCGACAAATTGCCCGTTTAATATTAGGCTGTTATCACGATACTATTATCCATATATTTATCCGCCGTAGCGGTTGTATTCAGTTTTAATTTTTTTTAAGTTTTTCCCTTATCATTCTTATGTTATATAAACACCTTTACCGTCAAATCTTGCCATTGATTTGGTCTAAGCATACCGTCTTTTTCCTTTCGGTAAGACCTTGCCGATTTATAATCAATCGTAAATTCCCATACCAACTTTTTCATATCGTTTGGCACGTCAATTAAGTCAAAATTCATATACCAATTAAAGCACGTTTCCGTTACGGGAACAATGGTATGAACGAACTGTTTAATCACTTCTCTATCTACGTAGTGTTCGGTAAAATCCATTTTCGACAACAAGAAGTCTTCCACCTTTTTTGCAGGCTCTTCTTCCCCGTCTTCGTTTGGAACCATCCCAGCATCAAGAATACGCCTTTTGTTTATAAGTTCGATTTTCTCTTGCTCAATCTCCTTTTTGAGTTCTAAGTAAGATTCTTTCGGGATTTCGTCTTCCAAGCGCATACGAGTTAAGCGTTTTAGTTTTTCGTCTAACTTTGCTATCTCTTTATCAACCGTTGCCTTAATTTCCGCCGCTTTTTGATATTCTTGAAACACACCGATTTGATATAAAGACGACACGTTATTTAGAATATCTTTCTTGTTACCCCATAACCCTGCAAAAATATGCCTTGCCATCATTTCTAATTTCCAATCGCATATTTCTCTAAGATTACAACTTTTTGAATCGTCAATCCCTGCTTCAATTCTAATATCCTTAGAACCATAGTTAAGTTGGTTATAGCATTTATATCCATAGATGACTTCGCCGTTTTTATTCTTGCGCCATTTGTTTTTGCGCATTTTATAACCGCATCTACATTTTAATTTCTTCGTCCAAACGTCGCTACTTTCGTGAATGCCCGTTTTGTGAAGAACTTCCCCGTTTTCCGTGCGGAATTTACTATACCTTGTACGTTGCTCTCTTATTTGCTTGCATCTATCCCATTGCTCTTCGGATATAATCGGCTCAAAATCGCCTTTTACGTAAAGATAGGTATCTTCGTCACGGTTTATAATAATCTTTTGGTCAAGGAAATTATTTCTTCGTGATTTTAAGTAGGCAGGATAGCCTTTATAGGTTGAGTTATGTAGTACTCGTGATACTTTCGCGTTCTCCCATCTAACTAACCCCGAACTATCTTTTCTTTTACGGCGTATCATCTCGTCACGAATTTGAGATATCCCTTTACCTGCCGAATACATATCGTAAATCATACGCACCGTTTCGGCTTGTTCTTCGTTGATTACGTAAGTTCCTTTTGCCTTGTCCCTATCATAACCAAGAATATTACCACTTCCATACAAAACGCCCTTATCTCTACTGATTTTTTGCCCCGCGCGAACACGCTCTGAAATTTTTCTACTTTCTTCTTGCGCAAGCGTTGCCATAATCGTAAGCCTTAGTTCGCCGTCTCCGTCCATCGTCCAAATATTATCTTCTACGAAATAGACTTCAATGCCGTACTCTTTTAACTCTCTCGTAACCACAAGCGTATCAACCGTGTTTCTTGCAAATCTACACACTTCTCTCGTTACGATTAAATCAAACTTCTTTTGTTTAGCGTCTTGTATCATCCTTAAAAATGCAGGTCGCTTTTTCGCTTGCGTTCCCGTAATCCCTTCGTCGATATATTTCTTAATAACATACCAATTAGGATTTCTATCCGCTACGTCGTCGTACCATTGCATTTGATTTTCTAACGCCGATAATTGCGCTTCGTGTTCCGTGCTAACTCGTCCGTAGAAAACCACTCTTCTTTGCCTTGCCCTGTTAAAATTAACGTTAGTGGGCATTACCATTCCGTTTTCAATCAAGTTAAATCGCCTCCTTTGAATAATTTATTATGCTTTACTACACTTTCCCCAAACTTAGTACGCTTCTTTTCGATTTTAGCGTATTCTCGCTCGTCAATCATTTCGTTATCACGCATAATCTCTAACATCTTAAACGCGATAATCTTATTTAACACCTCCATATTTATTTTTGACTTGTCGATTTTCTCTACGTTTAGAGTTTTGTAGCAACCTTGATTTTCCACTTCATTATTTAATTTTTCTTCTCTTAAATTTAATTCCTTATAATTCAATTCTCCTTAATTTTTATTTTATAGGGTGATATCCGCACTTTTAACGGAAAGATAAGTACGAATGCCCTATGTAATCATTTTTCTCCTTATTAATTCCCGACATTACGGGTGTGTTAAGCATATAGCCTGACGCGAATTGAGCCCTACAAGGTTTTAGAGGCGAAAAAAGGCTTATACTTTGTCAATGTCGCTTATCATACTTGGGTATGATTGCGCTCCATTTCCTTGTCTAATCTATTTTTTCGTTCACTAAAACTGCTACGCACCTAAAAAGACGCATTTTTTTAGATGTTTTTGGCGCAAGCGTGCGCCGACGTATCCAAATACTTCAAGCACGATTACGACGAAAAGAGCAAAAAAGACGCTTTTTAGGCTTGTTGCGGTTCAACTCTCGTCAGGCTAATGTCCCGCTGTTATTTGCTTTCTTCAAATTCTTTTCGCAAGGTTTGATATCCTAATCTAATCAAATCTACTTTTGAAATTCTTTTTTGTTTTAAGAAAGCCATTATTTCATCGTGCTCTTTCACAGGAAGTCTCGTGTTAAATTGCCTTGTCGCTTGTTCGCGCTCTTCCTTATGCACGATTTCATACTTAATTCTTGCCTTTTGTTTCGGCGTTAATTGTTTTTCCATTGTATTTTCTCCTTAAATATAAACTATTTCGCTTAAAATCTCTTCTTCAATCACTTGTTTCATAGCATTAATTCTTTTAACGTCTTCTAAGTAATTGCCCGTGCGACGATACTGTTCGCTTTTAGAAAGTTTGTCCCACATAGTATCATACAAATCTTCTGCGGCTTTATCTACGCCGTGCAAATATTCAGGCAACTGCCCTGCTAAACTTAACAATTTACCGAAGTTACGCTCTTCGATATACTGTTTCGCAAGCGTTCCATACTTGCCGTAAACGTGCTTTTTAGGTTTAACCGCTTGTTGATAGATTTTTACTTCTTCCACAGTCAATCCTTCGTTTCTTTCCGCTTTTTTAATGATTTCTTCTACGTTCATAAAACCCTCCCTTTAATTTATTGTAGCAATATTATACCGTGATATCACGAGATAGTCAAGCTGTTTTATATTCTTTTGAGAAAATAGTTTTATCTTAATAGTAAAAGTGTCATTGCAATACTTTGCGCAAATAGAAGTATCGGCGTAGCCCAAAACATAAACTTTCTAAAACCGCCTTCCACTTGCATTTCTTCGCGTTGTTTTCGAATTTCTTCTTTAGTTTTTCTCAGTTCTTTATTTAGCCCTTCTGCTCCTTCGTTTATTTTTGCTACTGCCATATCCGTTGCATCTTTCACTCTGTCGTTTAATAGTTTAGTAGCCGAATCAATCGCCTTTCCCATAGCTGTGCTTACAAGGCGCTCGATTTCCGTTACTGTTTCCGTTATCTGGTTGAGTGAGAACTCTATCTCCTTCGCTAATCGGTGATTGCTCCTTTTCACGTCGTCTATCAGCTTCTCTACGCTTTCTTTCAGCTTCCTCTCTAGCCTTTCGTTGTACAATTCTACGTTCTTCACTTGCTGCGTCAGTTCCTCGACTCGCACATTCAGCCTCAAAACTAAGTCGTTGCATTGCTCGTTCGATACTGCTAAGGACTTCAATAGCATTGCTTCTCGTGCCTCCGCCGTTAATCGTTTTACTTCTTCGCACAGTTCTAATGCCGGCGGGTTGTGCGATAAATCCACCGGTTCGTCCTGTAATATGGGTTGAGGACGCTCTCCCGTTATTTTGTTTATCAAGTTGTTTTATTACCTCCATTTTTGTATAATTTGTTCCAAGTTTTTCCCCTCGGATAGGTTTTTGTTTTTCGGGATGCAAATAGGAATAATCTTTTCCATCCCTTGTGATTTTTACGCCGTAACACTTTTCAAGATATTCCTTGAACTTGTCGGGCTTGGTTGAGTTTTTAGTTGCTTCTGCAATTACTTCTCGTAGTTCTTCTTTCCAACTAATACCGCCTTTGAGCATTATCTTTTTCTCAACTGCCGTTCTACTGTTCTTACCACGCTTTCTAAAATCCGTTTCGGTAAACCCGTATTTCTTCCCTATCCTATTCGCTTCGTCTTTCATCTTCACGTAGTCTTGTTTGTTGAACTGCAATTTCTTACCCGTTATCGGGTCC
>JAFVRR010000003.1 GCA_017504165.1 Clostridia bacterium | reverse complement strand
GCCTTTTCAGCGAGGCGACCAGTTATTGTTCTCATTATGTGTTCTCCTTTTTCGTAGATTTGGTATGTAGGTGGTATTCTCGTCTGCCTGACTACACAATACCACAGAAGTTATTCAAAGTCCAGAGATTATTGGTGATTAATAAAGACAATAAATATGTTGGAAAAATCAATAAAAAAGATTCAATTTTTAACGGTAAAGTAGTTTATAATGGGTATCATCCGTCATGTGTTCGGCAGAGAAAAACGGGTGAATATAATAATCCAGAAAAAATAGCGGAGTTGATTAAAACAGTTTTTTAAGGGGTAACTAGGTTTTAAAAGAACTTCAAGAAAAATTAAAATTATAAAACATCAAAAAAGTTCAAACGCAATCACCACTTGCCCGCCAAACGTAACCTAATCCGAACTTTAGTTCTGGGTTAGGTTATTTTCTTTACGTAAAGTCCTTTCATACGCTTATTGGTCATATTGTTTATGATACCTTGCTCAATACCACGCATAATATTTTCAAGTGCAGTTTCCGTTTGGCGTTTTTCTCTTTCAAAACAAATAAGGTAGGCGTCATTGACAATTACTCTAATTGTGTTATAATTATTATATAAACGTTAATTGGGGTAGGTTTTAATTATGAAAAAACTATTAACTTTAATTTTAACTTTATGTTTAACTATAACTAATACTAGTTGCGTCTTTTCAGAAATATCAAACGATAACAAAAACGTTGTTAATCTTGGCAACGAAGACACCTTCGTTAAATGGACGCTTGTAGCGAACGACAATGAATTTAGACCCGTTACTTCCGCTTATTTTGAGTTTAATAATACCAAATTTAAGTATTACGAAGACGGCGATTTAAAGAAAGAAGGTACGCATAGAATAACGTTTTTCGATATAGAAACCAACAACGCTCCTTTACATCTAAATTTAGAATTCGGTAAAGACGATACAGGACTTTCTATATTTGATTATATTGACTGTTACACGGAAGACCCAAAAGACGATTTACGTCAATTTACAATCATTAGTGAGGGGTATCATATCAAACCACTTAGAAGTGGCGGTGTACCTGTTAGAGATTATCATTTATCTAAAATGCCTTACGCGTTTGGCACTTACGTAAAGGAAGGCGCTAGTAAATCCGAATATAAAAACGGAAAAGTCAACTACTTAAATAGCGCTAAACTAGATGGAACTTTCGTCGATGATAAAGGTAATAAATTTACGTTTATAAACAACTCTTATTCGTCAAAATATCAAACTACCGAATATTCAACTTATACAGTATATATGCGATACGAAAACGCTTTAAATAATACTTTTATTGAAGGAACGGTTAAGATGAGTAATTACGATGAATTTTTAACTAACGTTCACCACGACGTAGCGCTTATATACGTATTACACGGTGAAAACGAGCCCGCTGAAGAAAAGGGAACTTACGCCTCGGCGGACTACCAATTAATAGATTTTGTCTTTAGTAAAGACAATTCGTTAACCTTTAATTACGGTAGTTATTTTTATGACAATAAAGAATGTGAATATTCGCCAGAAAATTTTATAGGCGGTACTTATTACAAAATAAACTAATCAAAAAAAGCACGGACTAATCCGTGCTTTTAATTTTATAAAATCAATACTTATCGTTCGTAGGGGAAAGTTTAAATTTTTTCTTGTACGCCTTACAAAAATAACTTACGTCTTCAAATCCAGACAGATACGCTACGTCTTGAATTTTTACGTTACTATCTAAACTTAATAACGTTTTAGCATAATTTAATCTTAAATTCAAAATATACTCAAAAACCGTAAAACCATAACGCTTTTTAAAGCCGTGCGTAAGTTTGGAAACGGAAATAGAAAACAGGTCGGCAATAGCGTTTAAAGTTAACTTTTTATTAAAGTTCTTTTCAATATAAAGTGAAATTTTAGTAATTTCATCAACTTCAGTGTTTTCGCCTTCAAAAAAGTTTACGAAAAAGTTATAAGAAAGGGCGGATAACACGCCACTTCTTTTATATTTAAAGTACTCTGATATAATATCTTTAATATACGCCAAATACTTATCTACACTTATAAATTTTTTATACAAAAAACCGTTTGTTATATTATAATGTTTAATCAAATCATAGATACCGCCACCAGTTACCGTAATAAAAGCAGTTACTAAATTATAGGTACTTTCATAGCGGATAGGGGTATGTTCTAAAGTGAAAAAGGCAGAGCCTGCAGTTAACTCGTATCTTGTTTCGTTATGAATTACAAAACCCTTACCACTAATGACGAATAGTATTTGACTAAAAGGTCTACCATTTTCGCTAATAAGCGTGCCTTGCTTATATCCGCTTGACATAGTGTATAGTATAATTGGTAGGTTTTCAACCTTTTCTTGATAGGTTGCGGTTATATATTCTTTCATTTTTACCTTTTTGCAAAATATTTATATACATTTGCAATATATTCCATTTACTTTTTTTAATTTAAGTTATATAATAACTATATCATAAAATATTCTATTGTTCAACGGTTTGCAATATTTTTTTATAATTTAGGGGAGAGGTTATGAAATTTTACGAAGATTTAACTCAAATTCAAATTAATAGATTACCACAACGTTCATACTATATTCCAGAAAACGACGGTGCTTTCACTTCACTTAACGGCGATTGGAATTTTAAGTATTACGATAGTGACTTTAAGGAAGAAGAAATTATAAATGATTGGGACGTTATTAAAGTTCCTTCTTGTTGGCAAATATTAGGATATGAAAATCCTAACTACACAAACGCTAAATACCCATATCCATGCGACCCACCTTATTTACCAGACGAAAACCCACTTGGCGTTTATATGCGCAACTTTACAATTAACGACATTTCTAAAAAGCATTATATCGTGTTTGAAGGCGTTTCAAGTAACGTTCAAGTTTACGTTAACGATAATTTCGTAGGTTATTCTCAAGGTAGCAGATTACAAGCGGAATTCGATATTACCCCTTACGTAATAAAGGGTGAAAACAAATTAGTTTGTAAAGTTAATAAATGGTGTACGGGTAGTTACCTTGAAGATCAAGACTGTTTTAGATTTCACGGCATTTATCGTGACGTATACCTTTTATCTAGACCAAACGGACATATCGTTGATATTAACTTAACGACTGAAGGCAACGATATTTTAATTAAATTTGAAGGTAAAGCAAAGGTTACGTTATACGACAACGGCAAAGAATTATCTTCCACTTTTATGGAAAACGAAGGTAAATTTACTGTTGACAATCCAACTTTATGGAATGCCGAAAAACCTTACTTATACACCCTTAAATTTGAATACGAAGGGGAAGTTATAACTCAAAAAATCGGTTTTGTTAAATATACAATCGATAGTGAATCGGCATTTTGCGTTAACGGCGTTAGAGTAAAACTTAAAGGCGTAAACCACCACGACACTTCAGCGGTAAACGGTTGGTATATGACCGATGAAGAAATGCTTTACGACCTTAAGCAAATGAAGAAGTTAAATATTAACTGTATTCGTACTTCTCACTACCCACCACACCCTAAATTCGTTAATTGGTGCGATGAAATGGGATTCTACGTAATGCTTGAGGCCGACCTTGAAACTCACGGTTTCTATTATAGGCAAAGAACTACCGGTTACGACGTTATTTCTAACGCTAACGAATGGATAGGCAATTTACCCGAATGGTTACCATCGTTTATGGATAGAATTGTTAGAACCTACAATCGTGATAAAAACCACACGTCAATTTTCTCTTGGTCTACAGGTAATGAGAGCGGTCATTGCTTAAACCACGTTGAAATGATTAACTATTTAAGAAAAGTCGACACAAAACGCCTTGTACACTGCGAGGAGGCATCTAGACATAGCGACCACGTTCCTGAATTCTACGATAGACCTGACTTGTATTCTAGAATGTATTACCCACTTCAAAAGGTGGAAGAGTACGCCGAAAACCCTGAAAAGACACTTCCTATGTTCTTATGCGAATACTGTCACGCAATGGGTAACGGCCCTGGCGATATCGTAGATTATTGGAAACTTTTCTATAAATATCCTAAACTTATAGGCGGTTGTATTTGGGAATGGGCTGACCATACCGTACTTGTTGACGGCGTTGCAAAATACGGCGGAGACTTTGACGAGGCAACGCACGACCACAACTTCTGCGCGGACGGTATTGTTATGCACGATAGAAGTTTTAAAGCGGGCTCTTACTTTGCTAAATACGCTTATCAATACGTAAGATTTGAACTTGAAAACGATACCCTAAAAATTACTAACTTATTCGACTTTACTAACCTTAACGAATATAAAATTAAGTATGAAATTTCAGTAGACGGTAAAATTACTTACGAAAATACTTTAACTTTAGATTTAGAGCCTAAAGCGTCTACCGAAATTAAGGTTGACGGCGTTAAAGAATGTGAACTTGGCGCTTACCTTAACTGCTATATGTATAACAAAAGCGGGGAAGAAGTTGCTAAAGAACAATTTAGTCTTGACGCTAAAATTATAACGGAAGAAAAACCTGAAATAAAAACGGTTATTGAAGAAACTAAAAACGACTTTATTATTAAAGGGGATAATTTTAGTTACACGATTTCTAAACAATTAGGTACGCTTACTAGCATTATTAAAGACGGAAAAGAACTTTTAGCCGATAGAATGTCAATGTCGGTTATGCGCGCACCTATCGATAACGAACGTCATATTAAATCGTGGTGGTATTTATATAACGGCAATCAACCGCTTAACACTTGGTACGTTGACGGTGGCAACAACTACGTTGCGGAAGGTTTTGACCAAGTTAGAAATAAATGCTATTCTTGCGTACTTAACAAAAACGTTGTTACCGTTTACGGAGCGTTATCTTGTATTGGCAAAAAACCATTCTTTAAATATCTTTTATCTTTTGAAGTTACTAAATACGGCGAATTAAAAGTTATTTTATCAGGCGATATTCGAGAAAACGTTATGTGGCTACCTAGACTTGGTTTTGAACTTAAAACTATTTACGATAACGATAAATTTACCTACTTTGGTCGTGGTCCGCTAGAAAACTATTGCGATATGAAAAATCAAGCGATTATAGGTTTGTATTCTAGCGACGCGGATAGCGAATACGTCAACTATATTATGCCTCAAGAACACGGCAACCACTTAGACACAAAACTTTTAAAACTTGAAAAGGGTATTACGATCAGTTCAAACTCTTCGTTTGAGTTTAACGTTTCACACTTATCGGCATATAACTTAATGACTGCGCAACATACCGACGAAATAGTTAAAACTGACTATACAACCGTTAGAATAGATTATAAGTCTTCAGGCGTTGGCTCTCATTCTTGCGGTCCTGCTCTTAACGAAAAGTATAGATTTAGCGACAAAAAGATTGAAAACTTTGAGTTTACTATTAAAGCGTAAAACTTAATAAATGAAAGCACTTAACTTTAGTTAGGTGCTTTTCTTTTTGCTTTTTGTATTATTTTAAATTTTTAGAAAATAATAATTGTATGAAAAAAGTAAAAGAATTTATAAGTGAAGAAGAAATTAACTCTTCATCAAGAGAAAGTTTTTATAAGGGGAAGGAATATGACTGGGAAAAACAATCAAAATTATAATGAAGAATACCTAAACTACGTCAAGGAAATTGCCCCTAAAACAAAACATTTAAAAACTTTATGGCACGCCTTTTGGGTAGGTGGCGTAATTTGCTTAATCGGACAGTTTATAAGATATTCGTTTATGTATTGGTTTAACTTATACGGCGACCAACTTGCAGGCGCAACTTCTATGGTTTTAATATTTTTAGCGTCATTTTTAACAGGCATTGGTGTTTACGATAGAATAGGCAAATACGCGGGCGGTGGCTCAATAGTTCCGATTACAGGTTTTGCAAACTCTATCGTGTCTCCCGCAATGGAATTTAAAAGCGAAGGCTACATTTACGGGTTAGCAGCAAAAATGTTCGTTATAGCAGGGCCAATTATCGTGTTTGGCGTAATTGGTAGCGTTTGTACAGGACTAATATACTACATTTTAAATTTATTTTCTTTAATTTAAGGAGAGATAATGGATAAACGTAAAGGAACTTTATTTTTTAAGAATAAACCTAGCATTTTTAAAACTTTTTCAATTGTTGGACCTAAGGAAAAACAATCTAAATTAGGTAAATATTACGATATGGCGCTTGACGACGATAAGTTTGACGAATCAACTTACGAAAAAGCGGAATGCAAAATGCTATCAACTGCAGTAAGTAAGGTTATTAAAAAGTCTAACCTTAAAAAAGATGAAATTGACCTTATAATTTCGGGGGATTTACTCAACCAAATAATTTCGGCAAACTTTATGGCAAGGGATTTTGACGTTCCGTTTTTAGGCGTGTATAGCGCTTGCTCAACGATTACCGAAAGTTTAATACTTGGCGCTAGTTTTATAAATAGCAATAATTTTAATAACGTAGTATGCGCCGCGGGAAGTCACTACGCAACGGCAGAAAGACAATACCGCTATCCGTTAGAACTAGGAGCAATACGTCCACCGCAATCGCAATGGACGGCAACGGGTGCAGGCGCGTATCTATTAAAGCCTTTTATTAAAGGTTATCCTATAATAACGTCGGCAACAATTGGAAAAGTAGTAGATTTTGGAGTTTTAGACGCTAACAATATGGGAGCGGCAATGGCGCCTGCAGCGGCGTCAACTTTAAAAAATCACTTTTTAGCGACGAACACCACGCCAAAAGATTACGATTTAATATTAACCGGAGATTTAGGGGCATTAGGTTCAAGATTAGTTAAACACTTAATGGATAAAAGTGGTTACGATATATTCAACCACGTTGACTCTGGAGAACTTATATACAACCTTGATGAAGAAGATTTCCAAGGGGGTAGTGGCGCGGGATGTGGAACGGTAGTTATGGCTAGTTATATATACCCAAAACTATTAAACGGAGAGTTTAAAAGAGTATTATTTTCGGCAACGGGAGCGTTACTTTCTACGGTATCCTCTCAACAAGGAGAGTCGATTCCGGGTATTTCTCACGCTGTTTGTTTGGAGTGTAATTTATGATAGAAATGATTTTAATGTATTTAAAGGCTTTTATAGTAGGCGGGCTTATATGTGCAATTGCTCAGTTTATAATCAACGTAACGAAACTGACTTCGGGCAAAATTTTAGTATATTTTATGTTGTCGGGGTTAGTACTGCAAGCGCTAGGACTTTATAAGTATTTAGTAGACTTTGCAGGCGCGGGTGCGACCGTACCAATATCTGGTTTTGGCTATCTTCTTGCCGAAGGTGCAATAAAAGGGGCTAAATCGGGGCTATTCGGCGCGATTACGGGCGGACTTAGTTCCGCATCGGCAGGAGTTACCGCGGCGGTTTTATTCGGCTATTTGTTCGCTATGATATTTAAATCTAAATCTAAATATAATTAGTTAACTTTGTTAACTAAATTTACATAATTTTATAATTTTTATCAATACTAATTATTATGAAGAAAAGAATAAAACTACTATTAACGTTATTAATAGTTTCATTATTATTTGTAACGAATTTAACTTATACTAATGCTTACGCTAAGGAAGAATATTTATATTTGGGAGGGTTCACCTGTGGATTTAATTTAAAGACGCGCGGAGCAACCGTTGTTGGTATAACGGATGTTTTAACGGACGATGGCGTCGTTTCTCCATCAAAATGCGCAGGGCTAGAAATTGGGGATATTATTTTATCGATTAACGGTAAGGTAATTAACGGCGTAAGCGATTTAACGATTGCATTAAATGACTTTGACGGCGGTTTTATAATAACCGAAATACTTAGAAAAGATGGCAAAAAACTACTAGACGTCTACCCGGAAAAAGACGTTAATGGAAAATATAGAATTGGGGTATTACTTCGAGAAGACCTACAAGGTTTAGGTACGGTAACTTATATTGACGAAGAAGGTAACTTTGGTGCGCTAGGTCACCCAGTAGCCGACTTGAACGGAAAAAACTACGACGTTTTATCGGGCGACGTTTACGAGTCTAGCATAATCGGCGTAAACAAGGCAAAAAGGGGGAAAGCGGGAGAACTAAAGGGGATGTTTATCGGCGAAAAACCTATTGGCAAAATTACCATTAACCAAAACTGCGGTTTATTTGGGAAATTTACTAATTTTTCTAAATTAGAAAAGGATAAAATATCAATTTCTACCGCAAGCGTTGGTAAAGCAAAAATCTTATCGACTATTAACGGTCAAACAAGGGAAGAATACGATATAGAAATTGTAAAAACCGATTATAAAAAGGGAAACAATAAAAACCTTGTTTTAAAAATTACAGATAAAGATTTACTTAATAAAACGGGTGGTATTTTACAAGGAATGTCCGGTAGCCCGATTATTCAAAACGGAAAACTTGTAGGCGCTGTCACCCACGTATTTTTAAACGACAGTTCTAGGGGATACGGTATATCTATATTTAATATGTTATCAAAATAAATAAGCAGTGACGCTTTGTCACTGCTTTTATTATTTTATTTCAGATGGGGGATATCCTACTATTTTTGTAAATGTTCTTGAAAAATGACAAGGTTCTTCAAACCCACAAATCGTTGCTACTTCAGAAACTAAAAACTGTTTCGATTCAAGCAAGGTTTTTGCATAATTAATCCTTTTATTTATAATATATTCTTTAGGGGACACACCATATTTTTTTGTGAAAAGTTTTCTTAAATAAACTTCACTAACTCTACAAACTTTTGCAAGTTTATCTACCGTTAAATCATTAGAAGTAAAATCGGCATTTATAAGGTCAATTGCAGGTTTAATAATGTAATATTTCGATGATGGCACGTAATCGTTTTCCTCATCTTTAAATATAAAGTAAATTATATCGTAAATTGTACGTTTAGATACCGTTTTCCCAAGTCCTTTATCATATTTCCAATAATAAGACGAAATATTAAAACTTTTGCGAATTTCATTTATGTTTTTTAAATTTATTAAAAAGGGAGTATCTAAAATTTCACAATCAAAATTTATACAATAACATCCACCTTTACCACTTATATTTTTAACAGTGTAAGTGGAATTTTTAGGTAAATAAAACAAAGTATTACCTTTTGTATGTAAAACTGTACCGTCTGAAAAAGTGTAATCTCTAACAACGTCTTCATCGTTTAAAACAAAGCCGTGATAAGAACGATTAGTATGAACTGCTTTCCCCGAACGTGGATCAACGTAAATTGATAAAGTAATTTCTTTAATTGTTATATTAAGCCAATCTTTATTCATATAAAACCTTATTAAATATTTATTTATAATTTTAACATTTAGTTTCGATTCCGTCAAGTAGTTATGATTTATTTATTCACATTTAAAATTTTGTTGATATAATAATATTATCTAAAGGAGGAATTTATGGAATATATAAGCGATAAAGATTACAATTATATAATGAATAAACACCACGACCAATCTAAACCTTTTAATAGTTTAAGTAGATTTGTTAGAAATGATGAATTGTTTGATGAAAATACGGGATTAGACCCTAACTTTATTTTAGAAAACATAATGATTAACGATGAAAAATATAAAGAATTTTCTCACGGAATAAGAAAGGCTAAAGCGCTTGAATACGTTTTATCAAACACGCGTATTTCTTGTGATAGTAGAGATGTTTTCCCTGCAATTAATTTAATAGATAGGCCACTTAATAAAACTATAGTCCGTTCTTGGCATCGTGAAGTATTTTTAGATATAATTCCTGAAGTTGAAAATGAAAGATTAAGGCTTATTAACGATGGCATTGCACAAATTTATATCGACTACGATCATAGCGTTCCTAATTTCGAAAGGCTTTTTAATTTAGGCTTCGTTGGCCTTTTAGAAGAATCGGAAAAAATTAGAAATAGCAAGGAGAGAAATAGTGAAGAAGACGCCTTCTTTGAATCAATTAAAATCTCTTACGAAGCAGTTTTACTCTTTATAAAAAGACTTTACAACCTTGCAAGCGAAACTGAAGGCTCTCAAAAAATGGCAAAAGCACTTAAAACGTTACTAAACGGCGCACCTAAAACCTTCTACGAAGCAATGCTTTTAGTTTATTTATATTTTATGATTAGTGAATATGTAGACTCGCTTCAAGTTCGTTCACTTTCAAACTTTGATAAATTTTTCTATAAATTTTATTTAAACGACTTAAAAAACGGTATTACTGAAGATGAAATAAGAAAAGATCTTGCAAAATTTTTCTTGCAATTTACAGCAATTGACAACTATTGGAATCAACCTGTATTTTTAGGTGGTGAATACGAAGGTGGGAAAACGATAATAAACGAACTATCTTATTTGTTTTTAGACGTTTACGATAAAATGAATATTTATAACCCAAAAATTCAAATAAAACTTTGTTATTCTACACCAAAAGAATTTACTTTAAAGGCTTTAGATATGATTAGGCGTGGGCATTCTTCAATAGTTTTCGTTTGCGAGCCAACTATTAAAGAAGCCTTAATGAAAAGAGGTTATACCGAAGAGCAGGCAAGAGATTGCAACGTAAAAGGGTGCTTCGAATTTTCTGTACAAGAATCATTTGGTTGTGGTGGAACATCTTTAAATTTATTAAAACCGTTAGAATACACACTCCATAAAGGGCACGATGCCGTTAATAATGCATTTAGCGGAATTGAAAGCCCAGATTTGTCTAAGTATAAAACGTTCGAAGATTTTTACAATGAATATAAACGTCAACTTAAAGGAGTTATCGATTTATCTATAAACCTTGTAAACAAATATGAGGCTTATTTATCATATATTAATCCGCAATCTTTACTTGCAGGCACTTTTAAAACTTCTCTTGACCTTGTTAAGGACCCGATGCAAGGTGGTTCAACGGGCAATGGTAGTGGTTTAAGTTTTGGCGCTATTGCAGATTTAGTAGATTCTTTATCAATGATTAAAAAATACGTTTACGATAAAAAGGAATTATCGTTAACTGAACTTGTAAATATGCTTGACAATAATTTTGTTGGTAACGAAAATTGGCTTTTAAAACTTAAAAACGATAGAGATAAGTTTGGTAACAATAAAGATTTACCTGATAATTTTGCCATTGATATTATAGAATATTTAGATAAAGTAGTTAGACCAAACTTAAACGAAAAATCAAGAGGTGGTAGATGGGGATACTCCTTCCACGTAGCAAGAGCAGTATACGCTTTAGCGAATAACACCGCAACTTCGCCTAACGGAAGACTTATTGGAGAAGAACTTTCTAAGAACTTTTCTGCATCAATGGGTCAAAATCGTGAAGGGGCAACCGCCGCAATACTTTCAACAACCAAAATGGATGCTGTTAAAGTTTGTGGAGACGTTCCTTTAGATTTAGGTTTATTGCCATCAGCAATAAAAGGGGAAGACGGGCTTGAAGCAATGTACGGTCTTTTAATAACCTTCCTAAAAAGAAAGGGGCATGCAATACATTTTAACGTGTTTGACGCTGAAACGTTGCGAGATGCTCAAAAAAACCCGGAGAAATATCAAGATTTGCAAATTAGGGTATCTGGTTGGAACGTTTTATGGAACAACATAAATAAAGTTGAGCAAGATGGGTTTATCAAACAGGCTGAAAGTTTAATTTAAGATTAAAGCCTATCAAATAACAATTTTAATTTAAAAAATTAAGGTAATATAAAATGAAAGAAATTCCTAATTCACTTTTATTTTTTCTTGAACCTGATGGTTTAGTTAAGAAAAAGTACTTAAAAGATTTAGATTTTATTAAAAATAATACGGTTGTAAATCATATTGCGGTTACTCCGCGTGAGGGTGTTCAACTTAACAATTTACAACAATGTCATGACGCTATAAAAGAAATGGTTGAATATGCTCATAAAATAGGGCTTAAAGTATCACTTCATTTTAGTCCATTATCTGGGTTTTATAACGCTATATTTTCAACTAATAACCATCCTGCTATTGACCAAGTTGAACTATTTCCTATCCCTAATCCTGAACATGCGCCTGCAATCGTTAGCGATATAGAACTTGAAACTGATGAAGATGGTTACGTTGAATACAAACATACAGCCGTTTGGGGGCGTTCTAAAATAATGCCTATTTATTCAAGGATTTTAAAAGCCTATACTTTTGAAAAGGTAGGGGAAGGCTTTTATAAAGAAAATTCTCTTGAAGACGTTACTAATGCGGTAAGGGTAATAGAATCTAGAACTTATAGTACTAAGTTTGCAATTGATTTAGGCGAAAATGGAAAAAACAAGCATATTTTTGTATTATTGGCGCAATATTATAATGCAAACGCCCCTGAATACGATTGGGAATACTTAAAAAATAAGATTGATGCCTACGCAGACATTCCTTTAGATGGTATTCAATTAGATGAATACGGCTATATACTTCTCAATACAAGAAACATTTCTTCAGGTGTAGAGCCACCTTTTAGAGGTCGTTTATACACACCTAAAATGTATGAATACTATAAAGAAAATTTTGCATTAGACTTACATAAACTTCTTTTTGATATGCGTTACGCCCCTGAAAATGATGAAAGTGTAAGAATTAAAGCAATTAACGTTTATTTTGAAACTCTTCGAGTTTTCCCATTAGAAGTTGAGAAGAAAGCATACGCTTACGGAAAACAACTTTTCGGCGAAGATGCTTATATTAATTGTCATAATACTTTCCATAACTACCTTGATAATGATGAAATATGGAGAACTGCTTGTACTTGGTGGGATATCCCGCGTGATTTTGGCCACACTGATGAAAATATTGGGTATCCTGTACGATTGGGTATTATGTTGGCTTGTAAAAATCCAATTGGTATCGATATGTACTATTCAAAAAATGCAAAATCACATTATTCACACATGATTGAAGGCGCACCTTTTAATTCACGCGAATTCCATCACGCTTATGCAGATTTTTATTGGGGAAACAGTTTTACTGACGTAGAATTTTTAAAAGACGTTAAAAAAATTGATTCACATATCTCTAAATTAAATGATTTCCAAAAATATTTCCCTAAAATGGATTTGCTTGTGATTTTTGGTTCAGCAGCGCAAAACAATTGGTATCCTGACTACAATGCACGTAATTTATGGGATATAGACGGAACTTTGCATATTCAAGCAAAATGTAATGAAATTTGGAATGCTGGTTATCGTTGTGCTTTAGTACCTGATTATGCGATTGAAGACGGTCGCATTACATTACAAAATGATAAAATTCTTTTCAATGGACACGAGTTTACTCATTGTTTATTCTTATATCCAAAATACGCCAAAAAACAAACTTATGATTTCTTAAATAAAGCAGACAATATTGGTGTAAAACTTGCAGTTGTTGGTAAAGCAGGCATTGATTTTGAAGGTAAAGAGGTAGTACTTACAGCAAGACGTTACGAAGATTTTAATCTTGACATACTTGAAGAATTGAAATGCGAAAAAAGTGCAATTGAAAGGGGATGCGTATATTCTGATGGAAGTTTTGTACTTGTAACTCAAGGCATTTTAACTGGCGAAAAAACTGAATTTAATTTTGAAATTGATGGAATAAAATATTCCGGTCACCATACGGGATTATTAGCATATAGAGCAGGCGAAACCGCTTTTGCAACAAAAGGAAGTTCTTTATTTGTCAATGGCGCTAATATCTTGTTAAATGATATTGATTATAAAGATTAAAAAAATTCCTTTGCCACTTTTAAATGGCATTTTAGGTGCTTTATATCTTTATGTAAAAATCTGTTATAAATAGGTAAAAATGAAAGCAAAAGTATTTGAAATAAAAAAATTTGCCGTGCACGATGGCGACGGCATTAGAACAACTATATTTTTTAAGGGTTGTCCACTAAAATGCGTTTGGTGTCATAATCCGGAAGGGTTAAGCAGTAAAACGCAACTTGCATATTATAGTCACAAGTGTATAAACTGCTTTGAATGTGTTAAAATTTGCCCAAATAATGCACATATTATAAATAATGGCATTCACGAATACGTTGCAAAAAATTGCATAAATTGCGGTAAATGTGAAGAAATTTGCTTAGGAAATGCAATTAAAATTTATGGTAAAGACTACACGGTTGATGAACTTTTAAAAATTGTATTAGAAGATAAAGTTTTTTACGATAATTCGGGTGGTGGCGTAACCTTATCAGGCGGAGAATGTTTACTTTATGCCAATTTTATTAAAGATTTGTTCATTAAACTAAAGAATCACGGCATAAATACTGCCGTTGATACCTGTGGTTTTATTGGAAAAGACCAAATAGATAAAATTATCGATTATACTGATGTTTTCTTATACGATTTTAAAGCATATACAAGTAAAACTCATAAAAACTGTACGGGACAAAGCAATGATATTATAATTAAAAATTTAGAATATCTTGATAAGAAGGGGAAAAATATTGAAATAAGAATACCTTACGTTCCAAATTATAATGATTTTGAAATAGAAGATATGATTAAATATTTAAACGGTATTAAAAACATAACTAAAATAAGAATTTTACCTTACCATAATTTTTCTACTGCAAAATATCAATCGTTAAATTACGAAAATACTATGCCAAGCGTTGTACCTACTAATGAAGAAATAGAAAATATTAAAAATACGTTAAGAAAAATTTCTATACATAAAATTGTTGATTAAAAACGAATTTAAATAATTGAAAAATATTAAAAATCACGGATTTTATCCGTGATTTTTAATTTGCTATTCAATTATTCTTTATATAGTTTAGCCATACCGCCAACGCTAGTTTCACGGTATCTAGAGTGTAAATCTTTACCCGTTTCATACATAGTATCTACTATTAAATCAAAGGATATTTTTCTAGAATTTGTTAAAAAGTTTGCTAAATTTACCGCGTTTATAGCACGCATTGCCGCAACGGCGTTTCTTTCGATGCAAGGGATTTGAACAAGCCCATAAATCGGATCGCAAGTCAATCCTAAATGGTGCTCCATAGCAATTTCGGCAGAATATTCAATTTGGTCAATACTCATTGAGAAAAGTTCCGCAAGCCCTGCAGCCGCCATTGAACACGCTGAGCCGACTTCCGCTTGACAACCACATTCAGCACCGCTAATAGAGGCGTTAGTTTTTATAAGTAAACCTATAATTCCCGCAGTTTCTAAAGCGTTTATTATATCGTCGTCTGAAAATTTGCGTTTTTGTTGATAGTAATACAAAACGGCAGGAACAATTCCACAAGCACCACAAGTAGGGGCAGTTACCATTTTTTCACCGCTAGCGTTTTCTTCGCAACTTGCAAACGCGTACGCGCAAACAAGTCTATTTTCTTTAGTTTCAGAAGTTTCGTCTATATGGTTAGAATTATATAATTGATAGGCTTTTCTCTCCACGTTTAAACCACCTGGTAATACTCCTTGCTTGGAAAGTCCACTTTTTATTGTAGCTTTCATTTGCTCCCAAATAGTTTTGATAAAGTCACGAATTTCAATTCCTTCAACTTCTTCAACGTATTCGTAAATGCGCTTATTGTTCTCTTTACAGTATTTAGCGATTTCGTTAAATGTGTTAAAATCGTAAATTTTAGATGGTTCTACGTGTTTTTCGCCCTCAATTTCAACTGCGCCACCGCCAACACTATAAGCCCTTAAAAAGCCGATATTTTCACCATTTTTAATTGCCGTTAATTCAATAGTGTTCGGATGGTTTTTTACCGTTATATCATCAAAAATAACTTTACACGATATAGGTAAAAGTGTCTTTTTGCAAATTTCGTCCGTTCCGTGACCTTTACCAGTTAACGATAACGAGCCGTAAAGTTTAACTTCAACAAGGTCGGCGGTAGGGTACTTGTTTTTAAAAAATTCACATATTCTTTCAGGGCCTATCGTGTGAGAACTTGAAGGACCGCGTCCTATTTTATAAAGTTCTTTAAGTGATTGCATTTTTTTCATCTCATTTTACCTTTTTAAATTTAATAAATTTATCAAAATATATCTTTTTTACCGTAATATCCATTAAAACTTCGTTATCTTTATAATTAAACTCAAAGTTCTCTAAATAATTCAAAAGTTTATTTATTTCTTTAAGTTGAGAATATTCTAAAACTAACGTTGTTTTAACGTAACTTGATAAAAGTTTATCGGTAATTGCCTTTTTCAAATTCTCAATACCGTACCCAGTTTTAGCGGAAATAAATATAGCGTCTTTAGGGAAATAGGTAAAATCTTCAATTTTATCGCATTTATTAACAACTATAATATATTCCGAATTAGATTTTAATTGCTTTAAAGTTGATAGCGTTACGTCAAGTTGATTTTCCCAAGCGCTAGAGCCGTCTAAAACAATTAAATTAAGGTCAGACGATACGGCGCTTTCAAGCGTAGAATTAAACGCCTCTACGATATTCGTTGGAATGTTTTTAATAAAACCTACGGTATCTACAATAAGTAACTCTACTTCGTCAATTTTAGCCTTCCTAATAGTTGGATCTAAAGTCGCAAATAGTTTATTTTCGGCAAGGACGTTAGAGCCCGTAAGCAAATTTAAAAGGGTAGATTTACCCGTATTCGTATAACCGACTAAACTTACCACCGTTTCGGAATTTTTACTCCTTCTATAAGACTGTAAATTACGCCTTGTCTTCAAATCTTCTAATTGATTTTTTAAATAGTCAATTCTAGTTCTAATATGACGTCTATCAGTTTCAAGTTGAGTTTCGCCAGGGCCACGCGTACCAATACCACCGCCAAGCCTAGATAAACTTGCGCCTTTACCTTTAAGGCGCGGATACATATAGTTAAGTTGAGCAAGTTCAACTTGCAATTTGCCTTCGTGTGATTTTGCATTTTTTGCGAATATATCTAAAATAAGCGTTGTTCTATCAATAACTTTAACACCTAACAAATCACTCATATTAACCGTTTGCGAAGGGGATAATTGTCCGTCAAAAAGTACGCAGTTTGCATCAAATTCTTCAGCAATTTGCCTAATCTCTTCAAGTTTACCAGTGCCTATAAAGGTCGCAGGATTAATTTCACGAACTTTTACCGCAACAAAAGAAAGCGGAATAGCATCCGCGCTTTCTATAAGGCTAAATATTTCGTTTTTAAGTTCTTCTAGATTATCGTTATAGTTATCAACAAGTGGTTCAATAACGACAATTTTTTCTATATAGTTATCCCTTAAATCAATCATCATCTTTAATTTTTACGGTTTTTATTGCCTTGCGCCTTAATTCTTCGCTCATTGCAGCGTAGTGTTTCTTAGTAGTATTTACGTCAGAGTGACCTAAAAAGTCGGCTACAAGATAAATATCGCCGGTTTCATTATATAAATTAGTGCCAAAAGTACTTCTAAGTTTGTGCGGAGTAATATTTTTAAGCGGTGTTACGACTTTTGCGTACTTTTTGACAAGTTGTTGAATACTTCTCGTTGTAATACGAGTGTTTTGAAGACTTAAAAACAACGCTTTTTCGTTAGGATTTAGGTCTTTTATTTCAGAGCGGTGCTTAATCCAGGCTTGAAGGGCACTTGCAACTTCTTCATTAATATATAAAATCGTACGATTTCCACCTTTGCGCGTAACTACAAAACTTAAATCTTCAAAGTTGATATCATCAACGTTTAAACCAACGAGTTCGCTATTACGAATACCCGTGCCTAAAAACATCATTAAAATTGCAACGTCGCGAATTTTGGTATTTTTATGATAAGCACGTTGTCTATCGGTTAAATTTTCGCCATTTTCCGCTAAATTTACAAGTTTAACCATTTCGTTTACGTCTAAACGAATAATTTCTTTATCGTGAAGTTTAGGTAATGATACTTTAGCCGAAACGTTGCTCTTTATAAGACCTTTAAAATACAAATACTTATAAAACGCACGTACTGCGGCTAATTTTCTTGCTTTACCACGCTCATTATTAGTTTCTTCTTTACCATTTATAATATAATGGCTTAAATATGCTAAAAAGTTTTCAAAATGCGATAAAGTTAAATTTTCAAGGTCTAGTAGGGTAATATCGGTAATTTTTTTATCACGATACACTGTTTTTACTAAATAATTGAAAAAAATTCGCAAATCTAAGCAATAATTAAGCCTAGTTAAAGGCGAAGTATAGTCGGTACGGCCAACGATGAATTCGTAGACGCACGGCGGTAAATCTTTAGTAATTTCGTCAATTTTGTTTAAACAATCAATTTCGCGTTGTTTGTAATAATTGTCAGATATTTTCATACGATTAGTTTACCATATCTTTTCGCAAAATACAATAGATTAATATAAAATTTAGTAAAAAATGCAAAAATTAAAAATAGCACGAATAGAAAGTTAATTTAAAAAAAATACGAACGTTTACAAAAATAAAATTTTACAAAAAAATAAAATCGCTAAAAATTATAGCGAATGATAAGGAATGATTACAAATTATAAAATATTAAGATTTAAAAGATTTAAAATTCTAGATAAAAAGCGAAATTTTGAATTTTAATAAAATTTGCTAAATTGTTTCTAAAAACCCCTATCTATTCGCAAAACTACACTTTTGCGAATAGATATACGGATGTGTGCAAATGTATTTTTTGTAAAAATCAGCACTTTCCCCTTATTTTATAAAAATTTAGTGAAAAATCAGTTAAAATACGGTGTATTTATTATAATAGTTTGTATATTTTGCGATAATATCGGTAATATTAAATATTTTTCAAAATTGTGTTTTGAGTAAAATCGAGTATTCTTTCAACTCTTTTATAAGCACTTTTTCGTTTTTGAAGTATGAAGATAGTTTTTTATGAAATGAACTTTGGTGATTTAAATAAACGGTATGACAAAGTTCGTGTAAAATTACGTAGTCTATCACTTCACTACTGAGCATAATAAGTTTTACGTTTAAAGTAATATTACCTTTACTGTCGCATTGACCCCATTTAGACTTATAATTTTTAATTTTTACGCTGTTAAACTTAAAATTATATAATTTAGATAAGTATTCTAAACGCTTTGGCAAGTATTCCTCTGCTTTTTCTTGTAATACCTTATTTTTATCCCCAAAAACTTCAATATAATCCCCCATAACGACTAGTTTATTACCATATATAACGTCATAAAACTTAGTTTTAGCCTTTTTTATTTGGTTAATTTTACTATTTACCCACCTTTCTTTAGATTTCACAAATGATTCTACCCTATTGTTATCTATAAAATAAGGCGCGGAAACTTTAACCGTATCTTCATCGATTATTCGTAATGAAATTGTTTTTCTATTGCTGTATTCAACTATATATTTCATACTATAATTATAACATAATTAACCAAACTTTACAATTATTTAAAATATAAATTGACAACATTAAATTAAGGTGGTATAATTATTATATTAAAGAATTGAATTTTTTTCAAAATCTCTTATTTTATCGAGGAAATTATGGAATCTAATGAAAAGTATCGCGGTCAAAAAGACGGTATAATTTTATTTATATTATCTAAAGGTGAACGCCATGCAGACGAACTTAAGATTATAATTGACAACTATTTTAGCGGTGTTAAAATTGGAACTTTGTATTCTATTATTGCTAGGCTTAAAAATCAAAATTATCTTACTGAATACCGCGCAAGTTCCATTGACGGATCTAGAAGAAAATACTTTAAACTTACCGACAAAGGTTTAAAAGCCTATACTGAAAATTACGCTCAACTTTTTATTGACTGTAACGTAGAACTTACTAAAAAAGATTATTCGAGCAGTATTGAAGAAGAAATTAAAGTAGAAAAACCCGCTAATGAAACAGTCGCCCCTATTCTTGAAGAGCCTAATGTTGACGCTACAACCGAAAAAAACGATAGCGCAACTATCTACTCTAACATGATTAACGACGACGTTTTAAATAACGATTTTTCGGGCGACATCGACTTTTCTTCAGTAGAGAATAACGAAACTACAACCGAAGTTATAGATACTCAGCCAAAAACTGAAACTAAAAGCGATTTTATCCCCTACGATTACGACACTAATTTCCCTGCAGTTCCTGAAGTTAAAGAAGAAAATCAAGATAGCATATTAAACTCTAAATATGAATATTCTTCAATACTTGGCAAAATGTTCCCTAAAAAGAAAAAGGAAGAAATTAACGAAGTTGAAGAAGTTGAAACTAACGACCTTTCTGACGACGGTAGCGTTAAAGAGTTTAGCGAATCTCAAACTGATTGGAACGAAGTATACGATTTAGCTGAAAAAGAAGGCATTAAAATTAGAACGTCTTCCGACACTAATAGATATCAAGGCAGTAAAATTTTATTATCTAAACTTTTACTTTGCTCTACCGCTATAACTTTAGGACTAGCAATTATTGAATACTTACTTCTTACCCTGCTAATTCCAAACGTTCCATTCAACTTGCAAGCATTCATAACTGTAGTTGCAATTTTCGGCTCTTTTACAGTTGTTGCGCTTTTAAACTTTTTAATTAACCCATTTATGCAAGTTAAAAACCTACCTAGATTTATAAACGTAATAGAAATTTGCTTAATTTTAACGATTTCTACTGCAATTATTGCTTTTTCGGTTGCTGTTATTAAAGAAGTAAATTTTTCAAACAACGCTGAAATTTTTAGCAGTATAATTCTTCCTATAGTGCTAGCATTTAACTTAATTATACTTAGTATAGTAACCTATTTACTTGCTAAAACCGACCATTTTGAATCATTATAATATAAGTAAAACCCGCAAGATACTTGCGGGTTTTTTATTTTACGTAAATTTAATTATTGAACGATATCTACGTCTTCACCTTGTAAAAAGTCTGGCAATTCTTCGCCTTCAATATCGCCAAGTTCAAATTCATCATCGGCGGTTTCGGTAGTTTCATTAGTTTCGGTTTTTGGCGCAACGTCTTTTTTAAGCGGAATATTATCTAATATATTGATTTGACCTTCATCGCCCTCTTCGCCTTCAACGTAAGTATCCTTTTCAAATAAGTAACTACTATCACTTGCAGGACTTCTAAGTTTAGCAATTCTATCGATAAGTTCGTCATAATCCGGAAGTTCGTCAAGAGAAGAAATTTGGAAACGTTTCAAAAACTCATCCGTCGTACCGAATAAAACCGGTTTACCTACCGTGTCTTTTCTACCAACTACTTCAATAACGCCAAGTTTTAATAGGTTTTGTAAAGCGAATTCACTGTTAGAGCCCCTTAATTCTTCAAGGTCAATTCTCGTAACTGGTTGCTTATAAGCAATAATTGCGGCAACTTCTAGCATACTTCTAGAAAGTTCCCTCATTTTAATTGGGCTTAAAACGTTAGAAACCTCATCAGCATATTTTGGGTTAGAACAAAACTGTAATTTTTTATTAAAAATTAATAAATTAATACCGCTATCTTCACCGTATTTTTCTTGCAAGGTTTTTGCAGCGGATAATACTTCTTTTTCGGAAACGTTAGACTTGTCCGCAATATCTTTGATTGCAACTGCATCGCCCGATACAAAGAGTAATGATTCAATTATATTCGCTAAGGTCTTCAATTTGCGTTCCCCCGTTTTCGTTAATGGTTAGTATTATATCGGAAAAAGTATCGTCTTGACTAAAAGTTAAGAATTGGTGTTTTAAAAGTTCAAGTAAGGCTTGAAAGGTCGTAATAACTTCGTTTTTAGTAGAATAACCTGTAAAAAGGTCGTAAAAACTTATAGTTTTACACTCCGACAAAGTGTTTCTTATAAAGGTGATTTTGTCAGCAACGGTAAATACTTCTTTAGGTATTTCTTTAGATTTGTTTTCAATAGTGTCTTTAACGTCTACACGCCTAAGAAGGTCGGTAAAAGCGTTTAATAAACTATCGAGTTTAAACACGTCGTTATAAACGATTTTAACGTCAAAAGCATCATCGTCAGGCACTTTGTAAAATCTATCGGTGTTTTCCCTTTCTTTAAGTTTTTCAGCGCTTTCTTTTAGAAGTTTATATTCTTCAAGTTTTTGAATTAATAAGTTACCCTCTTCTTCCGCCTCTAAAATAGCCTCTTCATTAGGTATAATGGCTTTTGCCTTAATTTCGATAATAGTTGCCGCCATAGAAAGATATTCGCTTTCCGTTTCCATATCGATATCAGAGTTAGAAACGTACTCTAAGAACTGGCTTGTTACTTCAGACACGAAAATATCTTTAATATCTATTTCCGCTTGCTTGATTAAATGCAGCAATAAATCAAGCGGGCCTTCGAAATTTGATAATTTAGTTGTATAATCTACAGTCGATTCAAATTTAGATGAACTTGCCAAAATATCTCTCCTTATAACATATATATTTTAATACAAATACCAAAAAAATGCAAGAACTTAGTTAAAAGTTCTTGCTTATAATTGCTTTTTATTACATTTTTTTAATAATATCTGAAATATAATCTTTAAAAGTTTTAACTTTTACGCTTTCGTTTGATACAATTTTAACTTTTTTAACTTCAACGCCGTCGCGATATACGGTAAGTTCACCAACCGTATCTCCTTTTAGAATTGGCGCTTTTAAAGTATTTAAATTTAAAACCGTCTCAATATTGTCTTTTACGTTCTTTTTAGAAAAAATATAGTAGTCCTCTAACGGTTTTACTTCAATTTCTTCCTTTTTGCCTGCGTTTACTTTTGCTTTCACGTCAAGCGGGGTAGATTTATCAACGATACATTTATTAGTATAATTATTAAACCCATTATTAAACATATCAGAAACGCACTTAAAACGATTTTTAGAAGTATCCGCGCCAATAACTACAGCTACAAGGCGCATATTCCCCCTTTTTGCAGTTGCGGTTAGGCAAAACCCAGCCTCGTTAGTAAAGCCAGTTTTTCCACCGTCACAACCCTCGTAATAGCGGATAAGTTTATTCGTGTTAGAAATTTCCGTCTTGTTCTTTTTATGCTCTATATAATCTAACCATACTTTAGAATTTTCGAAATATTTATCGTAACCAATTAAACTACAAAAAATAGTTGCCATATCTTTTGCCGACGAGTAATGCATTGGCCTTGGTAACCCCGTACAGTTTTGAAAGCAAGTATTTTTAAGCCCCATTGCCTTAACTTCTTCGTTCATTGCGTTTACACACTCTTCTTCACTACCATAAAGTCTTTCCGCCATTGCAACGCTGGCGTCGTTTGCAGATGCAACGACTATACTTTTAACAAGGTCTTTAACCTTATACGTTTCGTTAGCAACTAAATACACTTGAGAGCCTCCCATCGACGACGCTCTTTCGCTAACGATTATTTCTTCGTTAAAATCTAAGTTACCTTCACTTTCGTTTTTATAAATTAAGTTAAGTAACATAATTTTAGTCATACTTGCAATTGGCAATTTTTCATTTTCGTTATATGAAGATATTACCGTTTTACTGTTATAATCTATTAAAAAAGTGGCTTTAAAGTTTAATTTTTCTCCTTTAGCGTAGTTAACGCTAAATAAAAATGAAAAACTAACTAAAATTGCCGATAAAAGCAAAATTATTTTCTTTTTCATATTTACTCCTTTTAATAGAAATAGTTTAAGTAAACGGCATAATTTTATACTTAAAAATAGAAATTAAAAGGTTTAAGAAAAGTAACTAGTAATATAAATTCTAAAAGAATTCCAATAAGGGCAATAATTAAAGTAAACACCGATATTTTTATTAAATTCTTAAAAAACACGTCTTTGTTTTTACATTTATTTGAAGATGATAAAATTATAAACGCTAGCATAGATATAACGGTTGTTATGCTTTGAATTAACGATAACACGATAAATATTATTATACCGTTAAAGCCAAATACAACAAATAAACATTTAAAAGAAATTGTTAAAACTACCCCTTTATAAAAAACGAATATAAAACTGATATAATTGCTAAAAGAATTTAACGATAATATAATTATAGGTATAAATAGCAAAAATAAGTTGCTTATTCTTATAAATATAAACTTAACCGTACTTCCGCCAAGTGCCAACGAGTAAAAATTTAAAGCGCGCTCGTTATAAAAGTCTAAAACGTTATCCGATAAAGCGAAAAAACCAGCGATTGTTCCAACACCAAATATTGCCAACCCCAAAATTACTAAAAAGTAATTGTTTTTTATAACAATTTTTATATTTTTTATTAATTCTACCATATAAAAGCCCCTATTGAGTATTATATGAATCGCTTTACGTTTTTATGGTTAAATTATTTTATATAGTAATATTGCTTTCATTAAAATAATGTGGTAAACTATAATTAAATTAATGAAGAATTGGCTACCATTTAAGAGAAGGCATTCATTTCCTATCAAATTACGATTGGAATAATTATATGGACTATATTAACTTACATAAAAATGAAAAAGTATAAAAATTACCGCAATGCATTTGCATTGCGGTTTTAATTTATTTGTTATTGAACGGTCTAAAAGCGCCAAATTCTGGGAAATATACACCCTTTTTAAAAAGTTCTTTCACACCGCGCCTTAAAGAGTTGTCTTCTGGAAGTTTATCAACGTCAAGTTCATCGTAAGATTTAATAGGGTTTTCAAAAACGAATTCAAAAACGTCATACCCTTGACTTACTTTTGGATAAAGCGTAAAGCAATTTCTAAACGCCATAATATTAGAAGTTGGTTTTAAAAGCCCTTTAAGCGCAGGAGTAAAGAACCAAGACGTAGCGCATATCCCTTTAATATTTTTATCGGGGAAAAATGCTTTCATAACTTCTTCCCCCTTTTTAAGGGTTTTATCAAATACTTCTGCCGTGAAATTGCCCCCAAACGGAACGTGAATTTTCAAAACGTCTTCATTAGGTTTTAATAAAAGTTCCCATTCTGATTTACTAATTCTTTGTGGCGTTGGAATAACAAGGTTAGTTTTATTATCAACAAAATAACCTTCGTAATAATCGTCCCCTTCAGTAAGTTCCGCATAAGCGCCAGGTTCAGTATCAGGAATACCTACCGAACCGCATAAGTATCCACTTTCGTGAACGTAAACGTCACGCATCATAATTTTTATATCACCAACTTTATTTCTAAATACGTATATTGGATATTTAGAACTACTTGTAAGCTGAAACCTAAATCTTTCAATCCAAATAGTTTCCGTATAAATATACGCGCCATAACTAATAAAAGTTTCATGGTCACAAATAGGCTTTCCTGCCTTTTCAGAGCCCATAGTTATATTGATATCCATTAAACTAATCGTATCGTAAACTATTCTATCTTCAACACCGCGCGCGTTTAATTGTTCTTTATATTTTGGCATATGACCAAGTATAGCAAAAGCCGACGCGCAGTCGTAAGCAATAGAATATTCACTATTTTCAGGCGCAGTAGGTAAAACCAATTTAGTAAATGCGCAACCTTTTCCTCTGCCTAAATCAATTATATGGTATAAAATTTTAACGAATAAAGCTAAATTTTCAACTTTATTAACTCCTTTTAAAGCAGTTCTTAAAATTTCACAGTTTTCTTTAATTATTTTACATTCAAATATCTTTTCAAGATATTCTTCAGTTAAATAAAAAGGATTAACGTCTTTAATCGCTTTATTATACGCTTCTTCTAGATATGGAGATTCTATTTCCGCATTCAAGTCTTTAAGTAAATTTTCTAACATAAAATTACTCCTTTAAAATCTAAAAAAAGTATATCATATCTAAAATTTAAAATCAATAGAATTACAGGATAAATTCATTAAATTTTGAAAAGTATTACGGCAATTAAACCTAAAATTATAGTTAAGTAATGATTTAGTTTAAGTTTTTCTTTAAATAAAAAGTACCCAAGCAATACTACGCCTAAAACTTTACCTGAAGTTTGCAAAGGAAATAAGACGGAGGCATTTTCAGTAGCAGATAGGAGCAACGTAACTAACGTTAAAAGCGAGGTACATATACCACCTATTAATCCAAATTTTTTACCTTTTATTTCTTTAAAATTAAGGTTTGATTTTGTTATTACAATTATTAGCGTATGCACAATTACACATACGAATAATGATATTGTCGTAAACTCTTTAAAATATAACGACGGGTACAACAATTGATGTTCTTTAGAGAGTATTGCACCAACACCGTTAAACACAAACGTTAAAATGACGAACGTAAACCAAGCAAAATTAGTTTTTTTATCGCCATTAACACTTTTAAATTTATCTAAATTCATAGTTATTAATGAAAATACTAATAATGCAATTGCTATATACTGAAAAACAGAAACGTCTTCTTTTCTTGCAATAATACCCCAAATGATTGGTATAATTACTGAAAAGGAAACTAAAACACTTGTCAATGCAATAGGGCCTTTTGATAACGCCTTATAGCCTGCATACATAGAAATAGCACTAACTAATCCATGAATGACTGCAAATATAATAGTTTGATTATGAAAAGTAAAACCTACACAACTTGCAATTGCTATAATAATAAACGCCGTTAACGACTTTAAAAAATTGTAAGCGTGAGGCTTATCATTACAGCCGTTAAACAGTTTGGTCGTTGCCGATTGAAAAACGTCTGAAAGTATTAAGATTAAATATAAAATAGGCGTTATCATTTTATACCTACACCCGTTTGTATATTTGCCCAACCAGATTTTTCATATTCGCCTTTACAATCGTAAACTTTTCTTAATAAACCTGCCGTTCTTGGGCGCATTGTCATAAGCGACGGAGCGCTATTCTCAAACGATGCAACCGATGCCATCGCAACGTAAGGCATACCCATATCTAAAGTGTTCCAAGTAGTATGAATAAACCCGAAAAGTTCACTATCTTTAACAGTTGTAGTACAAGAATAAAGTTGTTCTGCACTTCTATCCCAAGGGCAAAGCGCTACGTTAAACCCTGCATCTTTAAAAATTAAAGCAGTCTCTACCGGTGCATATTCACAAGTGTATTGCCAGTCTGCAATGATAATATCTTTACTAATTTTATTTAGCATATACTTTTCACTATCAATTGACGGAGAATAGCAACAATACCTATTTTTAGGATTGAATTCGGTACGCCTAGAAATAAGCATATCCCCCCACATAATAGTTTTTCTGTTTTTTTCTTTTAACTCTAAAGCAATTTCGTTAACGTAGTCGCAAATTAAATCCATATTTTCTTTGTCGCGCAGGTTAAAATTATACGCTTCATCGCAACCGATATGAAAATAATTGCCACTTCCGCAAAGTTCAATAAGTTCGTTACGCATTTTAGATAAAAGGATTTTAACTTTATCTTTTTTAATATCCCAACACCAACCTTCTTCAGTAAAATAAGACGCTAAACTTAAATTTTGGTCTAAAACTACGTGTTTACCAAAAATAACCCTTGAACTTGACGCATGCCCCCAACAATTAAGCATAGGGACAACTTCAATACCTAAATCGTTTGCTAAATTTATAATAGGTTTAATTTCTTCTTTGGTAAAAGCGTTATCCCAAGCAAGTTCAGAAAGTGCGTCGTATTTAATCATACCCCAAAATTCTAATATAATATGCGTATATTTTAATGCACCGCAAAATCTTATAAACCTTTCAAATTCGTAAAGTTTAGTTTCGGGAAAAATGCAATAGTGAACGATACGGTTTTTAATTAGAGGAGTTTCTGCTAAAGTAAAACATTCTATTAGCAATGAAGTTTTATTATTTTCTTCACATATTTTAATTTGGTCAATAAGCGTCATAAACGCCCAAATTAAAGAGTTAGTATTATCCCCAACTAAATATATACCGTTGTTATCAACGTTAATAGCGTAAGAATTGCCGTTAAGTTCTATCTTTTGGGGATTTCCTACAATAAATTCTAAAGAGTTGATTTCGGTTATTTCAAGGCTAGAATATGTATAAGAAAACCTACTAAAAAACTCTTTAAAAATATCTTTATTTATCGCATTATTTGATATTGCTTTAACTTTACCGTCAAAAGTATAAGAGCCACCAGTTAATTTTTTGTTATTATTTAAGTAAATCATAATTTTATATTTTTATAGATATCTCCTTTTTGTTTTTTATTAACTTAAAGTTTGCAGTTTTGTCTGAAACTGTTAAATTATAATCACCGTAAAAACCATTAAATTTAATTTTGCCGTTTTTATCCGTTTTAAGTTTAAGATTTGTATGCCATTTTTCTTTAAACAAATATCTTAACCTTTCGGCTGACTTTTTAGGTGTTAAATCACTATTGAATAACCCACCACGACCATTACTTTCGTTCCAAGTAGGAGAATTATAAGCATACCCATCAACCATATTCCAGTACACTGCGCCAGTGACTAATGGATTTGCAAACCATACTGAATACGAAAGTTCAAGTAAATCTGCTTGAATTTCTTCATCTTCGACGGTTTCGCCTAACGTAGGAATTGTAATTTCTGTTATTTCTAACGGAATATTAAACGCGGTTAAAATATCAAGACCTTGCTTTATTTTTTCAGGATTAAAGATATTAGTTGGATTAGGCCCATTTAAAATATCTTGTTCTAATTCTTCTTGATTTGTTGCACTAACACCTAAATAACAGTGATTTTGTATACCTATTTTATCAAATTTAACACCGCCTTTTATCGCAGCGTCAAGCATCATAAAATAAGGGTGACGGTACTTAGAGTAAGCAAGCGACGGAATATAATTGCCGTCGTTACACATTAGTAGGTCATTTTTAAAGTATTTACGCGCTAAGTTCATTACCCATTCAATAATATCTCTTTTTGAAGAAATTATTGATTTATTTTGCCATCCAGGCTCAGACAAAAATTCATTAAACACTTCAAATTCGTAAAGTTTACCACTATACCTTTCAGCAATTTCTTTAAAACGTTTTTCGTAAAGTTCTTCCATTTGTTTCATATCGTTCTTTGGAAGCCAATCTGGAATAAATTTATCGTAAAATAGGCAATGAAGTTTTGCATCAATCCCCTTTTCGTTACAATATTCTAAGCATAAATCAGGTGCAGGCCTACGATATATTTTAGGGCTATTTATATCATAACGCGGGTTGCCTTGCGTTGGTTCTAAATCATTCCAATAAAATGGAATTGTTGCAAGGTTAAAATATTTACTAAAAGTTTCACGATATTTTTCGTTAAGTTTTTCATCTTTAAATTCGTCAAGTAAAAAAATATTACAACCATGTTTAAACTCGTGGTTTGTTAAAGTGATTTCTACGTCTTTATCTATTATAGGATTGCCTTTTTCATCAATAACGGTTAACTCTATATCGCCTTTACGGTTCTTATTGATGCTATCGCTAATTTCACTATCTAAAAAATCTTTTTGCCCGTAATAATATTTAAGCCAAATATCTTTTTTTGTTTGAATATTCATAAAATACCCTCTTGTAATAATTTTATAATATTCTATTTAATTTTTAAACTTAAATTTTATTCAAACAAGTGGACTTTTTAGTCATAATATGCTATAATAATTTTATGATATATAATGATGATAATTTAACGTTTAAAATTCTAGGTATTGCAAAATGGCAACATAAAAACGGTTTACTTGACGTTGCCCCACGCCCGTTTTCCGCATTATCTTATAGATTAAGTGGAAATGCAACTTTTTACGTTAATGAAGAAAAAATAACAATAAATGAGGGTGACGTTCTCTTTATCCCCGCTAACTGCGGATATAAAGTGGACTATTCGTTTAGTGAAAGTATTGTTTTTCACTTATTGGATTGTAATTGCGATGAAGTTCAAAAATTAACGTCTAACAACGTAGAACAATTAAAAAGTAAATTCATTAGCGCAATGTCACTATGGAAAACTACCCACTCTTACAACAAACTTAAATCTTACGTTTACGATATTCTTACAATTTTTGAAGAAGACCACTCAACTCTTTTTACTAATACTGAAATTTTAGAGGTTATAAATTATATAAAAAGCAACTTAACAACACCACAATTAACCGTTGAAGAAATTTGTAACAGAGCGCATATTAGCCGTTCTACTTTACAAAGGCATTTTAACAAGTATTTTAATATGGGAGTTAAAGAATACATTATTAAACAACGCCTTAACGTCGCATTAAATTTGTTATCTAACGGTAAATATACTATTAAGGAAATTGCTTTTGCTAGCGGATTTAACGATGAAAAGTATTTTTCTCGCGCATTTAAAAAAGTTTATGGCTTTTCGCCTAGTGATTTTAATATCAAATTTTAACTCTACGCCCAAAATTTGGGCGTTTTTATTTATTTTCAGTTTAACATTTTGTTGTATTGTTAATAAAAATATAATAAGGTGAAAAAATGAACAGTAAACAAATTTTAACAATACCCAATATCCTTTCATTATTAAGATTAGCATTAATTCCTTTTATCGTGTGGAGTTACTCTATAAAAAAATTTATAGCCTCTGCAATATTAATTGTTATATCAGGAATAACAGACGTTGTCGACGGCTTTATTGCAAGAAAATTTAATATGGTAAGCGATTTAGGAAAAGCGTTAGATCCTATTGCCGACAAAATGACCATTTTATTTATTCTTTTTGCAATTACCCTTAAAACCCCAGCTATCACGCCTTTACTTGTTATTTTTATACTTAAAGAGATTATAATGGGTATAGAAGGAATAATTATTATTAAAAAAACCGGCACGACATATAGCGCTAAATGGTTTGGTAAGATATCAACCGTTTTACTGTATTTAACTATACTAACTTTTATATTAGTCCCTAATTTACCATTAAATTTGTCTATTTTTTTAATTATTATAAATGAAATAGTCGTTATTGGATCATTAATCGGCTACACGATAAATAATATAAAAACAACAAAAAAAATACTTGAGTAATTCAAGTATTTTTATTTTGCTACGTATTTCTCTTTTAATGAATTTAGTATCCTGTTTTCAAGCCTAGAAACTTGTACTTGTGACACACCTAAAATTTTAGCAACTTCGCCTTGCGTTTTATCTTTAAAATACCTAAGGTGAATAATTTGTTGCTCTCTTAAAGTTAATTTACTAATTAAATTTTTTAAAAAGAGTTTATCAACGTAATCATCTTCAGTAAAATTTGATGGAATTTTATCGATTAAAGTTTGCGATTTATCTTCGCCGTCGTTTACCTTTTCATAAAGAGAAACTGTAAGTTTAGTTGAATCAATCGCAAAAACAACTTCTTCTTTGTCTATATTTAATCCTATACTTATTTCTTCAACAGTAGGTTCTACGCCCTTTTCTTTTAGATAGTTTTCAATAAACCTTGAAATGTTTATAGCCTGCATTTTGATAATTCTTGAAACTTTAATTTCGCCGTCGTCTCTTAAAAAACGCTTAATTTCTCCAATTATCATAGGCACTGCATAAGTTGAAAACCTAACCCCAAACTTTTCGTCAAAATTGTAAATGGCTTTTAATAGTCCTACCGAGCCTAATTGAAACAAATCATCGTAATCAACACCTTTATTTCTAAATCTATTAACTATACTTTTTATAAGTAATACGTTATTCTTTATTAATATTTCTTTACTTTCATTATCTCCAAGTTTTGCTTTTCTTATGTGAAAAATTGTCTCTTCAAACGAAAGCATACCTCACCTTTTGGCGTTATTTTTTAAACGTTTTAGTCATTTTAACAATCGTACCTTTGTTAATTTTACTTTCAACCGTAACTTTATCCATAAAATTTTTCATTATGGTAAAGCCCATGCCCGACCTTTCTTCTTCGGGTTTAGTAGTATAAAAAGGCTCTAAAACTTCTTCAACGTTATTTATGCCAACGCCATAATCCCTTATAATAATATGTAATATATCGTCTTGTATTTCCGCCTCAACGTCTATACTTCCAACGGTATCGGGATAACCGTGAACAATCGCGTTAGTAACTGCTTCGCTTACTGCAGTTTTTACGTCGCTAATTTCATTAAGCGTAGGATTAATTGAAAGGCTAAACATTGCTATAACGTTTCGCGCAAACGCTTCATTTTCAGATAAAGATAAAAAATTTAAACTCATTTTATTGTACATACGTCTACCTCAAATTTTTGGCATAATCTTATAAAGTCCGGATATTTCTAAAATTTTGTCCGCCTCGCTACTAGGATTTTGAATATAAATTGGAACTCCTTTAGACTTTAATTTTTTATACCTTCCAATTAACATTCCTATACCCGTACTATCCATAAAAGTTACGCTAGAAAAATTGAATATTACTTTATTTTTTACTAAAGGTTTTGATATAATATCATCTATAATTTCGCGAGTTTTTGACGCCGAACACTCGTCTAATTCTCCATTTAGATATATATAAGTATCTCCACCTAAACGTTGGTATTTAATTTTCATAATTTCTCCTTACAATTACTTATTAGATATTAGCATATAAAATTTATATAAAATTACCCTTTTTTATATTATTTTGGTATAAATTGTAAAATAAAAAGCCCTAAACAAATTAACTTGTTTAGGACTAATTTAAAAAATATTAAATTTTAATCATTTGTATTAGGTTTTTCAGGTGCGATGAAATTATCATCAACGTTTTCATTAATTACGTCGATCTCATATTCACCCAAATTATTAATCGAAAGAACTATATGCCCATTTTTATCCGTTCTATATAACGTAAAACAATTATTTTCAAAAAGTCTATCTAATACTTGTTGGTGCGGATGATAATAACTATTATCCTCACCACAAGAAATAACGGCAATTTCAGGCTTTACAAGGTCTAAAAACAATTCTGTAGTCGAAGTCCCCGACCCGTGATGTGAGACTTTAAGTAATTCTACGTCAACGTACTTTGCATACTCTTCATTTTCAGAATAAGCGGTTACAAAGTCAAGTTCGGCATCGGTTTCTGCATCGCCGGTAAAAAGCATATCAAAATCACAATAACTGATTTTTATAAGTGGCGAATAATCGTTAGCATCTTCATATAAAATTTCGCTAAAACTTTTAGTTGGGGTTAAGAAATCTACCGTATAATAAGTCGTTTTGCCGTTATAAATAATATTTGTACCAAAATCGCTTTTGTAATTAAAAAACTCCCATTCGCATTTTTGAGTTTTACCGTTAACTTCGTAAGTTTCATTTAAAATATCGTTCAAAAACTTACCGTAAGTTTTTGATTTTTGCTTATACTCTATAGAGCCTTTATTGTAATCATCCTTAAACTCGTAATCATCTCCCGAATATAATACGTAAGGTCTAAACACCTTTTTAACGTTAAAATTATAAAAAATATTATCCATTCCGCCAATATGATCGGCATCGGCGTGAGTTGCCACTACGTAATCTATAGTTTCAACGCCAAGATCTAAAATATAATTTACTAGTGTATTGTTGTTTTCGCTTTTATTATCTCCAGAATCTATAAGCATAGTTTTGTTATCGGGAAACTCTATAAATATAGCATCGCCTTGACCAATATCAATAAAATGAACTAAAAACGGATTGTTTTCTTTGGCGTAATAATTATCGCGATTTATATTAGAAATTAAAGAATTTGTATCACCTTTATTAATAAGGTCGTTCAAATTATTATAAAGCCCGGGGTTTAGATAAAAGATTAGTGATATTATAGCAATAAATACAATTAAAATAAGTGATAGTGTTTTAGTAAAATGTCTTTTTTTAGATTTTCTTTTAGCCATACGTTAACTCCTTACATTTCTTATATATAATTATACAATAAAAAAGTAAATTTTTCAAGATATTATTGATTTTTAAATTTAGATATTATATAATAAAATCATGAGCAAATTTATATTTAACGATGGAATGAAAATAGTAAAATACGATGAAGGCAAAACTACTGAATACAGTTTAGACTTTTTTGACCGATACATCGAAACTAGCATACGCGAAACGGAAAAAGACGCCTGGAAACACAGTGGAGCAGGCGCTCAGTTCCGTGGTGATGCGATTGAGCATTTAAGAAATTCTCAAGCAAACGAGATAATTAGAAGTGAAATCACATCACTTCAATTTTTAGATGAAAACAATATCAATTATTCGTTATTTATTAATGATATTTCAGCAATTTATGGTAAAAATTTACAATCTAAACAGTCAAGTGAAAGCCATATTTTACACGATAATTCATTAATAATTAAAGGTGCATCACAAAAAAATGAAAATATTGCTTTAACCATATCAAAAGACGCGCTCATTTCTCACCTTGCCATTTTTTCTAAAAAAGACAATGATTTTATAGAAGTTACCGCAGGTGATAGTTGCGATGAATATCCGTCGTATTCGGAAAGTGACGACGGTGTGATATTATTCTCGTCAAAAGGCGTTGGTAGAGATTATAATGGAAACTTTGTTGAATACTCTCCTTCTTCTATTTTTACTTATAACGTTTACGCTGGAGAAGTTGAGGAACTGTTTGCTAGTGAAAATTACTCCTTTATTAAACCAAAACAAAATAAAAACGGCGAAATTTTTGCAATAAGAAAGCCGATTAAAGATAAGAATAACGATAATTTATTTTTAAATATATTGCTTATACCTTTTAGACTTGTGAAGGCAATTTATTATATGTTTGAATCATTTACTAAAGCCTATACAGGCAAAGGTTTTACCGAAAAATCTTCAAATCCCGCAAAAAATAACGAGAAAAACCCAAAACAAATATTTATTGAAGGCAATTTAATTTACGCCGATAAAGAATATAAACTAAACAAAAAACACTCTGGAGATTTTGCTGGCATTATTCCAAGAAATTACGAACTTGTTAAGTTTTTAAAAAATGGCGAAATTGAAGTAATTTGTAAAGGTGTTATTGCATATGACTTTGACAATGATGGCAATTTTATAGTAAGCAACGGAAAATACATACTTAAAACCGATGGTAAAAAAACGGAAAAATTAACCGAATGCAAACTTGCAACTACAATATCGGTTTTAAAATAGAATTTTATTTATATTTTTCGATTATATAAAGTAATTTTAAATATTTTTCTAAAAATAAAAGCAGGCATTTGCCTGCTTATTTTTATCTAAACGGATTACATAAAAGTATAACCGATAATATTCCAATTATTATTCCAGCCCATTGTTTTTTAGTAAGTTTTTCTTTAAATACTATAAGCGCCGATATAGTTGTTAAAACTAAACCACCACCGCTAACTATTGGGAAAAATACCGCGCTATCCATAACGCCGGATAAATACAAGTTAAGTTTGTTATTAACTGCAACGCATGCGCCCGCAATAACAATTACTAATAAAATTATATAGTTTACTTTACCACTTTGATTTTTTTGTAATATAGGGTTATTCTCTTTTTTACTAAACAATAAAGTTAAAATTATAGCAAAAACAAACGAAACTACAAATGCCAACACTAAAAATGCGTTTAATTCACCCTTATAATCAGAACTTTGATGAATTTTTTGCATTACACCGATAGCACCTGTGCAAAGGAAAGCAATAATACTATAAATAAGCCATTTTATTGATGCAGAATCGTTATTTTTCGACTTATCAACCGATAAAATAAAACTTATTATCATTAAAATTATGCCGAAAATATGTACTAATTCTATCTTTTCGTTAAAGAATAAAGCACCGGATAAAGTAGGAATTAACGTAGAAAAAGAATTAATAAGCGTTGTATACGACATTGGACCTATTTCCATTGCCTTTAATAGCGTTATAGTTTGCAAAGTCGTAATAAGACCAAAAACTATGCCAAGTAGCAAAGTAAATAATGAAACTTTATCAATTCCACCCCAAAAAAATATGATAATTGCAGACACTAAACCGGTAATTGCGTTATATAAAAATACCGGAGTTAACCCTTTAACGGATTCTCTCATATAGTATTTTTTAATAACTGTACCGAGTACGACTGCAAATAGCGAACACGCTAACAATATGTATTCATACATAATTACACCCACACTTACTTAACCGCAAAGCCTATAATTAGACTTTGCGGTTAGATTTTATTAAATTTTTTCAATCCAAAGAAGTCTTGCCGTTCTAGGTTTATCAAAATAAAGGTCTACAATTCCGTCTACGATAATTTCTTCTTTAGTATCTTCATCAATTAAGCGGAACTTTGCGCCTTTTTCGATACACGATAAACTAATTGAGTGAGTTGCTTTTTGACAGATTTCTTCACGGAAAGCAAGCAAGCAACCTTTACCCTTTTCTTCATCGTAATAAGCAAACGCGGTAAACTCGTTAGCATCAACTCCAGCATGTTCTCTTAAATCCGGCTCACGATGCCATGGAGTAAACACGTAAAATTCTTTTAATAAGTAATCTTTAAGTTTTGCCCATTCATTCAAAGCAAACCTATAAATTTCAAAATCGGTATCAGGTTTTTTCGTTGGTTGTAAAGTCGACACGTGAAGTGATGGTAAATATGACGCACGAACGGTATATTTATCCGTAGCGCCTATACCCCAACCTGCATTCGATTGATTATCGCCAATACTACCAGCACCGTTAAAAGGTATCCACTTATTAAACGCCGTAGTAATTGAGAGCCTACGAGCAATATATTTTCTATCACTATCACTTCTAAGAAGTGGGACTGAACGACGAAGAGATTCTAAGTCATTTCTACCACCACCGCTTGCGCAACTGTCAATAAATCCGCAACCACCGAAAGATAACGTACAAGCAATAATATCATCCCACAATTTATAGTGAGCGCAAACTACACCAATTTCAGTAAAACCTTTTCTACCTAAACCCTCGCGTTCGTCCATTATTGCCCATAAATAGCCCGATTTAAAGTTGTGGTCTTCACGGTAAAGTTCAATCTTATTTTCCTTTAAAACCTTGCAAATTCGGTCTGTAGTCCATTTTAAACATTCTGGATTGCCAATATTATTACAAATACCGCGCATTCCTTCAACTTCTACCGCCCATTCGCGTTTATAGCCGTAATTTTTAACTAAATCATCAACCATAGTAACGCGTTCCGGTTCAAACCATAATAAAGTACGCATATTGTGCGCGCGATGATAGTCGGTAAGTTCAAGGAAAGATTTATCTGGCCATTTTTCCGGGTCCATTTCCCAAGTACCAATAGTATCCCACCAATCATGACCAGACTCACGTGGAATAGCGCTACCACCGTCTGGAGCGATTGACCAACCAGCATCTACCCACCTAAAATCAAAGTGGAGATTCTCTTCAAAGAGTTTATCCATACTTGGTTTCCAAGTAAAATACCTTTCGGAAATACTTCCGTCTGAATGAGGTAAACCAGTATCGAGCGACAAGTTAATATTAGTTAAAGGCTTAACAGTAACTCCACTCTTATCGTCTTTAGGTAAGTTATATTCAACAAACCAACTACGCCAATAGTTAGTTGAGTAATATTCGTTTCTTTCAGTATACGGAGCAATTACAAAAAGCGCGGAACGGATTTTTTCGTTTGGTTGTAAAAACAAATCCATACCTATAACCGCATTAGCGGTATAAGTTGTTTTATAGCCATCTGAAACAAATCGAGCATTCCAAGTACCTGCCCAGCCAATAGCAAACATAACACCACCGTCGCCACACTCTAAATTAAAATATGGGAAATAGTTATGCGAAGTTTGACCTGTGTGAGAAGTAAACTCTAAAAGGTTATTAGTTAAGTCAAAAGTATATGGTTTATATCTATTAACGTGGTCGCCTAAAATACCTTTTAAGTTAGGATATTTACCTTCAACTTCATATTCGATGCACAATTCTTTAATGCGTTTAGTGTTTTTATCACCCTTATTTTCAAAGTGTAAAGTCCACTCTGTAACGCCGTGAGAATAATAATGAGAAACAAGAAGTTTAACTTCAATATCATCAACAAAAGAGAAAGTTATAGTTTTTGTTTCCTTTTCGCCGTTTAAAAGCGTTTCCACGTTTAAAACAGTAAAGTATTTTTCATCAAAACCTTTATACTTAACGTTATCGTATATAAACGTTGATGGAAAAAGTTTAAGATTACTAGTTACTTTTTCATACCATAAATCCGCGTTTTTGTTTGTGTAATTACGAGCCATACTAATCCCCCTAGTAAATAGTCTTAACAATAAAATTATATCATAAAAAATTTATCGTTTCAATAAAATTATATTATTATTTTATTAAAATACTATCGTATTTTTGCACTATATTACACTATATATTTAAAGGTCGAATTCGTGCAATTTAACGCCGTTATCAACTAAAACTTTTTGCAATTTTTTAATATCTAAAGTAGAAAAATCATCGGTTAACGCCGACGCTGTACCCGCCGCTTGACCTGTTATAACACAACATGGAATAACGCGCATTACGTCCCAAAGCCTTTGATCAACCGAAGTACATCTTCCAGCGCAAATTAAGTTTTTAACTTTGCCGTTATATAAAGTAGTAAACGGTACTTCATATATAGGTCCACGCACCTTCCAATTTGATACCATACCGATAGAATCTTCAAAATAAGTATGCATTTCGTTATATTTTAAGGTGTATTCGCCTACGATTTTTCTCGTCATTCTAACAAGTGGAATAGTCGGCATTGTAACGATAAAATCTTTATCGCTTTTACGCTTATTTAAGAAATTATTAAAAATTTCGTTATGAGAAAGGGTTACCATTTCACTTAACTCTTCCCCGTCAAGACCCGAAAAGCGCTTATCTACTAAATGTTTTACGGGTGGTCTACCAACCAATTCTTCTTTAGGTAAATCTGCAAGACCGCGTTTATGTAAATCGTATTTACCATCAACAATACTATAATACCACGCGGCAAGAACGTTTTTTTGCTCGTATTCTTCAGTTGGCGCGCTAGAAAATTTAGCAACGTCGCAATCACCCGTTGCATCTACTACCGATTTTATATAGTATTTAGTTTGCCCAGACTTATTGACTACTGTTAAATTATCAATTTTACCATTAAGAACTTCTGCATCAATTACGTAACTGCCGTACATAATATCAACGCCGTTTTCAATAAGTAATTTTTCCATTAAAATAGCGCAAACTTGTGGATTATATTGTACTTCGTATCTTTTATCTTTTTCCGTCTTAGTGCCAACACCGTCAAGCCAATTATCGGGATATAAATCTTCATAACCGTATTTAATAGAAAGTTTAAGCAGTTCTTCCGCTATACCAAAAGAAACTTGTTTGCCTAAACCGTCGCAAATAGGAAGATAGATTGTAATAAGCCCCGCAGTACCAAGACCGCCAAGCATATATTCTTTTTCAAATAATACTACTTTTTTGCCTAAACGCGACGCGGATAATGCGGCGGAAACACCCGCAAAACCACCACCGCAAACGGCAATTTCATAATTTTTATTAGTTAACATTTAGCGTTCCCTTACTCTTCAAATTTTTTAGTTTCGCCTGGCTTTATAACGTTATTACCATAATAATCAATATAAACGTCGATTGCAGATGGATTATAAACGGTTTTACCGTCTAAAGAGAAAACTAAATTATCGTATGCTTGAACGTAATCATAAACTTCCATATTAGTTGCATACCACACGTCGTCACGATTGCCAACTTTAGATAAAAATTCTTCAATAACGTGCCAGTTGTTATCGTTATCAAATTCGTAAGAGTGCCCCCAAAGATAGAATAAACGTGGATTTCTATTAACATATCTTTCTTCTTCAGGCTTTAAAAACTCTTCTAAAAGTTCAAAAAGTTTTGCGTTTTTATGATGGCAAGTTGCAGGCAATCTTAAAAAGTCAGTAGGAATATCAAAGTTTTCGTTTGAAATTGTAGTTCTTGCGTATTTAATACCGCATAGTTTCAAAATTTCTACAACGTCATCGTTATAATCACCATAAGCGTAAGCCATACCTTGAATAATTCTATCGTACGTTTTTTCAAGTTCTTCCCTATCTTTTATTACTTCAAAAACTTGTTTTGCGCTATCTAATTCTAAAATTTTAGCGTGCTTATAACCGTGTACGGCAACTTCCATACCAGAATTTAAGTATAATTCTTTACATTCTTCCAAAGTTAAACGGTTTCCACTACCACCCGTAACTTTTGCATAAAGACCACTATTAATATTAAACGTGCCTTTAACACCATACTTTTGCATAAGTTCGATTAGGCGTCTATCTTGCTTAACACCGTCGTCATAACTTAAAGTGAGTGCCTTTTGTTTAAAACCCGGAAAACGTAAATGCCTTCTTTTATTAATTTTAGTTGCCATAATTTTCTCCTTTAAAATATTTAATATTAGACTTTTCTTTTAAAGTTACCAAAAACCTCGTTTACTTTAGAAAAACTTGCAAACGTTTCAGGATGCCTTTTTAAAATTTTCATCATTTCGCCTATTTGGCGTTTGTTTATAATGCAAATAAGCATATATTTATCTGTATCAGAGTACATTCCGTGAACGGAAATCCCCGTTACACCGTGTTTCATTTTTGTTAAAAGTTCATTTGTTAGTTCCCCAGGATTTGAGGTTATTATTTCAAATTTATAACCGTTTTTAACACCGCTTAAGAAATTATCTACAATAATATCTGCGATAAATAAGTTAACTAAAGTACAAATTACAGGCGTAATTCTCATTCCATAAACGAAAAAGGCAATAAATACAACGCTTGCATCAAGTATAAAAGATAAATAAGCAATATTAGTTGCAGGCTTAACTTTTTTAATAATAGCCGAAATACCGTACGTTCCACCGCTTGCACCAAAATGCCTAAGCATTATTGTAAAACCAAAACCCGAAATTACACCCGTAGCAATACAAGCAAACACAATATTAAAATCTTCGCTATTATTTGCAAGCGAATATGCTTTAGCGCCCAAAAATTCATAAAGGTAAGGCATGCACGATTGCACAATCATATATATACTAAGCATAATTCCAAGTTTTTTGTTAACTAATATACTTACAAAAATAAAGATTGGTAAGTTAAACGCAATCATTAAAATTGACCAACTTACTTTATCTGAAATTAAGTAGTGAGTGATTGTCGCTAAACCACCAACACCACCAGGCGCAAAACCGTTACTGTTTTGGAAAAAGAAATACGCAGTACCTACGATTACGCCTGAAATTATTGCAATAACAACGTCTAAAATTATAATTTTAAAATTATTCATCCTACACCTTTAATCTACTAATAATTATACATTTTCTTTTTTATTATTATAAACAAAATACTAAGAACACAAGCCATAAGTTCTGCAATAACAACGGAATACCAAATACCGTCTATACCAATAAGTAAAGGCAATAATAAAACTGCTAAAACTTCAAATACCATAGTTCTTAAAAATGATATAATAGCCGAAGTCAATCCGTCACTAAGAGCGGTAAAAAATCCCGAACCAAATATTGCAAAACCCATAAATAAAAAGCAGAGTGCAAATATTTTAAAACCGCTAACGGTTAAATCGAGTAGTTCCTTATTATACCCAACGAAAATTTTTGATAACGGTACGTTTAAAAGTTCGGCAAAAACAACCATTGCCAATCCAACGATAATTGTAAAAACTATGCTTTTTCTTAAAACGTTTTTAAGTTCTTTATTATTTTTAGCCCCGAAGTTATAACCAATAATAGGCGCTGTTCCTATTGAGTAGCCTATAAACGCAGAATTAAACACCATACTTACGTACATCATAACACCATATGCCGATACGCCATTTTCGCCTGCGTATTTTAAAAGTTGAATATTAAAAAGCATACCAACTAAACTCATAGAAACGTTACTCATAAATTCAGACGAACCGTTAACCAATGCTTTTATTGTCGCTTTAAAATAAAATTTAGTTTTGCCTAAACGTAAAAGACTACTATTTTTACTAAAGAAATAAATAAGTGGTAATCCACCGCCTAACAACTGACTAACCGCCGTAGCAACAGCTGCGCCTATTAGTTTATACTCGTAAGGAAGTAAGGTAACCAAAACCGCATCTAATATAATATTAGATATACCTGCAATTACAATTACTATAAAGCCAAGTTGTGGTTTTTCTGCCGTAACAAAAAAACTTTGAAATAACAACTGCAATATAAAAAACGGCATAACTATAAGTAAAATCGTCGCGTAAATAACCGCATTTTCAAGTAGCGCCCCACTAGCGCCTAAAAACGTTGCTATCGGTCTTATAAAAATAATTGCCAATATAGAAAAGACAGCGCCTAAGCCAAAAGAAATATATGTAAATAGAGAAAAGTATTCGTTAGCCTTTTCCCTATCGTTTTCGCCTAGCGTTTTAGCGACTATTGCCGTACCACCAGTACCAAACATAAACCCAACGGTTGATATAATCATTATAAAAGGAAAAATAAAATTTACCGCCGCAAAGGGAGTACTTCCCGCAAAGTTAGAAACAAAATATCCGTCAACAATACCGTATATTGACGAAAATATCATCATTGCAATAGATGGCAAGGTAAATTTAATTAGTTTTCCATAAGAAAAGTGATCTGACAATTGAACGTTCATATTTTACTTAAAAGCCTCGTTAACCGCGTTGATTACTATTTCCCTTTCTTTTCTAGTGACTTTTTCATCGAAGTCGTTAAACTTGTCGTTAGATATATCTTTACCTGTTAAAAATTTATACCAACAAAGGGCTAAAAGGTATCTTCCCGCGCCCAAAGTAGCGTGATAGCCATCACGATGAATTTTACCAATCCCCAAGTTTAACGCGTTATACATGGCTTTACCGCTCGGTATAAGTCCGTCAGCCTTTATATGGTTATAGGCTTTATCGTAAGCATCGAACACACCTTCAAACATTTGTTGATAGTTTTCAAAACAATTTAAGTCTATTAGTTTAGCACTGCCGTCCGCATAACCCCAAGTTTGATGAATTAAAATTTTAGACTTTGGCGCATACTTTTTAACGTAAGCGTAAACTTCTTCTATATACGGAATATACGTATCAAAGTCAAAACTAAATCTACTTGCTTGTTGAAGTGTTATATAGTCCCATTCATCGCTAATAAGCGCTTGTTTTATAGAAACTTTTATACCCGTTTTTTGACCGTTAAACTCAAAATCGTAAGCAGGCGCGTCTTCCAAAGAATTAATGTAATGCGTTTTAAGCGGACAACCACTGATATATAAGTTTACACATTTAATATTATCGCCGTTAAACTTTGCTAAATTATGTAAATATCTTTGCGCATCTTGCGAAAAACTGTTTCCTATTGATAAAGTTTTCATCACTAATCCCCTTTAATATAATAATATATTATATAATACTATCTTACACATCAAAAGTCAATTGATAATAACGATATAATAAATGTCTAAAAACGACAACTTAACACAAATAAATTCCGCAATTGTACGTTGCGGAATTTATTGTAATTATTCAGTTATCCTCTTTTTAAATAATCATCTTTCACAGAATTATATATAGTTAAATAATCGTTAGTCAACACCGTTTCAATACCCATTTCAAAATACTTACGCGCCTCATCGGCATCGTCAGCATAAAAGACGTTACACAAGATTCCGTACTCGTGCGCTTTTTTAACCGTATCTTCATTAAAATACGGCTTAAATAATTGCACTTTATAAGCGCCAAGTTTAATAGCGCGATCGACTATTGACATTGGGTCTTCTTTATTTCCGTCCCAACCTACGCAAACTTTAATATCGGGTGCATATTCCATAACTTTTTTAATGTTTAAATCGCTATGAGTCATAAAGTAAACGTGTTTACTGCAATCGTACTTTCTAATAAGCGCAACTATTTCTTCAATCATTGGGTTTTCAAATTCATTATCCCAAATTTTTACGTGTATATTCATGATAACACGCCCTGCAAACTTTTGTAAAATCTCTTCAAAAGTAGGAATTTTTAAACCTTTAAACTTTTCGCCGTGTTTTACGCCAAAATCTAATTCTAAAAGTTCGGCATAAGTCTTTTCGTAAATTTTACCTTCGCCATCACTAACCCTTGATAAAGTTGCATCGTGGCAAGATACTAAAACACCGTCAAGTGTCGACCAAATATCAAATTCAATCTCATCAGCACCAAGCGCAACTGCCGAGCCAAATGCAGGCATGCTATTTTCAGGCGCAACCGTATTAAAGCCCCTATGCGCGCATAATCTTGGGTATTTCATAACGCTATCAAACTTTGAAACGGACGCACCACCATTTCTATAAAGCCAAGGTCTACGACCTTCTTCGATATACTCGTAATGAGCCTTTAAATTTCCGCCAAATCCCGCTGGTTTGTAGTATTTATCGTTAACGTCAATATCGCAAACTAATAAACCAACGTCGTTTTTCATATTTTTTAACTCTTCCCCTTTAGGAGAAACAACCATGCTAGAACCGCATACTTTAGAATCTTTTCCAAGCGAAACGGACGCCCTAACTAAATACGCGTTAGTTTGATAGCATAAAAACTTACAAATAATCGACAACGCCTCGTGCGTGTCCGTTCTCTGTAGCGAGCAACCAATAATCACGTCTACTTTTTCACGTGCTATTTGAGCAAAGTTTTCGTAAAAATAAAAGTCGTAACAAGTTAAAAAACCAAACCTTATCCCTTCAATTTCTAAAACGTAAGGCGATGAACTTTCATAACTATATTCAACGTCAAGTTCGTGCCCACCTTCACTATCTTTTTTTACTTCGCTAGGAGCAGGATGAGCCTTAAAATACTTACCTACGATATTTCCCTTTCTATCAATTGCATAAGTTGTGTTTCTAATCCCATTTGGGGTATTGTAGCCTGCATTAACAAACACTATTGCATTGCATCGAGTTGCCGTTTCTTTCGCCTTATTAAGCAAGGTTTCCCCATAAGTTTTTACTGCATTATAATAACCGTCTTTACCCTTTACGTCGGCTAAAGCATCGCTATACTCTGGTAAAACGATAATATCTAAAGAATTATCGCAACTATCAAGTAGTTCGATAAGACCATTAAAGCAATCGTTCAAATCAATGCTATTAAAAGAATATTTTGGTTGCAAAGCGCAAACTTTCATATAAAGTACTCCTTAAATAAATTCTATAAGCCTAATATCTATGCAAGACGTTATTATTTGCGGTATTCTACCATAAAGTTCACTTTCATAATTAAAGTGTAAATGCCCTGTAATTATTGCTTTTATTTTGCTTTCATTTTTAATAAATTCAATCGTTTCTAATGTTACATCATCGGCTAATTGCTGAATAAATCTCTTTTCAGGATAATTTGCCATTAATTCCTTTGGTACGCCAACAAGCGCCGCATTGTTCCCCTCTTTCATTCTTAAATCAAAAAGATTTTTTTCAAAAAGTGGGTTATGGAATAGTAAAACGATAGGTAAACCCTTTTTTACTTCACTTTTTAAAAAGGCTAACTGCTCTTTTTCAAAAAGATAATAGCCATTATCTATAGCAAGAAAGTTAACTCCGTTTATTACCCTAGAAGATGCCCTTATATCGTTTTTAAAAACCTTTTGAACTTTATCTAAACTTTGGTTTCTATAGTCTGCATCTTCAACAGCCTCGCCAACGTATTGGGAAAACTCGTGATTGCCTGCCGATATAAATACGTCAACTTCATCGGTGAACTTTTTAGTTTCTTCTAAATTTGCAAGTGAAACAAAATCTATTAAATCACCCGTGTGAAAAATTGGCACGTTTAATTCTTTAGCTGTTTTAACACCGTACTCCAACGTCTTAACGTTTTCAGGAAAAATCTTTTCACGAGATAACGCTAAATTAACCTTTCTTTCCCCATCGCGCATATCCGCATAGGTTAAATGGGTATCAGTCATATGTAAAACCTTAAAAGGCTTTGTTGCTCCAACGTTTAATTTGGTTTTAATAATACTCATAACTTGAACTCCTATTAACAATACTCCATTTTTAGGTGTGGGATGTTTTCTTCTAAAAATTCGTTAGAAACGACTTTAAAACCACACTTTTCATAAAAACCTTTTGCATAAGATTGAGCGTTTAACGTTATTTTTAAGCCGTTAAATTTTTCTAAAATTATCGGCATTGATTTATTCATCAACTCTTTACCCAAGCCTATTCCGTGAGTAATAGTAAGCACTCTACCTATTTTTACGGTGTTTTTATCAATTTTATAAGCGCGCAAGTACGCAACAACCTTGCCGTTATCTTCAATAAAACAATGAAGAGCGTTATAATCTTCACCATCAAAATCTTGACAAATAATTTTTTGTTCTAATAAAAAAATTTCAGTCCTTGCCCTTACTATTTCGTAAAGTTCCGATACGGAAAGTTCGTTAAAATACTTATATTTAAATTGCATATATCTCCTAACTTTCTTTTGTTTTAACGTAAATAAATTGTTCTGGACCCGTATCTCGCATTAGCGTAGTATTATCTTTATACTTAATCAATAAAAGTATTAATAAATACAAGTCGCCACTACAACCACCAAAATGAAGTCCAAAAACAAATGCAAAAATTAAATAATATAACGGGCTAACAAAATATAAAGCGATGATAGTTGGAATTAAAAGTATAGTAAACACGGCAAAAGGCGCAACTATTGCAATGATTGCAGTTTTACGATAAGTAAAGATATTAGGCACACCGCAAAAAGCACAACTCCAACTTAAACCAAAAGTAAGTTTTTCACCCGTTAATGATTTATATGCAACGCCATGCACTAATTCATGCAAAATTATATAAGAAAAAATTGAAAGAAAAAAAACAAGATAGGCAATTAATAAATTCGGCAAGTCTAAACTAAAAACTTCGCCGAAAGTATACCCTTTAAACGATAAAGAAAATATAGCAACCGCAAGGACAACCGCAAGCACTAAAAGGGAAATCAAATTAAAAATAATACCAAATTTTGCGTCCTTTGCGTTAATATGTAATAATTGTTTATAACCGCTAGGCAGTTCTCTTTCAAAATTTTTATCTTTATTAATTTTCATAATTTTATCCTTTAAATTACTTCTATTTCTATCCCAACTACGCCGTGTTTTCGTTGCTCTTCTTTAGAATAGTATTTATCCATATCAGTCGGAGTTGCGGTATTTAAGTCGTTAGGCGTATAACCGCATTTTAACAGTGGCAAAGTTTGATAGAGTTTTTCAAAACTATCGAATAAATGTAATTTTTTAACGGTTGCAACTAGTTTTTCTCCAGTAGTAGCGTTAGTAAAAGTAATTTTGTCGCCAACTTTAATTCTTTGGCGTTTTTCGTCGTACAACCTTAATTCGATAGTTTTTATACCCCTCTTAATCTTTTCAAAAGGAGAGGGTTGAAGTTTCATTTCGTGCATAATTATACCCTTTTGAGCGCAACAAGCGTCTCTACGTGTTTGGTTTTAGGGAACATGTCGTATGGGGTTACACTTTCTATTTCGTAACGCGGCACAAAATTTTCCACCCTTTTAAGTTCGCCGTTAGTCCAAGCAAGGCTACCCGTTAATATACCGACGTCACGCGCTAGTGACTGCGGAGAACACGCAACGTATACTATTTTATCGGGCATAGCCTTGATTATGGCGGATAAAACTTTATCGTCGCAACCTTTTCTTGGAGGATCTAAAACGACGGAAATAGAGCCGTTTTCCGCCTTTTCCTTGGCTATAACGTCAGGCAACACTTCTTCACATAAAGCGCAAATATTAGTCATTTTGTCTGACAATTTATTTAAAACGGCAAGTTCATCCCCTGCTTTTACCGCCTCTGGTATAACTTCTATACCTATTGCCTTTTTAGCGGTTTTAGCCATCATTGCAGTCATAATACCCGCACCGCTATACGCGTCGATTACAACGCTGTTTTCATTGAGTTCTAATCTTTTAATTACGTCAGCGTAAAGCCTTTCTTTTACGCTATCGTTAACCTGCATAAAAGACTCTGGAAAAACGGGATATTTAATACCTAAAAACTCGTCGTAATAGTAACCTTGACCATAAATTACGGTAAATTTATTGCCAAGTATTACGTTGTTGTTTTTGGTGTTTTCGTTTAAAATTAAAGAATACTCTTCAAAATAGCCGTTTAAAATATCTATTAAACGATCTTTAAACGGAAGTTCTTTTCCGTTTATAACTACAATTATTAAAAGTTTACCTTTTACGTCACGAACGACTACGTGTTTTAATAAACCCGCGTTACTCTCGTCGTTATAGCAAGAAATTTGCGTCTCAGCAATAAATAATTTAAACGCTTTAATAACGTCGTTAAAAATTGGTTTTTGAATAACGCATTCGTCAATTTCTACGATTCTATGCGAGTTTTCGTAAAATAAACCGATTTGGTTAACTGAGTTAATACTGCGAATTGGAAGTTGCATTTTGTTTCTATAACCGTATTCGTTTTCGCTTTTAACAATTGGATTAACTTCAACTTCAAGCCCCGCAATTTTCTTAAAACAGTCTTTAATTATATTAGACTTTATTTTAAACTCTGCCTTTTGGCGAACGTGTTGAAGTTGGCAACCACCGCATTTAGTATAAAACTTACAAAGCGGTCTTACCCTATCTTCTGAAGGGGTTAAAACGTCTAAAAGTTTACAAAAGGCAATGTTTTTATTTACCTTTAAAACTTTAAATTCTACTTTTTCACCCAATAAAGAAAAAGGGATAAAGCAAACGATACCATCTACCTTTGCTATCCCTTCACAATTTGAACCGATTGCGGTTATTTCTGCCGTTAATACGTCATTCTTTTTCATAACGAGTACCCATTAAAACTTTAAACGGTTTATTAAAATTTTAGTTGTCTTTTGTATTCTTAACATTACGAAGTCGTAAAAGATGAAAAATATCATTCCGCCAATTACAACTGCGAATGGTAAATACTTATCAAGTATTGGATTTTCTATGGTAAAAAGTTTAAACAAATATACCATAAGCGCTAACGTTAAAACAAACCAAACGCCCTTTACAATCGTTAGCCATGAAAAAGTTTTACCCTTTTTTAACTGATAGTAATTAACTATTGGATGCAATCCAAAAAACACCGCGTATAAAATAGTTATATAAAACTTACCGCCAACAAGAATTAACGATAAAAGCGTTACCGCTAAATAAGATAAAAACGCGCCCTTAACCGAGTCTTTACTAAGCGGAAACATTATAGCGACGCTTGCCATAAACAAGCAAGATAAATCAAAACTTGAAAAATACGCACCAAACACTATAAAAACTAGCCCGAAAGCAGTAGTTAAAGCGGAAAGCGCAATTAGTTTGCCGTTCTTCATTATCTACAATTACAACAGCAGTTTAAAAGCATGTTACAAATAAGCATATCGCAACACCATTGTAAACAGCCTTCGCCACCCATTTGTTGAACGGGCTCTGCATCGCTTTCAGGCGTTGCGTTACCCGATTGATTCCAATTAGGATTAACCCTACCAGAGTTAGTTATCTTTTCGTTTATCTTGTTTAAAGCGTTTTTATATTTTTCGTTATCGGGGTCGCATTGAAGGGCTATTTCAAGTTGTTTTTTACTTTCGTTAATCCAATTCTTTTTGTAAAAAATTACCGATTGATAATAGTGCCATTCGCCGTTTCTTTCATCAAACAAGTCTAATTTTTCTTGCGCTAAACGAAGGTCGCCACTTCTAATAGCATCGTCAATTTCATTAAATAATTGAGATTTTGATTCAAAACCACTATATTGAGCCCTAAACGACATAATTTCATTATATGCGTTTTCCACTTCGGTAAGTTTTTTTGCAGCATTGTTGCCCGCTTCACCTTCTAAAAATCTTTCTTCAAGATATTTTTCCCTAAGTGAAAAATACTTCTCTTTAATTTCTTCATTAGAAGAATTTTCATTTACGCCTAAAATTTTATAAAATTTATCCATTATTTTCTTTACCTTTATCAATAATTTGTTTAGTTTTTGAAGGAATTCCCCTCATTATAATATTAGCAACTAAATCCGTATTATATTTCATAGGAATTTTAGAATAATTTTCTGAAATCATAACGAATATAGTACTAAACACAAATACTATATCTTGCTCGTGCTTTGATATAAGTTCAAAATAATTTTTGCATTTATAATAGTTATAAAAAACGTTAAAGTTTTTATTTTTTATATCTTTATCGTAATCGTCAAGCGCATCGATTAAATATATCCATTTACCTATTGCGTACACTAAATTTTCAGTATACTTTGACGCCTTGTCTTTAAAAACTAAAGTAGAAATCTTTTTAAGCATTTCCGCAAACGGGTCGGCAACGATATCAATACTATCTGAATTATCCTTTTCTAATTTTAAAAGGTCGCCGTAACAGGTTTTAACCGTTAAATCAATTTCAGGATACTTCTTTTTAGCCTTTTTATACGCTTTTTTAAATACCGCGCTTTTAAAATTGCCTTTGTTTTCATCCAAAACGTCGTCCTTTAACTTATAGTAAGCCAAAATCACGTTGAGTGATGCAAGTGTTGAAGAAATCTCATCAGTCTTTGCTATTGGGCGTTTTTTTATTGGATGCGCAATGCAATTTTTCTTTTCAATTGTAACGTCTACCCCCATAATATTATGGGCGAGCGCTGACATAAAAGCCATATCGTAACTTAAAGTAAAACGAGATAATTGCCCCGTTTCTTTTTTTAAACTTTTACATATTCCACAGTATAAAGAATTGTATAAAGTATCGTCTTTTAAATACAAGTACGGCTTATCGGGTAAGATATAACCAAACATAATTCTTACGGTCTATATAGACCCACCTTTTTATATACTTTTCTAATTGTTTTATATGCAATTCTTCTAGCGTTTTCAGCGCCTTTAACGATAATTTCATCAAGGTACGCCTTATCTTGCATAAGTTTTTCACGCTTTTCTGAAATAGGTTTTAAACCTTCTACAACCGCCTCGCCAACTTTAAGTTTAAAGTCGCCATAGCCTTTACCTTCAAATTCTTTACAAGCATCTTCTATAGATTTGCCCGCAAATACCGAATAAATCGTTAAAAGGTTTGAAATGCCCGCTTTATTTTCAGGGTCAAACACGATTTTATTATCGCTATCGGTAACCGCCCTTTTGAACTTTCTAATAATAGTGTCGCTATCGTCGTACATTGAAATATACGAGTTGATATTTTCATCACTCTTACTCATTTTTTTAGTAGCGTCTTGAAGAGACATTATCTTAGCGCCGTATTTAGGGAAAACACCTTCAGGCACGACGAAAGTTTCGCCAAATCTAGAGTTGAAACGAATTGCTAAATCTCTAGTAATTTCAATATGTTGCTTTTGGTCCGCGCCAACCGGTACTACCGCGGTGTTGTAAAGCAAAATGTCAGACGCCATTAATACCGGGTAATCCATAAGACCCATATTTACGTTATCGGCGTGAGAACGAGATTTATCTTTAAACTGCGTCATTCTATTAAGTTCGCCTGGATAAGTAATAGTATTTAACACCCAAGTAAGTTCAGCGTGTTCCGGAACGTGAGATTGAATGAACATTATACATTTTTCAGGGTCAATACCACACGCAATGTATAAAGCCATAAGTTCTAGAGTAGCCTTTCTTAACTTTTGAGGGTCTTGCTTAACCGTTAAACAATGAAGGTCGGCAATAGAATAAATGCAGTTATATTCATCTTGAAGTTTTACAAAGTTGTTGATTGCACCTACGTAATTTCCGATAGTTGGAGTACCGCTTGGTTGCACGGCGCTAAAAAGAGTTTTTTTATCTTCCATAATTCACCATTAGTTTAAAATCTTTTAGTTAAATATACTTTAAATTGCAAGTATTTTTAAAATTATTACAATTTTATTGTAATTATATCACACAAGTTATTAAAAATCAAACTTTAAGATATGCATTTATAAAAGAAATTGCGATATCTAAAGGCATTTTAATATTTTCTTGGTAATATAAAGGAATTTCTTTATTTTTTATACTTTCGGGTATATCTTGCGAAGTTTCAAAGTAAAGTTTATCTATTGCCTTATAAACGTCTAAAATCTTTTCGCCCGATACGATATTTAATACCTTTCTTGCAAAAAGATACGGCGAAGAAAGGTTTAAATAAACGGTTACGTTTTCATCTTCGTAACTATCGTAAAAACCATCCATTGCGACTATACCCTTTACGCTTATAGGGTCTAAAGCCATATCGTATTCATCAAAGAAAATACCAATAAAATCTTCTATATCAGTTTCATTAACCCTTTTAAAATATAAACCTTTAATTTGAGGTACGGTTTTAACTTCTCCACCGCATATAATGGTATCAATTGGCAACCCTATCTTTTTAGCAATAAATAAAGACAAAAGAAAAATTCCATCATCAGACGGCAAGGCAAAATTAACCTTTTCTAAACTTTTTATAATACCACTGTCAACAAGGTCAACGTAACACGCGGTAAAGATTGAAACAAGGGTGTAAATTTTAGTAGAAAAATCTTCATTATCATCGATAACGTCTAAATAATTAGCATTTCTATTTGACGCTAAATCTAGCGCGCAAATAGTATCGTCCACCATAAATATTTCTACGTTTTTATTAAAATTATACTCTTTCCCTGTTAACTTAAAATAAACTTCTTCAACTTTAGTTGAAAATTCTTTACCTTGCAGACTACCTAAAAAGTCTATTTCTAAATATTTAAAATCGGCAGGTAATATATACCCACCGATTTGTATTTTATTATCATTAATTATTATATTATTTAACATATTTTGCAATATATTTTGGTAAATCTTCCTTAGCGGCGCTTACCGAAACAATGAATTTAAGTTCAGGATATGCTTTTTGTAATGCGTTAATAGATTTAAATAATGCTTGGCCACCTCTTAACTCATTACCAATAATTCTCTTTAACCCATCAATAAATACATATTCTATATCGCTATTACCCGCAAGTAATCCGTTAACAAAACCTGTAAACGCTTGAGCGGTAGTAATCTTATATTCTTCAGTGTAAAGACATCTAACGTTTAAGTTAATAGACACCGTATTAAAGCGTTTATCACTAATAAATACTACGTTGCCTTTTGCGCCTTCGCCTGCTTTATTAACTTCGTCAAGCATAATTTTAGTTTTGCCAAACCCTTTTGGGCCGTAAACAATTTTTATCATAATTTTAGTCCTCCATTTATTTGGTACTCTTATTATAAAACAAAAATTACAACTTTTCAATAGCAAATTTAAAAATTTTTATATTTTTTTATAATTTTATTTAATTAAAGAGATAAATTTAGCAATTCTTTCAAATCCGCCCACGATATCCGCCTCAGAAACGGCGTAAGAAAGCCTAATAAATTCGTCGGCGTGGAAAGGAAGACCTGGTATAACCGCAACGCCGTGATCGGTAAGAATTGATGCAAAATCTAAACTGCCGTTTATAACCTTGCCGTCTACCGATTTACCGATAAATTCCTTAATATTAATAAACATATAAAAAGCGCCTTGAGGATTTATGTAAGTTAAACCTAAATCATCACAGAGTTTAGACATGAGTTTACGCCTTTTATCAAATTCTTGACGCATACTTTCTACTATTTCTGCACCTTTACTCATAGCAGTTACGGATGCGTATTGCGAAATTGAACAAGCGTTACTTGTCGTATGGCCTTGCACCCTTGAAATAATACTAGCAATCGCTTTAGGCGCTGCAAGATAACCTACGCGCCAACCTGTCATAGAATAAGTTTTACTAACGCCGTTAATAACTATAGTGTTTTCTTTCATATAATCAGATACTTGCGCAATTGAGTAATGCTTATTACCGTCGTAAATTAACTTTTCGTAAATCTCATCAGAAATAACCGTTAAATTGTGTTTTTCAACAACTTTAGCAAGCGCTTCAAGTTCTTCTTTAGAATAAATTGCGCCTGTTGGGTTTGACGGAGAGTTTAATAATATAGTTACCGTTCTATCAGTAATAGCGTTTTCAAGTTCGCTTGGTGTAAGTTTATAGCCGTTTTCTTCTTTAGTTTGAATGATTATTGGCTTACCACCGCAAATTTTAACTTGTTCTTCATAAGTAAACCAAAATGGAGCGGGAATAATAACTTCGTCGCCATCGTCTACAAGCGCGTAAATAGCGTGAAAAAGTGACGCCTTAGCGCCGTCAGACACAATAATTTGAGACGGGTCGTAAATAAGATTATTATCATCTTTAAATTTTTTACAAATTACTTCCTTAAGTTCAGGCATACCTGCAACCGGCGTGTATTTAGTAAACCCAATATCAAGCGCTTCTTTCGCGCTGTCAATAATATAATCGGGAGTGTTAAAATCAGGCTCGCCCGCAGTAAAGCCGATAATCGACTTACCTTCACTTTTAAGTTGTTTTACTTTTGCCGTTATTTCAAGCGTTACTGACGCTGGAATTGATAATGCTTTTTTAGATAATTTCATGTTGCCTCCAAATACTTGACTTATTATATAGTAAATTAATAAAAAATGTCAATTTTTTTACCAAAATATAAAATATGTTCTCATTATAAATACAAAAATAAAAAACTTGTTTGCGAATTGCAAACAAGTTTAATTTTTAACATTTTTATAGAGTTTTAATCTTCTTCTTGATTTGAAAGTTTTGCCTCTCTATCGGCGATTGCTAAAGCCTCAATCATTTCGCCAATATCGCCAGACAAGAAGTTTTCAAGAGAATACAAAGTAAAACCAATTCTATGATCGGTAATTCTACCTTGTGGAAAGTTATAAGTTCTAATTCTTTCACTTCTATCGCCCGTACCAATTTGACTTTTACGATTTTCGTCGTATTCTTTACGGTATTCAGAGTTGTAATGGTCGTAAAGCCTAGATTTTAATACTTTTAAGGCTTTTTCACGGTTTTTAATTTGCGACCTTTCGTCTTGACAAGTAACGACTATACCTGTTGGAATATGCGTCATACGAATACAACTTTCCGTCTTGTTAACGTGCTGACCACCAGCACCGCTTGAACGATAAGTATCCACTTTTAAATCTTTTTCATCAATTTTAATCTCGATATCTTCTACTTCTGGGAGCACCGCAACGGTTGCCGTTGACGTTTGTATTCTACCTTGAGATTCCGTTTCAGGCACGCGTTGTACCCTATGAACACCGCTTTCATATTTAAGTTTAGCATAAGCGCCTTTACCAACCACCGAGAAAGTTACTTCTTTAATACCACCAAGTTCCGTTTCGTTGGAGTCGATTTCTTCCGTTTTAAAGCGATTTTTATCGGCGTAGTTAACGTACATACGGTAAAGTTCGTAGGCAAATAAAGCCGCCTCTTCACCACCTGCGCCCGCGCGGATTTCTATAATAACGTTCTTATCGTCGTTTTCATCTTTTGGTATTAAAAGAATTTTAAGTTCGCTAGTTATTTCAGTTAACTTTTCTTTTAACGCTTGAATTTCATCGGAAAGAAGAGCCTTCATTTCGCTATCAGTTTCCGTTAAAATAGACTTTTCGGCATCGGTTTTTTCTTCGAGTACCTTTTTATATTCTTTATATTTGTCAATAACTTCTTCCATTTCGGAAAGTTCTTTAGTGTACTTTCTCCATTCGTCTATATTTTTAATGACTTCAGGATCGCCGACTAAGTCGTTAAGTTTTAAATATCTTTGATAAATCGTTTCAAGTTTAGACGTCATTTCTAACCACCTTAATAATTCTATTTATACCGTTAATATCCTTAATTGCATTAGCGCTTTTATAATTGCCGTTTTCAAGGAAAAGTTTAATAACTTCTTCATCTTGATTTATACCTATTTCCATAAATATAGTTCCACCAAAATTTAAGAATTTATGTGCATTTTCGGATAAAATTCTATAAAAGTTCAACCCGTCTTTTCCACCGTCTAAAGCGAGTGACGGCTCACGTTTTACTTCTTCTTGTAAAGAGGCTAAATCACCCGTTTTTATATACGGCGGATTAGACAAAATAAAGTCGTACTTTTTATCCAAATTAGTAAACGCGTTAGATAAAACAAACTCTACGCTTGCGCCGTTAATTATAGCGTTTTCTTTCGCAACTTCTAAGGCTTTTTCGCTAACGTCAACTGCGGTAACTTGAGCGCCCGACTCTTTACTAATAGTAATAGCGATTGCACCACTACCCGTACACATATCAAGTACGGTACTATTTTCAGTTATTTCTTTAAGAGCGTTGTAGCAAAGTTCTTCCGTTTCAGGTCTAGGAATAAGCACGTTTTCATTTACTTTGATTTTATATCCGTAAAACTCAGTTTCGCCAATAATATACCAAAGTGGAACGCCTTCAGCGCGCTTTTTAGCAATTTCTAACGCCCTTTCGCTTTGCTCTCTAGTTACTGCCGTTAAATCGCCGATTTCACTTCTTTTAACGCCTAAAACAATTGATACAATCCATTCGGCATCCGCATCGTTTTCGCCCTTTTTATTGACGATTGATTTGACCTTTTCTAGTAGCGTTTTAGAAGTACCGAAAACGTTAAATTCACATTCGGGAATACTTTCGTCTTCATCCATTTCTAAAACCTTTTTAAATGCCGTAATTGCTACTTCTATCATCTTATCGTCAGGCTCGCGCGTGGTTAATCTTTGCAATAAAAGACCTGGCGCTTTAAAAATAATAAAGAATTTTGCTTTAGTTTTTGCTAAAAGTTTCAATATTTCGTAAGAAACGCCCGCCACTATAGGAAGTGTTGCTAGTTTTATTAAAAAACGCCATAACTTGCCTAATCCTAAGTAGTTTAAGTCTAACCCTAATTCTAAAAGCACGGTGTTCATTATGGCAAAGATTAAAATACTTATAATCATTACTAAAAAAGTAAAGGTAGTACCGCATCTATCGTGCACCCTAGTACAAGTTTTTACGTTTTCTACCGTTAGTTCCATACCGCTTTCATAGCAAGATATAGTTTTATGCTCTGCTCCATGATACATATAAGTGCGCCTAATATCTTTTAGTAAAGTAGTAAGTAATATATAAGATATAAATATTAAAATTCTAACCAAACCTTCAATTAAGAAGTAAATAATAGAAGTTTTATCAATAAAAGTGAATAAATCGGCAATAACTTGTGGCAAAAAGAAGAACAATCCAACCGAAAGCAAAACGCCGAGTATCACACCTAAATACATTGCAATATCTATAGGATTAATTCCCGTTTTTTTAGAAAGCCAATTATCAAAGTTAGAACTTTCTTCTTCTCCGTACACGGTTGCGGAACGCATTAAACATTTAGTACCAGTAACCAAAGACGAAATAAACGCAACTACACCGCGAATTATAGGCAACTTTAAAAAACCCGATTTTTTATCGGGGGCTTTTAAGCGCTTTGCCTCTACTAATATCTCACCGCGTTCATCACGAACGGCAGTTGCCATAGACTTTGCGCCACGCATCATTACGCCTTCAATAACCGCTTGACCGCCTATTGAAGTGCATTTTTTATTGCTTTTATTACCTTTCATAAAAACCTATTAAAACAGCGCTAAGAGAAATCTTAGCGCTGACACTATACCCTTTTAGGTATAACAACTTTGTAAAATTAAATACCGTATCTTTTTTTGAATTTATCAACACGACCACCAGCATCAACAAGTTTTTGTTTACCTGTGAAGAATGGGTGGCATTTAGAACAAATGTCAACTTTAATAACGTCAGTATTCTTAGTTGTACCAGTGCGGAAAGACGCACCACATGCGCATTGAACCTTTACAATTTTATATTCTGGATGAATATTTGCTTGCATATTCTCACCTCTTTGTTAATTTCTACTGTGCTATTATATATGATTTTTTATAATAAGTCAACTTTTTCTTAGCAATATTTAAGGAATTTTATAAAATTTTATTGATTTACACTTTTTTATAAAATCAGTTGCAAAAAACCTGTAAAAAGTATATAATAACTTATATGATTTCATATCAAATTACAAATACAAAACAAATAAGCAAGGTAAACGTCGTTGAAAACCTTGAGCAAGTAGACGACCTTAAAATTAAAATCACTAAGTGCTTTATAACTAAAAAAGATATTAACTTATACGCAGGCAACGTTGATGGCATTACTTACCCTATTACGCCAGGCTATATCGCAGTTGGGCAAATAAGCGAAGTTTTAAACGAATCTAATTACTTTACTAAAGGTCAAAAAGTTTATTTATCCCACGCTGAAAATGGAAACAATTCCGGCTTTTTAAAAGAGTTTGCCGTCGTTAACAAAAAACACTGCCATTTATTACCACAAGCAGTTAGCGAGTACGAAGCGCTTTTCGTAAACCACTTATCTATTGCCCTATCGGTTATTGACGCGCTTAAAATTGATAAAGGCGAATATGTTGCGGTCGTTGGCGGTTCAATACTTGGCAACTTAATCGCTCAACTTCTATCTTATTATAAAGCAGTGCCTATTTTAATTGACGATAACGAGTATAATTTAGAAATTGCTAAAAAAACCGATATCTACTACTCTATAGTAGCGGATAGACTAGTTGAGCAAGACGTTATTAATATTACCGGTGGTAGAAAATGTAAAAAAGTTATTTACGTTACCGATAATAATTTAAGTTTTGAAACCACTTTAACGCTAGCGTCTAACGACGCAATGGTAGCGGTAACCGGTATTATGAACCCTATTCAAAAGTTCAACCTAAACTCTGCATTTAAAAAAGGGTTAACGGTTAAGTTTATTTCTCAAGGCGTAGAAAACGTTGGTACGTCTATTAACCTTTTAGTACAAAAGGCTGTCAACTTAAACTACTTCCAACTTAACGATTATAAATTCGACTATATTTCAAAACAATTTGAAAACGCTTGCGAAAATTTACAAATCAACAATAATAAAACTGAATTTACGGTAAACTTATTATAAAGTAATTAAAAGCCCCGACAAAAATGTCGGGGCTTTATTTTTAGATACAATCTTAAATTTTAGTCTGTTGTATAATTATCGAAATAACCTTGGATGAATACGATAGGCGTACCTTTATCGCCAGAACCTGAAGTTAAGTCTGAAAGTGAACCGATAAGGTCGGTAAGTCTTCTAGGAGTAGTACCCTCAGATGCCATTTGACCGAATAAATCCGCGTCTTTTTCTTTAATCTTATTCTTGATAGCATCCTTTAATTCTTCGCCTTTTAAAGCGCCGAATTCGTTATCTGCAAGATATTTAAGTTTAAGTTCGTTAGGTGTACCCATTAAACCGTTAGTATATGCAGGAGAAACAACAGGGTCGGCAAGTTCCCAAATTTTACCAACAGGGTCTTTAAACGCGCCGTCACCATATACCATAACTTCAATTTTTTTACCAGTTGCTTTAGTAAGGTTTTCAGATATTGCATCAACTACCCTTTGACAATCTTTAGGGAAAAGTTTAATAGTGTCTTCAGTCGCTTTGTTAGAACCTAATAAACCGTAATTAGCGTTATAACCACTACCGTTTATAGATTCAGTTAAAATATCGTCAAGACCTAAAACGATTTCCGCACCGGCATCTTTTAAAATACGTTTTGTACGCGCCCTTGTGTGAATATCACAGTTAAGCACTTTTTTAGTGTAGTTTAAAATTGCTTTAGGGTTGTTAGCAAATACGATTTCACAATCCGCACCGCATTCACGAATAAGGTTTTCGTAATATTCAACGTAGTCAATACCCGTAAAAGTGTGTTTTTCGTAACCGAAAAGTTCACGGTATTTTTCAAGCGATAACACATCCGTATACGGATTTACGCCCTTTTCATCAAGTTTATCAAGGCTAACTAAGTGGTTACCTACTTCGTCTGAAGGATAAGATAGCATTAAAACGATTTTTTTAGCGCCTTTAGCAATACCGCGTAAACAAATAGCAAAACGGTTACGAGATAATATTGGGAAAATTACGCCTACAGTAGCGCCTTCGCCAAACTTATTCTTAACGTCAATAGCAATATCGTTAACACTTGCGTAGTTGCCTTGCGCCCTTGCAACGATGGCTTCAGTAATAGCAACAACGTCGCGATCGTAAAAATCGAATTTTGCATCTTTTGACGCTTCTAAAATACAATCCGTTACGATTTTAACAATATCGTCACCTTGTTTAATGATTGGAGCTCTAATACCACGGGAAACCGTGCCTACCATACGACTCATATTAAATACCATCCTTATATCACCGCAAAATTGCGGCTAAACTCAATTTGACAATACATTATAGCATAGTTTTTTATAATATTACAAATATTTGAATAAAATTTTTTAAATTTTTTTTATAACGAATTAGTTTGCTATTTAGTTGAAAAAATTTTAAATATAATATATAATAGATATATGAACACGATTGAAAGTTTTTTAGTTAACCATTTAAATTTAGAAACAGGTCTTTACGTTTCAAGAAAAGACGAGTGCGACGGTGTAGTAACGACTACTTTTGACGTTCGCTTTACCGCGCCTAACAAAGAAGAAGTTTTAAACTGCGCAGGCGTACATACCCTTGAACATTTAGGGGCAACCTTTTTAAGAAATTCTTATTTGAAAGATAAAATAATATACTTTGGTCCTATGGGTTGCAGAACTGGATTTTATCTAGTTATGTTTGGCGACCTTTTCCCGATAGACGTGTACCCTATTATTTGCGAAATGTTAGATTTTATTATAAATTATCAAGGAGATATACCTGGCGCAACGCCAATAGAATGCGGAAATTATAGCGACCAGAATTTAGAAGACGCTAAAAAATACGCTAAAAAATATTTAAAAGAATTACAAACTTTTAAACACTTTGAATACCAAAAATAAAAGCACTAATTTTAGTGCTTTTATTTTTATTTAATTAACAAAGCCTTTTCCATTTTTTCAAAAAGTGGCTTATTATCAAAAATTTTATCAATTACTTTGCCCGTTAAAGCAATGAGTGGCGAATTAATTAAGGTTGTTAAAATCGTACCTAAACCTATACTATGGAAACTATTATAATAAATAGTAGACCAATCAAACGTAGTGACGTCACCAAACAAAGTTAAAGCCAAAATTATAGATACAATAAGTAATGAAATATCGAATATCGACTTTACCCTATTTATGCTAACTTCAAACTTGTACGCAGTTTTAGAAACGAAAAGTTCGTAAACTTGAAGTGGATAAGTAGTTCTAAAGAAACTAGCAACGCCAAGCGCGGTTATAGTATCGCCAACGATAAGCATTACCCATCTAACCCAAACTTCGTTAAATTCTACTCCGCGAAGAGCCCAAATAAAGAAGTTTAAAACGTAACCATAGACAACCGCTACCGCAAATGCAAATAAATACTTAACGTTAAATTTGCGAATGATAATAAACAGTATAACAAGCAAAACACCCTGAAACACGTACTCAACAACGCCTACAGTAAAACCGCTCCAAACGTTAATTAAGGCTTCGCTTATAACGAATGCGGGCGCGGCAATCATTGAAACGCCTAAATTTGCCTTACTGCAAATAGAAACGCCAAGCGCCACGAATACAGTGCCCATTATCCACAACAATTCTGATGATTTTGATAATTTTTTCATATAGTAAATCCTTTACAAGCGATTATAATACAAACGCTTAATAAAGTCAATTAAAAGAATCGTATTCTATTTCATCAAAATATTCGGTAAACTCTTTAAAATATTCAACGTAATCGCCTGGAATTTCAGACATATGATGAATATAAGGTCCTTTTACAAGTTTTCTTTCAACCTTGCTTAAATTATCAAACTCTGCCCACATATACGTACCGAAAGTTTTAGGCCCTTTACAAGTATTAAACTTATCGCAAAGTAAATAGTATTTACCCTTTTCCGCTTGGAAACGCGCGATTGTATACTCGCCGTCTTCCATTCTAAAACTTGGTTTTGTATTATAAAGCCATGGCTTTTCGCCTTTTGCTTTGTATTTAAGTGGGAATGGACCGCAATGCCATAAGAGTTCGGCATTATCGTTACTTGGATGTCGGCAGGTAAACTCGCCTTGAATTGGTTTTTCTTTACCACGTGTTGCGGAAAGCAATAATACGTTAGTTATGGTCATATGAATATCCCATTCACAAGTAACGTAAACGTCTTTATCTGCAAGTAAACACATTGCAAGGCATGGATTTGCGCCCCAACCGAGCGTAATACCCGTCCAACACTCACTACTAATTATATTACAGTTATTATCTTTAGCAAGTTTTTCGTAGTAGTGAACGATACATAACATTTTAATTAAATAATCGTCGTCTAAATTACCACAATCAAAGGTGTTTTTAAGGTCTATTAAATCTTTATTAAGTTCTTCTTTTTTAGTATCGTAAATTATTTGAAGATCGCCAACAGCCTCGGCAAGATTAAAGGCAACTATATCAATACCAAACTTTTCGCAAAGTTCAAGTTCGTTATACATAATAGATTTAAAAGGTTTTACCCTAGTGCCCACTTGTAAAATCTTCATATCTTTGAAGTTTTTAACCATAGTTGCAACGCCAAAGAATTGTTTTAAGCCTTTATCAAATACGGGCGAATCTACGTCACAGTTTTCAATATAAGAAAATTTTACGTTGTTTCTCTTTAACTGTTTACTCATAGCAAACAATCCGCATTGAGTATCGGTATAGCGAATATCGTTAGTAAAATTCCTATCGCGCGGACCCCAAAGTAAAGTTGGCACGTGAAGTTTTTTGGCAACAAGCCCCGCGCAATTTTCTTGACCAAAGTTACAGTTTATTATAAATAAAGCGTCGATTTTTTCTTTTTTAAAATATTCCGCCACCCTATCACAATCGCTATCTAAACACAAAACGCCTTCTTCGTTAAGCCAATTGATATCAACAAACTCCGTAATATCGTCAGAGTAATTTTCTTTTACGTACTTTACGCTTTTTTCTTTATTTTCTACCGCATAATCGCTTTGGAATATTCCTATGCGCTTTGGCGGTTCTTTTATATATCTTCTTATTGGCAACAAGCCTATTTTTAATTTGTAATCCATATTGCTCCTATTATTTTTCTAAATTGATGGTTAATACTGCGTTTTCTAATCCGTTTGAAGTTGCGTAAACTTTAAGTTCGCCTTCAGTTTCGCCAACTTTTATAGTTGCAGTTATTCTGCCAGCGCGCATTTTTCTATTCGATAAGAAAATGCTAGTATGATCGCTAATATCTGACCCCGTCGAATATATTTTACCAAGTTCGTTAGTGTAAAAATCAACGTTTACAGACGCATCGTAAATTTCGTTACCGTCTTTATCTACAACGTAGCAAGTAACAACTGCTAAATCTTCGCCGTTTGCTTTGACTTCGTTTTCAAGTTTAAGCATAAGTTTAGTTGGCGCGCCTGAAGTAACCCTTTTATCTTTAGCAACAACTTTATCGTCGTTATACGCTAACACTTCTAACGTGCCGGGCTCGTACTTAACGTCCCATTCGCCGTGGTCGATTTTATTTAAGTTTTTAACGCCTAAACTTTTACCGTTTAAGAAAAGTTCTACTTTAGGTTGGTTTGTATAAGCAAACACCTTAACAGTTTCCCCTTTAAAACCCTTAAAATTCCAATGCGGAAGTAAATGCACCATAGGTTCGCTTGTCCAATGCGATTTATTTTGATAAAAGGCGTCCTTTTTTTGCATAAACAAGTCGATAGCGCCACTTTGCGAACATAATCTTGGCCATTTTGCTTCACCGCGGTGCTCAAAGGCAATCCATTGATAACCACCTAGCATCCAATCGCGCTCCATTATAAAATTCCAAGTATATTCCCTACTTTTATATCTATCTGAAGAATCGTGGTCGTATGCGGTAATAAACGCCTTTTCAGGAGCGTCGGCAAAATAGTGTCCCCTCGTAGTGCCTGTAGCGCAGTTTTCACTAGAAAGAACTGGGGTTTTAGGGAAATTTTTATGTACGGCCTCGTAGGCTTCCCAGGTGTAATTTACCCCAATAACGTCAAGTTCTTCGCAAACGGTAGCAACGTCGGGCGTTCTATTGATTGCCGTCATAATATACCTTGTATCATCAAGTTTTTCAACAACTGCTCTTAAACTTTTAGTTATTCTTCTACCTTCTTCCGTTAAATGGAAATACTCTTCGTTTCCAAGCGACCAAAACATAACGGACGGTCTATTTCTATCCCTTTTAACGAGCATTTCTAGTTGTGCTTTGCCTTCCTCGCTAGACTCAAACCATCTAGTTTCATTCATAACGATAAAGCCGTTACTGTCAAGTTCGTCCATAAGTTCAGACGCTTGCGCGTAGTGTGAACAACGATAGCCGTTTGCGCCCATTTCTTTTAAAAGTCTTACTTTATATTTATGAATATTATCGGGAACTGCTTTACCTGATAAACCAAAATCGGCATGACCGCAAACACCTTTAATTTTATAATGCTTATCGTTAATAAATAAGCCTTTATTAGGGTCGGCATAAACCGTTCTAAAACCAAATTTAACGTCCACCTCATCTACTTGCTTTTTACCTTGATAAACTTTAGTTTTAAAGGTGTATTGCGTAGGACTATCAGGCGACCATAAATTAGGAGAATCTACCATTAATTTATATTTTAACTTTCTAATATCTCTTTTATTAATTAACCCTGCAGTTTTTCCGCTAGCAACAATCTTTCCGTCTTTATCTATAATAAAACCTTCAACGGAAACGGATTTATTAGCATCGTAATCGTTTCTAACGTCCGTTTCAACTGAAACTTCCCAAGTTTTTTCGCTAATCTTTTTAGGTTTTACAAAAACGCCCCATAAGTCAACGGAAACAAGGTCTGTTTTATTAAGCCAAACGTGACGATAAATACCACCGCCCTCGTACCACCAACCTTCAAATTGCTTTGCATCAACGTATACGGCAAGTGTGTTCGTTTGTCCAAACCTAGCAACGTCGGTAATATCTACTTCAAAACTAGTGTATCCGCTAAAGTTACGTTTCATTAAACAGCCGTTTAAATAAACGGTTGCGTACTTTGCAACACCGTCGAACAAAATAGTTAATCTTTTATTCTCGTCTTCTTTAGGAACGTCAAATTTTTTAACGTACCAAGCGTTGTCGTAATCAAAAAAGCCTAAGCCCTCATTTTTATCAGGACTTACTTCACCTTCAATTACGTAATCGTGTGGTATATCAACCGTTTTCCAGTTTTCTTTTGGGTAAGGATAAGGACCAACCGGATAATTAGGGGACGCAACACCAAAACATTGGCGTTGGGTTTTAGAAGATTGGTAAACGTAAACTTTATCGGTTAAAAGTGGAATATCTATATCCCCTTTATGGAATTGCCAGTTTTTATCTAGTTTAATTTTTTCTCGCATAATGCACCTACCTTGATTTAATTATATCTTCTATAAATAATTACAACAATAAACAATACTGATATTAACTAGACAAAATTGATTTTATATGGTAAAATATTTATTAAATAAACGATATGGGGAAATTTACTATGAAAATGACATACCACAAAACAAGCGATTATGACCAAGAATACGGCAATAAATTTAACCTTTATTTAAACAATTTTGGATATTTTGACAATATTAATCAAGACATTAAGGTTTTTCGCCCAAACGGTAGGCTTGATTATCATATAATTTACGTTTCTAATGGAAATATTGAAATTAACGGTACACTTCTAAAAAATGGAGATTATTGCGTTTATTACCCTAACGAACCGCAATCGTACGTATATAAAGTAAAAGAAAATTCAAGGTATTATTGGCTACATTTTACAGGCAATAAAGTTAAAGATATTTTAAACGACAAAACCTTAAAATCGGGAATTCACGAAAGCAATGGAAGAATTAACGAAATTGATACTTTATTTTTATCATTATCGCGTGAGGCAATTCACGCATCGGGAGAAAAAACAGACTATGCCGTTGCATTATTATACGCTATACTACAACTATTTGCATCTCCAACCCCTAAAGCGTTTCAGTTTTTAAGAGCAAAAAACGATTTAGAAGATTTATCTATTAATAAAAGCATTGCGGAAGTTTGTTCATATTATAATATGACACCGGAACATTTTATCCGCTCATTTAAAAAGGCATATGGAACTACACCTGCAAACTATAGAATAAACCACCAACTAACTCAAGCAAAAAACCTACTTCTTGATACCCAACTTGAAATATCTAGTATTTCGGAAATGTGCGGATTTAGCGATCCTTATTACTTTAGTAGACTATTTAAAAAACACGTCGGCATAACACCGACGCATTTTAGAAAAACTCATTTAGAAAAATCTTGAAATTTTGCGATAAAAAGCCCACTTTCAAACTTGAAAGCGGGCTTAAATTTTTAATAATTAAATCTTATTATATTCGTTACAAAGTAAATGTAATGGCGCTTCATCCTCTTCAATTTCAGGGAAACGACCTGCCTTATCATAGAAACAGTTATCGTTAGAATCGTCGTTACACATAGAAACTTCACGAACAAGAACAGTACCTTTTCCTTCTTCACCCCAAAATCTATGATATAAACCAGGAGTTAACGTTACGCTGTCGCCAGGTTTTAATACGAGTTCGTAACCTGCAGGGAAAGTCATTTTTTCACCGTCAACCGAAACGTTAACGTCGGTATCGGCAAGTTTATTATCTGCAGTTGAATTGTAAAGTTTAATTACAAGGTTACCACCGCCACAGTTGATAATATCTTCCATTTTTGACCAGTGATAATGCATAGGAGTAATTTGTTTTTCCTTTACAATCATTAATTTTTCAGCGTATGGTTTTGGATATTTTTCTTTGTTGAGTTGGTTACCATTTCTTAACGTGATTAAAAATAAACCAACTTTATTAAAATCGCCATTGCCGAAATCGGTAATGTCCCAACCAAGCATATTATCTTTTACTTCTTGCATTTCTTCCCCTTTAGTTTTCCATTCTTCTGGAGTAAGGCGAACAAATTTAGGAAGCACGATTTTATATTCTTTAAAAAGTTCAAGCGCATCGCGCATTGCTTTATTTATTTCAGAACGTTTCATAAAAATTTCCTACCTTTAAATTTCGTAAACTAAAATATTGTTGATTTTGCAGAAGTATTTTAACTCTTCACTAAAATCACCGTAAGCAACCATCCAGTGGTGACCTATGCCGTTTTTCATAATTTCTTTATTAATTTGAGAAACAGGCTTTTCGTATTTAATCTTAACAGGGTTGCCAGGGAATTCCATACCGCAAGGTACTGCATCGCCAACCATAAACGAAAGGCGGAATTCATCACCGTGACCACAAATATTAACTGCAGTAACTTTGCCAGGTTTTACAAGGAATTTAGTACATACGCCACATTCCATAAGTCTAACAGGCGCAAGTTCAACTTCGCCTTCCGCAATAGAGAAACCCGAAGAACCACAGTGAGCAAATAAAATAGTATTCGCCTCATCGTCAAGATAAAGTAGGTCTGTATTATTGATAGGTTTACCACTTAAATCGTATAAAAGTTTCATTGTAAGGGCGTTAGTAACGTCACCTTCACAAGATGCTACAATACCTTCTTCCGCAAGAAGAGAATAACCAAGGCAAATCTTACCCATATAAGTCGTGTAGCATTTTACCGATAACGCTTGAAGTTCATATTCTTTAGCAAGGTCTTTAAGAGCCTTATAATACTTAATAGATTCAAGCATAGACTCACAAGTAGAAGTGATTTTACAAGGTTTTAAAATATCTTTTTTCTCTTCCAATAGGGCTTTAGCCTCTTCGTCGGAGATTGCGTTAACCTTTTCAGTCATTTCCTTTTCGTCAAGGTTTACTACCCTAGAGCCTAATTTTTGCTTAATAGAAAACTCATCGTAAGCAATTTCAGTCATACCTTTAACACGGCCACCGATAGCACCCACTCTCGTTTCGTTCATAGAGTTTTTAAGTGCGTATGCAGTAACGATAGTTTTGGTTTCTTTAACGCATTCTAAATCATCGGCATAACCGTAAACGAATTCGCAAGTTTTGCCAATATCTCTAAATACTGCGCCAATTTGGTGCGCACAACAGAGTGAACCTGTATCGAAAGCGGGATATGCGCGAAGAATTAAAGGCATATCAACGTAAGACAACAAGTCTAAAAGATGATGGTCTTCACTCCACGTAGCGATACAAATCATTAAAACGTCTGCATTAGTAGTTTTAAGTTTTTCTGCCGCCTCGCGTACCGTTTCAAGACTGTGCATTACAACGCCAACGTTTTCACAATTAATACCTTGTGATTTCATAGCGTCTACAGTTTGATTAAGTAAAGGCATTGCTTCATCAAAACCAACCTCTGTTGGACACGCTAAAGCAACTGCCGCAACGTTTAATTTCATAATCTTCTCCATTTATTCTTTATTTAAAATCCATTTTTCCGTATGGCAAACGGTTTCCCCAACCTTAACATCGTAAAGCGGAGAAAGACTTTCGATTTCAACCATATGATCGCATAAAAAAGTTTCAAAGGACACGTTTCCGTCCGGATAAACCTTATCAGTATTAATTTCGTATTCCTTTTCAAAAATTACCCCTTTGTTTATATATTTAGGGGCACATTTTGGATGACCTACGCCAATTTTATACTTTTTGCCGATAGGTCTATGCGTAAGCGTTATAAGTTCACGCTCGTATTTTACCCTTTCATCACCTAAACTTGTATAGTCCCAAGTGGTTATAACGTTTAACGGGTCGTAACCATTATCGCGATATTTAAGCGGAATATACTCTACACCGCCACCCGCCATTGACGACACACCCCAAACGGAAAATTTACGAGTTTTATCATCTGCGTTTTTTAACTTGTGAGTGATTTTTACAACGTTTGTATTTTCAAAGGATATTTCCACGCTTTTATAAACTTTAAGCCAATCGTCTAAACCTTGAGATAAAATTACAGTTTCGCCTTTAATTTCGTAGTTTATAGGGCTAGTTTCCACCCTATAATTCTTTTCGCTTTCGGGGGCAAGCCAAAGCCTATGCCCACCAAAAACACGCCAACCCCACTCGGTTGACAAATCTACCATATCGCTAGGTTGTTCAAAAAACAAGTTTTCACTACCCTTATACGAAAGATAAACTATTCTAATACCAAATTCTAAAGGAATTCCAATTTTTACGTCTACGTTTTCAACGAAAAGGCATTTTCCAAAATGTTTATAATTTTCAATATAACTCTTCATGATTATGGAAGAATACGTCTAGGAACAACTCTAAACGCGTCGTTAGCCATTCTGAAACCTTCAGCGTAATCTACGCCACATTGCATACCTCTGAATTTAGCCATCGTAATCATACCGTCAAAGAAATTCTTATCGCCGTTGCCTAATGCGTCTTTATAATTATCTTGCATCCAAGCAATTTGGCTCTTATGCTCTGCGCACATTGCCTTTTTAATTTCAATTTCTTCAGTAATATCAACGTATTCCGTTGGGATAAAACCTAAACCATGTACAGGTTCAAAGTATGCGATAATTGGAATTTTATCGTATGGTTTTGCCTTTGTTTCAATTTTAGCGATAGGAATCATTACCGCAATATCATTGATAATTTTAGAAGTAAGTTCGTGGTCTGGGTTGTAGTCGTGTGGGCTATGTGTTAAAATAACGTCCGCCTTGCAGTATCTAACAAGGTTGATAAAGTTAATTCTTGCCGCTTTATCTTCAAAGAACATTTCATCATCATAGTCTAAACAGATATATTCCGCGCCGATAATTGCCGCTGCGCGACGCGCCTCTTCCTTTCTAATTCTTGCAATTTCATCCATAGGAAGAGTTGCCGAACCGATGTTGCCGTTAGTTGCAGTTGCAGTAAATACTTTGTGACCTTGTTTTACGTATTTGGCAAGAGTACCACCACAAGATTCTTCAATATCGTCTGGGTGAGCGCCGATTGCTAATATATTCATATATTATCTCCTTTTTAAAAATATGAGCCATACGAAAAACAATATATCGTTTTCAGCACGGCTCATAAGGTTTTAAGTTTTAGGTTTATTCACCTTTTTTCCATCTTTGTACTACGCAAGTTGCTCTACCGCCTTCTTCGTTAATGATTTCATAATCACCGAATTGAGCAGGAATTACTAAAGTTTGGAATTTATCGCAAACTGCGAAGTAATCTTTGTTTGTTTTAGAACGAACTGTTACTTTAGAGCCAACAGTTAAAGTAAGCATGTGCATAAACTTACCTTCAGTAGATAATTCACCAACTTTTTCAAAGTGAATTCTTTCTACGTGGTATGGCATTACAGGAGTTGTCTTGTATTGGTCAATGAAGTAATCTTTAGTCCACTTAATAACTGTTGGAGTAGATAAGAGATGATCTTTAACCCAAGATGCTCTTCTTGTCTTTTCCATGTTTCTACCGTGTTCAAGGTGCATTTTAAGTGGTTTACCAGTCATTGTCTTTGCATTGTCGTCCCAAGATGGTCTAGCGAAGTCATATTCAAAGAATGAATATTCAGTACCGTTAATAGATGGGTTAGTATCCATTTCAAGTACCATTTGGTTACCGCCGTGACCGTGCATTGTTCCTGGTGGGATAAGGTAAAGGTCGCCTTCCTTGCTTGACCAGTTAGCAATGAAGTCTTTCCAGTTTTCGATAGGTTTAATGTTTTGTGATTCTTCACAAAGTCTTTCCCATTCTTCGATGTCAGCATCGTCGTGGAAGCCCATCCAAGTGTTAGCGCCTTCGTATGCTTCTGCTATGTAGTAAGTTTCATATCTTCCAAGTGGTTCGTCAAAGTTATCTTGAACGTATTTGCTACTTGGGTGAATATGCATAGGCATTGAAATTCTTTCTGCTGGTTGTTTTGTTGGGTGCCAACCGTCGTCAAGCCAAATGTCAAGTGGGAAAAGACCTGGGTATTGCTTGTTGATTAAAGCACCTACGAGTTCTTCACCATATTGCATTGCGTTGAGCATTGGCATAGAAATACTTCTTTCGCCACCGAAATCGATTAAGATACGAAGTTCTGGACCACCGATTTTGTTCCAAGCATTGTTTGCAAGGCCTTCAACACCGTAATCCATATCTAAATATCTATACGCACCCCATGGACCTGGGCTGAAGATTTTAACTTCGTGGATAGGATATTTAACGAGTGTAGACATAATTTCATCGTATGCAACGCGTGGAACTAATACTAAATCGTTTTCAAAGTAGTTTTCTACGTAGAAATCCATAGCACCGTACATGAAATCTTTTTGGCGTTTTAACATATAGTAGTCAGAATAGTTATATTCTTTCCAGTTATAACCTTTAGTAGGAGTAGTCATACCGAAAGTATTAAGTCTGCCTTCCCACATATCCCATTGTACTTTTTGGTGAGTGTTATCAACGTAGCATTTTACTGCGTAAAGGTCTGCAAGTTCTTTAATGCAAGCGCCTTCGCCGTAAACGATAACAACTTTGCTAGATGCAAGTTTTTTCTTTAATTCTTTAATAGCGTCAGCATTCATAATGTCTTCAATAACACCTGTTTTGTTAACTTTACCAAAACCTGGGTCATCAGTTACGAATGGAGCGTTATACGCAATAATTTCTTCTCTTGTCTTGTAAAGTTGGCTTGCAGCGTAAAGTTCAACACTTAAACCTTTCTTTTGGAGTTTTTCTGCTAATGCGTTTGCAATTTTAGCAAAATCAATACCATACCAACCGTCAATGGCAATGTTTTTATCGGTAGAATCAACAAGTGAAACTAATTTTTCAACTACTTTGTCCCAACCGAAAGTAACGCTATCTCTATTTTTTTGAGAAATAACGATTTTGTTGTCAGCATTCTTTATAGATTCATATACTGGCATTACTTTTTATCCTCCTTGAATAAAATTAAAGATTTTATAATTATTTATTAAATATTTAGCAATGCTAAATAAAATTAACCTAAAGTTTTAAAGTCTTTCCCAATTGTTAGCCATTTCACTAATTTCTTCATTAGACTTCATACCGTCAATTGAGTTAGCCTCAAATAAATTGCACGCAGCAGCGGCGGAAGCAAATTTTAAAATATCTTCATCAGTTAAACCATGATAAATACCATATAAAGAGCCCGCACAGAAAGAATCGCCCGCGCCAACGCTACCCTTTATCATGCTTGATGGAATTTTTAAGGAATGAACTTCGGTAAACTTGTCCGTTTTAACGTCAAGAGCGAAAGAAGTTTCTTTACAGTGAATAATAATTTTATCTTTAACGCCCGCGTCTTTCATTTTTTGCATAGCAAGTTTTACGTTATCTTTATTCAACTTGCCGTCGCTATCATAAGCGTTGAGTTTAAAGATATTGCAACATTCAATTTCGTTAATAATTGCATAGTTAGAATACTTTAACGCAGGAAGAATTTTCTTACCGTAGTCTGCGGTATTATCGCTAACGACGTCAATCGAAGTTTTAATGCCCTTTTCTTGAACTTCTTTTAAAAGTTTAGCCATTTTAGTGCCGTAAACTTCATCGTTTTCATCGAACTTATCTAATAATAAAATATATCCGATATGGAAAATATCACAGTCCAATTTAGAAATATCGATATTGCTAGGCGCAAAAACGCCGTTAGTTCCTTTTTTAAAGAAGAAAGTACGTTCACCGCCTTCAACACTCATAACGTCGCTAAAACCGGTAGGCTCGCTTGAAGTGAGAACTAAATCGGTATTTACGCCGTTTTCATTAAGTTTTGACAATACGAATTTACCGTTATCGTCATTACCAACCATACCGAGAGCAGAAATTGGAATATTTTTATCAATTTTCGCTAAATTAATTGCAACGTTAGGTACACAACCGCCTACGGCGAGTGAAATTTCATTAATATGAGAAAGCATACCGATTTTTGGATAAGAATCGATATTTTTAACAATGTCAACTAAAATATTACCTGCAATATAAATTTTACGATTAGTATTCATTGGCTTTATCTCCTTTATATAGATTAAGATAATATAATTCTAACATATAATTTAATAAAATTCAATACATAAAAGTATTCTTTTTTTGCACTATATTCCACTTTTAAGAATAAATTAACTAAAATGAAGAGTAAAAAAATATAAAATTAAACGCCAAAACGTTTAAGCAAAACAGACTTTAAAACAAATATAAAAACGGCTTAGTTACACTAAACCGTTTTTTACAATACTATTTGCTATATCATACAAATTACCAGCGCCTAGTAAAATATAATTTTTTGCATATTTTCCCTTAGCAACTGCTTTTTTGAATATTTTTTCATTTTTAATGTACGGGCATTTTAACGCTTTCGCTAACCTTTTACCATCCCCGTTTAACATCTTTTTTTCTCTTGATGGGTAAGTTTTATATATAACTACGTTTTCATTTTTAAATACGCTTATAAAGTCGTCAAACAATAATTTTGTTCTTGAATAGGTATGTGGCTGAAAAATTATAACGTAATCATCTTTAACGGTTTCTTTATAAACCTTTAAACTTTCTTTAATTTCAGTAGGATGATGACAATAATCGGCATAAAAATTAATATCGTTCACACTACCTAAATATTCAAATCTCCTAACTACCCCATTAAAACTCTCTAATCCTGATTTAATAATTTCAGCGTCCAACTTAAAAACGCTATCGAAAACCGCAATATTTGCTAAAGCGTTATATATATTATGCTTACCATAGACGTTTAAATTTACTTCAATACTATTACCATTTTTAAGTTTACAAGTAAAAGAGTATTTTCCGTTACTACTTTTAACGTTTTCAGCCTTATAATCAGATTTTTCCTTTATCGAATACGTTATAACGTTATTAGAAGTATATTCTTTTAAAAATTTGTCATCTTTACATACAATCTTGAATTTAGCCCTATCTAAGTATGAATAAAATTCGTTTTTTAGGTCAAAAATATCGCTATAAGAGTTTAAATGGTCGTTATCTACGTTTAACACAACGGAAACCAACGGATGAACGTATTTAATATTCCTATCAAACTCGCAAACTTCTCCAAGCAAAATTTTAGAGTTGTTATTGTATTGAAAATTATCTAAATCTAAGTCTTTACCGCCAATAAGCGAAACAAAAGCAGTAAGCGAACGCTTTAAAATATGGCTACCCATACAAACGGCAGTAGTTTTTCCATGACTTCCCGCATAACCAACCGTATTTTTAAAAGTAGAAAAAACTAACCCTAAAAGTTCCGCACGCTTATATATCGCCTTATTTAACCTCAGCGCCTCAAGGTATTCCGCGTTGCTACACGATATGCTTGACGACACCACCACTATATCTGCATCGCGTACGTTTTTAGCATCGTGGCTAGTATAAACCGTTATGCCACAACTTATCAAATCTAAATAATTTTCACCCATAGACACGTCCGAACCTGCAACCCAAAAGCCACGCTTTTTTAAATATTTTGCAAGAGTAGACATACCCGAACCACATACTCCAATAAAATAAATTTTGAAATTATTTTTCATTAACATAAAATATTATATGAAAATACGATATAAAAATTGACAAAAAAATATAAAAATGACCCATTTTTAAAAAAAATTATCATTTTTTTGCAATTTTTTTTAAAAAACCTATTGAAATTTGTAAAAACATATTGTACAATATAATAAGAAATTCCGACATCGGAAAAAAAATATATTAAGGTGGTAAACAAAATTGAAGATTTCAGACGTAAGAGTTCGTTTAGTAGCGAAAGAAGACAGTAAACTTAAAGCTGTAGCATCCATGACTATTGAAGATTGTTTCGTAGTCCACGACATCAAAGTAATTCAAGGTCAAGAAGATTACTTTATTGCAATGCCTTCCCGTAAAACTAGTGACGGCGAATACAAAGATATCGTTCACCCAATCAACACAGAAACGCGTGAACAAATTATTAAAATAATTTTAGATGCTTTCAAAGAAGAATTAGAAAAACAAGAATAATCAATAAAAATTTAGGGCGTACAGTTTGAACTGTACGCCCTTTTTCTATACTTAAATTTTATTTTTTACCAAACAATTTTTTAACGAATGGTGGAATTTCTTTTTTAGGCTCTTCAACAGGAGCTTCTTCAACGACGATTGACGCTTGTTCCTCTACAACCGCCTTAGGTGTTTCAGAAACTTGTGGAGCAACGTTTGTAGGTTGAATATCAGGCATTGCGCGATCGTTTTTAATAGAGTCGATACGTTTTTCAATACCATCGACAAAACCCGTAGCAATTACCGTAATAACAACTTCGTCTTGAAGATCAGGAGAAGTGTTAGTACCCCAAATAATATTTGCCGAATAATCTACCACGCCGTGTACCAGGTCAGTTGCTTGATATACGTCACCAATAGACATTTTAGGGTCGCCCGTAATATTTAAAATAATGTTTCTAGCGCCCTCAATCGTAGTTTCAAGCATAGGAGACGTAACCGCTTGACGAATTGCTTCAACGATTCTATTTTCGCCTTTAGCCCTACCAACACCCATGTGAGCAAGACCTTGGCCTTGAATAACCGTTTTAATGTCGGCAAAGTCAAGGTTGATTAAACCTGGAATTGTAATTAAATCGGAAATACCGCAAATTGCTTGTTTTAAGTTACTATCTGCAAGTTTAAACGCATCAACCATTGAAGTGTTTTTATCAAGAGATTCAATAATCTTATCGTTAGGAATAACGATTAAAGTATCTACGAATTTAGCAAGGTTTGCTATACCGCGTTTAGCGTTTTCTTCCCTTCTTTTACCTTCAAATGCAAACGGTTTAGTTACAACTGCAACGGTAACGCAACCTAAATCTTTGGCAATTCTTGCAATAACGGGAGCAGCGCCAGTACCAGTACCACCACCCATACCAGCGGTAATAAATAATAAGTTTACGCCTCTTAACGCCTCTTCAATTTCCGCCCTGCTTTCTTCTGCGGCCTTTTCGCCAATTTCAGGAAAAGAACCCGCGCCTAAGCCTTGAGTTTTTTCCTTGCCGATTTGAATGCGGTTTTGAATTGGGGCTTTAGACATCATTAAGGCTTGCAAATCGGTGTTTACAGCCACGAATTCCGCACCAACAACACCTTCTTCAAGCATTCTATTAATGGCGTTATTACCGCCACCACCAACGCCTACAACTTTAATCTTGCACACGTTAGGAACTGCGTTGGGCATAACGTCGCTTGCATAATCAACGCCTTCGTTAACGGTTACTTCTTCAGTTAAATTATCTTGATTTTCAAAATCAAAAGTTTCATTTTCGTACATAAGTAAAAAACTCCTTATCTAAATAAAAAATACTTTATCGTTACACTTGTTAAGTGCAGTATCCAATAATGAAAGCCTTGCAGAATATTCAGGCTTGTTATAGCGTGGTAACGAAGGTTTAATAACCCTAGGAATTACGCCTATTCTAGAAGAAATATACTCTACAGCGCCCCTATTATAGCAAATTCCACCACCTGTAAAATAAGTGTCCGAATCACTTGGGATTTTAAGCGTACATCTTGAAAACGCCTTATCAAACTCTTCCGCAATACTATCTAGAACCATTCTAGCAACGTCGTTAGCGGTATCGCGAGAGAATGAATAATCTTCACCCGTTTCGCCGATAATTTGATATTCGGCAAGCGGATTTTCCCTTAAACCTAAGTTTATTTTACGCTTTAATAATTCCGCTACGCTATAATCGCATTTAAACTTGTCGTACAAATACGCCGTTATCATTCCACCACCTAACGGAATTGCGCCACTATAAAGCAATCCGCCACCAACTGAAATGGCAAATGAAGTAGTTACGCTACCAACGTCAATAACAATTTTACAAGCGGACTTTTCATCTCCTTTAAATAGATATTGACTTTCAGCGTAATCTTCTGAAATAAACTTTACTTCTTTAACCTTGCATTTTTTCAAAATATCGGTAACAACTTCTTTAAAATTATTGCTTACCATAGTATAAGAAAGCCTACCTGCAAGTGAAGATCCCTTTTTACCGAGCGGACTACTAACCTTAACGTCGTCAACGGTATAATATACCGCCGAACGATGCGCTAACGAGTATTCGCAATCAACGTCTTCAAAGGCAATATCGTATAAAGCGTTTAACGCCTTAACGTTTATTTTTTTTACGGTATTAAAAGTTATTTTAAAGTTTTTGGTAATGGTTTTACAAAACTCGCCAGGAATGCCGACGAAAACCTTGTCCACAACGGCAATCTCGCTAGATTTTGCTACGTTATCTAAAAGCCTAGTAATAATCGTTGCAAGTTCTTTAACGTCGGAAAACTCGCCGTTTGAAAAGGCGTAATAATCCATCGAAACGTTAGACCTTATAATGAACGTACCGTTTACACCCCTTTCTCCGATTATTAAATTTATATTTGACGAACCGATACTGAGTACCGCAACACAATCTTTTAACATAGCCCTACCATTAGTTAGTAAAAATTAAGTTTACCTTTATAGTATACAATATATTGTATAATATGTCAATATACAAAAATTTAAACTACAACGATTTCCCCAGTCTCTAATAAAGTAACGTACCTTTTAGTAGTATCGCCTTTATTTTCGGAAGAATCGTAATACTCAAACATCTTAACTAGCTTGTCCTTACTTAAAACGTTCGACCTATCAATTTGAATTTCCATACCTTCAGTCATATTAAACACGAGATATCTATTAAGCATACCGTCACTTCTAACGTTTACTTTAATTGACGCTATATTTTCCCTTCTCAATAATAAAAATTCTTTAATTTCGTTAAAAGTATCAGTAGTTTTTTCATCGTATAACGAAAGAGTTTTTGAAGATACTAGCGTTTCTTCATCATAATCAGATAAAGAAATATCTAAAAGTATATTAGGCAGTCCGTTTACGTTGTTAACGTTTTCTTGCTTTTTAACTAAGGTATTAAAATTTTCGTCTAAGATATAATATTCGTTTTGGCGTTTTATAGCAAAAACTTCTACCCTTTCTTCTACGTCTACCGCTAGTTTGTTGGGAAAGACCTTTTTAACGCTATTAACTTTAACGTAACCAGACGCGTTTTCCATCTCCTTTTTAACGTCGTTAACGCTAACGAATAAAAAATTTTTGCCATTATATTTTTCAAGGCGCGAGGAAAGCACACCGTCAAGATTTTCATTAGAGCCAATAACCGAATTAACGGTAAGGTCTATTTCGGCAATCTTAAAAAAGAAAACCGATGAAAATACGAGCGTCGTAACAAAAATTAAACTAGTTATAAATATAAGTAGTTTTTTATACTTCATAATTCCGTCCTTTTTATTTTTGCGCCAAGTTTTAACAACTTCTCTTCTAGGTTATAATAACCCCTATCGATAACTTCCGCGTTGCTAACTACCGTTTCGCCATCACATTTAAGCCCTGCAATCACCATTGATGCACCACCGCGCAAATCGTATGCGCAAACGTTAGCACCGGTCAATCGATTAACCCCTTTGATTTTAGCAGTATTGCCTTTAACCAAAACGTTAGCACCCATTACCTTTAACCCGTCGAAATGCTTAAGCCTATTTTCAAAAACCGTTTCAATGATAGTCGTTTCGCCTTTAAGGGTTGTAGCGTACGAAGATATTTGAGGTTGAAGATCGGTTGGAAAGAATGGATACGGCGCGGTTTTGACAACGCCTAACCCACTTCCTTCACCACTTGATTTTATATATATTTTATCATCTTCATACACCATTTTGCAAGTGTTATTTTGAATTTTTTTAAATAAAGATAAATTATGTATAAAATTAACGTTATTTATTTGAATTTCACCACCCGTCGAAAGAAGTGCTAAAACGTAAGTGCCAACTTCAATTCTATCGGATATAGGATAAAACGTAACGTTTTCTTTTTTAAGTCTTTTAACACCGTTAACAACTAGCGTTGAAGTGCCTTCGCCGTTAATTTTTGCGCCGAATTTTTTAAGTAGCGTAATAAGTGAAGTTATTTCAGGCTCTTTTGCAACGTTTCTAATAATCGTTTTACCGTCAGCCGTAATAGACGCCAACAAGGCGTTTATAGTAGCGCCAACGCTTTTATACTTTAAAGTAATTTCCGCGCCGTTTAATCGGTCTGCTCGGCAATATACGATAGTATCTCCACATACTTCTACGCCTAGTTTTTTAAATACGTCAAGATGAATATCTATAGGTCTATCACCAATACTGCAACCGCCTGGCATGCAAAAATAAGCCTTTCTAAAGCGCGCAATAATAGCGCCTATCGTAAAAATAGACGCGCGTATTTTTTTAGTTAATTCGCAAGGAAGTTCGTACGAATGAAGTGTAGAACAATCTACAGTTAAGTTTTCGTTATTAAAAACGTATTTACCGCCTAAATACTTAATGATTTCTAACATAACTAAAATATCTTTTATTTTAGGACAATTTATAAAAGTAACTTTGCCTTCGTATAAAATGCAAGCGGAAAGCAATGGCAACAAGCCGTTTTTAGCGCTTTCCGCAGTGATTTCTCCATATAATTTATTTCCGCCGTTTATTATTAATTTACTCATAATTACCCTTTACTTCAGTTTATGAAGAAAAGTAATTTAAAGTTATTATTTTAATAATTTTCCGTTCTTTTTGAAATATTATAAATTAGTCCAAACGCCGACATAAATACGATAATAGACGTATTGCCGGAACTGATAAGCGGTAACGGTAACCCAGTCGGCGGAATACTACCAGTTACGACTAGGGCATTTACAGCAACCTGAACGATAAAAACCGTGGTTATACCTATTGACAATAAAAAAGAATACACGTCTTTAGAATTAACCGCCACCCTATAACATCTAAAACACAAATAAAGCATAGTTAAAAAGAGTAAAAGTATACCGAAAAAACCTAACTCTTCCCCTATTACCGACAGTATAAAATCACTTTCAGCGAAAGGCAAAAACCGATACTTTTGCCTAGAGTTAAATAAGCCTAATCCAAACATTCCGCCACCGCCTAACGCGTATAGAGATTGTATTAGTTGATAACCTTCGTTTTTAGGCGACGCCCAAGGATTTAAAAAGGCTAAAAGCCTTTTTAATCTATACGGCTCGGATATTATAAGCACGGGAACTAATAAAACGACGGGAATTAATATCATTATTAAATATTTTAGTTTTACCCCCGATGCAAATAAAATAGCCATCATTACCATTCCAACGCACATCGTTATACTCATATTGGGTTCTAGCATTATAACCAAACACAATACACCGCCCAATAAAAGTGGAATAATTATACCTTTAAAGGTTTTTGCCCTATCGGGTTTATCGCCAAAATACCCCGCTAAAAATATTACGTAAAAAAACTTAGCAAGTTCTGACGGTTGAATGGTAAACACCCCTAAATTTATCCAACGCTTAGCGCCGTAATTTTCTACACCTAAAGGAGTAAATACAAGCAATAGTAACACTATTCCGCTAATTATTAGCGGATATTTTATTTTAAAGAGTTTATAATAATTTATCTTTGACGTTATAAACATACAAACAAGCCCTAAAACAAATCCTAAAACTTGCTTTTTTACAAAAAAGAACTTGTCATTATAAGTAACTTCAGCAAAGTAATTAGACGCTGAATAGACCATCACTATTCCAAAAAGAGTAATTAGTATAGCCAATAAGGGAATAATTAAACCTTTATTGTTTTTATTTAAGTCCGTTAACAATTTCAATGAACTTATCTCCCCTTTCTTCGTAACTAGTAAATATATCGAAACTAGAAGTCGACGGCGAAAATAGTACGGAATCGCCACTTTCACACTCTAAGTAAGCAAGTTTAATTGAAGAAGTAAAATCAGGCACAACGCTCACCCTTTTAACCTTGTTTAAAACTGCCGTTTCATACATTTTTTTTGCGCTATCTCCCGTTAAAATTAATTCTTTTACCTGTTTAGAGTCCGCAACCGTTTTCATTACTAAATTATAATCAAGCCCCTTATCGAAACCACCCATAATTAAAACGGTTGGATTTTGCATTGAGTTGATAGCCTTAATAGTAGCGTCGGGATTAGTTGATTTAGAGTCGTTATAAAAAGTTATACCGTTTATATTTTTAACTTCTTCAATCCTATGTTTTACACCGTTAAAAGATAATATATTATCTTTTATTTCGCTATTATTTACACCTAACAGTTTTAATATAGCAACGCACGCTAAAACGTTTTCTAAATTATGCTTACCCGGTAAATTAATTTCGTCAGCAGATAAAATTAACTCTTCGTTAAAATAAATATCGCCGTTTTCTAAATACGCGCCGTCTACCTTATATTCTTTAGAAAACCAAACGACGTTAGCCCTAGTGTTTTTGCTAAGCACCCTAACGTTTTCATCGTCGTAGTTAAGTACCGCGTATTCGCTCTCTTTTAAATTAGAAAGTAGTTTACCCTTTAAAAATATGTAATTTTGCATATTGTAATGCCTGTCTAAATGGTCGGGCGTTATATTCAAAATGCAAGCGATATGCGGACAAAATCTACTAGTAGTTTCAAGTTGAAAACTAGATACTTCAGTAATTAAAATGGTATTTTCATTCATTTCGTTTAATTTAGAAGATAAAGGTGTCCCAACGTTGCCAACAAGCAAATTTTCACTTTTAATTTTATCTAAAACGTGCGATAAAATCGAACAAACCGTAGTTTTACCGTTAGTCCCGGTAACCGCAACGATTGGCGAAGAAATGAAATAACTAGCAAGTTCTAATTCCCCAATAATACGCTTTTTTAATCTCCTTGCAGTAATAGGTATTTCGCTATCGATTGGAACGCCCGGGCTCAACACCAAAACGTCAATATTTTTTAGAACTTCTAACGGCTCTTTTACTACCTTTGCGTTAAGCAAGACCAGTTCTCGCTTATTTTCTTCAACGTTTTTATCACTTGATGGATCGTAAACGCATACGTCAGCCCCCTTGCTAAGCAATAGTTTAGCAATTGAAACCCCACTTCTTTTTAAGCCAACAACTAAAAACGACGTTAATTTAATATACATTTTTACCTCATTATAAAAATAATTAACAATACTGAAATTAATAAAGTAATTAAGGTGTAAATATACGATATTTGCCACTCTGTTTTACCAATCAATTGTAAATGATGATGGAAAGGCGACATTTTAAACACCCTCTTCTTAGTTTTTTTAAAGTAAATAACTTGTATTATTACCGACAAAGCGGAAATTACGAAAGTTATGCAAACTAGCGGTATATATAAAGTATTACCAGAAAAGATTGCAATTGAAGAAATTGCCCCGCCTATTGCTAAAGAGCCCGTATCTCCCATAAATACCGACGCTTTGTTGACGTTAAACGCTAAATACCCTATTAATGCGCCTGCAAATATAACCGAAAGTAAAATTACGTTTTCGTATTCTTCTTTAGATAGATACATATTGTTATACGTTGTAGTTTCTATTCCAATAATTACCGAAAAGGAAATAAAAATAATTATAGAAACGGAGGCGCAAAGCCCGTCAAGCCCGTCGGTTAAATTAGCGCCGTTTACAGTTGCTATAAAGACTATAAGGTTTAAAAATATCGATAAAACGCCTAAATTTACAGTTCGGTTAACTATTGGTAAAAATATAAAATCTAAACCTTGCCTATAAGAAAATAACGATGCTATTATGGATACTACTACCATAAACAACGTTTTTTGCAATGCGGTTAAACCTAAATTTCTTTTAAACTTTATTTTAATAAAATCATCTAAAAATCCTATAACGAAAAACCCTAGAGAAATGGTTAAAATCATTATTGAAATTAAGGAAAACCCACGGCGAAATATAAAAAACGTAATACTAATTGCAAGCATAAAAAACACGCCACCCATAGTAGGCGTACCACTTTTTTCTTTGTGCTCTTTTACGTAGCCTAATATATTTTGATTAGCCTTTAACCTTTTTAGCAGGGGTATTATTAAAAACCCTAAAACGATCGTCAATAAAGTTGAAATAAACCCCGCCAACAAATACTTTTTCAAATAAGTTCTCCCGATAAACTAATTTTAGCAATTATATCTTTTATACATTCTTTATCGCTATACTTAGTTTTGACCCCCATAATTTCTTGATAGTTTTCCGCACCTTTACCTGCAACTACTAAAACGTCTCCTTCTTTTAAAAATTCTATGGCGTACCCAGTTGCAATATACCTGTTTTCTATCGTTATGTAATTAAGCGTTTTAGTTCTTATACCACGCTCTATTTCACTGATAATTAAATATGGCTCTTCGTATCTTGGATTGTCGCTTGTCAAAATAGAAAAATCTGCATATTTTCCTGCAATAATGCCCATTTTTGAGCGTTTTTCTTTTTCGCGATTACCACCGCAACCGAACAAAACCACTAGTCTTTTATCAGTAATTTTCTTTAGTTCTTTTAACGTATTTTCAAGTCCGTCGGGCGTGTGCGCGTAATCAATAAATATTTTTGCGCCGTTATAGTTTTCTATAAATTCCATTCTACCCTCTAAGCCTTTTATATTTTCAATTCCTCTTTTAATTGCACTAACCGACGTACCTAATTTATAACAAGCAGTAGCGCCCGCCATACAGTTATACACGTTAAACTTGCCAACGTATTTAAACTTTAAAGGCAAAATCTCATCAAATAAATTCATTACAAATACAGTTCCGTCGTCCACGCATTTTATATCAATAGAAAATACGTCGCTTGGATTATCAACCCCGTAAGAATAACATTCAACTTTATTGTTTTTGATTATATTAAGCCCTAAACTATCGTCTATATTAACAACTGCCAGTTTAGTTCTTAAATTATTAAAGACCGATTCTTTAACGCTTGAATAATTTTCCATATCTTTAAAGTAATCTAAATGATCTTCCGTGCAATTAGTAAAAATAAGACAGTCAAATTTTATAAAGTCACATCTGTTTTGCTCTATTGCATGTGCCGAAAGTTCCATAACAACGTATTCAACACCATAATTTGCCATATCATAAATAATTTCGGCTAAAGTTACGGTGTCTGGCGTAGTTAGTTCCGGGGATATAAATTTATTTTCATAATAAATACCCGAAGTTCCTATCAATCCTACTTTTTTACCGTCACTTATTAAAATAGACTTTATTATAAACGACGTAGTAGTCTTACCATTAGTTCCAACAATGCCTATAAATTTAATTTTTGCGTTTTTTAAAGCAAAATATTCATAAACCAACTTATTTAATTCTACCCTTACGTCATCAACTATAATTTGAGTTATAGAAATATCACTCTCTTGCTCCGTTAATACTGCCACTGCACCGCGCAATTTAGCGTCTAAAAGATATTTATTGCCGTCGTCGTCAATTCCCTTAACTGCAATAAATAAAGCGTTTTTAGTCACGTCTAAACTGTTTAAGGCAAGCTTTTCTATATTTATATCTAAATCTCCTATTACCTTTTTGACTTTTAACTTTGAAATCAATTTTTTAAGCAACATTTTTAATCTCCTTTGCCTTAATTATTCCCTCAAACACCTTTTTACAAAGTGGTGCAGCAACGGTTGAACCATAATTCCCATTTTTAGGCTCGTCAACGATAGTTAAACATAAATATTTTGGATTATTGCTTGGAAAAAAACCAATAAAACTCATAACGTATTTACCTTGAGAAATAACGCCGTTTTCGTATTTTTGAGCAGTACCTGTATTTCCTTTTACTTGTGTAAACTTGGCAATAAAAACATTGAAAATCCCTTATAAATAAAGGAGCTTAGCCTGTTTCCATGTGCTCAAATTTTTAGTAAGATGTTTTTCCCCTTACTTGTGTAAACTTTTTATAATCGTAAAAATAAACCTATAAACATTATATATAATAAAATATAGGGTTGGAATTTTTATATTAAGTTTTGTCGATTTTTATTAGCTTGTGTCTTATTAAAAGCTAACATAACTATCTTATCGCTTTTCTTATCTCAGCAATATGATCGCTATATCCTGAAATTATTTCACTATTTGTATGCGATATTATAAAAACCTGCCTACCAGTACCGCGCAATTCATCTATAATAAACTCTACCATTTTCTGATTATGAATTTTATCTAAAACCCCATCCACAAAAACAGGATATTTATTTTCTTCGCCAAGTTTATCGTATATATTAGTAACAACATATAATCGCTGTATCCAGTTGTAAAGATATAAAAACACACGTTGTTCTTCGGTTAAATCGTATATAAGACGGTCTTTATTTCCCAATAAATACTCGTAGTCGTCGTTGAACATTAAATGCGTATTGTCATCAACCCAAACAAATTCCTTTTTTTTGCAAAAATTTTCTGCCTCTTTTTCAACATCTAACTCGAATCCTTTTTGCTTGCAATATTCATTTAGCGAGCATTCCCCTTCAATTATCACGTCGGGAATATATGATTCCTCATCAAAAAACATTACTTCCCTATGAATCTCAGGATAAAAAAATTCTTGAGAATTATAACGAAATAGACTTTTTGGATATTTCCTATCTTCAAGCTTGTCATTATAGCATTCACTAACCCAAAGAACCGTATCGCCGTAAAGTATTTTTTCGGGTGTTTCAACTCTTGCCGCATGACCTTTTAAGCCCCAAGTAAAATCTACACCATAGTGCTCTATGTCACATTTAACTATTGTTCCTTTATTAATCCTAGTTCTTAATTTATTACAAGAATCATTATCAAACAACATTTTTATAGCCGATGAAAAATCACCATCCTCATTAAAGAATTCCTCGCCATCACTCTCTAGCGATTCAACTATATTTATAACATTTTTATCATTATCAAACGTGCAGACAAATTCTTTAATATTGAAATAATTATTTATTTGAATTTTTTTAATTTTCATTTGAACATCACCTTTACCTTTTTTTGATTTACTCTCTTTTCCATTATGTTTTGAGTGCAAGATATGAACCCGTCTAATTTTAGACTGTCCATTATATTTGCCGCCAACGGATACTCCATTTTCAGTTCCCGTTGCATCATTGCAAGCGTTATTGTCTTTTTGTCTAAAAGCCAACATAGCGTTTTTCTATAAACGTTTGGTGTGATTTCAGGCACCCACTTGCCATTATCTTCATATAAATGGCATTTGTTTTTACAGTTTTTACAAAGCTTTTCAACCCAACGATTCCTCTTTTTCTCTTGCTTATCTTGCAAATTGATAAGTTTTATAAAAATTTTTGCCGTAACCATCGCATCATTTAACGCTCTATGCCCATTAAATTTTAACTTAAAATAGTCAGCTACAGTTGCAAGTCGATAATTTACAAGCTTATTTTTCAAAAGTAGTCTGGACATAGTAAGCGTATCCGCATACGCTTGTTTGAACAATATTTTTTGTTGCGCTCCATAATAATTCAAAAAGCCTAAATCGAATGAAACGTTATGCCCCACAATTTCACTTTTTTTGCAAAAATTATTTAATTCAAATAAAACTTGTTTCACGCTTGGTGCGTTTGCTAAATCCTCATTTGATATTCCGGTTAATTTTACAATTTCATCCGGCAAAGAGATAGGACAGGCACAAAATGAACTAAACTTTTCTGTTATTTTACCTTGTTCGATTTTTACTGCTCCCACTTCAATAATATGATTTACCTCCCCATAATCTGGGTTACTATTGAGTCCTGTCGTTTCTATATCAATCACGATAAAAGTTCTATCTTTTTCCATAAAAAATACTCTCCTTGAATTTTCTTTCAAAGAGAGTATATCATATCCCTTGTACCAAAAAAAGGACAAGCTTAACCCAAAATTTTTTCTATCACGGTTTGTATCTTTTCTATCACTTGATTATCTATCTGCCATTCATTTATCAAAGCATTAAATTCCGCAGAATACCAAATACCATATTTGTAAAAATCTATCCACGCAGTATTTAAGTTAACAACGTCACAATTATGTGTTCTTGCCTTTTTAGTAGACACATAATACCCGTTTTCTTCTAATATGCACTTCGCTTTTTCTACATCGATTACACGATAATCAAAGGAATAGTAAACATTAGAGAAGTCGATAAGCTTATCTTTCCCCGTTAAAAGTCCAAATAAATCTTCGCGCGTGATAATTTCGACACAAGTATTTAAACACCTTTCTTTTAAAGTAGATATTTTACTATTAGACCATCTATTAGAAAAGAGATAAATTTTATTATAACACTTCTCGTTTAAATAATATTCTAAAGAAATTTCAGCCTCATTTTTTACTTGACATGTAATTGGCAAAGAACCATTTTTTACAAAATCAAATTCATACATTGGTCTGCTGACTTTGCAAGAAGATGGTAACAAAATATAGTCGGGGTGTTTTTTGTAAATATATAAAGCAACTAAATCTTCTAATCGTTCGGGCGTTAATGTATTTGCAAAATTATCAACAGAGATCTGTATACCAGGAACAATAGATTTACCATACTTTTTTAACTCGAAAGCCTTTAACATAAGCAATCTATGCTTGTAGCTACTTACTCTTGTTATAGTAGGTTGATGACGACTCATCAATCTTCCAAGGATTTCCGAGGGCAATTCATAGTCGTGCTCATATGTTACCCATTCCTCAACTTCACAGGCCCAAGAAATTTTGTCGCCGTTATACCACCTTGCCTCTTCTTTTACTTTGCCAAAATAAAACTTAGCATCTAACAATTTCATTAAAACATAATCACCTGTTTTAATTTGATTAAAACTTTCACATGCCTGCTCATACGCACCAACATGAGCATTCTTGCAAGAGGCAATATATTGCT
>JAFVRR010000009.1 GCA_017504165.1 Clostridia bacterium | reverse complement strand
CACAGCACACAGCCTGGGGCTGAATTTTACATCACCATTTACGGTAGCATCGCACAAAGCGAATCCGAGAACATAAGCGCAAACGTGAAATTCGGCAAGGCACAGAGTGCGAGAGAAGGTAACGTGGCATTCCACTACAAGAATTTCCTCGGCTACCGCAAGGGAGAGGACGGCAAGCCCGAAATAGTCCCCGAAGAAGCTGAAACGATACGCTTTATATACGAGAGTTTTCTCGCAGGCGACAGCTTCGGCGGTATCAAGGCGAAGCTCGAAGAAAAAGGAATTCTCTCCCCAAGCGGAACACCCACGTGGAGATACTCGACGATCCAATCCATACTGACGAATGAAAAATACGCAGGCGATGCCATTATCAATAAGACCTACATCGAGGACTGTATATCCAAAAAGGTCAAGGTCAACAACGGCGAACGGCAGAAATTCTATGTAGAAAACAATCATCCTGCCATCATCGACAGGGCGACATTCGCAAGAGTGCAAGAGGAACTTGCACGACGAAACGGAAAGCTCAAGGTCAAGCAGGTCGGCACAAAGACCGAGCAAGGCAAATACTCAAGTAAATTTGCATTGACCGAACTGCTCGTCTGCGGAGAGTGCAAAACCCCGTACCGAAGATGCACATGGACGGTCAAAGGAAAGAAGAAAATCGTATGGCGATGCATTAACCGCCTCGACTACGGCAAGAAATACTGCCACGAATCACCAACGGTAGAAGAAAGCGTACTGCACGAAGCTATTATGAACGCTATCTCAAGAATGGCTAAAGAAAATGCCGAACTTCTCAAGACCTTAAAGCTCCACATCGGGATGGGCTTGGATATGGGCGAGAGCGAGGACGAGAGCCTTGACCTACAAATCAAGATAGCCGAGATCGATGCGGAATTTAAGGCGATGCTGAATGCGGTGTCGAGCGATACAGTAGACACCTTTGACGAGCAAAGAGTGAAAGAGCTTATGGATGAAAAAAGCAAGCTCCAACAACAGCTTGCACAGATAGCCGAAAGAAAGCAAAAACGTGAAAATACGAAATCCCGACTTGATGAGATTTTCACGATACTTGACGGCATTAAAAATCGTCCGATGGAATACGATGACCGACTCGTCCGTCAGATCATCGAATGCGTGGTGGTCGAATCCAAGGAACGCATCAAGGTAGTATTCGTCGGCGGTTTGGAAATCACGGAAACCTTAATAAATAATATATAACAGGAGGAAAACACTATGCCAAAAAAGAATGCAACCACAACCAAAGCCCCGGAAAAGCAGGCGGCACCCAAGAAAGCCAAACTCCCGTCCATCGACGTGAGGATCGACTCGCTCGTTGACTACGAAGGTAGCAAAACCAAAGCATTTGCGAGTGCAAATATCGGTGGCGCGTTTGCCATCCACGGACTCCGAATCATGGACTCGGAAAAGGGGTTGTTCGTATCGATGCCGTCAAGGAAAGACGGCGAGAATTACCGAGAGGTGTTCCACCCCGTATCAAGTGAAGCGAGAGATGAACTCAACAAAAAAGTCCTCGCAGCTTATGAACAGAAGCTCACCGAGGAACAGAGTCAGGAACAGGACGAAACGGAAACGCTTTCCGAGGAAGAATCGCAAGCCCCCGTCACGCAGACGATGTAAAAAGGCGCGACAGTTCAAACCCAAACAAAAAAAGGCGAAAATATCTTTTTTATCGCCCCTTCACAGAAACAACCTAAGTTGATTCTCAACTTAGGTTGTTTATTCAAGCCGAAGGTTTGGTATGTAATCGCCGTAGGCGTATGTAATCACAGCTTGCTGTGTATGTAATTATTCGCTTCGGCTTGATTACATACAAGTTTTGATTCCATACCGCTATCGCGGATTACATACACAACTCGCGTTGTGATTTTTTATAAGGTAAAATTCATGAAAGAAAACATACTAATGAAATACGCAGAACAGTTGGCAACGGAAATTGAATTGCTCTGTCAATCGTTATCTAAAATTAAGGATTGTTCAAATACTGTTTTTCAAATCCGCAAAATCTTTTTGGGAGAATAAAAACATTTAGAGTTTTGGTGCGTATTTTTCACACCCAAGACAATTAAAAAGCACTTCAAAAGAAGTGCTTTTTTATTAATATTCATTTTTAATTCCTAAAAAATAATCTGCTGAAACGTTAAAGGCAATTGCCATACTTTTTAAAATGTCGTAGCCGGGTTTTGCTTTGCCTTTAAGCCATTCGCTAACTTGACTCTGCTTAACGCCTATTTTCTTAGCAAATTCCACTTGAGTTAAATTGTTTTCGGTTAAAAATTCTTTTAATATTTCACTAAAATTGTTTTCCATATCTTTAGTATATAGAAATTTCTATAATTTTACTTGACATATAGAATATTCTATATTAAAATAGTTTTATTAAATTTTTAGGAGATTTTTTATGGAAGTAGGTAAATTTATTAAAGCTTTAGCGGGTATAATAGGCATAGTGGTTGTTATAGGCTCTATTGTATTAGGTGTAGAAAATGCCGGGTATAGAAGTGGTTTTAATTTTACATATTTTTTTATATGTTTAGTTTTTGGTGTTGTTTTTTGTATACTATTATATGGATTTGGTGAAATTATAGATAATCTTCAAGAAATTAATTATAGCGTTTATGCAATACGTAAAGAAATTTCCTCAAATAGTACGGAAAAATTAAAGAGTGTAGGAAACATGTCTAATAGTTGCAAAACCTCTGAACAAATCAAAAAAGAAAGCATAATAAAAACTTCTAACAGCAATTGGATATGTAAAAAATGCAAAACTGAAAACGATAGCAAGGCTTTATACTGCAAAGATTGCGGTAGTTATAAATAAAATAGATTATGCAAGGCGAGTTCGCCTTGCTTTTTTATTTTGCTGTATTGAAATTATTAAAGATTTTTGATATAATAAAAATAATAAAATTTAGCGGGGAAGGGTATGATGATAACCGATATTAGTTTAGCGCACGAATACTCTAAACTTAATAAAGAAGAAATTTTAAAAAGCAAAAAGTGCGGATGCTTTTATTGTGGTAAAATTTTTGATAAAAATTTAATTGTAAATTGGTTAAAAGATAGTAAAGAGGAAACCGCGCTATGTCCGTTTTGTCAAATTGACTCCGTTTTGCCCGACAGTAAAGTTGAAATTACAAAAGAGTTTTTAAAAAATATGCATAAAACGTGGTTTAAATAAAGGTGGATTATGACTTTAAAATTATTTATATCGGCAATTTTAAAATTTTTACTAGGCGCTGTGCTTGTTGGGGCTTTAATATTTCTTCCCGCAGGCTCGCTAAATTACTATTACGGTTGGCTTTTAATGGGAATACTATTTATTCCTATGTTTTTAGCAGGGATTGTTATGATGGTTAAAAACCCTAGTTTATTATCTTCAAGGCTTAACGCTAAAGAAAAGTTAAAAGAGCAATCTATGGTTGTAAAGTTAAGTGGGCTTATGTTCATATGTGGTTTTATCGTTGCGGGGCTTAATTTTAGGTTTAAGTGGTATTCTTTGCCATTACCTATTGTGATTATTGGTTGCGTTTTATTTTTAATTGCCTATATTCTATACGCTATAGTTTTAAAGCAAAACACCTATTTAAGCCGTACTATTAAGGTTGTAGATAATCAAAAGGTAATAGACACGGGTTTATACGGAATAGTTCGCCATCCAATGTATTTTTCGACAGTAATTTTATTCTTATCAATGCCGTTAGTGCTCGGCTCGGTATTTTCGCTAATTATCTTTTTACTCTATCCGTTTATTATTGCATTTAGAATTAAAAGCGAAGAAAAGTTTTTATTAAAAGAACTCAATGGCTACGAAGAATACACTAAAAAAGTAAAATATCGTTTAATTCCGTTTATTTGGTAATAGTAATATATCTAATAAACAAAGTATTTTTTTAGTATTTATATAGTAAGAAGTGATATATAATAAAATTAAGTAATAAATAAGCGGAACTAAAATAGTTCCGCTTAGTTTTATTTATTTTCTAAATGCGCTAGGAAGTAGGTTGGTATATTTTTTAAAAATTTTGTTAAAGTTAACGGTGTTGTTAAATCCGCATTCTAACGCTATATCTAGTATATTATTATCGGTAGTTTTTATTAAAAAAAGAGACCTTTCTATACGTTTTATAGAGATATAATCCCATATTGACATACCCATACACTTTTTAAATATCGATGAAAAATAGCAACGGCTATAGCCAACGTTTAAAGCAAGTTCGTCAAGGGTTATGTTTTCTTTATAATGGTTATCTATATACTCAATTGCGCTTAAAAGTTTTTGATAACTTTGCAGTTCCTTTTTAGAAAAGCCCTGCTCGTTATACGCCCTAGAAAAAGTTATGAGTAGCGCAGAAATATAGTTATTGACAAGCGTAATATAATCGCTTTTTTTATCTATAAATTCTTGCTTTATTAAAAGGATTAACGGTTTAATTGTGTCCATTTGATAACTTGGTAAAGTATCGTTAATTTTATTGCTTTTAAGTTTAAAGTTTAACGTTAAAATCTTAATAAAGTTAGCGTTTAGCGCGTTTTGTAAATTAGTATAAAGATAATATGGCGCAATATGTAGGTTTAATATTTCCATACCGCCCGTATCAATATCTGTAACACAATGCGCTTCGTTTGGTCTAAAGAAGAAAACGTCACCTGCATTTATGTCGTAAATATGGTTATTTACCTTATATTTTCCTTTACCTTTTAAAATTAAAGAAATTTCTATAAGTGAATGATAGTGAATTCTAACGTTGTTTTTTCTTTCCGATGCGTTAGAAGAAAATAATCTAATTGCATCTACATTATTAAACTTAATTTCGTGTATAATTTCCATACTTATAGATTAGTTTAAAATATATTTATTGTCAAGTTAAAAAAACAAAAATCGAAATATAGTTTATAAACGTAAAAATATTATTATAGAGTGTTTTCCGATAAAATAGTATAATTTAATTATAATTAAAATTAGGAGAAACAATTATGAATGCAAACGAATTAAAGATAACGGATATTAGGGTTGCCGACATTAACGGTTTACCTAAACATATGATACTTTTAAAAATATTTACAAACGACCCTGAAATCGTAGGTTACGGCGAAGTGAGGGATGCGTCTAGTGCAACGTATGCTAAAATGCTTAAAAGTAGGCTTGTTGGCGAAAACCCGTTAAACGTAGAAAAATTATTTAATAGAATTAAACAATTTGGCGGACATTCGCGCCAAGGCGGTGGTGTTTCGGGTATAGAAATTGCTTTATTTGATATTATAGGCAAATTTTATAAAGTTCCCGTTTATCAACTTTTAGGCGGTAAGTATCGCGACAAGGTGCGTATTTATTGTGATACCGACGTAGATGGCAAACACACGGGAAAAGATATGGGTAAAGCCCTTAAAAAACGTATGGAAGACGGGTTTACTTATTTAAAAATGGATTTGGGTATAGAGTTATTATACGACGAACCAGGCACGTTAAATGCACCCGTTGGTATGCTTGAAGATATGCAAAAATATTCAATGAAGGCCATTTGTCACCAATCGGGAAGTATTGATAAGTCTTTAATGTTTGGAAAAAATTATGAAATTTTTACTATTCCGCACTATGCGACCGGTATTCATATTACAGAAAAGGGTTTAGATTACCTTGAAAACTACGTAAAGGAAATTCGTGAAGAAATAGGCTACGAAGTACCGCTTGCAATCGACCATTTTGGTCATGTTGCCATAGAAGACGCCATTCGCTTTGCTAAAAGGCTTGAAAAATACAACATTGCTTGGATGGAAGACTTAGCGCCATGGCATCAAACTAACCATTTAGAAAAGTTTGCTAAAAATTCTAGCGTACCGCTTTGCACGGGCGAAGATATTTACCTTGCAGAAAACTTTGAAAAGGTAATGCAAGCAGGTGTAAACGTTATTCATCCTGATATGCTTACGATTGGTGGGTTTATGGAAATGAAAAAGGTTGGCGCATTATGTGAAAAATACGGCGTTGCGCTTGCTATTCACATGGCGGAAAGCCCTATTGGTTTTATGGCTGCGGTGCACGCTGCCGCTGCGCTTAAAAACGTACTTGCCGTAGAATTCCACTCCGTTGACCACCCTGAATGGTATGAACTTGTAAATCCTATAATTAAACTTGAAAACGGGTTTATGAACGTTCCTAACACGCCAGGTTTGGGTATTGAAAGTTTAAACGAAGAACTTATTGAAAAATTCCGCAAAGCCGACTGTGACGAGCCTTGGAAAGATACGTCAGAGTGGGATAAAGAATGGGCAAACGATAGAGAATGGTCTTAAAGGATGAAAAAAATGGAAGAAATTAAAAAAATTGATAGAGAAAAGATATTAAAAAGTTTTTTAGATAATAAAGAACTTTTAGATAAACGCAACGAAGAAGGTATTGAAAAATACCGCAAGGGTGAGTTTACTATTAAATTTTTAAACGAAGATAAAAAAGAAGTTACCGTTAAACAAACGAAACACAAATTTTTATTCGGAACGACTGCTTTTATGTTAAATTCTTTTGAAAAGGAAGAAAAAGAAGTTATATATAAAGAAAAGTTCGTCAATTTATTTAATCAAGCGGTAGTACCCTTTTATTGGAGTGATTTAGAGCCCGAAGAAGGTAAACTTCGCTTTAGAAAAGATACGGAAAACGTCTACCGCCGTCCTCAACCCGACCTTGTTTTAGAGTTTTGTAAAGAATATGGTATCGAACCTAAAGGGCATTGTTTGCTTTGGAATAAATTTGTTCCCGATTGGCTTGAAAAATATTCTAAAGAAGAAAGAAAAAAGATTGTAGAGCGTAGATTTAAAGAAATTGCGGATGAATATTCTAGTAAAATTCCTTCTTTTGATATAGTTAACGAAAGCGCAAGTAATTATCGTAGGGGCTTAAAATTTTTGTTTGAAGACTACGATGAATACGGCTTAATGCTCGGTGGTAAATATTTTTCTAACAATACAAAAATATTAAACGAAACGAATACTGCTATTTGGCGTGACTATCGCACGGAAGGTAAGTATATGGCGTTTAATATGCAACTTAAAGATTTTATAAATAAAGGTTTACCTATTGATGAAATAGGGCTTCAATACCATATTTTTAACACTTCTGAAGAGATGGAAGGCGATATGGTTATCGATACTTACTTAAACGTAGAATACCTTTTAGAAATTTTAGAGATTTTTGATAATTACGGTCTTCCAATGCACGTTTCTGAAATCACCGTGCCTGGTAGCGGTCAAAATGAAGAAAACGAAGAAATTCAAGCGTATTTGGTAGAAGAGCTTTATAAAACGTGGTTTGCTACGCGCAATATGAAGAGCATAGTTTGGTGGAATTTAGTAGACGGTTACGCTGCGTACGCTCCACTTGGCACAAATTTAGGTGAAAACCGTTGCGGTGGTGGACTTCTTCGCTTTGATATGACCGAAAAACCTGCTTATAAAGTTTTAGATAGGCTTATCAATAAAGAGTGGAAGACTAATTTTATAAAAACCGTAAATAATAACGAACTTAAATTTAAAGGTTTTTACGGCGAGTATGAAATAATAGTCGACGGTAAATCGCATACTGTTAATTTAGATGAAAACGGCAAGGAAATAGTATTATGAAAAAAGTTTTAGTGACGGGTTCTACCCAAGGTATAGGCAAAGAAGTTGCTTTAAATTTTGTTAAACGTGGCTATGAAGTGATAGTGCATTGTTCAAAAGATATTGAAAAGGCAAATCGCATTAAGGAAGAAATAGGCGCGCATCAAGCCGTTGTTTGCGACCTTAGTAATATGCTAGAAGTTAATAGTTTAATTGAAAAGACGGGGGCGGTAGATTGCTTAATTTTAAATGCAAGCGTTCAGTTTAAAGAAACTTGGGACAAAATATCGAACGATACTTTCGATAAGCAATTTAACGTAAACGTTAAAAGCACTTTAAAGTTAATTCAAGCCTACGCGCCTAATATGAAAGAAAAGGGTTTTGGCAGAATAATCACATTAGGTAGCGTTAATCAACACCGCCAACACTTAGAACTCTCTATGTATTCCGCAACAAAATGCGCTGTATATAAGTTTGTGGAAGTAATTGCAAAGGACCTTGCGCCTTACGGCGTCACGGTAAACAATATTTCTCCGGGTGCTATTTTAACGCCTAGAAACGAAGGAGCGTATAACGACGAAAATATTAGAAAATCGGTTGAAGACTGTATTCCTATGGGGCGCTTTGGCAATCCTAGCGACTGCGTAGGCGCAGTTATGATGCTTTGTAGTGAAGATGGCGCATATATTACTGGCGCAGATATTATTATTGACGGCGGTATGAGGTTGTAAAATTAATAATATGATATACTTTTTATCTTGTGAACTAGTTGAAAACGGCGGTGGAATTTACGCCTATAATTTAGTAGATAATAAACTTGAAAAAGAAAAATACTATCCTTGCGATAGACCTATGTATGCGGTTAGATGCGAAAGGGGGCTATGCGTTTTACTTCGTAAGCCTTTTGAAAATAGCGAGCATAGTGGATATTTTTTCATTGACGAAAATTTACAAACCGCAAGCGATATAATAACGACTAAAGGGGTGGTCGCTTGTCATTTATGCGTAGATAATAAAGACGTTTACACTGTCAATTATTTAAGTGGTAATATCGTTAAAAACGGCGAAATTATCGCCAAAAGGCAGGGTAGTAGTCTTCATCCTACAAGGCAAACAGAAGCGCATACCCACTATATAAATACTACTTTAGACGGATATTTAGCAGTTTGCGATTTAGGTACGGATATTCTTGCTTTTTACGATAAAGACTTAATTTTAATTTCAGAAGAAAAGGTCAATAGCGGATACGGTATACGCCATTTAGTTTTTTCTAATTATAGTAATTATATTTATGCGGTAAACGAACTTGTTCCGTCTATTAGTGTGTTTAAATACTTTAACGGCAAGGCTAAACTTTTAAATACTATAAAAATTGACTGTGAAAAGGAAGGTGCTAACGGCGCTGCAATAAGACTTTTTGAAGATGGAAAGTATTTAGTCGTGTCTTTACGGGTAGAAAACGCACTTTGCGTTTATAAAGTAGATGGCGAAAAGTTAACGTTAATTCAAAAAATAGATTGTGGTGGGGATAGTCCGCGCGATTTTGCTATTATAGGTGATAAAATATTTATTTGCAACGAAAATAGCGGAAACGTAACAGTATTTAATATTAAAAACAACTTAATAGATTGTAAAATTTGTGATATAAAAATTCCTAAAGTTTTATGTGTGGTAGTATAATTTATACGAAGTTAAATCTTTTGCATTCGCAAAATCTTTGCAAAACAAGTGTTTTGCCATAAAAACTTATGTTTTTATACTTCGAAATTGAAATACGGCAAAGTTATCGCTTCTTGTAAATAAAGCGCTAACTTCTTGTATTATAATAAAAACCCCGCAAACTAATCTTTGCGGATGTTTTTTATAAGGATATAACAATAATAATTATATTATTAAATTTAAAAATACTTGACTTTTTTTAATAATATTCATATACTAAAATTACATAATTAAAAACGACTTTCAAGGAGAGTACTATGAGCACTATTTTAGTTACAGGTGGCGCTGGTTATATTGGTAGCCACACCGTTATTGAACTTATTAAAGCGGGTTATGAAACGGTTATTATCGACAACTTATCTAACAGTAAAATGGAAGCGGTTAAACGCGTAGAAAAAATCGTTAATAAGAAAATTCCATTTATTAAAGGGGATATTTTAGATAAGGATATTCTTAGAAAAATCTTTACCGATTATAAAATTGACGCCGTTATCAACTTTGCAGGTTATAAAGCGGTTGGCGAATCGGTACAAAAACCTATCGAATATTATCAAAACAATATAGGCGGTTTACTTGCGCTTGTAGAAGTAATGAAAGAGTTTAACTGTAAAAACTTAGTATTCTCTTCATCTGCTACCGTTTACGGCGACCCACATACCGTTCCTATTAAAGAAGACTTCCCACTTTCAACTACTAATCCTTACGGAAGTACTAAACTCTTTATAGAATACATTTTAAAAGACCTTTATAAAGCGGATAAAGACTTTAATATTGCAATTCTTCGTTATTTTAACCCTGTTGGCGCTCACGAATCGGGTACGATTGGCGAAGACCCTAACGGTATTCCTAACAATTTATGCCCATATATCACAAAAGTTGCTATTGGCAAACTTGATAAATTAAGGGTATTCGGTGGCGATTATCCTACTAAAGACGGTACGGGCGTACGTGACTTTATTCACGTTGTAGACCTTGCAGTCGGCCACGTTTTAGCAGTTAAAAAATTACTTACAAAAAGCGGTTTATTTATCGTAAACTTAGGTACGGGTACTGGCTATAGCGTACTTGATATGGTTAACGCATTCTCTAAAGCGTACGGCAAACAAATCCCATACGAAATCGTAGAGCGTAGACCTGGCGATATTGCCGAATGCTACGCCGACCCATCTCTTGCATACGAACTTTTAGGCTTTAAAGCAACTAAAACGCTTGACGATATGTGTCAAGACGCGTTACGTTGGCAACTTAACAACCCTGACGGCTATTCTAACTAAAGCCATATTGACGGCGTTATGCTTTGTTTCTTTGTGATTATGTGACCTCGATGAACGGCAAGTTCTATCTCGCCCACAAAATCCCAAGAGCCTCGCCTAACTTGTCACTATGTCTTTAATTTCATATTTAAAAAGGTCAATAAAACAAATAAATCACGGATATGTGCTCTTTCCGTAGGTATTTTTTAGTAACTATAAAAGGATAGCAAATTCTTGCTATCCTTTTCTTTTTGCTCTGCAAAACACACTACTTTCATTTGAAAGTATAGTGTGCTACACCTTTACTTATATGCTTGTTCAACACCATAAGTTGCTTCTTCGGTTGTATAACCTTCGAATTCAAGCTGCTCAATTAATCCTTGTTTTGAGAATGGCATAATTTTTAAATAATTTTTTGCTGATTTTACTGCTTGTTCTTTCCAATTTGCTCCACAATTATTTACTGCATAAGTTGCTTCTTCGGTTGTATAACCTTCGAATTCAAGTTGCTCAATCAACCCCTTTCTTGAAAATGCGCTAACACGTAAGTAATTTTTAGCTGATGATAATGCCATTCGTTCGCCCATTGTAGCGTTGACATTATTCGATGCGTTTTGTTGTGTATCGGATATAGTTGCGTCAAGACAACCAGTCAAAGTAAATGACGTAGAAAACAACATTAAAGCAGTAAGTAAAAGAGTTGCAATTTTTTTCATTTTTCTTTTTCCTCCAAAAATAAAGTATAAAATAAAAAGTGCGCCAACCGAAGTCAACGCACCGAAAAATGCGAAACTCCAAGTTGTCGCCAAACGAACTTTATCGCAAGTATAAGCATAGCCATACTATCGAACGGGAGTCGCACTTTTACCAAATGGATTCTGTTCGAATAGTATGACAAAATAGGAGCATGATTATCCTACAAAAAAGAAACTACGCCTATTTGCGACAATATTAAGTTCGTTTGGCATAATTATTATAGCACTAATAAGAAGTTTTATCAAGCAGTTTCGCGTGGATAAAAAAACTCGACTTATTAAAGTCGAGTTTCGATTATTTTTTCTCTTTAAGTGTTTTGCACGAAGAAATTAACATTTTTCTTATAACACCACAATCGTTATTAAGTTTTTTGTATTGAGTTTCTTCTAAATATCCTGTTTCAAAAAGCAATTCTAACCAATATTCGCTTTCAAAGCACTCTTTTAACGCTATTTCAAGTTTAGAAATAAAATCAGCCGTTCCTTGTGCATATTGTGCTTCGTGGATATTTGCACCAATACTTGTTCCAGAACGTAAAAGTTGATTAGTTAATACACTTTCTTTTTTGTTAGACTTAATTTCTTTTGTAATAAAAACAATATTTTTAGCAAAGTCTTTTGCTTTTTCTCTTAAAACACTTTCACTCATAAATTTATTATACCATGTTACAAGTTTTAAGTAAAGTGATATTGTTTGCATAGCAAACAGTTATATTTTTAGAGCAAGTCTAAAAGTTAGATTTTGACTTACAGTCAAAGTTATATTATATTTGCCATAACTTACCCAATGGGTAAATATAACTTTGCGTAGCAAAATATAACTGCGAAAGCAATATAACTTGCCGATAGGCAAATATAACTAGTGCGTCAGTAATAATCCTTATTACTGACGCACTAAAAGCCGTGATTTTTATTTTCCTATTTTTTTAAATTTTAGTGGGGAGATGCCGTAGTATTTTTTGAATTTGTCCGAAAAATAGTTACTGTCGTTAAAACCGCATTTATAGGCAATTTCCGTTATAGATAAATTTTCGTTGTTTTTAAGTAATTCTTCCGCCTTTTGAAATCTAAGCATATTAAGGTATTTAATAAAAGCAAGCCCCGTTTCTTTTTTAAACACCCTAGACAAATGCTCTATACTAACGGAAAGTTTATCGGCAATTTCCGTTAAAGAAACGTCTTTAGTGTAATTCTCTTTTAAAAAAGTAATAACTTCCGTTACTAAATAATTGCCCTTTTCCGTTTTATCTATTTTGTTTTCATTTCTTACAAGCAAATAGAATAGTAAATGTAAAAGGTTTAATAAAGCGTCTTGCGAGAACTCGTCTTGCTTTGTGTATTCCCTTTCAATTTTAATAAAAATATCGTCTACTTCTTCTTTTATATTGATATTTCTATAATGATACATAATAAGCGGTAGTTTAGGAATTATAGACGTAGGCAAATAGTGGTAAGAGCAGTTTATTAGTTTTCTTTGCATTTCGCCATCGTCGTACATAGTTTTATGAATGACGCCTTTAGGGATTAAAATAATATCGCCCGCTTTTACTTCGTAAGTCTTATCGTCAATAAAGTATCTACAATTACCTTTAGTAAGGTAGTAAATTTCAAAAACGTCGTGATAATGTTCTGACGGCATTAGCACTTTTTTACTTCTTTCAGCTATTGTGAAATTTATATATTTATTTTTACTATCAGTTAATTTATTGTATTCCATACCACTAAAACCTATATGTTATTTAAAAATATTGTAATTAAAAATATCAAAAAAGTCAAGAAATTAAAATAAATAGGTCAAACTGTTTAAGGAATTTAATAATTTAGGGGTATATAATAAAACCATAAAAGTATAAAACGTTAAAAGGAGAAAACATGAAACATTTAGGCAATAAAGTAGAAGATATTAAAATAGCATACGTTGGCGGTGGCTCGCGTGGTTGGGCGTGGGGGCTTATGAGCGACCTTGTTTCCGCTGAAGATATTTCGGGCGAAGTAAGGCTTTACGATATTGATTACGAAGCGTCGCTAAATAACGCGATTATCGGCAATAAATATAACGACGTAGATGGCGCTAAATCTAAATGGATATATAAAGCGGTAAAAACGCTAAGCGATGCCTTAACGGACGCGGATTTCGTAGTAGTATCAATTCTTCCCGGCACTTTTGACGAAATGGAAAGCGACGTGCACGCTCCTGAAAAATACGGCATTTACCAATCGGTTGGCGACAGTACCGGTCCTGGCGGAATAGTTAGGGCGCTTAGGACTTTACCTATGATAGAATTAATTGCTACTGCAATTAAAAACTATTGTCCTAACGCTTGGGTTATCAACTATACTAATCCAATGACTATGATTATGCGTACTTTTTATAAAGTTTTCCCTAAAATTAAGGCGTTTGGATGTTGTCACGAAGTGTTCGGCGCACAAAGATTGCTTTCAGCCGTGTTAGATGAAAATGGAATTAAAGACGTTCCTAGAGAAGAAATTAAAGTTAACGTAACGGGTGTAAACCACTTTACTTGGCTTACTAAAGCGCAATATAAAAATATTGACCTTTTCCCGCTTTATGAAAAGTTCGTTGAAAAATACGGAGATTGCGGATATGAAAGGGGTAGAGATGAAAACTGGGTAAAAACGGTTAATACTAATAATCATAGAGTTAAAATGGATTTGTTTAGGCGCTTTAAATACATTGCCGCCGCAGGCGATAGGCATTTAGCGGAATTCTGCGAAGGAACTTGGTATCTTAAAAATCCTGAAACGGTTGACTACTGGGGTTTTGCTTTAACCCCCGTATCTCATAGAAAGAACGACCTTAAAAACCGCTTAGAAAAAAGTAGAAAGTTAATTAGTGGCGAACAACCTATCGCTTTAAGAAAGACGGGGGAAGACGGCGTTAATCAAATTAGAGCGCTCCTTGGTCTTCACACTATGGTAACAAACGTAAATTTACCAAACGTTGGGCAAATACCTAACTTGCCGCTTGACGTCGTAGTTGAAACTAACGCCGTATTTAGCGACGATGCGGTAACGCCTGTTATGGCAGGGGAATTACCTATTGAAATTTATCCTTTAATAACTAGAATTATAGGCGAGCAAGAAATTGTTGTAGAATCGGCGTTAAAGCGTGACGTTGAGTTGGCGTTTAAAGCGTTTGTCAATAATCCGCTTGTAACTATCGGCATTGACGACGCTAAAAAACTTTATAAAGAAATGTTAGAAAACACTAAACGCTATTTGCAAGAATATAATTTTTAACTTGATTTTTACTTCGTAAAGGTTTAAAATATTTTTATAAAAGGAGATTAATTATGATTTGCGATAAAAAGATTAGAACCGAAAGAGTAATCCAATTTGGCGAAGGCGGTTTTTTACGCGGTTTTGTTGATTGGATTTTGCAAAAAGTCAACGCTGTTAGCGATTTTGACGGTAGCGTAGTAGTCGTTCAACCTATTGAAAAGGGCATGTGCGATTTACTTAACAAAAACGACTGTTGCTATACCCATATCATAAGGGGTGTAGAAGGTGTTGAAAAAAGCATCATTGACGTTATTTCTCGTACGGTAAAACCTTACGATGATTACGAGGCGTATCTTAACTTGGCAACTCAACCCGAACTTAGATTTGTTGTTTCTAATACGACTGAGTCGGGCATAGTATTCAACGGCGAAGACAAAATGGAAGACGCGCCTAACGTTACTTTCCCTGCCAAAGTTACACTTTTACTTAAAAGGCGTTATGAACTTGGCCTTCCTGGTTTTATCTTCTTGCCTTGCGAACTTATCGATAGAAACGGCGACGTTTTAAAGAAATGTATTTTAGAATATATTAAAATTTGGAATTTAGGCGATGATTTTAAATCTTGGGTAGAAAATGAAAACGTGTTCACTTGCACGCTCGTTGACCGCATAAATACGGGCTATCCTAAAGATGAGAAAATCGACCTTGGTTACGACGACCCTATGGTTAATACGTCGGAATATTTCCACCTTTGGGTTATTGAAACCGATTACGACCTTGAAAAAGAAATTCCGTTCAGCAAGGCTAATCTTAACGTAATAGTTACTAAAGACAAACTTGAAATGTATAGAACTAGAAAAGTTCGCATTTTAAACGGCGCGCACACTTCGCTCGTTCCTTACGCGCTTTTGAGCGGTTTTGATACCGTTAAAAGTTGTATGGATGATGAAAAGATGTCCGCTCACCTTAAAAAATGCGTGTTTGAAGAGATTATTCCTACGCTTGATTTGCCTAAAGACGAACTTATTGCGTACGCTAACGACGTTTTAACTCGTTTTTCTAATCCGTACATTAAGCATTACCTTTCTTCAATTGCCCTTAACTCTGTATCAAAGTTTAAAGTTAGGGTACTTCCGTCAATTTTAGAATATATTAAACGCTTTAACAAAATGCCTGAAACGCTTATATTCTCTTTTGCAAAACTTATAGATTTTTACCGTACCGATATGGTTAACGACGCGAAAGACGTTGAAGAATTTATGAAGACTGCAACCGTTAAAGAAATTTTAGAAAAGGAAGAATATTGGGGCGAAAATCTTGGATTTTTACTTCCTGAAGTAGAAAAATATGTTAATAAATAAACTCGACAACGTAGAAGTTGATGTTTCTAGCGGTCATAAATACGCTATAAAAGATATTAAAAAAGGCGAAAACGTAATGAAATACGGTTCGCCTATCGGTCATGCAACTGAAGATATTTTTAAGGGCGACCACGTGCACACCCATAACGTAAAAACTAATTTAAGTAGCGTAATAGAATATTCTTATGCTCCAGAGTTTTACGATATTAAACTAGAAGACGAAAACAGGTTTTTTATGGGCTACGTCCGCGAAGACGGGAGCGTTGGCATAAGAAACGAAATTTGGATTATAAATACCGTTGGTTGCGTAAATAAAACTGCCGAAAAGTTAGCAAGTTTAACGGGCGCAAAGTGTTTTCCACACCCTTTTGGTTGTTCGCAAATGGGCGGGGATCAAGAAACAACACAAAAGGTTTTAAGGGGGCTAGTTAATCATCCTAATGCAGGTGGCGTACTAGTTTTGGGTCTAGGTTGCGAAAATAACAATATTGAAGTATTTAAAAAGGTTTTAGGCAGTTGGAATGATAAGCGCGTTAAATTTTTAAACTGTCAAGACAGTAGCGACGAAATTTCTGACGGCGTTAAAATTATAAACGAACTTAAAGAGTATGCTAGCACGTTTAATCGTGAAAAAGTGCCCGTTTCTAAACTTAAAATAGGTCTTAAATGTGGCGGTAGCGACGGGTTTAGCGGTATAACTGCAAATCCGCTAGTTGGTAGAATTTCCGATAAGTTAGTGGCTAACGGCGGTAGTACCGTTTTAACGGAAGTCCCTGAAATGTTCGGTGCAGAACACCTTTTAATGAAAAGGGCAGAGTCTAAGCAAGTTTTTGATAAAATTGTAAAACTTATAAACGATTTTAAAGATTATTATGCTAAAAACAATCAAGTTATTTACGAAAATCCGTCGCCAGGTAATAAGGCGGGCGGTATTACCACTTTAGAAGAAAAATCTCTTGGTTGTATTCAAAAGGGCGGTTTATCGAAAGTTGTAGACGTTCTCGATTACGGCGACGTTTTAACTAAAAACGGCTTATCCCTTTTAAACGGACCAGGTAACGATATAGTAGCGTGTACTAACCTTACTTGCGCGGGCGTACATTTAATACTTTTCACAACGGGTAGGGGAACTCCGCTCGGCGCGCCCGTACCGACTATAAAAGTGGCAACAAACAACGGCTTAGCCGTTAAAAAAAGCAATTGGATTGATTTCGACGCGTCCGCTACGCTTGACGGCAACGACCTTACCGAAGAGTTTTTCGATTATATTATAGAAGTAGCAAACGGCAAAGAAACTAAAAATGAAATTAACGGATATAGTGAAATTTCCATATTTAAAAGCGGTGTAACCCTTTAAGGAGTAATTATGAATTATTGTTCACCTGAAAAAGTAGGTATTTCTTCTAAAAACGTACTTAATTTTTATAAGAAATTGAATAGATTTAACCTTTCTATCCATAGCGTAATTATGGCGCGTGGTAATGAAATTTTTTCTGAAACATACTACGCACCTTTTAATAAAGATTTTAAGCATAGATTGTATTCCGTTAGTAAATCTTTCGTATCGCTTGCAATAGGTTTTTGCGAGCAAGACGGGCTTTTATCTCTTGACGATAAAATAGTTAAGTTTTTTCCCGAATATAAAAACGAGAATTTCGATAGTAAACTTTTAAACGCAAGGGTAGAAGATTTACTTAAAATGCAGTCTTCAAAATACCCTGGCGCAAATTGGTTTCTTGCAAAACCAGATGATAGAACGGCTGTGTATTTTAGCAAAAAAAGCGAAAAAAATCCAGGTACTTTTTTCTATTACGATAGTTCGGGCTCTTATATTCTTGGCGTTATCGTAGAAAAGTTAACGGGTAAACCTTTTATGGAATATTTAAAAGACAAAGTTTTAAGGGAAATCGGTTTTAGTGAAGATGCTTACTGTTTAAAATGCCCTGGCGGTCATTCGTGGGGTGATTCGGGGCTTATGGTAACCGCTTTTGATCTTCTTTTAACTTGCCGTTTCGTTCTTAACAAAGGTACTTTTAACGGTAAAAGGTACTTAAACGAAGAGTATTTAAACAAAGCGACGGACGTAAGCGGTGTTTGCAACAATCAATTCGGTTTTGTAACTCACGGTGGTTTTGGTTATGGCTATCAATTTTGGGGCGCGCCGTTAGGTTGCTTTTCGATGCACGGAATGGGTGGGCAACTTGGTTTTATGGACCCTAAACACGATTTAATTATCGTAGTAAATTCCGATAATCAAGGAAACCCTATATTTTACGAGCAAATTTACGATGCAATCTATAACGAAATAGTATTAAAACTTGAAGATGAACCGCTTATAGAAAACGAAAAGGACTATAACGAATTAGAAGAGTATACTAAAAATTTAAAACTCTTTGCCTTAAACGAAGGAATAAATGATAGTTTAATTGAAAAAATTGACGGAAAAACTTACGTATGTGAAGAAAATGCTTGTGGTTTTAAATGGTTTAAGTTTGAGTTTAACGGAAAACAAGGCGTTTTAAATTACGAAAACGAACAAGGTGTAAAGCAGTTTAAATTTGGTCTTAATTATAACGAGTTTTGCAAATTCCCAGAATACGGCTACTCGGATATGGTAGGTACGGTGGCTGAACCTAATAATTTATACGACTGCGCCGTAAGCGCCGACTGTCCAGTTAGTCATATTTTACGTATTCGCGTTCAAATTATAGATAAATACTTTGGTAATCTAGCAATGTTATTCGGTTTTAACGGGGATAATTGTTCACTTCAAATGGTAAAAGTTGCTGAAGATTTTTTAAGTGGGTATCAAGGCGTTGTCAACTCTTATTTAAAATAATAGTAAAATTATATTGGGAGAGCATTGCTCTCCCTTTTACTTTGTTAATTAATTATAAATTTTAAAAAATCGTAATACTTTTCCTCTTTTCAAGATTAAAATTATATGGTAAAATAAAAATATAGTAATATTTTAAAGGGATTATGATGAAAAAATTATTAGTTTTATTTTTAAGTTTAATACTTTCATTATCTACTATCAGTTTAGTTGCTTGTGGTGGAACTGAAACGCCTGGTGGTAACGGTGGCGGTAACAATCCGCCCGAATATACGGTTGAAGGCACGGCGGGTTTAAAGTATACTGTTTACGGACAGGGAGATAACAAATACGCTGTTTTTACGGGATTAACAAAAGATTGTACTGAAAAAGATATAATTATAGCCTCGCACTATCAAGGCGTTAAAGTTACCGAAATCGGCGACGGCGTTAACTATTTATCTAACTTTAAGAAAGTTGAAAGCGTAAAAATTCATAAATATATTACGCTTATAAATTCTTCGGCGTTCAACGGTAGCACAGCGCTTAAAAAGGTCGATTTTGAAGACGATTGCGATTTAAAAATAGGTAGTTCAGCATTTAAAAACTGTACTGCGCTTGAAGAATTTAATTATAAAACCCCTATAACCTATTTAGGTGATTATGCGTTTACTAATTGTACTTCTTTGCCAAAAACTGAATACGAAGGCGCAAACTATTTAAAAATAGCAAACAACCCTTATGCTATACTTGATAACGGCTTAGAAAGTGATAGCGTAAAAGTTCATAAAGATTGCGTAGCAATTCAAGCCGAAGCATTTTTGGATAAAACTAGTTTAAAAGCAGTCACTTTTGAAAGTGATACTAATTTAAACGTTATTTGTGGCTTTTCTTTTAAACAAACGGGTATAACGGAAATTTCTATTCCAACGTCCGTTAAAATGTTAGGGGAAGAGGCTTTCTATGGTTGCGCTAGCCTTGAAAAGGTTACTTTTTCTGAAAATAGCGAATGTAATTTTATGGGCGTATCCCTATTCCAAAGTTGTAGCGCCTTAAAAGAGGCGGTAAACTTTAATAAAACTAAAATTACCATTGCTCCACACAGTTGTTTTCAGTATTGTTCGGAAATAACTTCAATTTCATTCCCTGAAACTTTAACGCTTATTCAAACCAAATTTATGTGGGGTTGTGGAAAGTTAAAGAAAGTTAATTTCCCTAAAAATTGCCAACTTGCAGAAATTGAATATAGCGTGTTTAGAAATGCTAAAAACCTTGATTATTTAATAATTCCTAAAAGCGTACAAAAAGTAGGGTACAATATCGCAGGTTGGGCAAAGAAGGATTTTGTATTTTATTGTGAAGGCACTTATAACGCTTCTTGGCATAAAAGCTGGAATTGCCGTCAAGGCGAAGAATTCCATAAAGTTTACTATTATAGCGATAGTTATAAAGCAGGGGCTTGGCATTACGTTAACGGCGAGCCAACACTCTGGTAATTTAATTTAAAGCCCTATAAACGGCGTTGGGCGTCGTTAACTGTTTCGTTTGTGTGACCCCAATGACCCAAAAGGTCAATTGTGTCCACCCAAACTTACGAGCCTTGCCCAACTTGTTTCTAGTGCTTTAAATAAACAAATAAAAAATATAAGAATTTACACGTAAAAACTTCGGCAAATGCCGAAGTTTTTTTAATTGCTTGATTTTTGTATAATATAATGTTATACTTAACGTATTAAACTTTAAAAGGTGGCTTATGAAGAAATTATTAATTAAATTTTTAATTGGTATTATTGCCTTAACTTTAAGTTTAGGCGTATTTACTGCGTGTGGTGGCTCTACTGAAACTCCACCAGAACATACTCACGACTATAAAACTTTAAAGCACGATGCGGAAAGCCATTGGAAAGAATGCGAATGTGGTGAAAAACAAAACGTAGACGGACACTCAGGCGGAACTGCTACGTGTAAAGATCAAGCAACTTGTGACGTTTGCGGTGAAAAGTACGGCGATTTAACAGGATGTAATTTCGTAGATAAAGTTTGTACCGTTTGCGGCCTGAAACAATCAAGCGAAGGATTAGTTTACGAGGCTATAACCATCGATGGTGTCGACGGTTTAAGCGTAACGGGTTTAGGAACTTGTACCGATACCGATATTGCAATTTCTAACGAGTACGATAATAAACCTATTTTAAGTATCGCTACTAACGCTTTTAAAGATTGCGGTTTAATTACAAGTGTAACAATAGGGGATAAAGTAACTAGTATTGGTGATTACGCCTTCTCTAAATGTTATATGCTTGAAAGCGTAGTAATTGGCAATAAAGTGGCAAGTATAGGCGAAAGCGCGTTTGAAAGTTGCGAAACACTTACAAGTATAGTACTTGGTAAAGAAATAGAAACTATAGGTTTTGGCGCGTTTGATACCTGTCCGTCGCTTACAATTTACTGCGAAGCGGAAAGCGAACCAACCACTTGGGATAGCGATTGGAATTATTTAGGCTATCCAACAGTTTGGGATTGTAACAACAACAAAGTAGCGGATGACGGATATATTTATACGGTAAAAGATAGCGTAAGATATGCTTTAAAAGATAACGTTGCAACGGTTGTAAGACAACCATTACACATAAAAACTGCAAATATACTTACAGATATCGATTTAGACGGTGTTAATTATGACGTAACTACTATTAGTAGTGACGCTTTTAAAAATTGCAATTCGCTTACAAGTGTAAAAATAGGAAATAACGTAACTAGTATTGCTTTAGGTGCGTTTGACGATTGCTATTCATTTACAATTTACTGTGAGGCGGAAAGCAAGCCAAGCGGTTGGGAAAGTTATTGGAGTGGTGATTGTCCTGTAGTTTGGGACGCTAATAATAACGAAGTTACTAACGATTATATTTATATCGTAGTAGACGGCGTAAGATATTCGTTAAGAAGTTATTCGGCAACGGATAATATTGCAACAGTTGTAAGGCAATCAAAAAGTTTAAAAATTGCCGATATTCCTGATACCGTTACTTATAAGGGTATAGAGTATTCGGTAACAAGTGTTGTCGATAAGGCTTTTTACGATTGCGATGCGCTTGAAAAGGCAGTAATAGGTGATAAAATCGTAAGTTTAGGTGACGAATGCTTCTATGATTGCGATTCAGTTACAAGCGTAGTAATCGGTTTTAAAGTAGATAGTATAGGTTGCGATGCTTTCTATGGTTGCGACGTGGTACATCTTTACTCTAGGCAAAAAACAAAACCAACAAACTGGCACGCTAGATGGAATAGTTCAAATCGTCCAACAAGTTGGGGTTCTAACGGTTAAATAAAATTCTTATTGTGTAGTTATTGTTTATGCTATATACGAAGAATTATTTTAAAATAAAGATAAAAGTCGGGTTATGACCCGACTTTTTTTCTGTAATTGAGTGGTGTAATACCATAAAATATTTTAAAAATTTTACCAAAATAACTATTGCTATCAAAACCACATTCGCTTGCTATTTGAGATATTTGTTTACCTGTGTGCCGTAATAAAGTTTTTGCTTTTTCTAGCCTAAAGGCGTTTAAGTAATTAGAAAAAGTATCGCCAAAAGTCTTTTTAAACTTTCGGCAAAAATAACTATTAGACATAAATAAATATTTTGATACGGTTTGCGAAGTAATATGCTCTTTAAAATTATCGTTCAAATACTCGATAACGCTTTTAGAAAAGTCTTTTTCATTTTTTATGTGTTCCGCTTTTACAAAACAATCATTTGACTTAAGGGTTGCAAAAAACAATGATAAATTACCGATAACTTCAAGTTCCCAACCTTTTTTTTGACCTTCGTAAGCGTTAAACGCGTTTACTTGATAACTATAAAGTTTACTTGCAAAAGAAAGATTTTCCTTTATTAAAAAAGGAACGTTAAGCATTTGGGTTAAAAAGCCTTTTGTTATACTTTCATCATTAATAATTTTTAAATCAAAGCAAACGCAGTTATAAACGGTGTGCGCCGTGTTATGAATAAAAATTTTGTGAAGGTTATAGGGCGGAATTATTATCACGTCACCTTTTTCGCCTTTACACGTGTTACCGCCAATATAAAAATCCGCTTCGCCACTTACAATAGTTATAATTTCAATTTCGGCGTGCTCGTGCGATAAAACAACCGCATTGTTGTAATATGACTCTGCTTTGTATGTGGCAAAAGGGATTCCTTTGTATCTGAATTTAAAATCGTCTTTAAACATTTTGTTTTATAGGTCAATACCGTTATATTTTTAGATAATATTTTGATAGAAATTATCTAAATTGTATATTATAATTATAATATCAAATAAAACAAAAGTCAATAGGTAGGATAGATATGGAAACTTTTAAAATAGTATTTGGCGATAATAATACAGAAATTCAAAAGAGGTCGATAGAAAAATTATCTAAAACTATACACGATGCAATAGGGGTTTATCCTCCTTGCGAAAAATACAGCGATAAAACTACTAGCGAAGAAAACTGTATCAATATATATTTAGGCACTAAGGCAAACAATGCATATATTTTAAAAAACTCTAAATCAAGCCTTACAATTCCCGAAAGTTACTATATAAAAGTTGATTTAACTGCCGTTATTATCGAAGGGTACGACGATGCGGGCGCTTTGTATGGCGTTATTGATTTTTATAATAAATATATGGTAAAATACAACTACTACGGTCCAGACGAAACTGCCAAAAACTTTTTAACCACAAGGCAAAAAATGGCGGAATTTGAATGTTTGTCAGCCCCATCTATTAAGGAACGTGGACTTTGGACTTGGGGGCACGTTATCTACGATTATAAGGGCTACTTAGACAATATGATGCAGTTAAAATTCAATAGTGTTATTATTTGGAACGATTACGTACCGCTTAACGCTAAAGAAATAGTAGAATACGCCCATGCTAGAAATATCAAAGTTATATGGGGTTTCTCTTGGCTTTGGGATACAAACTGTAAGATTTTTGATATGGTCAACACAAAAGAAAAATCGCAAGAAATTTTTGAAAAATACGAGAGGGAATATGCAGGTTTAAATGCTGACGGTATTTACTTTCAAACTTTTACCGAACTTAAAGAAGAGTCGGCTAACGGAGTGTTGATAGCCGATGCTGCAACTAAATTTGTTAACGAAACGGCAAGGTTATTCTTTAGTAAATACCCAAATTTAAGGTTGCAATTCGGCTTGCATGCAACTTCAGTTAAAAACAGGTTAGAGTTTATTAAAAACGTAGATAATCGTATTGAAATTATTTGGGAAGACTGCGGGTCTATGCCATATTCTTACTATCCGCAAAATGTTTCTAACTTTGAAGAAACTAAACGCTTTACCGAAGATATTGCTCTATTACGCGGTGAAAATGATAAGTTTGGTGTGGTAACTAAAGGTTTAACCTATCTTAACTGGCAAACTTTTAAGCATCAAGTTGGATCGCAAATAATAGGCGAAAGCGATAAAAACTTTATTATTGATAGGTATAATAAGAAAATTCCGTTTTTAAAATATATTCAAGCGTACTGGATTACAAGTGCCGATAACGTTTATAAAATTATAAAAACTATAAAAGACAAAAAGAGAGGTAATGCTAGTGTTTACGCTTTGGTTGAGGATGGTATTTTTGACGCGAACATATATTACCCGGTAGCACTCTATAGCGAAATGCTTTGGGATGCTAATAGTGATATTAAAACTCTTCAAAATCAAGTAGCGCTTCGCGATTACGTTAAATTCGTATAGAGTAAAATTATGAATTTTAAGAGGTGGAATTATGAAAATTAAGTTTTTGGGAACGGCTGCAGCCGAAGGATTCCCTGCGGTATTTTGCAACTGTGAATACTGCAATAAAGCGCGTGAACTTGGGGGTAAAAATATCCGCACTCGTTCACAATCTTTAATTGATAATAAAATTTTAATAGATTTTCCTAGCGATACCTACGCGCATTTTTTATCAAACGGAATTAAGGGACACGAGATTGAATACTTGTTTATCACTCATCCGCACGCGGACCATTTATCTACCGATGACCTTTACATGCGTCAAGGCGCTTTTGCGCATAACATGAAAGCGCCCATATTAAAAGTTTACGGCTCTAAATCAAGCATTGAAAAAATTCCGAAATACTATAAAAACATTTCTTTAAATAGTATAGATTTGTATGAAACCGTTAAGTTTGACGGTTACGAAATAACGGCTCTTCCCGCAAGGCACATGGCAAGGGGTGTGTCGGTAATTTACATAATTAAAGGTGATAAAACTATACTTTACGCGCACGATACGGGTTATTTGTTTGACGAGGTTTTAGATTATTTTAAAAATAACAAAGTTTATTTTGATATGATTACGCTTGACTGTACTAACGGTGTTATTCCTATAACGGACGAAGGCGGTCACATGGGTTTTGATAACCTAAAAAGGCTTCTTAAAAAGTTAGAAGAATTAGGCGCAATAGACGGTAAAACTATTAAATATTTTAACCATTTTTCGCATAATATTAACCCACTTCAAGAAGAACTAGAAAAAGTTGCGGTTACAATGGGCGCTAAAATATCTTACGATGGATTAGAAGTAGAAGTGTGATAAGTTGCTTTTATTTGTGGATAATTAGTCAACCAAAAACGGATTTGCATTTTGCAAATCCGTTTTATCTTTTAAAAAACAAATAGTTATCTTTATCTAGCGCGCATACGTTTTTATCTAGGGCGCAGATAGCGCCCGTCATTAAATCTAGTAAGCGTTGCTTTTTATTTTCTTTTATTCTACTAAGGTTTAAAATTAACGGGTAAAACCTTAAGTACGATATAATTTCTTCAACTTCATTTAGCGTTAGGGGAGTAAAAACTTTAATATCTTTAGTGCCTAAATCGTTAAATAAATTTTCCAAATTTTACTGCCTTTTACCAAAAATTTTACTGCCAACCCTTATCATATTAGAGCCGTTTTTTATTGCTAATTTATAGTCGTTACTCATACCCATAGACAAATACTTAAAATTGTAAATATCTTTGTAGTTATCGTAAATTTTGCGGACTAATTTGGCTTTATTTTCAAGTAAAACTTCGTCTTGACTATCTGGGAGCATTGCCATAAATCCTAAAACTTTAACCGCTTTTAAATCGCTTGCAAATTTAAGCGCATCGTCAACTTCGTTAAAGTTAAAACCGCCTTTTTGTTCTTCGCCTAAATTGAGTTCTAATAAAACGTTAGTTACGGTGTTGACGTTTTCGCTTTGGCGGTTAATTTCTTCAAGTAGTTTTAAACTGTCAACGCTATGTATTAAATAAACTTTGCCTATTAAATATTTAATTTTATTAGACTGAAGTCTTCCAAAAAAGTGGTAGTTTACCTTGTGAACTAAGTCGAATTTATCCCTAAACTCTTGCGCTTTGTTTTCGCCTATATCGTTAAGGCCGTTATCAATTGCAATATTGATATTTTCAACCGGTACGAATTTTGTTGCGCCGACTAAAGTAACCGATTCGCCCAAATTGTTTCCGCTTTTTATTTCGTTTAAAATTAATTGTAAATTATCTTTAATCATATTTATAAAAATAGGTTTTAGAGCGTATCTAAAACCTTGCCTTTTTAGGATAAACCGTGAGCCCTTTCCGATAATGATTACCGAAGCGTTATGGTGATAGTTTGCTCCGCCAAAGCTACCTTATGGCACACGCCAAGGTCCGCTTAGTGCTGCTATATTCCTATCCTGACACGGTTCACAGTTCAGCGTTGCATAAGACCTTGCCATCAACGCCACTTGTCACCGACTGCCTTCCATAAACCTTACCTCGAAGGGTGTTCAACCTTGCTATAGCGGATTGCAAGTTACAGGGCACCGCTAACTCCCCGTCTATCACGGCTATATTATTGTATACTAAATTTGCAAAATTATCAAGCATTTAAAATAAAATTAGGTAAATTGCTTTACTTAAAGTAAAATATTTGCTAAAATATATCAAAATACCTTATTTAATTTAACGTATAATTAAATTGCCAGTAGGTTAGTTATGAAAAAACACGCTAGTTTTTTAGAAATTTGCAAAAAAAGCCAAGAAGAACTTAAACAGTTTGTTATAGACGAATTGTCTAATAGTTATAGTGGCGTTGTCGTTGGCGATGGCTACGTTCTTGCAAAGGGTGATTTCCCCGTGCTTTTAACGGCGCATTTAGATACCGTTCACGAAAATTTGCCTTCACAATTTATTTACGATAAAAAGTTAGGCGCTGTGTCTTCACCCGAAGGTATAGGTGGTGACGATAGATGTGGCGTTTATATGATTTTAGAAATTATTAAAAAATATAAATGTTCCGTTATCTTTTTTGAAGATGAAGAACTTGGCGAAATTGGCGCTAAAAAATTCGTTAAAACTAAAGATGCGGAAAATTTATCGTATAATTATATTTTAGAACTTGATAGAAAAAATTCTAACGACGCTGTTTTTTACGGTTGCAAAAATCAAAGTTTTATTGATTTTATCACTAAAAAGTTTTTCAAGTTTAATACGGGCACGGCGTCGGATATTTCAATAATTGCTCCATTCTTTAACTGTGGTGCGGTAAATCTTTCTTGTGGGTATTACAATATGCACACAACGGAAGAATACGTCCTGTTAAAAGATATGGACAAAAGTTTGAAAGCGGTTTTAAAAATTTTAAAAAGAACCACAAGTAAAGACAAATTTACTTACTAATATAAAACAAAATAATACTAAAAGCGATAATCGAAGACTTGGCTTTTTACAAAATAAAGCGAAAGAGAGTGCGCGTCTTGGCTGAAAACGGCACGCTTTATAAAACCCCATATCACTTCGTAGCCGTAATGCCGAACTAACAGTAAGCGTTGCCGTAAAACTTGCGTTAAAGTTAAAAGCAGGCAAATTTTATATTTGCAATTGAAGTGGTACCGCGGTTTATTCGTCTTCTATAACGAATAGCCGTTTTTTATTTTATATTGCTACTACGTAAAATCGTTTAGTAATAATACTTGTGAAATACTGCGCAAATCACGTCTTTACCACTCGGCAAGATGTATACTCTTGTCTTCGTGGTCAAGCCGTGCCTTGCTTGTATTTGCCAAGTCTTATTTAAAACTAACCGCTTTTATTTCGTAGCAAGATACGTTTAGTAATAATACTTGTGAAAAGCAAGCAAGAAATGTATTTAAAATAGTTAATAATGTTAAGGCGCTAAATGCGTTTTAAAGGAGATAAATTATGTATAAAAAAGTTGATACCAATCTTAACTTTCTTGAAAGGGAAAAAGAGATTATAAAATTTTGGGAAGAAAACAAAATTTTTGAAGAAAGTATTAAGAAAAACGAGGGCAACGAAGAGTTTTGCTTTTACGACGGTCCACCGACTGCGAACGGTAAACCGCACATAGGTCACGTTTTAACCCGTGTTATGAAAGATATCATTCCTAGATATCAAACTATGAAAGGTAAGCACGTTTTAAGAAAAGCGGGCTGGGATACTCACGGCCTTCCGGTTGAACTTGAAATTGAAAAGAAACTTGGTCTTGACGGTAAGCAAGATATTGAAAAATACGGTATTGAACCATTTATTAAACAATGTAAAAATTCCGTATTCAAATACACTACCGAATGGAAGGAAATGAGTGACCGCTTAGGTTACTGGTGCGATATGGATAACCCATACGTTACTTATCACGACGATTATATTGAATCTGAATGGTGGGCTTTAAAAGAAATTTGGAAGAAAGGTTTACTCTATAAAGGTCATAAAATCGTTCCATACTGCCCAAGATGTGGTACTGCTCTTTCTTCGCACGAAGTAGCGCAAGGCTATAAAGACGTTACTGAAAAATCAGTATTCGTTAAATTTAAAGTAAAGGGCAAAGAAAACGAATATTTCTTAGCGTGGACGACTACGCCTTGGACTTTACCATCTAACGTAGCGCTTTGCTTTAACGGTAAAGAAAACTACGCTAAAATTAAAGCGGAAGACGGCGCAGTTTATATTTTAGCAGAAAAATTAGTTGCTAAACTCTTTGAAAACTACGAAGTGATTGACGTTAAACTAGGTCGTGAATACGAATACGCCGAATACGAACCACTTTACTCTTTCGCTAAGTTAGAGCCTAACAAAAAAGCGTATATTTGCGTTCTTGACGACTACGTTACTATGGAAGATGGTACGGGTATCGTACACAACGCGCCTGCGTTTGGTGAAGACGACTCTAGGGTTTGCGGAAACTACGACGTGTCTTTCGTTAACCTTGTAGACGCTCGCGGTAAAATGACTGAAGAATGCGGTGCTTTTGCAGGCGTTTTCGTTAAAGATGCCGATAAACTTATTATTGAAGACTTAGATAAACGCGGTTTAATGTTCAAAGTTGCGGAATTTACACACAGTTATCCATTCTGCTGGCGTTGTAATACTCCTTTAATCTACTATGCTAGAAGTAGTTGGTTTGTTAAAACTACTGCGATTAAAGAAGAACTTTTAGCCTCTAACTATTCGGTTAACTGGATGCCTGAAACTATCAAAACGGGTAGAATGGGCAACTTCCTTGAAAACGTTATCGACTGGGGTTTATCAAGAGAGAGATATTGGGGTACTCCGCTCCCTGTTTGGACTTGCGATAAGTGCGGTAAAGTACACGTAATCGGCTCTAAACAAGAACTTAAAGACCTTTGCGGAATTGAAGGGGATATTGAACTTCACCGTCCATACATTGACGAACCTTCGTTTAAATGTGAATGCGGTGGCACAATGACAAGGGTTAAAGACGTTATCGACTGCTGGTTTGACTCTGGCTCGATGCCGTTTGCTCAACTTCACTATCCGTTTGAGAATAAAGAACTTTTTGAAACTCAATTCCCTGCAGACTTCATTAGTGAAGCGATTGACCAAACGCGTGGTTGGTTCTATACTCTTTTAGTTATTTCAACCTTACTCTTTGGCAAATCGCCATTTAAGAACTGTATAGTTTTAGGTCACGTTAACGATAAAAACGGTCTTAAAATGTCTAAACATATCGGCAACGTAGTCGATCCTTGGACGGTACTTGACAAGCAAGGTGCGGACGCCGTTAGATGGTATTTCTACACGGGCTCTTCTCCATGGTTACCATCAAGGTTCTATCCTGAAGCAGTTTCTGAAGCGCAACGTAAATTTATGGGTACTTTATGGAATGCTTACGCATTCTTCGTATTATACGCGGAAATTGACGGATACGACCCAAGCAAGTACGATATTAAAAAGTGCAAACTTTCACTTATGGATAAGTGGGCGCTTTCTAAACTTAACACTTTAATCGACAACATTGATAAAGGCTTAGATAACTATCAAATTTTTGAAACTTCTAGAATGTTACAAGAATACGTTGACGATTTATCTAACTGGTACATTCGCCGTGGTAGAGAAAGATACTGGGGCAAGGAAATGACTGATGATAAGGCGGCTGCATACACTACTTTATACACCGTTTTATTAACGCTTGCTAAACTTTCCGCTCCATACGTACCGTTTATGGCAGAAAGTATGTACCTTAACCTTGTTCCTAACTTCTATAAAGACGCGCCAAAATCCGTTCACCTTTGCTCATTCCCTGTTTCAGATGCGTCTATGATAGATAAAAAACTTGAAGACGGTATGGCAATCGTTCTCGATATCGTAGTACTTGGCCGTCAATGCCGTAACACTTCTAACATTAAAAACCGTCAACCACTTGCAAAAGTATTCGTTGCAACTGAAAGAAAGGCGGACTTTAGCGAAGAACTTTTATCAATCGCTAGAGACGAACTTAACGTTAAAGACATAGAACTTTTAAAAGACGCAGGCGGATTTATTTCATATAAGTTAAAACCACAACTTAAAACTTTAGGCCCTAAATACGGCGCAAAACTCGGACTTATTAGAAACTTCCTTGAAACTTGCGACGCTAGCGAAGTGGTTGCAACGGTTAAAGCGGGTAAGGTTTACACCGTTAACCTTGGCGGTAGCGATATTGAATTTACTATCGACGATTTACTTATCTCTTCAGAGTCTATGGAAGGTTTCGTATCCGCTAGTGATAACGGCGTAACGGTTGTTCTTGATACTAATATCACAAACGAACTCTTTGAAGAGGGTATCGAGCGTGAAATCGTTTCTAAAATCCAAACTATGCGTAAAGAGGCGGGCTTTGAAGTTACTGATAGAATAGTTATTTACTATAACGCTGAAGGCAATGCTAAAGCGGTTATCGCTAAAAATGCCGACAAGATTAAAGAGGGCGTTCTTGCAGATAATATCGTTGAAACTGAAAACCTTAGCGGTTATATTAAAGAATGGGATATCGCAGGCGAAAAAGTTAATATCGGAGTAGAAAAAGCGTAATGGAACTTGCTAAAAATTGGGTAGATTACGAAATAATTGCGACGGGCGACGGGTATAAACTAGAAAGATGGAAAGACGTAGTTTTACTTCGCCCCGACCCGCAAGTAATTTGGCCCGAGCAGGAAAAACTAAATAAATATAAAGGCTTAAACGCAAGATACGTCCGCAGTGAAACGGGTGGCGGTAGATGGGAAAAACTTAAAGATTTTCCTGAAAGTTGGATTGTAGAGTATAAAGAACTTAAGTTTTTAATTAAACCTATGGGCTTTAAACATACCGGCTTATTTCCAGAGCAAGCCGCCAACTGGGACAAAATGACCGACCTTATTAAAAATGCGAATAGACCTATAAACGTACTTAACTTATTTGCCTATACGGGTGGGGCAACGGTTGCTTGCTTAAAGGCGGGCGCGTCAGTTTGCCACGTTGACGCCGCTAAAGGTATGGTAGAAAGGGCGGGGGAAAACTGCCGACTATCTAAAGTTGGGGAAGGAAAGGTAAGGTTTATCATTGACGACTGTTTAAAATTCGTTCAACGCGAAATTAGGCGTGGTAAAAAGTATGACGCTATTATAATGGACCCACCGTCTTTTGGTCGTGGTCCTAACGGCGAAACGTGGAAGATTGAACACGAACTTTTTAACCTTGTTAAAACTTGCACGGGCGTACTTTCTGATAATCCGTTATTTTTCTTAATTAACAGTTACACGACAGGGTTACAACCCCAAGTAATAAAGAACATTTTAACGCTTAATATGAAAGATTACGGCGGTAAAATCGACGCGTACGAAGTTGGGCTCCCAACGAACGAAGGCATAGCCCTTCCTTGCGGATGCTCTGGTATTTGGACGGAAAACTAAAAGGGTGAATTTTATGGAAGAACCTATAATTTTATATGAAGACAACCATATAATAGTGGTATTAAAACCTCAAAGCGTACCTTCTTGCGAAGATGAATCGAAAGATTTAGATATGCTTACTATTATTAAAAACTACATAAAAGTAAGGGATGAAAAGCCTGGCAACGTCTATTTAGGTCTTGTTCATAGGCTTGATAGACCAACTGGTGGCGTTATGGTATTTGCCAAAACGTCTAAAGCCGCCGCACGCCTTTCAGAACAAATGAAAAACGGCGATTTCCAAAAGATTTATTATGCCGTTTTAGTTGGTATTTTGCCTAAAAAAGAGCAAACTGTTACAAATTATTTAAAGAAAAACCCTATAAATAATATGGTTTACGTTTGCGGTCAAACGGTAAAGGGTGCAAAGTTTGCCGAACTTGAATATAAGGTTTTAGAAGAAAACCACAATTTATCATTTACTGAAATTAAACTTCACACGGGTAGAACTCACCAAATTCGCGTGCAAACGTCTAATTTAGGTTACCCTGTATACGGCGATATGCGCTACGGTGGCGAAAATGCGGTTAAGGGCAATTTAGCGCTTTGGGCAACTTCTTTATCCTTTACTCACCCTGTCACAAAGGAAAGGTTAACCTTTAAAGCCGAACCACCAAAGGACAATAGCCCTTGGAAACTTTTTGATACTTCGGTATCGCTTAAACCAACTTTATAATTAAAATAACACTTGTGCAACCGCACAAGTGTTTTAAATTGAAAAAATAAGTTTAAATAAGCCAAGTAAAAATAGTATTAAAGGCGGGGTAAAACTAAATTTTTTTAAAAATTTAGAAAGTTTGCTTTTGGAAATTAAAATTGCCAAATTCATAAGCAAAACGTGAACGAAAGTGATTAAAATTGGCACTAATAGGCTATTATATCCCATAAGGGAAAGGGATAGACAACCCACCGCGCCGTCAAGACCTATGGCAAAGCCTATAATTACGCTTTCTAAAAAGATATTGTCTTTTGTGTTTATTGGGGTGGTTTTTTCTTTTAAGTTTTCTAAAAAGCCGAAAACGGATATAATAATTAGTATACTTCCGCCGACAATTTCAGAAAAACTAGATAGCGCGGTGTATAAACTTGCGCCAAACAAACTACCCAAAATGCAAAGTAAAAATACGGAAAATGAAATTCCTAAAAGGAATTTAAAATTTTTAGTTGTCTTGACTGACATTGAAAGTCCGCAAAAAAACGAATCTAAACTGACTGACAATGCAGTCGTAAATAAAATAATCGTTTTCATATTATATTCAGTCGTTTACCTTACATTATACGTAAAAAATCAAAAATTTGATAAAAAAGTTAAATATTCTATTTAGTATTTTATTTAATGTTATTGACAAAAACAATATTTTAAAGTAAAATATAAAAAGTATAGTGATTTATTATGGGTATTAGTATTTAAAATTTTAATACTCAATTATATTTAGGAGTTAAAAATGATAAAAAACAGCGTTAAAAAACTAATCGTATTTGCATTATGCGCTATTTTCGTATTGCCGTTTGTTAACCTTACAACAAACAGCGTTAAAGCAGACGAATATAAAAAGGTATTCAAAGGTACTGAATACGTAATTTCCGTTGAAAGCGTTCCTGAACTTAAAGACGCAGATTCTAAAGACGTTGAAATTAAAATTGAAAAAGACGGTGGCGCGCCTGTTATCGTTTACGACGGCGAAGCAAAGGTAGTTGACGGTTATACTGCAACTTTCTCTGCAAGCGACGATGCCGCTACTATTACTTTCTTCAATAACGGCGTTCATAAAGTAACTATTTCTAAAAAAGAAGGCACGACTAAGTATGAAGAAACCTTTAGCGTTGGCGATACTGAAGAATTTATCACTCTTGATTATATTTTAGACGAAACAAAACTTAACGAATATAAACAAGAAGTTGAAAAGAACGCTAAAGAAGATTTAACTGCAGGTACAAGCAGTTTCACCGTTCCAAGTTTAGAAAAACTTATTTCTACAAACTTCCCATACGGCAGTATTAGAAAAACCGTTTACTACTACACGGTAGGCGATACTGTTAGTAGCAGTAACTTCGCGTCTAAAGCAGACCTTAAAATTTCTATCAAAGGCTACGGTACTTATAGATTCTACGTTGTATTCGATATCGAAAAAAGCAATTTAAATATCGACGGTGGCAAGGCAATCACCGTTGACGGTCTTAAAGAAAAGGAAGACGGTTTCTACGCTTGCTCGGTTGACGGCACTGAACTTTACTTCAATAAAAACGATGAAAAGTACTACGTTAAAGATAATTCTTCTAAAGGCTACGGCGAAGAATTCTCTATTGCAGGTAAAACGGTTGTAGAAACTTTAAAAGTTCCTGTATTTGCTTTCACTTTAGATAGCAAAGAACCAACTATTAAAATTAACTCTACTTACCAAGAAAACGGTTTCGTTGACCTTGAATACACTTTACCAAAAGTTGACGTTTACGGCGATATTTTAAGTGAAAAATACGAAATTGAATATAGAAAAGATAGTTCTAGCGATTGGGAAGTTATTGACGAACTTAGTTCCGGCTCTTTAAAATTCACTCCTGACAAAACTGGCGAATACAGACTTAGGGTAACTGTATTTGGCGTTAACCACGTTAAAGATGCGTATACTGAAGTTATTAAAGTTTCTAAAGCAATTAAGTCTAGCCCATACAAAACAAGTTTTGGCGATTGGCTTGAAGTAAACGTATTCCCATTCATTTTATTCTGCATTTCTTTCGCTTGTTTAGTTGCAATTATTTTATTACTTGTAATTAAACCAAAGGAAACAAAAGTAGACGTAAAAGAAGAAGATAGATAATATATAAATGCACTCTTATATAAGGGTGCATTTTTAATTGGTAAAAAGTATAGCGAACACGCGTAATAAATTTTAATAGTAAAACTAGTTTTACTAAAAAGAAAAATAATAATTCAAATTACTGAAAACCTAGCCTTTAAGTCGTTGACAAAAATCATATTTAATGTTAAAATAAAACTAACTTAAAAATGTCCTTTGCGACTGACGGAACAAGTGGAGTACCACGATGGAACTAAGGATATGTAAGCCGACCGTCTGGGCACACCATCTTATAAGGATAGGTGTGCCTTTTTGTATAAGTTCGTTATGGCTATAAATTAAATTCTAAACGTCTTATATACTTCGCAATTCATCGTTAAACCCCTTGACAATATGTAAACTATTGCCTGCGGGATTTGCCTTGACTTGCTTGCATCTAATCCGTTAATTTCTTTAATTTCTAGCCGTCACTCACTTTAGTTTTTACAGTTAAGGCTATAAACTTTAAATGGCTTATATACTGCGTAATTCATCGTTAAACCCCTTGACAATATGTAAACTATTGCCTGCGGGATTTGCCTTGACTTGAAACGTTACTTACACGGGGTTTTAATTATTATTAAATAAATAATTTTATATTAGGAGATAAATATGAAAAAAGTTGCAATTATTATGGGTAGCGATAGCGATTTACCAGTAGTAGAAAAGGCAATAAACACTTTAAAGAGTTTTAACGTGCCGTACGAAGTTCACGTATATTCGGCGCACCGCACTCCGCTTGAGGCGGCAAACTTTACTAAAAACGCTAGAAAAAACGGTTTTGGCGTAATCATTGCTGCTGCGGGTATGGCGGCGCACTTAGCGGGCGCAATTGCCGCTAATACGACTCTTCCCGTTATTGGTATTCCAATAGCGTCGGGCGGTTTAGGCGGGCTTGATGCGGTTTTATCTACACTTCAAATGCCGTCGGGTATTCCCGTTGCAACGGTTGCGGTTAACGGCGCGGTAAACTCTGCGCTTTTAGCAATAGAAATGCTTGCTATAACTGATAAAAATTTAGCAAAAGCGTTAGACGAAAAACGCCAAAATGATAAAAATGCCGTTCTTGAAAAAAATCAAGCGGTAGAAGATAAATTTAATATTTAATTTAAAGGAGAAATATTATGGAAAAGAAACTTGTTTATAAAGGCAAAACTAAAGACGTATACGCACTTGATAATGGAAATTATCTTTTAAAGTTTAAAGACGATTGCACGGGTAAAGACGGCAAGTTTGACCCAGGTGAAAACTCAGTTGGTTTAACTATTGACGGCGTTGGTGACGTTAACCTTAGAATGTCTATGTATTTCTTTGAAAAATTAAAAGAGGCTGGCGTGAAAACTCACTACGTTTCAGCAGACCTTAAAGAAACTACTATGGAAGTTTTACCAGCAAAAGTTTTCGGCAAAGGCTTAGAAGTTATTTGTAGAAATAAAGCGGTAGGTAGTTTCTTAAGAAGATACGGCGATTATATTGAAGAAGGCGCAGACCTTCCATCTTACGTTGAAATGACTTTCAAGAACGATGAAAAGGGAGATCCACTCGTTACTAAAGACGGTTTAGTTGTTTTAGGTGTTATGACTGAAAAACAATATGACGAAACTAAAGAAATGACTCAAAAAATCACTAAAATCGTAGCAGACGATCTTTTAAAGAAAGGTCTTGTATTATACGATATCAAATTTGAATTCGGTTATAGTGGGGACGAAGTCGTTTTAATTGACGAAATTTCTTCAGGCAATATGCGTGTTTATAAAGACGGCGTGTACGTTGACCCAATGACTTTATCTAAACTTTTCTTTGCTTAATTTAAGGGGTTATATGGGCGGTTTTTTTGGAATTACTAGCAAAAAACAATGTGTTCAAGACGTGTTTTTCGGCGTTGACTATCACTCGCACCTTGGAAATTCTAGGGCGGGTATGGCGGCGGTAAATAGCGTAGACGGGTTTCAAAGAGAAATTCATAACGTTGAAAACTCTCCGTTTAGAACTAAATTTGATAATATTACTTCGAGAATGAAGGGTAAAGCGTGCATTGGTTGTATTAGCGATCTTGACCCACAACCACTTTTAATTAAGTCTAAATTCGGTACTTACGCAATAGCGATGGTTGGCTACGTTGCTAACAATGAAAAACTTGTTAAAGAATATCTTGGTAAAAGTTACGGTATCTTTCAAGCGGTTTCCGGGAATAGGGTAAACTCGTTAGAACTTGTTGCCGCGCTTATTGAAGAAAAAGATACTATTTGCGAAGGTATTAAACACGCGCAAAATTTAATAGAGGGCTCTTGCTCGCTACTTCTATTATTTGAAAATAGGCATTTAGTCGTTGCAAGGGATAAAGTAGGTCGTCTTCCCGTTAGCATTGGTAAAGACGATAGCGGTTTTGCCGTTTCGTTTGAATCTTTTGCCTACGAGAAATTAGGTTATGAAGATTTTAAAGAATTAAAATCGGGTGAAATTGTAGAAATATCTAACGAAGAATGCGTTGTATTGCATGAAGGCACTACGGAAATGAAAATGTGCGCCTTTATGTGGGCGTATTATGGTTATCCTAACGCGACGTACGAAGGCAAAAACGTAGAACTTTTCAGAATGAATAACGGCAGAATAATGGCTGAAAACGAAAAGAAAAACGGAACTTTACCAAGCGTGGATTACGTGAGTGGTGTTCCCGATTCTGGTACGCCTCACGCAATAGGTTATTCGCATGGTAGCAATATTCCATTTGCTCGTCCTTTTATTAAATATACGCCTGCTTGGGCTAGAAGTTTTATTCCTTCTAATCAAGAAGAGCGTAAGAAAGTTGCTAAAATGAAACAAGTGCCTATCGTTGACCTTATTAAAGGTAAAGATTTGCTTTTTGTTGACGATAGTATCGTTCGTGGAACGCAACTTAGTGAAACGGTAGATTTCTTGTTTAATAACGGTGCAAAATCCGTACATATGCGCTCTGCTTGTCCTCCGATTATGTTTGCTTGTAAATATATTAACTTTTCTAGAACGAATTCGGAAAATGATTTACTTGGTAGAAAAATCATTTTAGAACTTGAAGGGGAAGAAGGGCTTAAATATATTGATGAATACATAGACGGCGCTACTGAAAGGGGTAAAGCGTTTAGAAAGGCGATATGTGAAAAAATGAAGTTTGATTCGTTAGATTATCAAACTTTAGAAGGCATGATGAAGGCAATCGGTATAGAGCCTTGTAAACTTTGTACTTATTGTTGGAATGGTAAAGAAAATTAGGAGTTAATTATGAAAAATTCGAGAAGTGAAAGTTACGCTCAAGCGGGCGTTGATATTACTGCGGGCTACAAAGCGGTTGAACTTATGAAAGCGCACATCGCTAGGACTATGACTAGTGGCGTTTGTTCAGACGTTGGCGGTTTCGGTGGCCTTTTTGAACTTGACGTTAAGGGTATGGAAAAGCCCGTACTCGTTAGCGGTACTGACGGCGTTGGTACTAAACTTAAACTTGCTTTCGTACAAGATAAGCACGATACGGTTGGTATCGACTGCGTTGCAATGTGTGTTAACGACGTTATTTGTTGTGGCGCTAAACCACTTTTCTTTTTAGATTATATCGCTTGCGGTAAAAACGTGCCTGAAAAAATTGCGTCAATCGTTTCGGGCGTTTGTGAAGGTTGCGTTCAAAGTGGCGCTGCGCTTATCGGTGGCGAAACTGCCGAAATGCCGGGCTTTTACCCAATTGACGAATACGATTTAGCGGGTTTTGCAGTTGGCGTTGTAGATAAAAAGAAAATTTTAAATCCAAAATCTATGCAAGAAGGCGACGTTATAATCGCCCTTCCATCAAGCGGTGTACACTCTAACGGTTTCTCGCTTGTTAGAAAGGTATTCAAGGTTGGTGAAGCGGATATTTCTAAACCTTTAGACGAACTTAACGGCAAATCTATCGGCGAAACTTTATTAACTCCAACTAAAATTTACGTTAAACCTATTTTAGCGCTCCTTGAAGAAGTGACGGTTAGGGCAATTTCGCATATAACGGGCGGTGGTTTCTACGAAAACATTCCAAGAAGTTTACCAGAAGGTATGGCTGCTAAAATCGATAGAAAAGCGCTTAAAATTTTACCTATTTTCGACCTTATTCAAAAGGTTGGCAATATCCCTGAAAGAGATATGTTCAACACCTTTAATATGGGCGTTGGTATGAGCGTTATCGTTAAAAAGGAAGACGCTGAAAAGGCAGTAGAAATCTTAAAGGCAAACGGCGAAAACGCGTATATTATGGGCGAAATTGTAAAAGGCGACGGCGTTATTTTAGAGTAAGGAGAATAGTTTTGGTTAAAATAGCGGTATTAGTTTCGGGTGGCGGTACGAATTTGCAAGCGCTTATCAATGCTGAAAACAGCGGGATTATTAAAAGCGGAAAAATCTCTTTAGTAATCTCTAATAATAAAAACGCTTACGCGCTTGAAAGGGCGAAAAACGCAGGGATTGAAACGCTTGTAATTTCTAAAAAGGAATGTTCGTGTCCAAGCGAATTTGAAGATAAATTGATATCTAGTTTAAATGAAAGGGGTATTGATCTTATCGTTTTAGCGGGATTTATGTGTATTTTATCTAAAAAGTTTACAGACGCTTTTGAAGGTAGAATTTTAAACGTGCATCCGTCGCTTATTCCATCTTTTTGCGGAGAGGGTTTTTACGGATTAAAAGTGCACGAAAAAGCGCTTGAATACGGCGTTAAAGTAACGGGTGCTACCGTGCATTTTGTAAACGAAATTCCAGACGGCGGTAAAATTATAAAACAAAAAGCCGTCTATATTAAAGAGGGCGACACCCCCGAAGTTTTACAAAAAAGGGTTATGGAAGAGGCGGAATGGATTATTTTACCTTTAGCGGTAGAAGAAGTTTCCGCTACAATCGTTAAGGAGTAGTTATGAATATTTATGAAATTTTACCGATGTCTAAAAGGATTAAAGGAAATCCTTACGTTGGCAGGGGCATCGTTATAGGAAAGACTGAAAATACTAATAAGGCGGTTATAGCCTACTTTATTATGGGTAGAAGTGAAAATAGTAGAAATAGAATTTTCACTATAAAAGACGGCAACGTTTATACCGAGCCTTTTGACGCAAGCAAAGTTGAAGACCCATCGCTTATTATCTATTCGGCAGTAAAATCAATAGATAATAAGTTAATCGTAACAAACGGCGACCAAACGGATACCATTTACGATTTTATAAAAGACGGAAAATGCTTTAATAGCGCGTTAAAAACTAGATGTTTTGAGCCTGATGCTCCTAACTTTACGCCTAGAATTAGTGGTATGCTTACCTTTGAAAATGACGACTTTACTTATAAAATGAGTATTTTAAAGTCTATTGATGAAGTTGGCACGGATACTGCAAGATACACTTTTGAATATCCTACCGTAAACGGTCTTGGTCACTTTATTCATACATACGTTACGGACGGCAATCCTATCCCAACTTTCCAAGGAGAGCCTGAAAGAGTTAAAATTTTAGACGATATCGACGCGTTTACGTCTGATATTTGGAATAATTTAGATGAAAATAATAAAATCTCTTTATACGTTAGATATATAGACCTTACAACAAAGGAAATTGAAGAGAGATTAATCAATAAAAACGAGGGCTAAAATGAAAGAATTTGAATTAAAATACGGTTGTAATCCCAACCAAAAACCATCTAGAATTTTTATGGAAAACGGGGAACTCCCTATTAAAATTTTAAACGGTAAGCCAGGCTATATCAACTTTTTAGATGCGTTCAACGCTTGGCAACTTGTTAAAGAATTAAAAGAGGCGCTTGGCAAACCTGCCGCAACTTCTTTTAAGCACGTTAGCCCAACTTCAGCGGCAATCGGTAAAAAACTTCCTGAGAAACTCAAAAAGGCGTGTTTCGTTAACGATATCGAAGGTCTTGACGACTCTATGCTCGCTTGCGCATATGCAAGGGCAAGGGGTACTGATAGACAATGCTCTTTCGGTGATTTTATCGCCCTTTCAGACGTTTGCGACGTAACGACTGCAAACATCATTAAAAGGGAAGTATCCGACGGCGTTATTGCTCCGGGTTACGAACCTGAAGCGCTTGAAATTTTAAAGAAAAAGAGAAACGGAAATTATAACGTTATTGAAATTGATGAAAACTACGTGCCTGAAGTAGTTGAAAGAAAACAAGTTTTCGGCATCACTTTCGAGCAAGGTAGAAATAACTTTAGAATTGATGCGGAATTACTTAAAAACATCGTAACTGAAAATAAAGTTTTATCTGAAACTGCCAAAGAAGACCTTATTATTTCACTTATAACTTTAAAATATACTCAATCTAACTCCGTTTGCTACGCGTACGACGGTCAAGCAATCGGCGTAGGCGCAGGTCAACAATCTAGAATTCACTGCACAAGGCTTGCAGGCGGTAAGGCGGACACTTGGTTTTTACGTCAACACGATAAGGTTTTAAATCTTCCTTTCTTACCAACGCTTGGTAGACCTGAAAGAGATAACGTAATCGACGGTTATATAAATAAAACTGAAGAAGACGTTTGTGCTGAAGGCATTTGGCAAAAGTATTTTACCGTTAGACCACAGCCTTTAACTCAAGCGGAAATTAGAGAGTATTTAGACGGTATTTCGGGCGTTGCGCTCGGTTCTGACGCTTTCTTCCCATTTAGCGATAATATAGAAAGGGCAAAACTTTCAGGCGTATCTTACGTTGCCGAACCAGGTGGTTCTGTAAGAGATGATTTGGTTATAGGTGCTTGTGATAAATATAATATGGTAATGTGTTTTACGGGAATGCGTTTATTCCACCATTAAAAGAAATACTCATCTTTTTTAAAAGCGTATAAGCGTCGAATTTCATCGTTAACTGCTTTGGTTTTGGACTTCGATAACCAAAAAGGTTAATCTCATCCCAAAACCATCGCGAGCCTTGAAATTCTTGCTTCTACACTTTTAATTAATGCGTTATTAAAATATCGTTTTAATTAAAACGATACTCACTTTTTAGCGGTGTTCCTTTTTTAAAAGCGTATAAGCGTCGAATTTCATTGTTAACTGCTTTGGTTTTGGACTTCGATAACCCAAAAGGTTAATCTCACCCCAAAACCATCGCGAGCCTTGAAATTCTTGCTTCTACACTTTTAATTAATGCGTTATTAAAAAAATCTAATAGAGAACAAAAATAATACAAATAAACTAGGAGTTTAGAAAAATGTTTTTTGATAAATTAAAAGAATTCGATAGCGAAGTTTACGAATCTTGTAATCGTGAACTTACAAGACAAAGACACAATATTGAACTTATTGCATCTGAAAATATCGTATCGCCTGCAGTTTTATTAGCAGCGGGAACGATACTTACTAATAAATATGCCGAAGGTTATCCAGGAAAGAGATATTACGGCGGTTGCGTTTACGTTGACGAAGTTGAAGAAATTGCAAGAAACAGGGCGAAAAAACTTTTCGGTGCAGAACACGCCAACGTACAACCACATAGTGGCGCTAACGCAAACCTTGCAACTTTCTTTGCGTTATTACAACCTGGTGACACCGTTCTTTCTATGAGCCTTGCTCACGGCGGTCACTTATCACACGGCTCACCTGTTAATATTTCGGGTAAATACTTTAACATCGTACCTTATATGGTAGACGATGAAACTCAAACTATTAACTACGACGAAGTTAGAAGATTGGCTTTAGAAAACAAGCCTAAACTCATTTTAGCGGGCGCATCCGCTTACGCTAGAAAAATAGACTTTAAAAAGTTTAGGGAAATTGCCGATGAAGTTGGCGCTTACTTTATGGTAGATATGGCGCACATTGCGGGTTTAGTTGCCGCAGGTTTACACGAAAACCCAGTTCCATACGCCGACGTCGTTACGACTACAACCCACAAAACTTTACGCGGTCCAAGGGGCGGTCTTATCTTATGTAAAGAAAGCCTTGCTAAAGCGATTGATAAAGCGGTATTCCCAGGCACTCAAGGCGGTCCGCTTATGCATATTATCGCTGCAAAGGCGGTTGCTTTTGGCGAAGCGTTGACTGATGAATTTAAAGTTTATCAACAAAAAATCGTTAAAAACGCTAAAGTTTTAGCGGAAAAACTTACTGAAAAGGGCATTAAACTTGTTTCTGGCGGTACTGATAACCACCTTATGGTATTAGATTTAAGGGGTACGGGTATTACTGGTAAAGAACTTGAAAAAAGACTTGATGAAGTTCACATTACCGCAAACAAAAACGCTATTCCTAACGACCCTGAAAGCCCATTCGTTACAAGCGGTGTAAGATTTGGCACTCCTGCGGTAACTTCAAGGGGATTTGGCGAAAAGGAAATGGAATTAATTGCAGGATTTATTAGCGATATTATTTTCGATTACGAAAACTCTAAAGATAGAGTACTTAAAGAAGTTGTTGAACTTTGTGAAAAATTCCCAATATACGGAAAGGAAATTTAAATGAATATTTTAGTAGTTGGTAGCGGTGGTAGAGAACACGCTATAATCAAAAAAATTAAAGAAAACAAAAATGTAGAAACTATTTACGCTCTCCCTGGTAACGGCGGTATTGCGCTTGACGCAACTTGTGTAAATATTGGCGCAAAAGATATAGATAAAATCGTAGAATTTGCAGTTTCTAATAAAATTGACTACGCGGTAGTCGCTCCTGACGACCCGCTCGTTTTAGGCGCGGTTGACGCGTTAAATAAGGTAGGAATTCCTTGTTTTGGCCCAAATAAAGACGCGGCTATTATTGAAGGCAGTAAAGTTTTTTCTAAAAATTTAATGAAAAAATACGGTATTCCAACCGCACAATACGAAACCTTTAATAATATTGAAGACGCGCTTAAATACCTTGAAACTTCGCCTATTCCAGTAGTTATTAAAGCGGACGGACTTGCACTTGGCAAGGGCGTAATAATCGCAATGACGCTTGAAGAGGCTAAAGACGCCGTTAAGTCTATTATGGAAGATAAAATCTTTGGCGCTAGCGGTAATAACGTAGTTATTGAAGAGTTTTTAGAAGGCCCTGAAGTTTCCGTTTTATCATTTACCGACGGCAAAGTGGTCGTTCCTATGATTTCTTCTATGGACCACAAGCGTTCGGGCGATAACGACACCGGTTTAAATACCGGTGGTATGGGCACTATTGCTCCTAACCCTTTCTATACTGAAGAAATTGCTAAAGAGTGTATGGAAACCATCTTCTTACCTACTATTGACGCAATGAATAAAGAGGGTAGGACTTTTAAAGGTTGCTTATACTTTGGTTTAATGCTCACTAAAAACGGACCTAAGGTTATAGAATATAACTGTAGATTTGGCGACCCTGAAACACAAGTAGTTTTACCGCTTTTAAAATCAGACTTACTTGAAGTTATGATGGCAACCACTAACGGCACTTTAAGTGACGTAGAGGTAGAATTTTCATCTGATAGCGCTTGTTGCGTAGTGTTAGCGTCAAAGGGCTATCCACAAAAATATGAAACGGGCTATGAAATAACCTTGCCAAACACTTGCGACGGCGAAATTTATATCGCGGGCGCAAAAATGGAAGAGGGCAAGTTAAAGACTTCGGGTGGTAGAGTTTTAGGTGCAACTGCAGTTGGTAAAAATTTAACCGATGCAATTAAAAAGGCTTATGAACTTTCTAGTAAAATAGAATTTGAAAATAAATATTGTAGAACTGACATAGGCAAAAAGGCGCTTAGCGTTAAAGGAGAATAAAATGGTATATCGTTTATTTGTAGAGAAAAAAGAAGGCTTTTTACACGAAGCAAACGCGTTATATAGCGATATTATTACCTTTTTAGGAATAAAGGGTTTAACTAAAGTTAGGGTTATTAATAGATACGACGTTGAAAATATCGATTACGACCTTTACAAATACGCTAAAACTACCGTTTTTTCAGAGCCTCAAGTCGATAATTGCTACGAAACTTTAAAAACTGACGAGGGCGTAGTTTTTGCAGTAGAATATTTACCAGGTCAATTCGACCAAAGGGCGGATTCTTGTTCACAATGCTTGCAAATTATTGCTAAAATTGAACGTCCACTCGTTAAAACTGCTAAAATTTACGTTTTATACGGCGATTTATCTAAAGAAGATATTAAAGAAATTAAAAAATACGTTATTAACCCAGTAGAATCACGCGAGGCGTCGCTTGAAACTTATTCTACTTTAAAAGTTGAATACGACCTTCCTTCTACCGTTAAAACGTTAAACGGATTTAATAATCTTGACAAGGGTGGGCTTAAAGAATTTATCAAGTCTTACGGACTTGCTATGGATGAAGACGATATTGCTTTTTGTCAAGAATACTTTAAAAAGGAAAACAGAAATCCAACCATTACCGAAATTAAAATGATTGATACGTACTGGTCGGACCACTGCCGTCATACTACCTTTTTAACTACGATTGATAGCGTTAAATTTGAAGATGAACTCTTACAAGAAACGTATGACGACTATATTAAAACGAGAGAGTTTTTAGGTAGAACTAAACCTATAAACTTAATGGATATCGGTACACTCGCCGGTAAATACCTTAAAAAGACGGGCAAACTCGACAAACTTGACGAGTCTGAAGAAATCAACGCGTGCACAGTTAAAATTGAAGTTACTATCGACGGAAAGAAAGAGCCTTGGCTTTTACTTTTCAAGAACGAAACTCACAATCACCCAACTGAAATCGAGCCTTTTGGTGGCGCAGCAACTTGTATCGGCGGTGCTATAAGAGACCCACTTTCAGGTAGAAGTTACGTTTACGGCGCAATGCGTGTAACAGGTGCAGGCAATCCTTTAAAGCCTATCAATAAAACTTTAGAAGGTAAACTTCCACAAAGGAAAATTGTAACTACCGCTGCTGCGGGCTATTCTTCGTACGGTAACCAAATCGGTCTTGCAACGGGTATCGTTGACGAACTTTATCACGAAGGTTACCAAGCAAAGAGAATGGAAATCGGCGCGGTTATTGCTGCAGCCCCTGAAAGAAACGTTAGAAGAGAGCGCCCAGAAGACGGCGACGTCGTTATTTTATTAGGCGGTAGAACTGGTAGGGACGGTTGCGGTGGCGCGACAGGCTCGTCTAAATCGCACACTTTAAAATCACTTGAAAATTGTGGTGCGGAAGTTCAAAAGGGTAACGCCCCTGAAGAGAGAAAACTTCAAAGATTATTTAGAAACGCAACTGCAAGCAAGATGATAAAACGCTGTAACGACTTCGGCGCGGGCGGTGTTTCAGTTGCCATCGGCGAACTTGCAGACGGACTTCATATCAACCTTGACAAAGTTCCTAAAAAATACGAAGGTCTTGACGGCACGGAACTTGCAATAAGCGAATCGCAAGAACGTATGGCGGTCGTTGTTGAAAGCAAGAACGTAGATAAATTTATTAAACTTGCGGATAGCGAAAACTTAGAGGCAACCGTAGTTGCTACCGTTAAAGCCGAGCCTAGACTTACTATGGAATGGAAGGGCAATATTATCGTTGATATTAGCCGTGAGTTCTTAAATTCTAACGGTGCGGAAAAACATATCGACGTAGCCGTTTCTAAAGTAAATAATTACGATAAAATCGTAAAAAATAACTTTACCGAAAACTATACTAAACTCGTAACCGACCTTAACGTTTGCTCTAAGCGCGGTCTATCTGAAAGATTTGACTCAACTATCGGCGCGGGTACGGTTTTAATGCCGTTTGGCGGTAATAGACAAAGAACGCCTATTCAAGCAATGGTACAAAAGGTGTCTGTTGAAACTGGCTCTACTGACGACTGCTCGTTAATGAGTTGGGGCTACAATCCGTTCATTTCGGAAAACAGCCCATACCACGGCGCTTACCTTGCGGTTATAGAATCCGTTTCTAAACTTATCGCTACTGGCGCAGAATTTAAAGATACTTATCTTACCTTCCAAGAATATTTTGAACGCCCATCTAAAGACGCTAAGCGTTGGGGCAAGCCTATGGCTGCTCTTCTCGGCGCGTTTAAGGCGCAAAAAGATTTAGGTATTGCGGCAATCGGTGGTAAGGACAGTATGAGCGGTTCGTTTGAAAAGTTAGACGTTCCACCAACGCTTGTTTCCTTTGCGGTTACGACTAGCAAAGTTCAAAATATCATTTCCCCTGAATTTAAAAAGGCGGGAAGTAAGGTCGTTTACTTAAAAACTGAATACGACGAAAACAACTTACCTAAAGTGGATAGTTTACTTAAAAACTATAAAATCGTTAGCGACCTCGTTAAAGAAAATAAAGTGTTGGCTTGCTACACGCCAACTTACGGCGGTATTGCCGAAGCAGTATTTAAAATGTGTATCGGTAACGGATTAGGCTTTAATTACGATAGCAAATTTACCGTTCAAGAAATTTTCGGATACACTTACGGCTCGTTTATTTTAGAAGTAGTAGACGGAGTTAAAGTAGGTAAAACTTTAGGTTTAGTTACTAGTGAAAACACTATTAAATACGGCAACGAAGTAATAAATCTTGCCGAGTTAGAAGAAAAATACGAAAACGTGCTTGAAAGCGTATATCCTATGAAGGCAAAAGAAGATAGCCGTGAAATCAAGAACGTTGAATTTAAATCTAATAAGATTTACGCGCCTAATATTAAAGTTGCTAAACCGAAAGTATTAATCCCTGTATTCCCAGGCACGAACTGTGAATACGACTCTAAAAAAGCGGTTGAAACTGCTGGTGCGGAAGGGGAAATTTTCGTTATCAACAACTTGACGGCGGACGGCGTTCAAAGAAGCGTTGAAACCTTTGCTAAAAAGATAGAAGAATCTCAAATTATCTTTATTCCAGGCGGTTTCTCCGGTGGGGACGAGCCTGATGGTTCGGGTAAATTTATTACCGCGTTCTTTAGAAATAAAGAAATTAAAGAAAAGGTTACTTCTTTACTTGAAAAGCGCGACGGTTTAATGTGCGGTATTTGTAACGGTTTCCAAGCGCTTGTTAAACTTGGACTTGTTCCTTACGGCAAAATTATCGATACCGACGCTAATTCTCCAACACTTACTTTCAATACGATAGGTAGACACCAATCTAAAATTGTAAATACAAAAGTGGTTTCTAACAATTCGCCATGGCTACAAATGGTAAACGTTGGCGATATTATTAAAGTTCCTATTTCTCACGGCGAAGGTAGATTTATCGCAAACGACGACGTTATTAAAACTTTAATTGAAAATGGTCAAATTGCTACTCAATACGTTGACGATAACGGCAATGCAACTAGTGATATAGAATTTAACCCAAATAACTCTAATATGGCTATCGAAGGTATTTTATCGCCTGACGGTAGGGTATTTGGTAAAATGGGTCACTCAGAGCGTTATAACAACGGCTTATACAAAAACGTTTTAGGCAATTACGACATCAATATGTTTAAGTCTGCAGTAAAATATTTTAAATAATAGGTGAAGTTATGGCATATTTAACAGATATAGAAATTGCGCATAGCGCAAAATTAGATAATATTGCTAATATTGCAAAGTCAATCGGTATTGACGATAAATACGTTGATTGTTACGGCAAATATAAGGCTAAAATCGACCTCTCTTACTTAAAAGAAAGTAGTAAAGAAGAGGGTAAACTCATTTTAGTTACGGCAATTACCCCAACCCCAGCGGGCGAAGGAAAAACAACTACGACTATCGGGCTTGCGGACGGTCTTAAAAAAATAGGCAAGTCCGTTGCGGTTGCCCTTCGCGAGCCTTCGCTTGGACCTGTTTTCGGTGTTAAAGGCGGTGCTGCGGGCGGTGGATACGCTCAAGTCGTACCTATGGAAGACATCAACCTTCACTTTACGGGTGACTTCCACGCAATCGGCGCGGCTAACAACCTTCTTTGCGCTATGATTGACAACCATATCCATCAAGGAAATGCGCTTGGAATCGACGCTAGAAAAATAACCTTTAAAAGATGCGTAGATATGAACGATAGGCAACTTAGAAATATCGTAAACGGCTTAGGCGGTAAGGCTAACGGCGTACCTCGTGAAGACGGGTTTGATATTACCGTTGCTAGTGAAATTATGGCAATTCTTTGCTTATCTACTTCAATTTTAGACTTAAAAGAAAGACTTTCTAACATAATAATCGGCTATAATTATAAAGACGAGCCTGTTTACTGTAAGGACTTAAAGGCAGAGGGCGCTATGACGGCATTACTCGTTGACGCTATTAAGCCAAATTTAGTTCAAACTTTAGAGCATACCCCTGCATTCGTTCACGGTGGACCTTTTGCTAATATCGCGCACGGTTGTAACTCTTGTTTAGCAACTAAAATGGCGTTAAAATCTGCCGATTACGCTATTACCGAAGCGGGTTTCGGCGCAGATCTCGGCGCGGAAAAATTCTTAGATATCAAGTGTAGAAAAACGGGTTTAAGACCATCTGCAGTAGTTATCGTCGCAACGGTAAGGGCGCTTAAAATGCACGGTGGCGTAGCAAAACCCGACCTTAATAAAGAAAATATTGAAGCGCTTGAAAAGGGTATTCCAAACCTTCTTAGACACGTTTCTAATATTAAAAACGTTTATAAACTTCCGTCAGTCGTTGCAGTTAATAAATTCCCAACCGATACGGATAGCGAAATTGAATTTATCATTAGCGCTTGTAAAAAACTTGGCGTAAACGTTATTTTATCAGACGTTTGGGCTAAAGGTGGCGAAGGTGGCGTGGAACTTGCTAAAGAAGTGGTTAAACTTGCCGACACGCCTAACGAATTTACTTTTGCGTACGACGATAATTTATCAATTACTGAAAAAATCAACGCTTTAGTTACTAAAATTTACGGTGGTAAGGGTGCGGTTATCGCTCCTAGTGCTAAAAAGCAAATCGACCGTCTTACTGAACTTGGCTACGGCAACTTACCTATTTGCGTAGCAAAAACGCAATATAGTTTCTCGGACGATGCTAAAAAATTAGGCGCTCCTGAAAATTTTGAAATCACCGTTAAAAACGTTAAGGTTTCAGCCGGCGCAGGATTTATCGTAGTGTTAACTGGCGATATTATGACTATGCCTGGTCTTCCTAAAGTTCCTTCTGCAGAAAATATTGACGTTGATGAAAATGGAGTAATTTCAGGGTTATTTTAATTGACTAATAGTCAATTTTGTGGTATCATAGTAAAAATGTCTTTAAGGGCGATACTGTGATATCGGCAAGATGAAATAATCCTACTACTAATATAGGTGTTTTTTGTCTGCCGTAAATTACGGCAGACTTTGCTTTTTTATAGGGAGTTTATGGAAATTTTAAAGGTTAAACAATTTAAAACTACTAACCAATATAAGAATTTTGACGGGGAGATTTCTTCCCTTTTTGATAATTATTATATTTTACCCGGTTTTTGTGACGTGCACGTGCATTTCAGAGAACCGGGTTTTGAATATAAAGAAACAATTTCGTCGGGTAGCGAAAGCGCTATAAACGGCGGATATACGACCGTGTTTACTATGCCTAACTTAAAACCCGTGCCGGATAGTTTAAATAATTTAAATATTCAACTTGACGCCATTAAAAAATGCGGACTTATTGAAGTTGTTCCTTACGGCTCTATAACCAAAGGGCAAATGGGCGAAGAACTTTCCGATATGGAAGATATTGCTCCTTACGTTTGCGCTTTTTCAGACGACGGTAGGGGCGTTCAAAGCGACGATATGATGGAAAAGGCAATGCTTAAAGCGAAGAGTTTAAATAAACTTATCGTTGCGCATTGTGAAGATAATTCTCTTTTAAACGGCGGATATATTCACGACGGTGAATACGCTAAAATGAACGGACACAAAGGCATTTGTTCAGCAAGTGAATATAAACAAATTGAAAGAGATATCAAACTTGTTAAAAAAACTGGTGTAAAATACCACGTTTGCCATATTTCCACTAAAGAAAGCGTTGATATTATAAGAAAGGCTAAAGCGGAAGGGGTTGATATTACTTGCGAAACGGGCCCACATTATTTAGTGTTTAACGACCTTGATTTACAAGACGACGGTAGATTTAAAATGAATCCGCCAATTAGAAGTGAAGAAGATAGACTTGCTTTAATTGAAGGTATTAAAGACGGTACTATAGATATGATAGCAACCGACCACGCTCCACACTCTTACGAAGAGAAAAGCAAGGGTTTAAAGGGCAGTTTAAACGGAATTGTCGGTCTAGAAACCGCCTTTCCAATACTTTATACGAATTTAGTTAAAACGGGGATTATAACCCTTGAAAAACTTATTGAACTTATGGCGATAAATCCAAGAAAACGCTTTGGATTAACCCTTAATAACGACTACGCTATTTGGGATTTAGATAGCGAGTATGAAATTGATAGTAAAGACTTTAAATCAAAGGGCAAATCAAGTCCTTTTACAGGTTTAAAGGTAAACGGAAAACTAATTAAAACGATAAAAAACGGTAAGATTTTAAATATTTAAGGAGTACTTTATGGCTAAAAGAAGTGATATTAAAAAGATACTTATAATCGGTTCTGGTCCGATAGTTATCGGCCAAGCGGCAGAATTCGACTATGCGGGCACTCAAGCGTGTTTGGCGCTAAAAGAAGAAGGTTACGAAGTAATACTCGTTAACTCTAACCCTGCAACTATTATGACGGATACGACTATTGCCGACAAGGTGTATATGGAACCGTTAACGCTTGAATACGTTGCTAAAATTTTAAGATACGAAAGACCTGACGCTATTTTGCCGGGTATCGGTGGTCAAACTGGTCTTAACCTTGCAATGCAACTTGCTAAAAAGGGCGTGCTTCAAGAATGTGGCGTAGAACTTTTAGGCACTAAAGTTGAAAGTATTGAAAGGGCGGAAGATAGGGAAATGTTCAAAGAACTTTGCCAAAGCATTGGCGAACCTGTTATTCCATCTGAAATCACTTACTCTATCGAAGAGGCGAAAGAATCGGCTAAAAGAATAGGCTATCCAGTAGTACTTCGTCCAGCCTTTACTTTAGGTGGTACGGGCGGTGGTTTTGCCGATAACGAAGAAGAACTTGTTGAAATCGGCTTAAACGCTTTTAAACTTTCACCCGTTCATCAAGTTTTAATTGAAAAGAGCGTAAAGGGTTATAAGGAAATAGAGTTTGAAGTAATGCGCGACTCTAACGATAAAGCAATAACTATTTGCGGTATGGAAAACATCGACCCAGTTGGTGTACATACGGGCGACTCTGTCGTGGTTGCGCCTATTTTATCCCTTAACGATAAAGATTTAAAAATGCTTAACGATAGCGCTATTAAACTTATAAGGGAACTTAAAATCGAAGGCGGTTGTAACGTTCAATTCGCATTAAACCCATATTCTAGCGAATACTATTTAATCGAAGTAAATCCAAGGGTTTCTCGTTCGTCTGCGCTTGCATCTAAAGCAAGTGGTTATCCTATCGCAAGGGTAACTGCAAAAATTGCGGTTGGTATGGCGCTTAATGAAATTACTATTGCTAACACTACTGCGGAATTTGAGCCAAGGCTTGATTACGTCGTTGCTAAATTCCCACGTTTCCCATTCGATAAGTTCACAAACGCGACAAACGTACTTGGTACTCAAATGAAAGCGACGGGCGAAGTTATGGGTATAGGCTCATCTTTAACTGAATGTATGTTAAAGTCTATCCGTTCGCTTGAAATCGGCGTTTGTCATATTCATATGCCTAAGTTTGATAATAAATCAACTGGCGAAATTTACGATTATATTAAAGATTTTAGAGATGATAATTTATACGCTATCGCCGAACTTTTAAGAAGAAAAGAAAGCGTAGAAAAACTTCACGAAGTTACTAAAATCACACCGCTTTTCTTGGAAACTATTGAAAAAATAGTTGAAATGGAAGAGATTTTAAAAGATAAAAAAGGCGACATTAAAGCGTTAAAAGGCGCTAAAATGATGGGCTTTTCTGATAAATTTATTGCAAAGTTATGGGGAGTTAGCGAACTTGACGTTTACTCTTTAAGAAAGGAAAACAACTTATATCCATCTTTTAGAATGGTTGACACTTGCCATACTAACGCGTATATTCCATATTTCTATTCTTCATATATTGGCAAGACGGAGGCTAAACTTGAAGATAGGAAAAAAATAGTAGTTTTAGGCGCTGGTCCAATTAGAATTGGTCAAGGCGTAGAGTTCGACTATTCTACGGTGCACGCCGTTTCAACAATCAAAAAAGCGGGCTATGAAGCGATTATCATCAATAATAATCCAGAAACCGTATCTACCGACTACACTACGTCCGATAAATTATACTTTGAGCCGTTAACGGCGGAAGACGTAATGAATATCATTCATTTTGAAAACCCTAACGGCGTAGTTGCGTCGCTTGGCGGACAAACGGCAATCAACCTTGCCGAGCCTTTAAGGGCGCGTGGCGTTGAAATTATCGGTACTGATTGCGACGCGATTGAAAGGGCGGAAAATAGAGATAGTTTTGAAAAGATTTTAAAAGAACTTAACATTCCGCAACCAAAGGGCAAAGCGGTAACTAAGATTGAAGATGGTATTAAAGCCGCTGAAGAAATAGGCTATCCGGTACTCGTTAGACCAAGTTTCGTTTTAGGCGGTAGGGCAATGCAAATCGTCGCAAACGAAAAACAACTTGTAAAGTACTTAAAAACTGCCGTAGAAATCGATGAAGACAAGCCTGTTTTAGTAGATAAATATATCGTTGGTAAAGAAGTTGAAGTAGACGCTATTTGCGACGGTAGAAACGTATTCGTTCCTGGTATTATGGAACTTGTTGAAAGAACGGGTATTCACTCGGGCGACTCGATAAGCGTATACCCAACGTTCTCGGTATCTAATAAAGTTAAAGGAATTATTTTAGAATATGCTAAAAAGTTAGGCTTAGGAATTGGTATCGTAGGTTTATACAATATTCAATTTATCGTAGATAAAGAAGATAACGTTTATATTATTGAAGTTAACCCACGTTCATCTAGAACAGTACCTTTCTTATCAAAAGCAACGGGATATAGTTTAGCGGATATTGCAACAGAAGTTATTTTAGGTAAGAGTTTAAAAGAACAAGGCATATTCGATATTTACCCAGACGAAAAGAAGAGATGGTACGTTAAAGTTCCAGTATTCTCGTTCAATAAAATTAGAGGCTTAGACGCATACCTTTCACCTGAAATGAAATCGACCGGTGAAGCGATTGGTTACGACGATAAATTGTACCGCGCGTTCTATAAAGCACTTCAAGCGTCCGGTCTTAAAGTACAAAACTACGGCACGGTTTTCGCAACGGTTGCAAACAACGATAAAGAAGAAGTTTTACCGCTTATTAGAAGGTTCTATAACCTTGGCTTTAACATTCAAGCGACAAAGGGTACTGCGGAATTCTTAAAATCTAACGGTATTAGAACGCACGTTCTTAAAAAGATTAGCGAAGGCTCGGACGAAATACCTAACGCTATAAGACAAGGCCATCTTGCGTATATTATCAACACTAGCGATATAGGTAGTAGCGAATCTACGTCGTTTGACGGACACGAGATTAGAAAACTTGCAACGGAAAACAACGTTAATATTTTTACTTCGCTCGATACCGTTAAAACGCTACTTGACGTATTAGAAGAAACTACGATTTGTATATCTACAATCGACGCATAGGAGAATTATGAAACAAGGTTATTTTACCATTGCATCTAACGATAAAATTGCAGAAAACGTCTACAAAATGCAACTTTTAGGCGATGCAAGTTCTATCGTTAATGCGGGCGAATTTATCAATATTAAACTTGACGGATTGTATCTTCGTAGACCTATTTCCGTTTACGACGCTACGCCAAAATCCGTAACTATTATTTATAAAGTAGTGGGCAAAGGCACGGAAGTTATGTCTTCTATGAAAGATGGCGTGCTAGACGTTTTAACAGGTCTTGGCAACGGCTATGATTTATCCCTTTCGGGCGATAAACCGCTACTTATCGGCGGTGGCGTAGGCGTTCCGCCACTCTATCTACTTTGCAAAAAATTAATTAGCGAAAATAAAAAGCCAACGGTAATTTTAGGCTTTAATACAAGTAGCGAAATTATTTTAGAAAAAGACTTTTTAGACCTTGGCGTAGACGTTATCGTTACGACTGTTGACGGCAGTTACGGCGTAAAGGGCTTTGTAACTAACGCTCTTGACGGACTTGATTACACTTACGTTTATACTTGCGGACCTCTTCCAATGCTTAAAGCGGTGTATAACGCTACGAAAACTAGCGGGGAATACAGTTTTGAAGAGCGTATGGGCTGTGGTTTCGGCGCTTGTATGGGTTGTTCTTGTAAAACTTTATACGGCAATAAGCGTATTTGTAAAGACGGCCCCGTTCTTAAAAAGGAGGAAATTATATGGGAGAAATGAAGGTAAATTTATGCGGAATTGAACTTGATAACCCAGTAATTCCCGCAAGCGGTACGTTCGGTTACGGCTACGAATTCGCTGAATTTTACGATATAAACCTTTTAGGTACTTTTTCCTTTAAAGGCACTACTAAAGAGGCCAGATTTGGTAATCCAACTCCTCGTATTGCAGAGTGCGAAAGGGGGCTTATAAACGCGGTAGGACTTCAAAATCCCGGAGTTCACAAGGTTATTGAAGAAGAACTTCCAAAACTTAGAAAATGCTTTAACAAAAAGGTTATGGCTAACGTTAGCGGATTTTCTATTGACGAATACGTGTACACCTCTTCACTTTTAGATAAATGCGAAGAAGTGGGTTGGCTTGAAATCAACGTAAGTTGCCCTAACGTGCACGGTGGAGGTATGAGTTTTGGTACGGATACCAAAAACGTTTACGAAGTAACTAAATCGGTAAAAAAGGCAACTACTAAGCCTGTTATTTTAAAACTTTCGCCAAACGTTACGGATATTGTTTCCATTGCAAAAGCGTGTGAAGAGGGTGGCGCAGACGGTATAAGTTTAATAAATACACTTCTTGGAATGCGCATAGATTTAAAGACTAAAAAGCCTATAATTGCAAATAAAATGGGCGGTTTTTCAGGTCCAGCAATCTTTCCAGTAGCAGTTAGAATGGTATACCAAGTATCTAACGCCGTTAAAATTCCAGTTATCGGAATAGGTGGTATTGAAAGCGCGGAAAACGTTATAGAAATGATGCTTGCAGGCGCAACTGCGGTTGAAGTAGGCGCGGCAAACTTAATCAATCCTTACGCTTGTAAAGAGATTATTGAAGACTTGCCAAGAGTAATGGAAAAATATAAAATTAATTCACTAAAAGATATTATTAAAGGAGCGCACTAATATGGCTAAAGACGTAATTATTGCTTGTGATTTTGACAGTAAAGAAAAAGTTTTAAACTTTTTAGACAAGTTTACAAACGTAAAACCTTTTGTAAAAATCGGTATGGAATTATACTATGCCGAAGGTCCTGAAATTGTAAAAGAAATTAAAAAGAGAGGGCACAAAATCTTTTTAGATTTAAAACTTCACGATATTCCTAACACCGTTAAAAAATCAATGGCGGTTTTATCAAGGCTTGACGTAGATATGTGTAACTTACACGCGGGTGGTACTATTAATATGATGAAAGCGGCAATCGAAGGTCTTACTAGGCCCGACGGAACTAGACCACTTTTAATTGCGGTAACTCAACTTACTTCTACCGATGAAGAGAGTATGAAAAAGGACCTTTTAATCGATAAACCTATCGACGAAGTAGTTATGCACTACGCTAAAAACGCAAAAATTGCAGGTCTTGACGGGGTTGTATGTTCTCCACTTGAAGCGGGTAAAGTGCACGGCGCTTGCGGTGATGAATTCTTAACGGTAACACCAGGCGTTAGATTAGAGGGCGGTGAAGTAGGCGACCAAAAGCGCGTTACTACACCTAAACTTGCAAGAGAAATCGGCTCTGACTACATCGTTGTAGGTAGACCAATTACCGCGGCTGACGACCCTGTTCAAGCGTATAATCGTTGCGTATCAGAGTTTTTAGGTTAAGAGTATTCATATTCTTAAAATTTACGATAAAATAATGAAAAATAAACTTTAATTACTTTTAAAAATTAAGGAGAAAATATGGAAAATATTCAAAAACTTATTGCAAAAGATTTACTTAAAATTAAAGCGGTTTTCTTCCGTCCTAACGAGCCTTTTACTTGGGCTAGCGGAATTAAAAGCCCGGTATATTGCGACAACCGTTTAACGTTAACTTCAGTTGAAGTTAGAAACGACGTTGAAAACGCACTTGCAAAAACTATTCAAGAAAATTATCCTGAAGTTGAAGTTTTAATGGGTACGTCAACTGCGGGTATCGCCCACGCTGCAATCACAGGTCACTTATTAAATTTACCTATGGGTTACGTACGCTCTGGCGCTAAAGACCACGGTAGACAAAACCAAATTGAAGGTAGACTTGAAAAAGGTCAAAAGGTAGTAGTCGTTGAAGATTTAATTTCAACGGGCGGTAGCGTTATCGAAGTAGTTAACGTTTTAAGAGAGGCGGGCGCTGAAGTTTTAGGCGTTGTAAGTATCTTTACTTACGGAATGAAAAAAGGTCTTGATAGATTAAACGAGGCAAACGTTAAAAACGTATCTTTAACTAACTTTGACGTAATTGCGGAAACTGCCGCTGAAGAAGGCTATATTGCAACTGAAGACGTTGAAAGGCTCATTAAATTTAGAAACAATCCGTCGGACGAATCTTGGATTAAATAAGGGGAATTATGAGAAGTGTTATTGATATAGTAGACTTATCTGTTGAAGAAATAGACAAGTTAATTGCAACGGGTAAAGACATTATTAAAAACCCTAAAAAATACTCTAAAAAATGCAAAGGTAAAAAAATAGCAACGCTATTTTTCGAGCCTTCTACTAGAACTAGACTTTCTTTTGAGTCGGCAATGATAGAACTTGGCGGTAGCGCTATCGGTTTTTCTTCTCCGTCTAGTTCGTCGGCATCAAAGGGCGAAAGTATTAGCGACACGGCGAAAGTCGTTTCTAAATACGCCGATATTATCGCAATGCGCCACCCTAAAGAAGGCGCTCCGTTAGTTGCTAGTTTAAGCGGGGAAATTCCCGTTATCAACGCGGGCGACGGCGGACATTGTCACCCAACACAAACTCTTGCAGATTTACTTACAATCAGTCGTGAGAAGGGCTCTTTTGACAACTTGACGATAGGCTTTTGCGGGGACTTAAAGTACGGTAGAACGGTACACTCTTTAATAGGCGCGTTATCTAGATATAATAATGTAAAAATCGTGTTAATTTCGCCTGATGAACTTAAACTTCCGTCGTACGTTAAGGAAGACGTTTTAGATAAATTTAATATGGAATACGTTGAAACGACTAGCCTTGAAGATTCTCTTCCTAATTTAGACGTACTTTATATGACTAGAATTCAAGAAGAGCGCTTTACAGATAAAGACGAGTACAATAGGCTTAAAGACAGTTACGTTTTAACGCGTGAAAAGTTAAATAAAGCAAAAGACGATACGATTGTTCTTCACCCACTACCAAGGGTAAACGAAATTTCCGTTGACGTTGACGACGATAAGAGGGCGTGCTACTTTAAACAAGTAGAAAACGGAAAAATTATGCGTATGGCGCTTATTTTAATGTTACTTAATATCGCTAAAAAAGATAAATCTAAATATACGCTTAACGATAGTAAAATCGTATACAATAAATTTAAATGTACAAACCCAGTTTGTATTTGTCAAACCGAACAAGAATTAAAAGGTATGGCTAAAGAATGTGAAGGCGGTGTATATCGTTGCGTATACTGCGATAAAACCGTTTAAGAAATAACGACATTTAAACGTAATAAAATATGGCTTTCAATTAATTTTGAAAGCCATTTTTTTGCATTTAAAAGACCATTATAAAATTGTTTTAAAGAAAACAGGTCGTGGTAATTTTTTTACTTGCGGTGGTATTATTGTTTTACAATTTTTACTTTGTCTATATTGTAATATATAAAAGTATTTATTACTTCTTTAGTTATAATTTCGCCGGGAATTACAATAGGTACGGCTGGGGGACAATGTATATTTATATCTGCGTAAATTTTGTTTTCGCTTTTAGATGCGTCAACTATTTCGTGCTTGCTAAAAATAGCGTCTTTAATGGATAACGCCTTTTTGTACTTTGTTATTTTAGGAATATTATCGCAAACGCTTTCTTTTTTATCAATATTTTTTAGCAAACTATAAACGGCATCGTAAGTAGAAAGGTCAGTGCTTGGACTAAAAGATAAAACTATATAGTCGGTATCGTAAAATTCGGGGATTGTATTATTTTTGTATAAAATTTTAATAAAATCTTCAACTAAATAACCGTAAGGTTTAGTCTTTATAGTGATTTTTAAAGGTTCGCTATCGCAAATAGTATAAGATAATTCTTTTAGTTTTACCTTTAATTCGTTAATTTTTTTAATAGTCGTTTTTAAATCGCCTTTAAAAGTTGTAGATAAAATTTTATTGGCGTAGTCAAGCGATTGTAAGGTTAGATAAGACGGACTTGTCGAACCAAAAGTGGTAAGCGCGGTTAAAACGTCGCCTTTAAATAGATTATATGCATTATTGGACAAGTGTAAATACGCGCCACCCGTAAGTACGGGGAGTGTTTTATGCGCCGAAGAAGCGCACATATCCGCCCCTAAATCGATAGGAAACAAACTGTCGTCTAAAAATTTTAAGTATGCGCCGTGAGCGTTGTCTACAAGTAAATAAATATCGTATTTATTAAGAACTTTTTTAATTTCTTTAATATCGGCGGTATTTCCTAAGTAATCGGGCGAAGTGATATATAAAGCGCAAGGTAATTCTTTTAAGGTCTTTAAATAATTATCTAAAACTTCAGCGTTTAAATTGCTAGATAGATAAGAGCCGTTTTCAGAGGTGTTTATAAAATCCACGTCGATATCAAGTAACATCGTCACGGTTAAAAAACTTTTATGAACGTTTCTAGTCGCTAAAATTTTAGTACTTTTACCATTTCGTTTCGCGTAAAGGTTAACTAAGTAAACCATAGCCCTAATCGCGTGGGAAGAGCCTTCCGTAGTGTAGTAAGTAGGGCAGTTATATATTTTAGAGGCGTTTTCTTCGCTTTCTAAAATAATAGAAGAAGGGCAGTACAAATCGTCCGCCCCGTCAATTTCAGTTATATCAAATTTTTCTACGCCTAAAAAACCGCTACCCTTATGACCAGGGACGTGTAAGCGGTGTGATTTTTTATTTACGTATTCATTTACAAAATCACAAATAGGCGTTTTCATATTATTCTTCTATCATATCCGCAATTTGCACCGCAATTGCGCATTCCATTCTCTTTTTAAATAAAGTACAACCGTCTTTATAAATACCCGTTATACTCTTAGTTGCGTGGTAGGCGTTTGCCGCGCACCCGCCCGAACAGTAAAGCCTTGCCCAACAATCTCTACACTCTTCGTGAGCGTAGACGTTTACCTTAGAAAATTCTTCTTGTTTAGCGGTGTTAGTTACGCCGTTATAAATATCGCCAAGTTTAAATTCTTCTTCGCCGACGAATTGGTGACAAGGGTATAAGTCGCCCCAAGGCGTAACCGCCATATATTCAGTACCAGACCCGCAACCGGAAACCCTTTTATAAATACAAGGGCCGTCGTTTAAATCTATCATATAATGATAGAATGTAAAAGGCTTGCCTTCTTTTTTTCTTTCAATAAGTAAATGCGCAAGGTCTTCGTATTGTTTTAATGCTATTTCTAAATCTTCTTTAGTAAGGGCGGAAGGATCGTTTGGCGCGCACACAACGGGCTCCATACTAAGTTCGGTAAAACCAAGATTTAGCATTTCTTTAATATCTTCTAAAAAGTCCGGGTTATTATGCGTAAAAGTTCCGCGCATATAATAATTTTGGTTATTGCGCCTTTTAACAAGTTCTTGGAATTTAGGAACGATTTTATCGTAACTTCCTTTACCTGCGTAGTCAACCCTAAATTTATCGTGTACTTCCTTTCTACCGTCAAGGCTAAGTACTACGTTGCTCATTTCTTTATTGGCAAAATCAATAACGTCGTCATCGATTAAAACGCCGTTGGTTGTAAGGGTAAATCTGAAGTTTTTATTGTGCTTTTTCTCAATTTTTCTAGCGTACGCCACAAGGTTTTTAATCATTTGAAAATTCATAAGCGGTTCGCCACCGAAAAAGTCTACTTCAAGATTTCTTCTAGTACCCGAATTTTCAATTAAGAAGTCAAGGGCGCGTTTGCCGACTTCTAAACTCATAACGGCGCGTTCGCCTTGATATTTACCTTGGCTTGCAAAACAGTAAGAGCAGTTTAAATTGCAAGTGTGCGCAACGTGTAGACATAGCGCTTTAACAATGCCTTTACTTTTATTTTTTAAAGTTTGGGCAATAGGCGCAAAATTATCTTCACTAAAAAGCGTTCCGTTATTTTTAAGTTCTAAAACTTGATTATAACAGTTTTGAACTTCCTTTAAAGAAACGCTTTCGCTTTTATATTTTTCGTAAATTTTATTAACGACTTCTTCTTTTTTAGCATCTTCAAAAAGGGCGATAACGTCGTACGCGATATCGTCTACCAAGTGAATAGAGCCTGAAGCCACGTCTAAAACGATATTAAGTTTGTCAAATTTATATTGGTGTATCATAATAGTAAAATAAAATTAGAAAATAATAAAAACGGGTTGCCTGTTTGGACAACCCTGCCTTTATATAATTATTTGCTTTCTTTTTTAGTGCTTTCGCATTTTTGGTTAGCAATACCACAACTTGTTTTGCAAGCAGATTGGCAAGAAGTTTGGCATTCACCACAACCGCCGTGTTTAGCGCTTTCGCAAAGGTTTCTTGTCTTTAAAGTAGTAATATGTTTCATAGAAATATCTCCTTTTAAAACTCTTTTTTATAATCATACTACTAAACGGCGAAATTGTCAACGTTTTAATTAATTAAAAATTGTAAAAAAATTTTTTTAAACCCTAAAAAATAGTTGACATCAGTTTTTTTTTGGTATATAATCGTCTCAATTAATAAATGCTATGACGAAGACGGTTTCGTTTTAAAGTTTATAGAGAGTCGGCGTTTGGTGCAAGCCGATAACGATAATTCGAGTAAACCTATCACTTCCGAGCAGAAAGGCTGAATTTATAGTAAGCGTTTCCGTGCTACTACGTTAGTGTATACGGATTGTTAGATCCTGAGTGACCTATTTTTAGGTAATTTGAGTGGTACCGCGAGTATGTTATTACCCGTCTCAAAACGTAAATCGTTTTGAGACTTTTTTTATTTTAAAAGTGTATAAACTTCGTTAGGCGTCGTTTACTGTTTTATAAAAAAATTCAAAAAATAAATCAACTAAGTTAATTTAAAATATTTTATCATTATTATTTAAGGAGGTATACAACCATGAACACAAACAACACTTTAAATCAGTTATCGGAGATTGCAACGCGAATTAAGGAGTTGCGTGAGATTATGGGTTTTTCTGTTTCTCAAATGACTGAAAAAACTGACGTTGACGAAACTAAATATTTAGAATACGAGAGCGGAAAAGTAGACATTCCTTTCTCTTTTATACATAAATGCGCGCTCGCATTCGGCGTTGATATGACAGACCTTTTAGAGGGTAGTTCGGCAAAACTTTCAACCTATACCGTAACTAGAAAAGGTCAAGGTCAAGGCACGGCAAAAGAAGACGGTATAGATATCGCTAACCTTGCCCCTAAATTTAAAGATAAACTTGCCGAACCTTACTACGTTACTTACGAATATTCGGCAAGCCAACAAAATAAACCTATTCACTTAACTACCCACTCTGGACAAGAATTCGACCTTGTCTTAAAGGGCAAACTTAAAGTTCAAGTAGGCGACCACGTTGAAATTTTATCCGAAGGCGACAGTATTTACTACAACTCTTCAACGCCACACGGTATGATTGCCGTTGACGGTAAAGACTGTACTTTCGTTGCCGTAGTTATGTCTGGCGAAAAAACGGAAGAAACCGTCGTTAGAAAGAGCGTTATGGCGGCGAAATCTTCGCAAAAACTCGTTTGCGAAAAGTTTGTTGAGGCTACGGAAAACGAAAACGGCGAACTTCAAAGCATCAAGTTTAAAAATACCGATACTTTCAACTTTGGTTTTGATATAGTAGACCAAATTGCAAAGGAATATCCAAACAAACTTGCTATGCTCCACTTAGATAAAAACAAAACTGAGCGTCGTTTTACCTTTAACGATATAAAGCGCGCCTCTAACCAAGTTGCAAACTACTTAACCGCTATCGGCATTAAAAAGGGCGACAAGGTAATGCTCGTACTTAAACGCCATTATCAATTTTGGTTTGCAATGGTAGCCCTTCATAAACTCGGCGCAGTTGCAATTCCTGCTACCAACCAACTTAAAGAACACGATTTTGAATATAGATACAACTCAGCGGGTGTAAAGGCTATTATTTGTACTGCCGACGGTGATACTTGGAAATACGCCGAAAGCGCCGCTAAAAAATGCCCTCAAGTAGATACTTTATTAATGGTAGGCGGGGTACAAGAAGGTTGGAGAGATTTCGATACGGAATATCAACTTTATAGCGCACACTATTATCGCAACGTTAACACTTCTTGCGGTGATGATACTGCTCTTATGTTCTTTACGTCTGGAACGACGGGCAATCCTAAAATGGCTGCTCATAAGCACACTTACGCTTTAGGTCATTTCGTAACGGCTAAATATTGGCATTGTTGTGAAAGAGACGGTTTACATTTAACTATTTCAGATACAGGCTGGGGTAAATCGCTTTGGGGTAAACTCTACGGTCAATGGCTTTGTGAAGGGGCAGTATTCGTTTACGATTTCGACAAGTTCGACGAAAACGACATTCTTCCAATGTTTGCAAAATATCAAATAACTACTTTCTGCGCTCCGCCAACGATGCTCAGAATGCTTATACGTGGCGATTTATCTAAGTTCGACTTATCTTCAATTCACCATATGACAACTGCGGGTGAGGCGTTGAACCCAGAAGTACACAAACAATTTAAAGACGCGACAGGTCTTGAAATTATGGAAGGCTTCGGTCAAACGGAAACTACGCTTGCTATTGCTAACCTTGTGGGCACAACTCCAAAAATCGGCGCAATGGGTAAAGCAAGCCCTCAATTTGACGTAGACGTCGTTGATAGTGACGGCAAATCTATGCCGAACGGTGAAGTGGGCGAAATCGTTATTAGAACTAGTAAAAAAGTTCCTTGCGGTCTCTTCAAAGGATATTACCGCGATGAAGAAAAAACTAAAGAGGCATGGCACGACGGTTATTACCATACGGGCGATACTGCGTGGCGCGATGAAGACGGATATTTTTGGTACGTTGGCCGTGTTGACGACGTTATTAAGTCGTCCGGCTATAGAATTGGGCCTTTTGAAATTGAATCAGTTATTATGGAACTCCCTTACGTATTAGAATGCGGTGTTTCAGCCGCACCTGACGAAGTTCGTGGTCAAGTAGTTAAAGCAAGTATCGTATTGACAAAGGGTACTGAAGGAACTGAAGAACTTAAAAAGGAAATTCAAAACTACGTAAAAGAGCATACTGCTCCATATAAATATCCAAGAATAGTAGTATTTAGGGATGAACTTCCTAAGACTATTAGTGGAAAGATACAACGAAACAAGTTATAATTTAAAGCCATATTAACGGCGTTATGCATTGTTTCTTTGTGATTTTGTGACCTCGATGAACGGCAAGTTCTATCTCGTCCACAAAATCCCAAGAGCCTCGCCTAACTTGTTACTATGTCTTTAAATGGGCACTTTGAAATAACTAAAGTAAAGTTTAGCAAATTTAAAGCCTAGCCCAACTCGTTTCTAGTTCGTTTCTTGCTTCTACACTTTTAAAAGGTGTTCTATTTTAAGTAGTAGAGCCTCGCCTAACTTGTTACTATGTCTTTAAATGGGTACTTTAAAATAACTAAAGTAAAGTTTAGCAAATTTAAAGCCTAGCCCAACTCGTTTCTAACTCGTTTCTTACTGAAACAAATTTAAAAGTAGATTGGTTAGAAATATAAAGCCTAGTCTAACTTGTTTCTAGTTCCTTTCTTTCAGAAACAAAATTATATTCAAAAACGTTTGACATATAAATATTTTTTTGATAAAATATTAAAAAATAAAGGCTGTGACGAAAAGGGCTTTAAATATTCAGTCAGTTTAGAGAAGCGGTGGTGTGGTGAAAACCGTTATGGCGTATTTAAAGTTGTAGTTTCCGAGCTGGGAAGAAGAAATCTTTTTAAGAGTGTAGACCTTCCCCGCGCTACTGCGTAAGTGTATAAGGGTTGTTAGACCTGGAGTGGCAGTTTACTGCAATTTGAGTGGTACCGCGTGCTTAAAGTATATTAGGCTCGTCTCAAAGTATTTTATCTTTGGGGCGAGTTTTTTGTTTACCAGAGAAAGCGAGGGTATAATGAACAATAATTTAGAACTTGATTTAAAAATCAAGGAAATGGCATCGAGAATACGCGAACTTAGGCACATAGAAAATCTTTCTACTGCCGTTATGGCGGAAAAGACGGGTATTACCGAAGAACAATATATAAAATGCGAATCGGGTTTAAGCGACCTTAACTTTGCTTTTATCTACCGTTGCGCTAACGCGTTCAACGTTGACGTTACGGATATTATCGAAGGTCATAGCCCTAAACTTAAATCGTATACGGTGACTAGGCGCGGCAACGGTCAAAACGTCGGCAACGCTCACGGTATGACTTATTTTAGTTTGGCAAGTTCTTTTAAGTCAAGAATTGCAGATCCACTTTACGTTGTTAGTAAGTATTCGGAAGAAGAACAATCTAAACCTATGGAACTTACTACTCACGAAGGTCAAGAATGCGATATTATTATTGAAGGTAACTTATTAGTTCAAGTCGGTAACCACCAAGAAACTTTAGGACCTGGCGATAGCATTTACTATAACTCTGAAGCGCCACACGGCTTAAGGGCGGTAGGCGGTAAAGATTGCGTATTCTACGCTATCGTATTAAACCCAACGGGCGAGCCTATTCCTGGGATTGAGCCTTCTAAGATTATCGAGAGCAAGTCAAAAGTTATTGACGACGGCAAAAAGTCTAGAATTTACAAAAATTACGTTGACGTTACTTTAAACGAGAACAAAACTCCTACTAAAATTGAGTTTAAGAATTACGACAAATTCAACTTTGCTTTCGACGTAATGGATAAAATTGCCGAAAAAGACCCTGATAAGATGGCAATGCTCCATATTTCTAAAGATAAAACGGAAAGAAGGTTTACTTTTAAAGATATTAAGAAAGAATCTAACCGTTCGGCTAACTACTTTAAGTCTTTAGGTATTAAAAAGGGCGATAGGGTATTACTTGTATTAAAACGCCACTATCAATACTGGTTTGCAATGCTCGGCCTTAACAAACTTGGCGCAATTGCAATTCCTGCAACCAACCAACTTCAACCTCACGATTTCGAATACCGCTTTAACGCTGCGGGCGTTTCTACGGTAATTTGTACAGTTGATGATAATATTCCAGAGCGTATTGAAACGGTGCTTGCAGATTGTCCTACGGTTGTTAATAAAATTACGGTAAACGGCATTCGTGAAGGATGGCATTCTTACGATGAAGAATATAAACTTTTCTCTACTCATTTTGATAGAACGGAAGATACCGCGTGCGGTGACGATTTAATGCTTATGTTCTTTACTTCGGGAACTACGGGCTACCCTAAAATTGCATCTCACTCTCACACTTATCCGCTCGGTCATTTCCACACGGCTAAGTATTGGCATAACGTTGACCCTAACGGTCTTCACTTTACAATTTCCGATACCGGCTGGGCAAAAGCAATGTGGGGTAAACTTTACGGTCAATGGCTTTGCGAGGCGGCAATTTTCGTTTACGACTTTGATAGGTTTGACGCAAGCGAAATTTTACCAATGTTCGCAAAACATAAAATTACTACTTTCTGCGCTCCACCAACAATGCTTAGAATGCTCATTAAAGAAGACATTTCTAAATACGATTTATCTTCGATTAAGCATATGACAACGGCGGGCGAGGCGTTAAACCCTGAAGTTTACCGTCAATTTGAAAAGGCAACTGGACTTCAAATTATGGAAGGCTTTGGTCAAACGGAAAGCACTATGATTATCGGCAATATGACTGGCGCTCCGCATAAAATCGGTTCTATGGGTAAACCTGCGCCTATTTACGACGTAGATATTGTAGATTATAACGGCAAATCGGTTGCAGTCGGCGAAACGGGCGAAATCGTAGTTAAAATTGGCGACAAAGCCCCTTGCGGTTTATTTAAAGGTTACTATCGCGACGAAGAAAGAACTAACGAAGTTTGGCACGACGGCTACTACCATACAGGCGATACTGCGTGGCGCGATGAAGACGGATTCTTCTGGTACGTTGGCCGTGTTGACGACGTTATTAAGTCATCTGGCTATAGAATCGGGCCTTTTGAAATCGAATCGGTTATTATGGAACTCCCATACGTATTAGAATGTGGTGTATCCGCTGCACCTGATGAAGTTCGTGGTCAAGTAGTTAAGGCAAGTATCGTATTGACAAAAGGTACTGAAGGAACTGAAGAACTTAAAAAGGAAATTCAAAACTACGTAAAAGAGCATACTGCTCCATATAAATATCCAAGAATAGTAGTATTTAGAGATGAACTTCCTAAGACTATAAGTGGTAAAATTCAAAGAAACAAGTTATAATTTTAAAAGCGTATAAGCGTCGCAATACTGCGTTTCTGCTTTGGTTTTGGACTTCAATAACCAACAAGGTTAATTTCACCCCAAAACCTTTGCGAGCCTTGTCTTGCTTGCTTCTACACTTTTAAAAGGTGTTATATTTTAAGTAGTAGAGCCTAGCCTAACTCGTTTCTTATTAAAAATTAATTGTGATTATGAAATTTAAAAAAATAACTATACTATCGGGGCATTACGGTAGCGGAAAAACGAATATTGCCGTCAACTTTGCGCTTGAACTAAAAAAGCAAGTGGAAAGGGTGGCAATTGCCGATATTGATATCGTAAACCCTTATTTCAGAACTAAAGATAGCGAAGAATTATTTAAAGAAAACGGCATTAGGCTAATATGCTCGCCGTATGCTAACTCTAACGTAGATATTCCTGCGCTTCCGCAAGAAATGTATAGCGTCGTTGACGACGATACTCTTTATTCAATACTAGACGTAGGCGGGGACGAGAGGGGGGCGTTAGCGCTTGGTAGACTAGTTCCTAAAATAAAAGAACTTAATAATTACGATATGTATTGCGTGGTTAACGTGTTTAGGCCGTTAACTCGTGACGTAGAGTCTATTTACCAAGTGTTTAGCGAGATAGAAAACGCTTGCAAACTTAAGTTTACGGGAATTATTAACAATTCTAATTTAGGATTAGAAACTACTGAAGAAGACGTTCTATCTTCGATGGAAATAGTAAAAGAATTTAGCAAAAAAGTAAATCTTCCTTTTGTGTTTACCGCAGTTAGCGAAACGCTATACGATAAACTTAAAGGTAAAATAGAAAATTTGTATCCGCTTACGATGCAAAAAAAATTATAAAAAGGAGAGTAAAATTATGGCAGTATTAACTTTTAAAACTGACAAGTGTAAAGGTTGTGGACTTTGCGTAGAAGTTTGTCCTAAAAACGTTTTACAAATTGCTCAAGACAAAATAAATTTAAAGGGTCATCACCCTGTAGAAGCAAAAAATCCCGAAGCGTGCATCGGTTGTGCATTTTGTGCAACTATGTGCCCTGATTGTATTATAAAGGTAGAAAGGTGATAATATGGCAAATAAAGTATTAATGAAAGGCAATGAAGCAATTGCCGAAGCAGCAATTATTGCAGGTTGTAGACATTACTTTGGCTATCCTATAACACCGCAAACGGAAATTGCGGCGTATATGTCTAAAAAGATGCCTAAAATCGGTGGAACTTTCTTACAAGCCGAAAGTGAAGTAGCCGCAATCAACATGGTATACGGCGTAGCGTCAACTGGTTTAAGAGTTATGACTTCTTCTTCAAGCCCTGGTATTTCGTTAAAGGGCGAAGGTTTATCGTACCTTGCGGGCGCAGACCTTCCTGCGCTTGTTGTAAACGTACAACGTGGTGGACCTGGTCTTGGCGGTATTCAACCATCGCAATCAGACTATTTCCAAGCGACTAAAGGTGGGGCGCACGGCGATTTCCATATGCTTGTAATCGCGCCAGCGTCAGTTCAAGAAATGGCGGAACTTACCGTTAAAGGCTTTGAACTTGCCGACAAGTATAGAATGACTACTATGATTTTAGCCGACGGTACTTTAGGTCAAATGATGGAACCTGTTTCTCTTGACTTCGATGTCAAGCCAATGCCTGAAAAACCTTGGGCTGCAACTGGTACTAAAATGCAAAGAAAACACAATATCATAAACTCTTTGTATCTTAAACCTGAAGAACTTGAAAGAACTAACTTTGAAAGATTTGAAAGATATAAAACTATCGAAGAAAACGAAGTTATGTACGAAGAATACTTAATGGAAGACGCAGAAGTTTGCGTAACTGCTTTCGGTATTGCGTCACGCGTTGCTAAAAACGCAATTGACGAGGCTAGAAAGCAAGGCGTAAAAGTAGGTTTAATTAGACCTATCACTTTATGGCCTTTCCCAACTAAAGTATTTGAAAAATACGCCGATAAAGTTAAAGGCTTTATTTCAGTTGAACTCTCTATGGGTCAAATGATTGAAGACGTACGTTTAGCGGTAAACGGCAAAGCGCCTGTAACTTTATGCAATCGTTCGGGCGGTATGATTCCTTCTCCTGAACAAGTATTAGAATCAATTTTAAAAGTAAATAACGGAGGTAACAAATAATGGTAGTTTTTGATAAACCAAATTCTTTATGTGACGTGCCTATGCATTATTGCCCGGGCTGTACTCACGGTATCGTGCACCGTTTAGTTGCCGAAGTTATCGACGAACTTCAAATTGAAGGCAAAACTATCGGTATTGCTCCAGTAGGTTGTTCAGTTATGGCTTACGACTATTTCAATTGCGATATGATTGAAGCCGCTCACGGTAGAGCGCCTGCCGTTGCAACGGGCGTTAAAAGGGCAAACCCAGATAATATCGTATTCACTTACCAAGGCGACGGCGACTTAGCGTCTATCGGTATGGCGGAAACCGTACACTCTGCCGCTAGAAACGAAAATATAACTATAATCTTTATAAACAACGCAATTTACGGTATGACTGGCGGTCAAATGGCGCCAACTTCACTTCCTGGTCAAGTTACGCAAACTTCTCCATACGGTCGTGACGTAAACGCTTGCGGTTATCCTATCAAAGTTTGCGAAATGTTATCGCAACTTGACGGCCCTGAATATCTTGAAAGGGTAGCGGTAAATAACGTTAAAAACGTTAAAAATGCTAAAAAGGCTATTAAAAAAGCCTTTGAAAACCAAGTAAACAAAAAAGGCTTTTCACTTGTCGAAGTTATTTCTAGTTGCCCAACTAACTGGGGTTTAACTCCTAGTGACGCGTTAAAGTGGATTGACGAAAAAATGATTCCTTACTATCCTTTAGGCGTATACAAGGATAGGTCGGCTAAATAAGGAGGGTAATATGAGTACGACAAATTATTTATTCGCAGGCTTTGGCGGACAAGGCATATTATTCTCTGGTAAAGTATTAGCATACAAAGGTTTAATGGATGGCAAAAACGTAAGTTGGCTTCCATCATACGGCCCTGAAATGCGTGGCGGTACTGCAAACTGTAGCGTTATCATTAGCGATAACCCGGTTGGCTCTCCAATCGTTTCTAAACCTGACGTTTTAATTGCAATGAACCTTCCTTCACTTGATTTATTTGAAAATAGCGTTGCTCCAGGCGGTATGATTTTCGTAGATTCTTCACTTATTGAAAGAAAGGTTAATAGAACGGACGTGAAAGTTTTCTATATTCCAGCAACAAAACTTGCGTCCGACAATAAAATTGCAAAACTTGCAAATATGATTATTATCGGTAAGGTTTTAAAAGAAACTAACGGTTTTGAAAACGAAGAAAGCGTAAATAACGCCCTTAAACAAGTAATTTCTGCAAAGCACGCAGATATGCTTGAAGTAAATTTAAACGCTATGCGTTTAGGTAGAGATTATTGATTTATAAGGAGAAAAATTATGAATATTTCAATAACAAAAACTACAAATCCACAAGTTAAACCAGATAGTAGCACTTTAGGTTTTGGTAAAGTATTTACCGACCATATGTTTATTATGGACTATTCGGCTGATAAAGGCTGGCACGATGCTAGAATCGTACCTTTTGGAAGACTTGCAATTCACCCTGCATCAACAGTATTACACTACGGCTCTGAAATTTTTGAAGGCTTAAAGGCTTATCGTAGAGCGGATGGCGAAGTTCAACTTTTCCGCCCACTTGAAAACATTAGAAGAATGAACCGTTCGGCAGTAAGAATGTGTCTTCCAGAAATTCCCGAAGATATGGCGCTTGAGGCGTTAACTACTTTTATCAATCTTGAAAAAGATTGGGTACCATCTGCAAACGGCACTTCACTTTACATTCGTCCGTTTATGTTTGGTAACGATGAAACTTTAGGCGTTCACGCTGTTAAAAACGCAACTTTCATTATCATAACTTCTCCTGTTGGCAGTTATTATAAAGAAGGTATTAACCCTGTTAAAATTATGATTGAATCTGAAGACGTGCGCGCGGTACGCGGTGGTACGGGCGAAGCAAAATGCGGTGGTAACTACGCGGCAAGTAACAGAGCGGGTGAACGCGCTGAAAAACTTGGTTATTCTCAAGTATTATGGCTTGACGGCGTTCATAGAAAATACATTGAAGAAGTTGGCGCAATGAACGTTATGTTTAAAATTGACGGCGAAATCGTAACGCCAATGCTTGCAGGCTCTATTCTTCCTGGTATTACGCGTAAATCTATTATCGAACTTCTTAAATCCGAAGGCTATAAAGTTTCTGAAAGATTAATTTCAGTTGACGAACTTGAAAAAGCCCTTGAAGAAGGTAAGTTAGAAGAGGCGTGGGGTTGCGGTACTGCAGCGGTTGTATCTCCTATCGGCGAACTTTGCTATAAAGATAAAAAGTTCGTAATAAACGAAGGTAAAATCGGCGAAGTTACTCAACACCTTTACGATACTTTAACAGGTATTCAATGGGGTAAGGTTGAAGATAAGTTTAACTGGGTATATAAACTTTAATTTGTAAAATTAAGCGTGGAAATAAAATTTCTGCGCTTATTTTTTATAAAAATTGGGTAACCGCTTAAAAATAATTGACAAATATTGAAAATAATGTTAAATTTATTCCATTAAACGCAATGAAGCGAAATAGTAAGTAAAAATTCTTACTTTTAGAGAGATGCCGTTTGGTGTAAGGTATTAGAAGGATTTTACCGAACTCGTCGCCGAGCGGTTGTCGTGAATTTATAGTAGTGACAAACGGGAACTCCCGTAATAGAGTTAGGATGTGTTAGCATCTAAAGTGCGCCGACTAAGGCGAATAAGAGTGGTACCGCGGAAATTGTTATTTAAACGTTTTCGTCTCTTTAGTTAATAAAGGGGCGAGGGCGTTTTTTTTCGCACTTGCGCTATCGTATAATTTTAATATTTAAAGGAGATTACTAAAATGAAAAAAATCGAAATTTCTGACATTACGCTTAAAAAACTTTCAGAGGAACGCGAAGTTTCTCTACTTTTCCGTGAAAAATCGGCAATTGCCACAAGCGCGGATTTACTAGGCGTAGACGTTATAGAACTTCCAGCGGTTAAAAATTATCGTGAAGATGCGATTGTATATAAAACTATTTCACAAAACGTACAAAACGCCGTTTTAGCAATCCCAGTTGGATTTGTTAAAGAGGAGGTTAGTAAGGTTTGGGAATGTATTAAATACGCTAAAAAACCACGCCTTCAAGTTGAACTTCCAATTTCTACTATTCAAATGGAATACACTTACCACGTTAAGCAAGAAAAAATGCTCGACAAAATAGTAGAAATTATAAAAGAGGCAAAAACCTACTGCTGTGACGTTGAATTTTCTGCGCTTGATGCAACTAGGGCGGACGTAGACTTTTTATTAACCGCGGTAAAAACTGCCGAAGAAAACGGCGCTACAATCGTTAATATTTGCGATAATGCGGGCAATTCTACCCCAGAAGAAATTGCAACTATTATTGAAAAGGTTAAAGGTGAAGTAACCGTTCCAGTATACGTTCAAGTTTCCGATAGAATTAGCATGGGCGTTGCATCTGCGTTTTCTGCAATAACTAAAGGCGCTAGCGGTTTAAAATGCGCTATGGTTGGTAAAGACGTTTTAATTACAGGCAAAATTAGCGACGCTATTGCCACTTGCGGTAATACTATCGGCGCAAAAATCAACCTTAACGCCACTAAAATTCATTCTAGCATTGACGAATTGCTTTCAAAAATCAATCATAAAGACACTTCTTCTACAAGCGAAGTTAGCGATAAGAATAAAATATTACTCGATAGCGACTCTACGTTGAAAGACGTTTCGGATTGCGCCTCAACTTTAGGTTACGATCTTACCGAAGAAGACGTTGGCAAGGTGTTTGTTGCCCTTACTAAAGTTTGTGAAAAGCGTGGCGCGGTTGGCGCTAAAGAATTTGAAGCGCTTATTGCTAGTAACGCTATGCAAGCGCCGTCAACTTATCACTTTGAAACTTATACTACTACTAGTTCTAACGTTTCAACGCCAATTTCTCAAGTAACTTTAAAGAGAAACGACGAAATTATTTCGGGCGTAAGTTCGGGCGACGGTCCTATCGATTCTGCTTTCCGTGCAATTGAACAATGTATCGGTCATCACTACGAACTTGACGATTTCCAAGTTCAAGCAGTTACCGAAGGTAAAGAAGCGTTAGGCTCTGCGCTTGTTAGACTTAGAAACAACGGTAAACTTTATTCTGGTAACGGTACTTCTACCGATATTATCGGCGCAAGCATCAGGGCGTATATTAACGCTCTTAACAAAATAGTAGCCGAGGAGGCGTAATATGAAAATAGCATTTTCAACCAAAAACGTAAGTCGCGCGTCTTTTATAGATTTGTGTAAATACGCCTACGATTACGGGTTTGAAGGTTTTGAAATATACGACGCAATTAAAGAGAGAAACGACCATTACGATAGCGTTTTAAGGCGTGACAAAATTGCCGACAGCAAACGCAAACTAGTAAATAGAAATCTTGCCGTTTCCGCTCTTAGAATGCCGTATCCTATAGAAGACGATAACGTTACTTCAGACACGGCGGTAAAATACGTAGAAATGGCGTCGCTTGCGGGCGTTGATAACGTAATAGTTAGCGTTATAGATAAAGTTTCTTTTAATATTTTAGATGAAAAACTATCTAGCGCGGTAAAAACTGCCGAAAAATTAGGCGTTAATATCTTATTTGAAACTATCGGTTATTTGTCTGATACCGAAAATGTTATAGAAATTATCAATCATTTCTCTTCTGCGGTAATAGGCGCTTCTTGGAACGTAAGGGGCACTTATTTCGGTGCTAAAGAAAGCGCGGAAGCGACTATTAAAACGCTTGGCGCTTACGTTAAATACGTTAGACTTGGCGATATGAAAGGAGATAGTACCGTTCTTATTGGCGAAGGCGACTTGGAAGTAGAAAAACTGTTAAACGCTCTTTCATCACTTAATTACGACGGGTTTATTTGCGCCGCTTGGAACGACGAAATTAACGATGCGGATATCGTTTTAACTCACTTTGCTAATTACGTATCATCGCTTAACCGTGAAAAGAAAACTTTTGCGGGCGAGTATTATAATAGGTCTAAAACAGGTACTTTCGTTTGGAAAAAGTACGACGTTATCGAGGCGACTTTCTCTGACGTTCTTGATAAAATGGTAGAAAATTATCCAGACCAATACGCATTTAAGTTCCCTACCTTAGATTATACTAGAACTTACGAGCAATTCCGTCGCGACGTTGACGAATGCGCCGCCGCGCTTATTTCTTTAGGCGTTAAAGCGGGCGACCACGTTGCCGTATGGGCAACAAACGTTCCAGAATGGTATTTAACTTTCTGGGCAACTACTAAAATCGGCGCGGTATTAGTTACCGTAAACACCGCTTATAAAATTCACGAAATAGAATATCTTTTAAAACAATCTGATACTCATACTTTAGTTATGATAGAGTATTGTAAAGATATAAATTACAAGCAAATTATCGAAGAATTGTGCCCTGAACTTAAGACTTTAGAGCCGGGCAAACCACTTTATTCTAAAAACTTACCATTCCTTCGCAACGTAGTATCCATTGGCTTTGAAATGGACGGTTGCTTGACTTTTGAAAAGATGCTCAGTCGCGCATCGCTTATTCCTTCAGACGAAGTTAAAAGGCGCGCGTCGCTCGTTAAACCGGACGACGTTTGCAATATGCAATACACATCGGGCACTACGGGTTTCCCTAAGGGCGTAATGCTTACGCATAGAAATATCGTAAATAACGGTAAAACTATCGGCGATAGAATGGATTTATCGACCGCTGATAGAATGATGATACAAGTACCTATGTTCCACTGTTTTGGCATGGTGCTTTCAATGACTTCTATGATGACGCACGGCGGTACGCTTTGTCCTATACCGTATTTTTCGCCAAAATCATCGCTCGCTTGCATAAACGACGAGCATATCACTTGTTTTAACGGCGTACCTACGATGTTTATTGCAATGTTTAACCATAAAGACTTTGCTAAAACGGACTTTTCGTATATGAGAACGGGCATTATGGCGGGTGCAAACTGTCCAGCCGACTTAATGCGTAGAGCATCGGTCGAAATGAACATGCGCGAAATTATTTCCGTTTACGGTCAAACTGAAGCGTCGCCTGGTTGTACTATGGGCGAAGTTAACGAAGATTTAGACCATAGGGTTGAAACTGTTGGTAGCGCTTTCCCTGGCGTTGAGTGTAAGATTATCGACCCTGAAACGGGAAAGGAACTTCCTGACGGCGAAAGCGGAGAATTCGTTGCGCGTGGCTTTAATATAATGAAAGGCTATTACAAAATGCCCGAGGCGACTGCTCAAGCAATCGATAAAGAGGGTTGGTTACACTCTGGCGATATTTGTATGAGAACGCCTGACGGTTATTATAAAGTAACGGGCAGACTTAAAGATATGATTATCCGCGGTGGCGAAAACCTTTACCCGCGTGAAATTGAAGAATTTTACTTAACTAACCCTAAAGTTCGCGATATTCAAGTAGTAGGCGTACCCGATGAAAAGTACGGTGAAGAATGTTGCGCGTGGATTATTCTTCATAAGGGCGAAACTTCTAGCGAAAATGAAATGCGAGAATACGGCAACGCCTCTATTGCAAGGCACAAAGTGCCAAAATACTTTATGTTCGTAGAAGAATTCCCAATGAACGCTGCAGGCAAGATTTTAAAATACAAAATGCGTGAAGAATCAACTGAAAAATTAGGGCTTAAAAAATAATAGACGGTGAATTATGGTAGATAACAAATATTACGTAATTGATGCGCATGCTCACATATATCCCGATAAAATAGCGGCAATTGCGGTACACCATACCGACGTTTTTTACGGAGAAAACTCCGCGTGCAAAGGCACTGTTGAAGATTTATACTCTAACCCCGAACTAAATAGAATTGACAAATTCGTAGTTCAATCGGTGGCGACTACTCCAAAGCAGGTAAGATCTATTAATGAATTTATTGCTAAAAGCGTAAGCGAGTCTAACGGTAAACTAGTTGGGCTTGGCTCGGCGCACCCCGAAAGCCTTGATAAAAAAGGGGATATTGAGCATTTATTAGAAATTGGATTAAAGGGTATAAAAATTCATCCCGACATTCAAAATTTTGATATGGATGATAAGGGGTTTTTAAAAATTTACGAACTGTGCGCGGAAAACGACTTGCCTGTACTAATGCACACGGGTGACAACCGCTACGACCACTCCAACCCTAATAGATTATTGCCACTTCTTAAAAATTTCCCTAACTTAACTATCGTTGGGGCGCATTTTGGCGGTTGGTCTATATGGGAAGAGGCTTGCGAAAAACTTCACGGCATACCTAATTTATACGTAGACTGCTCTTCAAGTTTCCATTGGATTTCAACTTCTACCGCCAAAAAGATTATTTTAAAATACGGAGTAGATAGAGTGCTTTTCGGTACTGATTATCCTATGTGGAGCGCGGAAGAAGAGATTGAAAAACTTTTAAAACTTAATTTAAGCGAAAGCGATAATATTAAAATTTTTAGCGAAAACGCGAAAAAAGTTTATAAAATTGAAGATTAATTTAAAGGAGTTTAGTTTAGGCTAAACTCTTTTTTTGTGCTTTTTTTATTTTTCGTTTCATAAAATTAAATATGACTTTAGATAATTTATCAAAAAACAAAAGGGCGGTAATTATAGGTTTTAATATAGCCGACAAAAACGTACTAAAACGCCTTTACGATATAGGTCTTAGAATTAACGGCGAAATTATAATCGTTAAAAAGAACAAAAAGGGTTCGCATATAATTTCTACGGACGGTAGGATTATGGCGCTATCTTACGAAATTGTTTGTAGAATTCTTATAAAGGAGTAAAATGTTTTCAGAAATAGTTTTATTCGGTATGCCAAATTCCGGAAAGTCTACCGTTTTTAACGCTCTTACTGGCGGAAGCGCTAAAGTTGGCAATTGGCACGGCGTAACTGTAGAGATTAAAGAAGGGTTTTTAAAAGGGGATAAATGTGTAAAGGTTTACGATTTGCCGGGAGTATATTCGCTGTACCCCGTAACGATGGAAGAAAAAACGGCAATTGAAAAAGTGAACGAAACTAAAGGTCTTATCGTTGCGATAATAGAAGCCTCTACTTTGCCAATCGCATTAGAAACGGTGTTTTCTTTAATAAGGAAAAATAAAAGGGTGCTTATCGCCGTAAATATGCTAAAAGAGTTAAATGATGCGGGTGGGAATATTGATTTTACCGCGCTAAAAGAAGTCTTGCCAGCGCCTATCGTGTACGGCGAATTTAACAGTAAAAAGGGTATAGAAAGTTTGCTTTTAGCAATTAAAAACTACGCCGTTAAAAAAATTGACGGTAAAGAAAACTTTTTATCCGCAACACGCTATAAAAAGTATTTTACGCCACCTAAATATAAACAAAATTTATTCGATAAGTTTGCGCTGAATAAATTTTTCGGTTATATAATTTTTATTGCCGTTTTTATTGCCGTTTTCTATTTGGCGTTCGGAAATTACGGTGTAGGCAAGCCTATTTCCGACTTTTTGTATAATATATTAGTTGTAAACTTAAAAAAACTAACGGAAAATTTATGTTCAAATTTAAACGTAAGTAGGTTTTTAACCTTATTTATACTTGACGGAATAATTGAAGGCTTAGGCGGAATTTTAATATTTTTACCCGAAACGCTAGTACTATTTATAGCGCTAACTTTTTTAGAATTAACTGGTTATATGTCAAGGGTGGCGTATTTGTTCGACGATTTGTTAAAAAAGACGGGGATTAACGGCAGGGCGGTCTTTTCGCTACTAATGGGGTTAGGTTGTACGGCGGTTGCCGTTACCACGACGAGTGGTCTTGAAAATAAAAGAGTTAGAAAAAACGCCGTAATATCTTCGGGAATGATAAGTTGTTCGGCAAAAATTCCCGCGCTTATGTTAATAGCGTCGAGTATTAGTAGGTTTAGCAATTTTTTATTTATGCTAATTATCTATACTTTCGGAGGGTTTCTTACTTTTTTTCAAATAAAACTTGCAAGCAAATTAGTTAAAGGGGAAAGAGTGCCGTTAATTATGGAATTACCTAAATTTAGAGCGCCCAAACTAGCCGATTTGTTAAGGGAGACTTTTAAGTCGATTAAAGGATTTGTTATAAAAATTTGCACGGTTATTTTCTTAATATCGTGCGGATTATTCTTATTAAAATCAATAACGCCTAGTTTTACGTTTATAGAAGGCACTTACGACGGCAGTTTGCTTTACTATTTAGGCAGTTTTATAAAATTCGTGTTTTATCCTATCGGCGTTTACGATTGGGAAATAGGCTCGTCGCTCATTAGTGGGATTTTTGCAAAAGAAGGGGTTGCAACTACCATTATCTCACTATACGGTGGAAAGTTGCCGTACACTTTTGAAAGGGTTATGGCGCTTGCCGTGTTTTTCTACGTATATACGCCGTGTATTACTGCGCTTGCGGTAGTTTCTCAAAATTTGGGCTTTAAATTTATGTTTAAATTTGCACTTTTGCAGTTTTTAGAGGGGTTAATACTTTGCTATTTGACTTACTATATTTTACTGTATCCGCTATTACTTTTAGTAGTTTTGCCTATTATATTTTTCATTTTTAAAAACAAAAAGGGTGATAAACCTGCTAAACTATTGATTTTATAGCCAGTATTTGTTAAAATATAAATAACCTATGAAAAAGTTTAACGCTGATAAAGAAATTAAATTAAGTAAGTTTTTAAAAGAGTGTTACGGGGCGGAATTGCCTTATTCAACTTATCAAAAACTACTTAGAAATAAAGATATAAAAATTAACGGCAAAAGGGTTAATAGTGACGTTTTGTTAAACGCTAACGATACCGTTGAAGTTTATTACGACGGGGCTAAAAAACCGCTTAACGTCCTTTTTGAAGACGAAAACGTACTCGCGTTAGATAAGCCGTCGGGCATAACTAGCGAAGACTTAGAAGTTTTAGTTAAAAACACCTATAAAAGCGCAAAACTTTGCCATAGGCTAGATAGAAACACGTCGGGTTTATTATTGTTTTCTTTAAATAGCGATGCGGAAATTGAACTACTTAAAGCGTTTAAAGATAGAACGATTTCTAAATATTATTTAGCGGAAGTTTACGGCAAATTAAACGCCGATTTTGGTAGGCTTGAAGATTATTTAGTTAAAGACGAAAATTTATCAGAAGTAAAAGTTTACGATAAAAAAGTAGACGGTAGCGTTAAAATAATTACGGAATATAAGGTTTTAGAAAAAACCGACGATACTACTTTAGTAGAAGTAAACTTAATTACGGGCAAAACTCATCAAATAAGGGCGCATTTTGCCTTTTACGGCAACTTTATTATAGGCGACGGCAAATACGGCGACAACTTAATAAATAGGGCTAAAGGGGCAAAATATCAACGCTTAACGGCGTATAAAGTAATATTTAATTTTGACGGTGGTAAACTATCTTATCTTAATAATAAAGAGTTAAAACTTAGTAGAAAACCTTGGTAAAATACTAAATTCGACGTAAAACGACTATAAGTTTATAAGTATTCTAGTTTAATTTTGATATAATTTTTTAAAAAGCAAGTTAAGGAGAAATTATGTCAAGAAAAATAGTGTTCACGTCGGGCAAAGGCGGTGTTGGTAAAACTACCATAACTGCAAGCCTTGGGTTGATACTTGCTAAAAACGGTTATAGAGTACTGCTTGTAGACGGCGATATAGGTCTTAATAATTTAGACGTTATAACGGGCGTTGAAGATTTAATAGTGTTTGATTTAATAGACGTTTTAAGCGGAAATTGTAGGCTAAATCAAGCGCTTGTTGAAAGTCCGTTATCTACTAATTTGTTCGTTTTACCCTGCATTCATTCGCTATCTAGCGGGGTTGTATCAAGCCAAAAATTAAAAGATGCAATAAATGGCGTAGACGGGCTGTTCGATTATATTTTCATAGACTGCCCCGCGGGCGTGGAACTCAGTTTTCATCGTGCCGTATCTATTGCGGAAGAGGCGGTAATTATAGTTAATCCTAGTATTTCTAGCGTGCGCGATGCGGATAAGGTTATAGGGTTACTAAAAAGTTATAATTTAAATTCAATATCTTTAATCGTAAATAGAATTAGAGGAGATTTAGTTTTATCTAACGAAATGTATTCGGCTAGTGAAATCGCCTCTACCCTTAAAATCGCGTTACTTGGCGTTATTCCCGAAGAAGATATTATGTTAAAGGGGTTAACGGATACTCCGTCGGAAAGTCAAAAAGCCTTAAAAATTATATCTAAAACCTTAAGCGGTAAATCGGCAAAACATTACGATTATTTAAAAAAATACTCGGGGTTTTGGGGAAGTATTAGAAAGGAGCTTAGAAAGATTTTATGAAAAAATTAAGTTCTAGGCTAGATAGCGTTATTGAAAAGGATAGGCTAATTATCACTTCGGAAACTTCTTCGCTTATCGTTTACGACCTTAAAAGGCTACTCGACAGTTATTTTAACGTCGAAGGGGAAGTAAATTTAACGGTAAACGAAGGCGTTGGCGGTTACGATTTAATAGTTACCGCAAAAGCAAGTAGTATAAAAAATTTTAAAATATTAAGCAAATAATTTAATAGTTGCTTTAAAAAATATAATTAAATTACAAAAAGGAGAAAATTATGGAATTTAGTAAAGTTATCGACGCAAGATATTCTTGCAGAAGTTATTTAGACAAGGAAATTGAAGATGAAAAAATTCAAAAAATACTTGAAACGGGCAGACTTGCGCCAACCGCTAAAAACACTCAATGTCAAAAGATTTACGTTTTAAAAGATAAAGAATTAATTCAAAAAATTGAAAGTATGAAAGGTATGTTTAACGCCCCTGTCGCTTTAATCGTGTGCGGGGATAGGGAAAGGGAATGTAAGCGCTTTTTCACTAAACAAAGTTTAATGGAAACCGACCTTTCTATTATTACTACTTATATGATGCTTGAGGCTACTAATCAAGGCTTAGGCAGTTGTTGGGTGTGCTATTTTAACGAGGCGCAAACCAAAGAACTTTTAGGTATGCCTGAAAATATAGACCCTTATAACATTTTACTTTTAGGCTATCCTGATGAAAACGGCACGCCTTCTCCACGCCACTTTGAGCGTAGGGATTTAACTGATACTATTATTGAAATGTAAAAAAACCACGGCGAATTTTCGCCGTGTTTTTAAATTTTAGTAAAAACGCCTAAAATAATACCAAAAGTACGGTTTTATTGTGCACGGTGCACAAAATCAAATTTAAAATTTGTACAGTAAAACTATTGCGCTATTTAATATAATATGATAGAATAATACCATAATGAAAATATTTGGAGGGATAAATAATGTCAGGATTAAAACTTGATCATATTTACAAAATCTATCCGTCAGGCGTTCAAGCCGTAACGGACTTCACAATGGAAATCGAAGATAAAGAATTTATCGTATTCGTAGGTCCATCTGGTTGTGGTAAATCTACAACTTTACGTATGATTGCCGGCTTAGAAGAAATAAGCGATGGTGATTTATACATTGACAATATCAGAATGAATGATATTCAACCAAAAGATAGAGATATCGCGATGGTATTCCAAAACTACGCGTTATACCCACACATGACAGTTTACGACAACATGGCTTTCGGTCTTAAACTTCGTAAAATGCCACGTGCTGAAATCGATGCAAGGGTTAAAGAAGCCGCTCGTATCTTAGGTCTTGAAACTTATCTTCAAAGAAAACCAAAAGCGTTATCTGGTGGTCAAAGACAAAGGGTTGCGTTAGGTCGTGCTATCGTTCGTGAACCAAAGGTATTCCTTCTTGACGAACCATTATCAAACTTAGACGCTAAGCTCCGTGCACAAATGCGTACTGAAATTACAAAACTTCACCACAGACTTGCTACTACTTTCATTTACGTTACACACGACCAAATCGAAGCAATGACGATGGGTACTCGTATTTGCGTATTGAAAGACGGTATTATTCAACAAGTTGACGCTCCACAAAAACTTTACGATTATCCAGCAAACTTATTCGTTGCAGGTTTCATTGGTACACCACAAATGAACTTCTTCGATGCAGTATTAACTGGTACTAAAGATAAAGTTTACGTTGAATTTGAAAATCACAAACTTTTATATCCAAAGGCAAAATCTTCTAAGATTATCAACCTTGATGATTACCTTAACACTGGTAAACCTGTTGTTATTGGTATCCGTCCTGAAGACTTCCACGATGACGAAATGTTTATTTCTAACTCTAAGGAAACCGTTGTTGAAGTAAACGTAGAAGTTGTTGAAAGATTAGGTGCTGAAACTTTACTTTACTGTGTATTCGGTGAACAAGAAGAACTTGAAGAAGGCGTTATCAAATCATTAGTTGAAACTAATACTCAAATGATTGCTAAGGTTGACGCTCGTTCTAACACTCAAGCGCACCAAAAAGTTACTCTTGGCGTAGACATTTTACACTCTCACTTATTCGATAAAGAAACTGAACTTTCTATCTTAGAAGGTGAAGGTACTAAAGCGTACGTTCCAGTAGTTGAACTTGAAAGACTTCAAAAACTTGAAGAAGAAAAAGCAGAAAAAGAAAGAATTAAAGCAGAAAAAGAAGCTGCTAAACTTGCTGCTAAAGAAGCAAAAGCAAACAAAAACAAAGTAGACGGCGAATAAGATTATAATCTTTACTTGCATCGCAAAATTGCGATGCAAGTTTTTTTTATTTAAAACCGTTGCAATTTACTATAAAAGGTTGTATAATCAAATATATGTGCAAACTGCACAAAAAAGAGGGTTTATGCAAAGGGAAATTTATAGAATTATAACAACTATAAAAGAAAAGACGGGAATACTTGTTTCGGTTTTATCGGAAGATAAAGATATTGACGTATCTACTTTTAACGATTACTTTAAAATATCCGACCGACATTTAAAATCCAAACAAGAAGTAATTACCTCGCGCGAGGAAAATAAAACTTACTTCAAATTTACTTTTAACGGAATTAAGTGTACTGCGTGTATCGACGGTGTAGATAAAATATCTTTAAACTACGCCAACTTTATTAAAGACTATATAGAAGCAAACCAAGTAAAAACGGTAGAACTAAGTTATGGCGAAGAGTATTTGTCAATAGTAACAGGCGGTAGTTCTAAAAGTAGAACGGCGCACTTTATAAACAAATATTCCGTTTCTAAAAACAGTTGTTTATGTATGATTGTCAAGTGTAACAATGAAAAAGCAAACGAAGTTAGCGAGTTTTTAAAAGATTACACCGTAAACAACTCTGATAACGCCTTAGTTTTAGACCTTAACACTTGCGCATTTATTAAATTTATCGATAAAGACGTGTTTGACGAGTATATGTCTATGACTGAATACGCTAAAGCCATTATACGCTCCCTTTACGAAGAACTTGGAATTAACGCTACTATTTATTTAGGTGGTAAGGTTTCATCCTTTAACGATATAAATATTTCTTACGTGCAAGCGTTAACCGCTGAAAAAATGAATTTAACTTTTGGAGGCAAGAGTGAAATTTCATCATACAAAGACTATATTTTAGTAAAAATTGCCGAAGAAATAAGCAAGTCTAAGGCGTTAGAGTATATCAACGCCATTTTAGATGAAGACGCTAAAGAAATTATTACCGATGAAGAATTATTGCTTACAGGCGAAGAATTTTTAAGAAATGATTTAAATATTTCTGAAACGGCAAGAATATTACACGTACACAGGAATACACTTATGTATAGGCTTAATAAAATAGAAAAGATTTCTGGGCTTGATTTAAGAAAATTCAACGACTCTTTAGATTTTAAAATAGTATCAGTATTAAATAGGTTAGTTAAATAGTTATGAATAAAAAGAATAAAATTATATCTATAATAGTTTCAGTTGTTATTGCCGTAGTTGCATTTTTTGGCGGATACGTTGCAAGGTATTATTTTGCGGATGACGACGTGCGCGCAATTCGCGATTTAGTAGAAAAGTATAAAAAACATTATTATTACGACGACGGCAATATCGTTAAAGATATATCGAACGCGATACTCGATGAATATTCTACCTATTACACGGCAGAAGAGTTTCAAGAAATATTAAACGGCGCGCAAGGTAATTTTAAGGGAATCGGCTTAGGGTTTACTATAGATTCACTATACGTCGCAACGGTTTTAGGCAATTCCCCTTGTGAAAAAGCGGGGGTTAAAAGCGGTGGCACGCTTACTGCTATAAATTTTGGTAGTGGTGATTTTCCCGTAAAAAATATTGACGAGTTTACTGCAGTTTTGAATTCCGTGCCCGATGATAAAGATTTTACAATAACAATCAATTACGGCGGGGTATTAAAAGAATTTACCGTTGCTAAAAAGGATTATAAACGCACTTACGTTCATTATTACGATAACTTAGGCTATTATGGTTTTTCCGACGCTAGCGGTGAAATGCAACTTGTTAAACTTAGCGACAATAGCGTAATAGAAAATAGTAGCGTAGGCTATATCGTATACGAAAGTTTTAACGGTACGGATAATAATTTAAACGGCTCGGCAAAGCAAATTGAAGAAGTTTTAAACAAGTTTAAGTTAGACGGCAAAAAGGATATTATTTTCGACCTTAGAGATAACGGTGGCGGGTATATGGATATTTTATCCAAAGTGGTATCCCATTTTATAGACGCGGGCGATAATAAAAAGGCGCTTATTTCCGTTGCAATAGATAAATACGGCGAGCGCGAAGAATTTTTCTCTTCAAAATGCGACTATTCTAAGTACGGTTTTGAAAATATTATAATTTTGGCAAACGAAAATTCCGCATCTGCGTCCGAAGCCTTTATAGGCGCGGTACTTGACTACGACAAAAATGGAATAGTTAAAGTTTTAGTATCGTCTTCTATTAGTAAAGGCGAAAAGGTGTATAGAACTTACGGCAAAGGCATTATGCAAAATACCTTTATCAATCTTGACGGAAGCGCGGTAAAACTCACAACCGCTGAAATCTTTTGGCCGGTATCTAACGTAAGTATTCATAAAAAGGGTGTTATAGGCGAAGATAGTGGAAAGGTGTTAAAAGTGGAAAAAGAAAACGCTTTAAACTATGCGCTAGAACTTTTAAAATAAATTATTTAAAAGGACGGTTTATTTAAAAAACGTCCTTTTTTCGTATTGAAAAATTAATTTTTTAGTGCTATACTAAAATTACTTAAAGGTGAGATTATGAAAAATTTAAAGATGCAGTACGATTACGCTAAAAACGGCAAGTTTGAAATGAAAAATACCGTAAAACCTAAAGATTATCCTAACTATTTTAAATCTTGGCAAGATAAAATGCCAAGCGGTTGGTGTACCGTGTATTCTATTGGCGAGTCTGGCGGTTTTCCTATATTAGTTGCAGAGTTTACTAACCCTGAAGTGAAAAGGGAAGAAAAGGAAATAGCGATGGTTATTGCCCAACACTCGTTAGAATTAAGCGGTGTAAATACAGTGTTTAGCCTTGGCAACTACTTATCTAAAATGGACGAATTAGCGGTAGAAATTATGACTAAGCAAGTGGTAGTCGTAATGCCTGCTCATAATATGTTTAGTTTAGATAAATTCGATATTGAGTATCAATTTAAAAATCATGCGGGGGTTGACGAATATCAAGCGTTTGAGTTTGACGGTACTGTCGATAAGGTGAAATACCCTGCGGCGTACGCCCTTAAAACTTTAGTGGATAAATTAAAACCTGAACTTATTTTAGATATTCACGGCGTTTGGGCGGTTGGCGCTGGATTATTTGAATCGACCGGTGGTTATAGTCACGCTAACTTAAATTACTGTTACGATTCTTCATTTACAAAAGCAATGAATAAAGCGGCGGAAGAAAAGGGTTATGCCATTCACGATGAAGACGATAGGCAATCTTTACGCCCTTGCGACCCTATATGTTTTGAAGGGCGTAATCGTGAACTTTTCAAAAAAGGTCGCCCAAGCAAATTGCTTTCACTTTATACCTATTTAAATTATCATACCTTATTTATTAACTTTGAGGCGTGTTATGAAGAAAGTGCTTTATGTAGAACGATTGAAGCGTTAAGGCTTGGCTGTCATCCTATTGCGCCCGTTGTCGGCGCGGGTTATCCCGTTAGAAATATAAAGCCGTTCACGTTTTCTAATAGTTTGCTTTGCGGTGGTAAAAATGCTAAGGAAAGAAGAGAATCACGCGTGGAACTTTGGCAAAATATTCATAGAATATCGTGTGGGGCAATAGCGGCGGAAATTCACGGCGCGCAAGGTTATTTCGTGGTCACTAATCAAAAGAAAATACGTGAAATTTTTGGGGATAAAGGGCGTTATCAAACCCTGCTTAAAGATGCGTATCCTATTTTTGAAAAAATGGGCTGTAAAACGGATAGAATGCAAGAAATATTTAAGGTATACGAAGATAATATTTATTTCTATTATTTTGACGTTGCCGAAGAGTTTGAGCAAATTAAAATTAAAAACGGAATAACGTTACGCATGGAAATTCCGCACAAAGACGCTGAAATACAAGAAGTTTTACTAAACGGAATTCCGCTTAGCGAAAAAGATTACGTTGTAACTAGATATAAAAACTTTACGCTACTTGACGTTACGGTAGACTGTGAAAATTTAGATTTAGTAGGTTTAGTTTGCAAATACGACTACAAAAAGCGTAGTATAGGAATAATAGAATAAAACAAAAACGACTTTTGATATGGGCGTTACTCTTAGGGATTTTAATTGAATAAATCATAAAACTCGTCTTTTAATAAGTCGAGTTTTCTTTTACCACGCAAAACAAATTGAATTAAATTTTATTTTATGTTATAATAAACTCACCGATAAATAAGAATTTGACGAATGTAGGTTTGTTATGGTTACGAAACTGAAATATGGCAACACGAACACTTTTTTCATTAGTGGAAAAGACGGCGGCTTGCTTGTCGATACAGACTATGCAGGCACGATATCTTCTTTTTACAAAGCCATAAAAGAACAGAATATTAGGTTCTCCGATATAACCTATGTATTAGCTACACATTATCATCCCGATCACATTGGCTTGATAAGCGAGGTTATGAGTCAAAACGTCAAGTTGCTTTTGATCGACACGCAAGTGTCTTTTGTCCATTTTTCAGACGGGATATTTGAAAGAGATAAAAGACTGCACTACAAACCGATTGATATAAACAATGCAACAGTTATCCGTACCGAAGAAAGCAGAGCTTTACTCAAGAGCCTCGGGTTAAACGGTGAGATCGTTAGTACCCCAAGTCACAGTCAGGATAGCGTATCTTTAGTCTTGGATAGCGGCGAATGCTTTGTTGGCGATTTAGAACCCATGGAATATCTCGATGGTTATGAGCTTAATGAGAGTTTACAAAACGATTGGGAACGCATTAAAAGTTATTCTCCAACCGTGATTTATTACGCTCACGCAAATCAAAAAATATTGAAATAAACAAATTCCAATAGGTCGAACAGTTAGGGAAATAAGAATTTGTAGGTGTGAATGATGAAAACTTTATATATGATTGGTGGCACTATGGGAGTTGGAAAAACAACTGTGTGCCAACAGCTCAAACAGGATTTACCGAATAGTGTATTTCTTGA
>JAFVRR010000008.1 GCA_017504165.1 Clostridia bacterium | reverse complement strand
CACAGTAAAAACAGTCATTCGAGAACAACTGCAAAGGGTAGCGATTTGCTCTTGTTTATTGCCTTTTTTGTAATATTCAATGATTAATTTGTAATTTTTCATAAAAAACCTCCTTTTTGTCGCCCTTTTTTACCCATATCAGTAGATACAGAAAAATGTAAAATTTTAGGAACCACCCCAATTTTTTGACCGATTTTTGACCTGATAAGAGATTTTTAAGAGAAAAAAAGTAGTCACTCTCCGAGAAGAATGACTACTAAAACCTTATTTTTTAATTAAAAATTGAATTTTTACCGCTTTTTGGCGCTAAATCTTAGCCCCTAGGATTACGGATATTAGCTTGTGCGGCGGCAAGTCTAGCAATTGGAACTCTATATGGAGAACAAGAAACGTAAGTAAGACCTGTTTTATGACAGAATTCAATAGTAGATGGGTCGCCACCGTGTTCACCGCAAATACCAAGTTTAATTGTAGGTCTAGTTTGCTTACCAAGGTCGCAAGCGATTTTAACGAGTTTACCTACACCGTCGATATCAATTTTAGCAAATGGGTCGCTTTCGTAAATCTTGTTTTCGTAGTAAGCGTTTAAGAATTTGCCAGCGTCGTCACGGCTGAAACCGAAAGTCATTTGAGTTAAGTCGTTAGTACCGAAAGAGAAGAATTCTGCTTCTTTAGCGATTTCGTCTGCAGTTAAAGCGGCACGTGGAATTTCAATCATAGTACCTACTTTGTAAGTGAGTTTTCTACCTGCAGTCTCAATGCATTTTTCTGCAGTTTCAACAACTACGTGTTTAACGAAAGCAAGTTCTTTAACTTCGCCAACGAGCGGAATCATAATTTCAGGAATAACTTCCCATTCAGGATGTCTATCTTGAACTGATAACGCCGCTTGAATAACCGCCTTAGTTTGCATTTTAGCAATTTCTGGGTAAGTTACCGCTAAACGACAACCACGGTGACCCATCATTGGGTTGAATTCGTGAAGTGATGCGATAGCATTCTTAATATCTTCAACTTTTAATTTCATTTCTTTAGCAAGCGCAGAAATGTCTTCTTTTGAAGTTGGTAAGAATTCGTGAAGTGGTGGGTCTAAGAATCTGATCGTAACGTTCTTGCCTTCCATTGCTTCGAAAAGTTGTTCAAAGTCGCCTTGTTGCATTGGAAGAATTTTCATAAGGGCTTTTTCTCTTTGTTCTACGTCAGTAGATAAAATCATTTCCCTAACCGCTGCAATTCTGTCAGTTTCAAAGAACATGTGTTCAGTTCTGCAAAGACCAATACCTTCAGCGCCGTAAATTCTCGCTTGTTTTGCGTCTGCAGGAGTGTCCGCGTTAGTTCTAATTTCAAGTGAACGATATTTATCAGCCCAAGCCATAATTCTACCGAAATATCCGCCAAGTGATGCAGATACGGTCTTAATGCCTTCGCCGTAAATTTTACCAGTTGAACCGTCTAAACTAATAACGTCGCCTTCCTTAAAGGTTCTACCACCTAAAATGAAAGTTTTGTTTTCTTCGTCCATAACGATGTCGCCACAACCAGATACACAGCAAGTACCCATACCACGAGCAACAACGGCTGCGTGTGAAGTCATACCGCCACGTACTGTTAAGATACCTTCAGAATAGTGCATACCTTCGATATCTTCAGGAGAAGTTTCAAGTCTTACTAAGATAACTTTTTCCTTCTTTTCAGTAGCCCATAAAGTAGCGTCGTCAGCAGTAAATACGATCTTACCACAAGCAGCGCCAGGAGATGCAGGTAACGCTTGTCCGATAGGAATTGCCTTTTTAAGAGCGTCTGCATCGAATTGTGGGTGAAGTAAAGCGTCTAATTGTTTAGGGTCAATCATAAGAACTGCTTCTTCTTCGCTAATCATACCCTCGTCTACTAAATCGCAAGCGATTTTTAACGCTGCGGCAGCAGTTCTCTTACCGTTTCTTGTTTGAAGCATAAAGAGTTTGCCTTCTTCGATAGTGAATTCCATATCTTGCATATCTCTATAATGCTTTTCAAGTTTTTCTACGATATTTTTGAATTGTTCGTAAACTTCAGGTTGTTCTTTTTTAAGTTGGTCGATAGTTTGTGGTGTTCTAACGCCCGCAACAACGTCTTCACCTTGCGCGTTCATTAAGAATTCGCCGAATAAGCCCTTTTCACCAGTAGATGGGTTACGAGAGAACGCAACGCCCGTACCAGAAGTGTCGCCCATATTGCCGAATACCATTTCTTGAACGTTAACTGCAGTACCCCAACTACCTGGGATATCGTTCATTCTTCTATAGTAAATAGCGCGTGGGTTGTCCCATGAACGGAATACCGCTTTAACTGCGCCCATAAGTTGTTCTTTAGGGTCAGATGGGAAATCAACGCCTAATTTCTTTTTGTATTCAGCCTTAAAACTTTCTGCAAGTTCCTTTAAATCGTCCGCATCAAGTTCGGTGTCAAGTTTAACGCCTTTTCTTTCTTTCATTTGGTCGATTAAAGTTTCAAAGTGTTTTTTACCAACTTCCATTACAACGTCAGAGTACATTTGAATGAAACGCCTATAAGAGTCGTAAGCGAAACGGCGGTTGCCAGTCTTTTCAGCAAATCTTTCAACAACCACGTCGTTTAAACCAAGGTTTAAGATTGTGTCCATCATACCAGGCATTGATGCGCGAGCGCCTGAACGAACTGATACGAGTAATGGATTTTCAACGCTACCAAATTCTTTACCTGTAATTTCTTCAAGCTTTTTAACGTATTCCATAATTTGAGCGGAAATTTCGTCGTTGATTTTTTCGCCGTCGTTATAGTATTGCGTACAAGCCTCAGTAGTGATAGTAAAACCGCGAGGTACAGGCATGCCAAGGCACGTCATTTCGGCAAGGTTTGCACCCTTACCACCTAAAAGTTCACGCATTTTACCATTGCCTTCACTAAACAAATAAATGTATTTCATAAAATCTCCTATAAAAAATTTTTTATTAACTAATTCTCAACTAAGAATTATACAATAAACGACTAGTTTTTGCAATTGTATTATAGTCGGTTTTGCTTTTTATTTATTAAAAATAAAAAATTTGCCACTTATTTTTTATTAAAATAAAAATTAAATGGCTTTTCAATCTAAATCTTAAAAGTTAAATAATTTTAGTTGGAGTAACGATATAGTCAAGTTTTATATCCCACGGATTAGGGTTGATGCCGTCTACCACTTGAAAATCGTAGGCTAGTCCTATTTTAATAACATTTTTATCCGCTAAAAACCTATCGTAATATCCCTTTCCATATCCTACCCTATTCTTTTGCGCATCGCACAGTAATAGGGGCACGATAACCACTTCAATATCCCTCATAATCGAATAATTTTTAGGCTCTAAAACGCCAAAATTTCCCCTTTCAAACTCGTTTGTTTTAGGGATTGCAGGGATTAAATTTTCGCCTATTACAACGGGGTAAGAAATCGCCTTTTTTTCGGTTTTTAAGCGCTTAATTATGGGCAAAGTATCAACTTCGTTTTTTATTGAATTATAGATAAAAAAATTGGTTTTTTTAGAAATAAAATCTAAAGTGAAAAGGTTATTTTCAATCATTTTAGACAAGTTTTCCACTTCAATTTTACTTAAATTTAACCGCTTTTCTTTAATAATTTTTCTTAAATCGTTAATTAGCACAAACTGCTCCTATAAGTATAATTTGTAATAATTAGTATACTTAAAAAATCTATTTTTGTCAATTTAAACGCCTTACGAAAAATACAATTAAAAACCTAAGATAAAAGGACAAATTTTCAATTTTAGTGGAATATAATGCAAAAAATAAATATTTTAGTGTCTTGAAAAAACATAAAAATAATGATACAATAAAATTAATAAATTTTATTATTTAAAAATTACTATTTAGGAGATTTGTTAATATGAGTAATAACGAAAAGCAAAAGGACTTTTTTACCCTTATTGCTGAAAACGGCTACTCTCGTTCGACTGAACTCGTATGGCCAGAACCTATGAAATTCGATAAACGCACGTGCGCTTTGTCGGGCGACGTTAAAGCGCCTATCGTTGCGCCTAAAGAAATGTCAACTAAAGAAGAACTTTATAAAGAGATTGACAATATGCGTAAAAAATACGCACCGTTTCTACAAAACCACGCGCCAAAACTTGAAAATACGCGCGTTCGCACCGACATAAAAGAATTTATTCTTGACGGCAAAGAAAAGGTAACTATTCCGCATTACGATGGACCTTGCGGTAATGCTACGAAAGTTTACGAATCGGACTTTGAACTTGGCGCTTTTGATGATAAAGCGGTGTATATTTGCTTTAAAGGCGCTGACTACATTGCAAAAGTATACGTAAACGACGTTTGCGTCGGCATGCACGAAGGCTTTTTCTCTCCGTTTGAATTTAATATTACAAGCGTTGCTAAAAAGGGTTTAAACCACTTAAAAGTAGTGCTTGACAACGATTTCGTTTATAGGGGCGACACCGTAAAATCCGTTACCGGTAGCGCATTAGGTCTTCCTGAAATTGAAGGCGATAAACTCTACGCTGCAACGGGTATCGGTTACGACGACCCTGAAGTTGGCTGGCACCACTGCCCTCCTGGTATGGGGCTTTGGAACGAAGTTTACGTAGAAGTTAGAAATAAAATAAACATTACCGACCTTTACGTACGCCCTATTTTAAGTGAAAACTCAGCGGAATTATGGGTTGAGATTGAAAACGTTGAACACGAAAAACGCAAAGTGAACTTCAATCTTTCCCTTTACGGTAGAAACTTTGAAAAGGTATTCTTTGAAAACCTTGATTATTCCCCTATTTCAGACGGTCACGAACTTATGGCGTCTTACGGCAAAAACGTTTATAAAATCCGTATTCCATTAGACGAAGTTAAACTTTGGAACAACGCAACGCCATATCTATACCAACTTAACGTATCAGCAACGATAGATAACGAAGTATTAGATAACGGCACGGTGCATTTCGGTATGCGCGAATTCACTCAAGACGTAAAGAGCGAGCCAAAAGGTATGTTCTACTTAAACGGCGAAAAAATCCGTTTACGTGGCGCTAACACTATGGGCTTTGAGCAAGTTGACGTTGCCCTTAAAGACTTTGACCAACTTATTAACGATATCTTAATGGCTAAAATATGTAATATGAACTATTTTAGACTTACTCAAAGACCCGTTCAAGACGAAGTTTACGAATACTGCGATATGCTTGGTTTATTGACGCAAACCGACCTTCCACTTTTCACTGTTATGAGAAGAAGCAAATTCGCAGAAGGTGTAAGACAAGCGGAAGAAATGGCACGAATGGTACGTAAGCATCCTTGTAACGTTGTGGTAACTTATATTAACGAGCCTTGGGGCAACGCATCTAATAAGACAAGACCACATAGACACCTTATCCGTTCCGAACTTGAAGACTTTTTCCGCGCTTGCGACTTAATAGTTAAATTTAACTATCCGGAATGTGTAATTAAACACGTTGACGGCGACTTTGAAGCGCCTGACCACTGTGAAGAAAACTGTATGCCAGACTTCCATACTTACAACTTATGGTACGGCGGAAGTTTACCGTTTGGCAAAATGTATCGCGGATATTGGACGCGTACCGCTCCGGGTTGGTATTACGGTTGCGGTGAATACGGCACGGAAGGTTTAGACCCCGTTGAACTTATGAAGAGAAGATATCCTAAAGAATGGCTTAGAGAACCGTTTGATATCAACAACATTGTAGGCGTTCAAACGGGTATTCAACATGTAAAATTCTTCGATACGCCAAAAACACTTGAAGAATGGGTTAAAAAGAGCCAAGACTACCAAGCGTTTGCAACAAAACTTGCAACTGAATGTATGAGACGTGATTGGCGTATGGTTTCGTTTGCTATTCACTTATTTATCGATGCATGGCCAGCAGGTTGGTTTAAAACTATAGTTGACTGTGAAAGAACGCCAAAGCCTGCTTTCTTTGAATATAAAAAGGCGCTTAGCCCTATTTTACTTTCACTCCGCAGTGATAGATTTACTTATTTTGACGATGAAACTATTAGCGTTGAAACGTTTATTTGTAACGACTTAAACGAAAAGGGCGAAGACTACACTATCGTTTACGAGGCGTATAACGGCGACAAAATGATTAAACGCGGTGAAATTAAGGCGGACTTTGAAGAAAACACCGTAACTTATATTGCCAACGCCGAATTTAATATTAAGGTAGAAGATAGAGAAAACTTAACGATTAAAGCATACCTTATTAAAGACGGAAAAGTTGTTAGCCATAACGAGTTTACCGTTGGCGTGTTTAAACGCCGTGGCATTACTAAGCACGACAATCTTGTTATTATCGACAATCTTGAAGACGGCGAACACGAAATTGCGGGCGAAACTGTTACCGTTGTAACTAAACCACCAGCATATTTCGCTTCAAGAAATTCCGGTCACCCATCGGTTGCGGAATTTAAAGAAAAAGACTTCTATATGTTCTACAGTAAAGAAACGGATATGATAGAATATCTTTTAACTAAAGACTTTAAAGCAAAAGGCTTTACACCTATACTTTTAAGCCGTGGTAAAGATAGCGAAATGATGACAGTTGGTATAAAAGAATACGAAGGCAAGAAATACGTAGTTTCAACTTCTAAACTTTTAGTAGAAAACCCAATTATGGAAAGATTTGTATCAAACTTATACAAATTGTAATAATACATATAAAAACCCGACTATACGTCACGTACAAGTCGGGTTTTAAATTTCAATACTATATAGGTATATTTATTACTATAACAATGAAATAATGTCTTTTAAAATTAAAAATGAGTTCAGTTACAATACTGAACTCATTTAAATAGATTTTTTATCACAACCTTTATAGTTTTGTTAAACTTTTTATAGTGCTTAATTTTAGAAAATTACCAATAGATTATTGATTGTTCACCATTTTTACCCCTAATAAATTTGCAACCATAAAATTTTTCCATCAACAACATAAATGTCGTTGCGTTACAAGGCTTATTACCATTTTTAAAACGCTTATTAAACGCTTTAATCATATCTGACGTTAAAAAACCCAAGTCTTTAAGTAATAAATAATCTCTATAAAATAAATCAATATCAAACTCACTTATTCTACCTGTTGTATGAGAATACTTTATTTTACCATTTTCTATTCCTAATATAGTTCTTATTTTTTTATACGGTGTATTAAAAACTATTGCTCCTTTTAATTCTATTTCTTTTTCTAATTCTTGAATTTTTTCATATAATGTCATAAATTTTTCTCCTTTTGCTTTATAATTTTATATTAATTTTATTTGTTAATTGCTAGTATAGTTGTACGCTATTGTATAATTGCCTGTGTCATAATCCCAATTAATGCCTTTATTTATCGCATTCCATTGCGACTGCGTTCCGCGATATTTTATACTTGTAAGTGAAGTGCAATCTTCGAACGCATAATCACCTATACTTGTCACGCTGTTTGGTATTTCTATACTTGTAAGCGAATCACAGTTACAGAACGCATAATCACTTATTCTTGTCACACTATTAGGTATTTCTATACTTGTAAGTTTAGAGCAACCATAGAACGCAGAAGAACCTATACTTGTTACACTATTACCTATAGTTACACTTGTAAGTTTAGGGCAATGTTCGAACGCATCATCACCTATACTTGTTACACTATTACCTATAGTTACACTATTACCTATAGTTACACTTGTAAGTTTAGGGCAATGTTCGAACGCATCATCACCTATACTTGTTACACTATTACCTATAGTTACACTATTACCTATAGTTACACTTGTAAGTGAATCGCAATATGCGAACGCAGAATTACCTATACTTGTTACGCTATTTGGCAACACTATACTTGTAAGTGAATCACAACCTTCGAACGCCCTATAACCTATACTTGTTACACTATTACCTATAGTTACACTTGTAAGTGAATCGCAATTATAGAACGCATATTTACCTATACTTGTTACACTATTTGGTATAGTAATATTAACAAGCCTTTCACAACCACTAAATGCAGATGGCATTATAATTTTTGAAGTGTTGTTTATTGTATAAGTAGATAAGTTTTTATTTGTTACACCATAAACGATATAATATGGGTTATTATTTGCTTTAATATATTTAATATTGTTTTCTTCTGTAAATAATGCAGAATTACAGCCATCAAATGCGCTACTAACAATACTTTGAATATTACTGCCTTCCGCAAAGGTTATACTTGTAAGTGAATAGCAACCACAGAACGCCCAATCATCTATACTTGTTACACTATTTGGTATTACTACACTTTTAAGTGAAGTGCAATGATCGAACGCCTTATAACTTATACTTGTTACACTATTAGGTATTTCTATACTTGTAAGTGAATAGCAAGAAGAGAACGCATAATTACCTATACTTGTTACACTATTACCTATAGTTACACTTGTAAGTGAATCGCAACTATAGAATGCATAATCACCTATACTTGTTACGCTATTAGGTATTTCTATACTTTCAAGTGAATAGCAAGAAGAGAACGCACCCTTACCTATACTTGTTACGTTATTTGGTATAATAACTTTTGTAATAGTGTTATTATTTTTAAATGCTTCTTCATAAATAGATTTTACAGGTAAGTTATTATAAGTTGACGGAATATTTACTTTTGTTGAACTTCCACTATAATTTATAACTTCAGCAAATGTGCCGTCACTTGACGCTTCTATTATAAGACCTTCAGTTGCTGACATTGGTAATTCGCAACTATAACAAAACCCTGAACTATCCGCCGTATGCGTGCCATATTCTTTTTTATCACCACAACTACATTCGTACCAGTGGTTATTGCTATCGTACTTTAAAGTTTTATAGTAGTGATTTAATAATTCGCCGTAACTTTGATTACATAGTGAACATTTTGCTTTACTTGTACAAGTTGCCGTACCACCTTTATGCGCTTCTACAGTCTTTTTATTCCCACAAGAACATTCATACCAATGATTATTGCTATCATACTTTAAGGTTTTATAATTATGCGATAATAATGCGCCATAACTTTGATTACATATTGTACATATCGCTTTACTTGTACAAGTTGCCGTGCCACCTTTGTGAGTTTCTGCAGTTTGTTTTTCACCACAACTACATTCGTACCAGTGTTTATTGCTATCGTACTTTAAAGTTTTATAATCGTGCGTATGTTGGTTTTGGTTACCGCCTGTATTTTGATTTTCATCATTATTTTGGTTACCGCCTGTATTTTGATTTTCATCATTATTTTGGTTACCATTATTGCTTTGACTATCACCTACAAATTGCGAGTTGACGCACTCATACGTTTTATTATTTTTAAACGTTATACTTGTTATTCTATAATCAAAATTTAATTCACTTTTACTCTTTTCTAATATCCATTTTTCATTATTGGTTGGGAAAAAAGAATAATTTAAGTTTTCACTATCATGGCTTGCTAAATAATTAAAAGTACAAGTTACTTCTGAAGTGTAATTTTGATTTGTGTTAGAGTCATTTGTTATTCGTACGTCTAAACTTAATCTACTAATTTCAGCATTGCCGTTATTTGTTATGGTAAAATAGACTATTTTTTTATCAAACGAACCATTTTCTATATTATTAAACGTAACTGCTATTTTATCTTCATATTTATCATATTTTTCTTTATTAGAATCTATAGCAACAAAAGTGATAGCGCAAATAATAGCAACAATAAATAAAAATACGTTTAACTTTCTTAAAGTTTTCATAATTACGCACCCCCTTTAAGTTTATTTGGTATAGCAATACCTTTTTTCTTTAGGTGGGCAATTAAATCGTTTTTCTTCTTGGCAGTTTTTTGGTAGTAAATTTCTTTTGATACTTTTGACCTTATTGCCCAGTAAGTTATAAAAGATACTACGCCAATAATAGCAAATATTATTTTTGCTACAATAGGGAAACAAAGGGAAGATAAAATAGAAAACAAAAGAGTAAAAAGCGTTATTATATTAAACGTTTTTACATATACGTTGTCTTCAATTTCCGTTTCTGTTTCAGATTTTGCCGATGGGATATCCCCCCTAATCATACTTTTTTTAGCAGAATGCGCTTTTAAAGTATAATCTTTATTCAAATATTTATATTTAAGTATATATTGCGGAGCAACGTGACTTTCTATTCTACTTAAAGTAACTACGCCGTCACAGTTAAAATCTTTATTTTTATCGCCTGGTAGTTTACTTTTGCAATCTAATTCCGCTAACGTTTTTATCCCATCTTCAATTCTATCTATTGAACTACTTGTCGGCGCTAATGGCGCAGGTAATTTTGATATGCTCGCATCATATTCTTTTGAACTTGCCAAACAATAATCTTTATAGTCATCAGGGTCAAAAATATCGGTATTATTATCGTTAGCAACCGCTTTAAAATATTCTCCAGTATGACTTCCACTAAAAGGTTGCCAATCGGTTACCTTTCTTTCTTTAATAGTATCAACCCTAAACGAGCCGTTATAATCAGCACGTTTAGTAACGCCGTTACAAGTGTAAACGTCGCCCATCGATAAATACTTATTTTCCGTTGTTTGATATTTTTCTATTTTATCATAACCTACAGTTGCAGTATAAGTCATTTCAGCCGTGCCTTTACCAAGAAGGTATTGGCGATATTCCGTTTTTACCGCTTCAAATTTACCGATAACAAAAACGTCTTCCGGCGAATTTTTATCAAGGGCAATTTCGGTAAGTGAGTTAGCATAAAATGTTGTTTCGTCTATTTCTTTAGGCAATTCGAAAAAACCTATAGATTCTTCCCCTGCATTACCGCTCATTTCAATGGTAACGTTATTAGTCACGTAATTAGTTTCTTTTTGCTTATTTATAACAACTTGCGTTCCACAATTTTTGCATTTGCCTAAATCTTCCGAAATAAGTTCAACGGCGGTTGAACCGCATTGAGTACAAATAATAGCATCAACTACCGCATCTTCTTCTATTTCTTCTTCGTATAAAGTTTCTTCGCTCTCTTCTTCAATCAAAACTTCTTCGTTATCAACATCGTTATCTTCCGTTGTTTCGGGAATTGTTGTGGCTACAGTAGCAACGGGAACTACCACGGGTACAACTACGGGTGTAACGCTTGCTACGTTATTCTCGCTTTCTACATTTTCAGTTTTAGGCGCGTCAACAACTTCGTTTTCAGTTGTTGTTTCAGTAGTAGGCGTATCTTTACTTTCTACTGTGTTTTCAATCATTTTTATTCCACAAAACGGACAAAAGATAGAATTTTCCGGTATTAATTTTTGGCAGTTTGGGCAAGTAATATTTCCGTCGGCACGAGTACCACACATAGGGCAAAATACACCGCCGTCAGGAATATCAGCCGAACACTTTTTACAAATCATACGTTTTCTCCTTTGTTAAAAATTTTTATTATTGTATCACAAGAATTCTTGTAAAGTCAAACAAATCACAATAATAATTGTATTATATAAGTATGGTGTGTTTTAATGATAACCTTTATAAATTAAGGAAAGAATGTAAAGTTAGCCAACAAAAATTAGCAGATTACGTAGGAGTTTCTCAGCAATGTGTTTCGGAATGGGAAAAAGGTAAAATAGAGCCAACTCTTTCTTATTTGTGGAAAATTGCAGATTTCTTTGACGTTTCTATAGATTTTTTGGTCGGCAGAAAAGATTATTGAATTAAACGATAAAAGTTAGTAAATAAACTACTACCACGGCATCATTCTGCAATTATATATACATAATGGCAATTACATAACAAGCCTTATGGCTTGTATAAAAAAGAAGTACCTAGTCGCTCTTCCCGTAGGGATTTTTTTAGAGCATTATAAAAGACTAACGATTTTTTTCGTTAGTCTTTATTTTTTACTTTGCAAAACACACGGCTTTCATTTGAAAGTATAGTGTGCTACACCTTACATGAAATTGTCCACGATAGAAGAATATAGAATTATAATTAACCGCTTACCAAGTTGTTGCTATATCGACAGATTTACTCCAAACACTAATAAAAGGGTGAGAATGGTCACCTTCTCTAAAAAATACCCATTGTTCATTTTCATCATCAAAATGGTGATAACCGTTTTTAACAAACAATTCTATTTTTATGCCATTATCCATAATTATTTCAACGTCGTATAAAGGACTAACGCTTACTGAAATTACAGTGCCACCCTCAATCTTATCGCGATATTTATTCACAAAATACGCTTCGTCGTTATTCTCGTCCTTTTTCTTATCCCAATTTTGATAATCGAGTGTCGTTACAAGAATATCATTATCTTTAATAATTCTTGTTAAGCCTAATGCGTGAAAAGCATAATCTTCAAAAGAGAACATCATCATATCACAAACAAGGTACAAGTTTTCTAATTTTTTTCCAACAATTACTTGAAGATATTTATTTAAGGTGGCTTGATAAGACATACTTTCTCCGTTAAATTTTCATTTATTGATAAAAATATTATATCATACAAAAAGAAAAAATCAAATTGATATATGTGGGTAAAAGAAAATTCGACTTGGAAAAGTCGAGTTTTATAAAATATTTAATTAAAATCCCTATGGGAAGAGCGGTAAGGCGCGTAACTTTAATGAAATCCTGCTTTGCAGGATGAAATCCGAGTAAACTCGGATGAAATCTTCGGTGTGCCATCTCAGATGAAATCAAATCCGCCATCCTAACCTGCCGTAAGGCAGATTTCATCGCGTAGCGATTTCATCCACGAAGTGGATTTATTCCGACGAAGGCGGATTTAGTTAAAAAAGACTGCAATTTTGTATCAAAATTACAGTCTTTTTTTGGTGCGGATAACAGGAATCGAACCTGCACGGTCTCCCACAGGATTCTAAGTCCTGCGCGTCTGCCAGTTCCGCCATATCCGCTTATAAACCGCTTTAAAGCGGTTGTTTTTATTTTCCTACACAGAATTTTTTGAAGATTTCGTCAATGATTTCTTCGCTTGCCGTCTTACCCGTTATTTCGCCAAGGTACGACCAGACGTTTTTAACGTCTTCCGCCACCAAATCAAGCGGTACTTTACCGATATTATTTATCGCTTCAAGTAAACTAGATTTTGCATTTTTAAGGGATAAGAAATGCCTTTCTTCCGTTACGTATTCTCCGTTTAAGTCTATGCCGTTTTTAAAGGCTTTAGAATAGATTTCTTCTTTAAGTTTATCAATTCCTTCGCCCGTTTTTGCCGAAATATTAAACACACCGTCAAGCGCGTTTAAATCGCTTTTATTGTAAACGGTTATAAGTTCTTTATCTTTAACGCTTTCTATTATCTTTTTATCTTCGCTAGAAATTTCTTTAGAGCCGTCTAAAACAAGTAATACGATATCAGCGGTTTTTAAGATTTTTTCAGACCTTTCTATGCCTAATTTTTCCAAATTATCCGCCGTTTCGCGAATGCCCGCGGTATCGTAAAAATCAAACTTAACACCGTTAATTTCAAGCGCGCCTTCTACGACGTCACGAGTAGTGCCTTCAACCGACGAAACGATTGCCTTTTCATAGTCGAGTAGCGCGTTTAATATCGACGATTTACCCGTGTTCGGTTTGCCGATAATAGCAACGCTTATGCCCTTTTTAATTTTACTGCCTTCGTTATATTTTAATAATAGATTATCAACTTCTTTTAAAGTGTTTTCTAAAGTTTTTTGAACTTCGTCAAAAGTGGTTTCTTCTAAATCTTCTTCAGGGTAATCTATGTCCGCGTCTATACTTGCAAGCGAGAAGGTAAGCCCGTCTTGCAATTCGTTGATTTTGTTAAATAATTTTTCACGGTATAAACTATACCCAACCTTTACCCCTGCAACGCTTTCGCTGTTAATCATATCGATTAACCCCTCTGCCGAGTCAAGCGATAATTTGCCGTTTATAAAGGCGCGCTTGGTAAATTCCCCTTTAGTTGCGGGAATTGCGCCCAAGTTAAAGGTTTGCTTTAAAATTCCCCTTTGAATAGCAAGTCCGCCGTGGCAATGAATTTCCACCATATCTTCGCCCGTGTAACTTTTAGGGCCCTTAAAGAAAACCGCCATGCCAAAGTCGGTAAAATTTCCACCGTCAATTTCGCCAACGTATAATTTATACGGCTCAAAATCTTTAACTTTTATATTTTTAGATAAGGGCTTGAACATTTTTTCTAAAATATCTAAAACGCCATTACCACTTAATCTTATAATTGCAACGCCACCGACACCGTTTGCCGTTGATATTGCAGATATAACGTTTTCCATAACTACCTATTAATTAAAAAAATCGTCTTTTCCTTCACCGTTAAGGGTTGATTTCGTTTCTTCTTTACTATTATTATTGCCGTTAAACTCTGGGAAAGGATCGTTTTCAGGTTTGCTTTCGTATTTTTTATACGATTCTTCATAAGAATTGTAGCCCGATTTTACTCTAGTTCTTAAAAACTCGTCATACTTAGAGGCGTTTTTGTTTCTGATAACGAAAAGGAAAACACCAAATAAAAATTCAAAGAATATTGAAAGAATAGAATACATAAACGCTCTTTCAGGGGCGTATTTTCTAAATATAAAGAAAACCATAGACGCAAATAAAACTATTTCTATAAGGGTTAAAATATCGTACGTGTAATATATGATAGTATAGAAAATACCCGTACCACTCATCCAACTTGCAACGAATTGACTGTCGTACTCTATAGTAAAGTTGAATAGATATTCAAGTTCTCTAACGTAATAGCCAAGGTCTAAAAACGTACCTACAACAAAACAAGTTAAAGATGCAATGGTAACTAAAATACCGATATTGTCTACCCTTTTTCTAAATAAAAAGCATGTTCCTATAACTTTACCAAGTAAAATATAGTTAAAGAAAGGAATCCACGCAAGATATAATTTATCAAGCCCCTTGTTTTTAGCAAGCGTTTTTATCGCTACCGCTTTTAAAAGAAATAAACCGATAGTGATTATAGAACTTATTATATACGCAAAAATTACTATATTTCTTTCCACTTCAAGTGGTAAGTAGGATTCTATATCGCTAAATCCCATATTAACGTTTCTCCTTTTCGCTTAAAATTAGTAAGCGCGGGCGTAAACTACTACCTTTTCCGCCTTTTTACCGCATACTGCGCATACTTTATTTTCGGCTGAATCTTCTGAAATTATACGTGAAGTTGCTTGAGTTTGTTCTTTAATTTTGTCTTCACATTCACGGCAACCACACCAAGGCGCTTTAACGAAGTTTTTAGTTTCTACCGCTTGTAAAATACCCTCGATAGAGTCTGCCTCTTTAATTCTAGAATCGCGCATTTTTCTAGATTTTTCAAGCATATTTGATTGTACTACTTTAAGTAAATCTAAAATAGCGTTAACGTCGCCTAAAGCGTATTCTTGTTTTTCTAAAGTATCACGGCGCATTACCATCATTTTGCCGTTTTCTATATCACGTGGGCCTACTTCTACTCTTACAGGTACGCCCTTCATTTCCCATTCGTTAAACTTCCAACCTGGGCTAGCGTCACGAGAGTCTAATTCAACCCTAATGCCAGCGTTTTCAAAGGCTTGTTTTAATTCGTTTGCCTTGTCTAATACGCCCTCTTTATGCATTGCAACGGGAATAATTACCACTTGTATAGGAGCAACTACCGGAGGAATTACAAGACCCCTTTGGTCGCCGTGCGCCATAATTAAAGCGCCGATAAGCCTTGTTGATACGCCCCAAGAAGAAGAGTAACCGTACTTAAGTTCGCCGTCTTTATCTAAAAATTTCATATTGAAAGACTTAGCAAAGTTTTGACCTAAATAGTGAGAAGTGCCCGCTTGTAAACTTTTACCGTCAAGCATCATTGCTTCCATACCGTAAGTAGCAACTGCGCCGGCAAATTTTTCCTTTTCCGTCTTTTTACCGGTTAACACAGGGATTGCTAAAGCGTTTTCGGCAAATTCTTTATAAACGTTAAGCATAAGTTGAGTTTCCGCTTCCGCCTCTTCGTGAGTTGCGTGAACCGTATGACCTTCTTGCCATAAGAATTCACTTGTTCTTAAAAATGGCCTTGTAGTCTTTTCCCAACGCATAACGTTTGCCCATTGGTTGATAATTATTGGTAAATCTCTATAACTTTCCATCCATTTAGCGAACATATCGCAAATGATTGTTTCACTTGTAGGACGAATAACGAGCGGTTCTTGAAGTTTATTGCCACCAGCGTGAGTAACTACCGCTACTTCCGGTGCAAAACCTTCAACGTGTTCCGCCTCCTTTTTAAGATAACTTTCCGGAATAAGTAAAGGGAAATAAGCGTTTTTTACCCCTACTTTTTTAAATCTTTTATTGAGTTCGTTTTGAATGTTTTCCCAAATGGCGTAACCGTATGGCCTAATAACCATTGTGCCTTTAACTGGACCGTAGTCTACGAGTTCAGTTTTTAAAATAACGTCTGTATACCATTGTGGGAAGTCTACTTCCATATCTGCTACGTCTTTAACGAATTGTTTTTCCTTAGCCACGATAATCTCCTAACGCCCGTACGGGCTCTATTATATATTAGTAATGTTTATTATACTTATAAAACAAAAAAAAGTAAAGCATTTACGTTTAAACGAACTTAAAAAAGTATATTTTTGCAAATTTTAAGGTTTATTTGCTAGTTTTGTTCCTCTTTGGCTTTACTTTAATTTAAAATTGTGGTAATATTTGATTATAATCAAATAAAAATTAAGGAGATTTAAAATGAATAATTCTCAACTTACTGTTAACGCTATTCGCGTTCTTTCAGCAGAAGGCGTTCAAAAAGCAAATTCAGGTCACCCTGGTATCGCTCTTGGCGCTGCTCCTATCGCATATAGCCTTTGGCAAAACGCTTTAGTTTTTAATCCTAAAAACAGCAAATTTGCAAATAGAGATAGATTTATCCTCTCTGCAGGTCACGGCTCTATGCTCAACTACTCTCTTTTACACCTTTACGGATTTGACCTTACGATTGAAGATATTAAAAACTTCCGTCAATTAGGTTCTAGAACTCCTGGTCACCCAGAATATATGGTAACTGACGGCGTTGAAATTTCTACTGGCCCATTAGGTCAAGGTATTGCTAACGCAGTTGGTATGGCAATGGCTGAAGCGCATCTTGCCGCTAAATACAATAAACCTGGCTATCCTATCGTAGATCACTACACTTACGCTTTATGTGGCGACGGTTGTATGATGGAAGGTATTGAAAGCGAGGCTGCATCTCTTGCAGGTACTTTAAAACTTGGCAAACTTATCGTTTTATACGATGATAATAAAATCACTATCGAAGGTAATACCGACCTTGCTTTCACTGAAGACGTTAAGAAACGCCACGAAGCACAAGGCTGGCAAGTTATCGATATTGGCGACGGTACTAACGTAGACAATATCTTTAAAGCAATTAAAAAGGCTAAAAAAGAAGTTAATAAACCATCTCTTATCGTTTGCCACACTACTATCGGCCACGGCTCTCCTAACGCGGGCTCTGCTGGTACTCACGGCGCTCCTTTAGGCGAAGACAATATTAAAGCGTTAAAGGAAAATTTAGGTTACAACTACCCTGAATTTACTATTCCAGCGGAAGTTTACGAACATACTTCAATCGCTCAAAAACGCGGTGCTAGGGCTGAAAGAAAATGGAAGAGATTATTTAAGGCTTACAAGGCTGAATACCCAGAACTTGCTGAAAAATTTACAAACGCAATTAAAGGTAAACTTCCAAAAATTAACGAAGAAGAATTATTTAAGTTTGAAAAAGTTGACGCATCTCGTAACCACGGTGGCGTAGTTCTTAATAGACTTAATAACGATATTCCTAACTTATTCGGTGGCTCTGCCGACTTATCTCCTTCTTGTAAAACTACTTTAAAGAATGAAAAAGACTTTAACGCAGAATGTAGAGAAGGCAAAAACGTTCACTTTGGTATTCGTGAACACGCTATGAGCGCTATTTGTAACGGTATTGCGGTACACGGCGGTCTTATTCCTTTCTGTTCTACTTTCTTCGTATTCTCTGACTATATGAAGAACGCTATGAGATTATCTTCTCTTATGGACTTAAAGGTATTATACGTATTAACGCACGACTCTATCGGCGTAGGTGAAGACGGTCCTACACACCAACCTGTTGAACAACTTATTAGTTTACGTTCAATGCCAAACATGAAAGTTTATCGTCCTGCAGGCGGTATCGAAACTGCGGCTGCTTACCTTGCGGCAGTTAAAGAAAACGGCCCTACAAGTATTATTCTTTCACGTCAAAACCTTGCTGAATACGCGTTCAGTAAAGAAGGCGCTTTAAAGGGCGGTTATATTTTAGCAGATAGCGAAAAGGCTACGCCTGACGTTCTCTTAATCGCTACTGGCTCTGAAGTTGAACTTGCTATGAAAGCAAAAGACGCGCTTAAAGAACAAAACGTTGATGCAAGAGTAATTTCTATGCCTTGTATTGAACTTTTTGAAAAACAATCTAAAAAGTATCAAGAAAGCGTTATTCCATCAAAAGTTAGAGCAAGAGTTTGTATCGAAGCAGGCTCATCTTACAGTTGGTATAAATACGCAGGTTTAGACGGCAAGATTATCGGCATTGACAAATTCGGTGAATCTGGCCCTGCTAAAAAACTTTTTGAAGCATACGGCTTTACTGCTGAAAACGTTGTAAACGCAGCGCTTGAAACTTTAAATAAATAATTAAATAAAATTTAGGCGTTTCGCTTTAATTAGCGAAACGCCTTTTTTGTTGTGTTTGTTTACTTGTTTATTTGTTAGTTGTATTTGTTTATCTACACATTTTATATTCTATATATAAAAATAAAGGAATTTTAAAAAATTGGCAGTATATATTATTTACAACTGAATATTTCAACCTAAACCTAATGCTTTTAGCGAAAATTATTTTAAAATGGTGGACTGTACGTCATCAATATATTAAAAAGCAAAAACGTAACGCTAAAGTAAAGGTTAAAAATTAAATGGAGGAATACTCACGATGAAAAATCAAAATCTTTTAAAAGACGACTCTCAACAAATGGAATTAGATACGGTTAAACTTTACCTGTCTTCAATTGGTGAAATTCCACTTTTATCGGTAGAAAGAGAAAAAGAATTGGCTGAAAAAGCCTTTTTAGGAGACAAACAAGCAAAAAATCAATTATACAAAGCCAATTTGCGCCTAGTAGTATCTATTGCCAAAAAATATATTGGGCGTGGACTTTCATTAGAAGATTTAATTCAAGAAGGTAACATTGGGTTATTTAAAGCAGTAGAAAAATTCGACCCTAATAAAGGCTTTAAACTTTCTACCTATGCAACTTGGTGGATTCGCCAAGCAATTACAAGGGCAATATCCGACCAGTCTAGAACAATTCGCCTACCCGTACATTTAATAGAAAAATTACATAAACTAAACCGCATAATCGGTGACTATGAAAAAGAAACCTTTAAAACCCCTACCCCTGAAATTCTTGCTAACCTCTTAGGTGAGCCTGTTGATAAAGTAATAGAACTTTTAAAGGTAAGAGAGCACACCGCCTCCTTAGACGCCACTTTATATAACGACGATGATAGCGATGAAACCCTTACCGATAAAATTGCCGAAGATAATTCTATGTCGCCCGAAGATGCTTTCGAGTTATCTAAACTACGCGAAGTGATTAACGACTCTTTATCTAAATTAGAGCCAAGGGAAGAAAGGGTTTTAAGGCTAAGGTTTGGTTTAGACGACCAAACCCCTAAAACGTTAGAAGAAGTTGGCAATATCTTCAACGTTACAAGAGAACGCGTGCGCCAAATAGAAACGAAAGCGCTTAGAAAACTCCGCCACCCTATAAGATGTAAAAGTTTAGTAGATTTTAAATAAAATTTTATATTTCTCATTTTATGCCCAACGTTCTCACTTTAACCCCTAGCAATTTCGCAAATTATGCGGTATTATATAGGTGTCATGACAAACAAATCTAATTTTAAGGAGATACACCATAATGAAAAAAATTACAAAATTAGGCAAAACTGCTAAAAACAATTTAGGAAGTCATATCGATAACTACTTAATAAACGAAAGAATAAGTCAATCTGAATTCGCTAGAAGAATAGATGAAGAATTATATAAAGGTTATGACAATAAAGATAAATTTGAAAAGAAAGAAACCAACAACAAAACGGTTTCTAGGTGGGTGACGGGCGACGTTTTCCCAGACACACCTAGTTTAATAGCAATATCAAACCTTTTAAACGTCAGCGTTGACGAACTACTAAAAGAAGAAATTAATACTTCATCTAAAACTAAAGACTTGTCTAACGATGAAATTAACGTTTTAAAAATTATGCTTTGCGAAGTTACTAAAGACTTGACTTCTTCAGTCTACGCCCCGTTATCGTTTAACGATGAAAACTTAGACTTTAATTGTTTTTATTTGCGTAGCGAAGTAGTAGAAGCGTTTAAAGAAAAAACTTTAAAAGCCTATACCCTTGCCCGCTTAGAAGATTTTGCAAACCTTTTAACTAAAGATAACGCAAACGTTATGAATAAGTATTTCTCTAAATTTATAAGCAGTATCGTTTTAGAAGAAGAATTAACTGAAATAAAAGAAAGAATTTCTTTTGATAACACAGACGAATGTTACAAAAAACTTCAAAAGGTATGGGAGGCAACTTCTAATTACGACGTTTACAACGTTATAACGTTTGTCGAAAAGAATTTTATCATGCCAACACCTGAAGATAAAGAAGAATTTGGCAAAGACTCTTTGGGAAAAGACCCCTACTATAAAAACATTACCAAAATTAACGAAAAATACCAAAAAAGTTTTGCTACGCTTATTGAAAAAGGGATTATTTCCCCTGTAAACGATACGACTTTTACGTTTGAGTTTGATGATGATAGCAAATTTAATACCGTATCTTTAAATGCAGAGCAATTCACAGACTTTGTTGAAATTATTGACGAAGAAGAAAACGAAGGCGATTATAAATTACGCACGCTTAAGTTTAACTTTAAAATAAATTTAACTAAAGCAGATTTAAAACAATTTGATAAAGAACTTTTAGAAAAAAAATATAAATAAAAAGGAGAAAAAGCATTATGAGAGAAAACCATTTATATAGAATTGAAGGCGGAGAATATTTAACAACTTTGGGTTCATCTTGGTTTGTATCATATTCTTACTATTTAAAAATAGACTCAACACATAAAAATTGGAATATGGTAACAACTACTTATAATAGAATTCGTAATTATAAAATTTCTACGCAATACCATGAATTATGGCTTGAAAAAATCTTATACATGAACGACGCAAACCTTAATAAAAACTCTTTAGGTTTAAGTGCTAAAACAGTTAAAGAAATGGCAAAAAAATTACTAGAACAATATAACTAATTTAATCGTTATTGATATTTCATATTCCTTAAAAAACACGCTTGAGTACTCAAGCGTGTTTTTTATAATATTAAATTTTAAAAGTAATACTCTTTCATATCGTCAAGCCTTAAAAACATTGGCGGATACCCCGAGCCTGCGCCTACGTCGATATCAATCCAAGTATCAGTATGGAATGCTTTTCTCTTTCCGCTATATAAAACCGTTGGCGTATGACCTAAAATAGTCGTTACGTCGTCAAAATACCTATCTTCAATATTCGGCCTATTCCATAAAATTTCTTTTTTAGTATACTCTGATAACTTTTTGTTTTTGTCAAAATTTTTGAAACCGCCGTGACAAAGAATAAATGATTTACCGTTAACTTCAACACCCTCGCAAATAGGCGCATCGTTTAAATAATCTAAAATATCGTCTATTTTATCTGGAGAAGTTTTTAAAATACCCTTTAACGCCTCTATCGTAGGACCTGCGCCGTTTGACATCCAAACGTTTAAATTATCTAACTTTTTAGTAGATAAACCCGCAATTTCTTCATCGGTAATTTCTTTAAACGCCCAAGAACAAGCAAGCATCATTTGTTCGTGATTTCCAAGAAGTAATTCAACGTTTGGTTGCTCTAAAAGCCAAAGTAGCATTTCCACACCGCCGTCGTTATTCCTATCGATAACGTCGCCTATAATGTAAAGCCAATCACTATAAGTAAAACCTATAACTTTTAATAATTGTTTAAATTTTGGTAGTGAAAATCCGTGCAAATCAGACGTAACGTAAACTGCCATTTTATCTTATGTTATCCTTTTTATAAAACTAATTTAAAGTAAGAAGTGCCCTTTCGTCGTCAGGCGTTTCAATAGGGGTAATTTCAAGCGCGTCGAAAACTACTTGTTCTTCGGGGTTGCCTTTAAATTTCATATAGTGAATTGCCGCTTTTAAGTGTATCCAAGACTTGTTTTTTAAGGAAACGTCCCCTTTATATGCAACTAAGTGACCTATAAGTTGAATATCGTCAACGCAACAAGTCATTGCAAGCCTACCTGCAATAAAAGACTTTTTAGGAAGTTTTCTATCAAAAACCGCCATACAGTCAAACTCTACTATTCTGCCTTCGTATCTGTCTTTAGATTCAAAAGTATCTATATAGAACACGCCGAAATCTTCTAAAGAAATACTAATAATATCTTCTTTTAAACTGTATGGCAAATCGCTTTCAAGTTTTAACTCTTTATTATCGTCGTCAAGCGCTAAAACCGCAACTTGTGGATTAATAAGTTTAACGCTACGCTTAAAACTAGAGGTTTCGGGGGTAGGTTTACACCTATTTATTATAACTATATCACTAGCCTTTATCATATCGTTGAATTTTTGGCGCATATTATTAAAATATGCAGTAAAAGTAGTGCCGTCGATAATAGTCATAACTTGTTGCACGTCAAAATAAGGTGGGGTTTGCATTTGGTCTATATCCCACATTTCGTTTGCCTCAATAAATATAACGTGCGGTTTAAATTCCCTAACCTTTTCGTTGATAAATTTGTCGTTAAAATCTTCTTTACTATCTAAATAAACGACGTTTGCCTTGCATTTTTTAAGTTCTTCTTCATTATATTCTTCTTCGCCTTGTTCTTCGGCAAATATTAAAGTTTTGCCAAGGTCGCCAAAGTCGCCATTTTTTAAAGAATCTATTATAAATCTCGTTTTACCGCTTTCTAAAATACCGCGGATAACTACTACGGGAATACCCATTTTAACCTCTTATTTGAATAATTTTTCTAGTTTTTCTTTATCTATTTGACTACCAATTACGCAAAGTTTGCCAATAACGTCGGGACTGCCAAGTTTAATATCGTAGTCACCCGAAACGTAGTCAAAATAATACCAACTATCGTTATCAGACGCCTTTAATACGCCTTTAGAACGTAAAACTATACCATATTCGCCACTTGCTAAAGCCTTTAACGCGGTTTCAAGTTCTTCTTTAGAATAAGATACGACAGTTTCTTTACCGTAACTTGCAAAAACTTCGTCTGCATCATGGTCGTGATGGTGGTGGCAACAACATTCGCCGTCGTGGTGGTGATGCTCGTGTTCATGATCGCAACATTCATGTTCGTGTTCGTGATGATGCTCGTGTTCATGCTCGTGCTTACATTCTTCACATTCGCAATCTTCATCGTGGTGGTGGTGATGCTCGTGGTCGTGGTCGCAACATTCATGTTCGTGTTCGTGATGATGCTCGTGCTCGTGCTTACATTCTTCACATTCGCAGTCTTCATCGTGGTGGTGATGGTGATGCTCGTGACCGTGTTTTGCTTTTAATTCTTTAATAATCATATCTACAAGCGAAACGCTGTCTTCTAAATTTTCAAGCAAGAACGCGCCGTTAAGTTGAGTTACGGGGGTTGTGATTAAAGTTGCGGTTGGGTTGTAAGTTTTAATAAACTCGCACGCATCAATAACCTTTTCTTCGGTAAGTTTGTCCGTTTTAGAAACAACTATAGTATTTGCCTCGCTAATTTGGTCAACGTAAAACTCGCCAAAATTTTTAAAGTACATTTTGCATTTTCCACCGTCGACAACCGTGCATAAAATATTAAGTTTAAGGTCTAACCCTGCGCCTTCTACCGCTTTAACGACTTCGGAAAGTTTGCCAACGCCAGACGGTTCGATAATAATTCTATCGGGATTATACTTTTCAATAAGTTCTTGTAAAGATTTTTCAAAGTTGCCTACAAGAGAACAACAAATACAGCCCGAATTTATCTCTTTAATCTCAATGCCCGAATCTTTTAAAAAAGTTCCGTCTATGCCAATTTCGCCAAATTCATTTTCAATAAGGGCTACTTTTTCCCTTTTGAAAGCGCCTTCAAACAACTTTTTAATAAGGGTAGTTTTACCCGCGCCTAAGAAACCTGAAATAATATCTACTTTAATCATAATATACTCCTAATTAGTTTATATATCTATTGTAAACTTTTTTTATAAAAAATACAAATAAAAATACAGTGCTTTTATCTTTTGCACTGTATATTTTTATTATACTGGAGGGAACCAACCTTCCGTCATATCGTACCAAACCGCAGTTAACGTTACGTCTTTAGCAAACGCCCAATTACCGTATTGGTCAACGGGAGTACCGTCTTCCGTTACCCAGCCTTTAAAAAGCCATTCTTCGCTGTTGCCTCGAATAGGTTTAAACTTCTTAAAGTCGTAATCTTTGCCGTAGTTTACAACGGTTGAGTTCATATTTTCATAACCGTCTGAAAATTGACCGCCGTTTAAATTAAAGGTAACCGTATAATCTATAATTTTCCATTTAGCGTTTAAAACTATATTCTCTCCGTCAATTTTCCAAACGCTACCATTTATAACTTTGTTTTTATATTCCCAACCGACAAAAGAATAACCCTTTCTAGTAGGAGTAGGAAGTTCCACTTCTTTATCGTAAGTAACCGTTAAAGTAACGTCTTCCATCTCGCCTTCGTTCGCGTTAAAGCCAATATCGTAACTTTTAACGTCCCACTTAGCGGTTAAAGTAACGTCTTCACTAACAGTCCACTTGCCTGTGTTGGGTACTTCTACGCCACCGTTTAACCAACAGTTAAAGGCATATCCTTCTTTAACCGGAGTTGGCAATTCATATTCGCTATTAGTTTTAATTACCATAGTGATACTGTTAACTACACCGCCCGTTGCGTCAAAGGTAATAACATTTTTTCTATCGCAACCAGTCATAGTACAAGTCATCACAAGTAAGGTGATTAAAGTTATTATAATACTTGTTAATCTTTTCATTAACACACCAACCTTATATTAGTATAACCTGTGCACGCATAAATAAACTCATTATTATTTTATAACGAATATTAAAATATGTCAAGTTAAATATTTAATATGCCAATAAAAACTTACCTTTATATCTAAAAACGATATTTTAAGGAATAAAAAACCCGCCTTATAAAAGGCGGGTTCAAATTTAGGTTATTAGATTTCAGCGAAATACTTAATAGTTCTAACCATTTGAGAAGTGTATGAGTTTTCGTTATCATACCAAGAAACAACTTGTACTTGGTAAGTATCGTCGTCAATCTTAGATACCATTGTTTGAGTAGCATCGAAGAGTGAACCAAACTTCATACCGATAACGTCAGAAGATACGATTTCGTCTTCAGTATAACCGAAAGATTCAGTTGCTTGAGCCTTCATAGCAGCGTTGATACCTTCTTTAGTAACGTCTTTACCTTTAACAACTGCAACGAGGATAGTAGTAGAACCTGTAGCAGTAGGAATTCTTTGAGCAGAACCGATAAGTTTGCCGTTGAGTTCAGGAATAACAAGACCGATTGCTTTAGCAGCGCCAGTAGAGTTAGGAACGATGTTCATAGCGCCTGCTCTAGAACGTCTTAAATCACCCTTTCTTTGTGGACCGTCAAGAATCATTTGATCACCAGTGTAAGCGTGAACAGTAGTCATAATACCAGATTGGATTGCTGCATAGTCGTTTAATGCTTTTGCCATTGGAGCAAGGCAGTTAGTTGTACAAGAAGCAGCAGAAATAATTTGGTCAGAACCATCAAGAGTGTTGTGGTTAACGTTGAATACGATAGTCTTAAGGTCGTTACCTGCAGGAGCAGAAATAACAACTTTCTTAGCGCCAGCCGTTACGTGAGCCATTGCTTTTTCTTTAGAAGTATAGAAACCTGTACATTCTAAAACTACGTCAACACCGATTTCACCCCATGGAAGTTCAGCAGCGTTTGCTTTTGCGTAGATGATGATTTCTTTACCGTCTACGATAATAGAATTATCAGTAGCTTCTACAGTGTGCTTACCTTCGCCGAATTTACCTGCGAAACCGCCTTGAGCAGTGTCGTATTTAAGAAGGTGAGCGAGCATCTTTGGGCTAGTAAGGTCGTTAATAGCAACTACGTCGTAACCTTCAGCGTCAAACATTTGTCTGAAAGCTAAACGACCGATACGACCAAAACCGTTAATTGCAACTTTTACATTAGACATATTTATAGTCCTCCTAAAATTAACATTTGTTAAAATTTTTATTATTTTTTTATTAAATCACTAGTATTTATTATACCTTTTGTAAACTTTTAAGTCAATTATTTTTACGCGGTATTAAAATTTATTTTATATTTTATATAAATTATTGCCAAAATATAAAAATTATTTCAAGTTTTCAGGGTTTAAACAGAGTAAATCTTCAGGAATAAACAATCCGTCCTTTCTAATGAGTTCTCCGTCAAGGTAAATTTCACCGCCACCATACTTTGGAGTGTGAATTTGAACTAAGTCCCAATGCACTGCGGAAACGTTGCCGTTATCACAATCGTCGTAGCAACAACCAGGCGTAAAGTGGATAGAGCCGGAAATCTTTTCATCAAATAAAATATCTCCCATTGGGTTGTTTATATATGGGTTTACGCCAAAGGCAAACTCGCCGACGTATCTAGCGCCTTCGTCGGTATTAAAGATAGCGTCGAGTTTTTCTTGGTTATTTGCCGTTGCCTTAATAATTTTACCATCTTTAAAAGTTAAACTTACGTTTTCAAACTTAAATCCGTTTTCAACCGACGGGGTGTTGTAGGTAATTACGCCGTTTACGCTATTTTTAACGGGCGCGGTGTAAATTTCGCCGTCGGGAATATTGCAATGGCCAGAGCATTTAGTGCTACCAATACCCTTAATAGAAAAACTAATATCGGTATCTTTTGCAATAATTCTAACCTTGTCGCCATTATCTAATCTTTTTTTGAGGGCATCCATTGCCTTGTCCATTTTAGAATAGTCTAAATTACACACTTTAAAATAGAAATCTTCAAACGCGTCCGTACTCATACCCGCGGATTGCGCCATACCTGGATTTGGGTATCTTAAAACTACCCATTTAGTCTTTTTAACCCTGAGTTCGTGGTGTACGGGGTGAGAATAAAACTCGCTATCTATTTGTAAATTCCTTTCGGGAACGTCGGCGTTTTCGTTGCAGTTATCGCCACCGCGAATGCCGATGTACGCGTCCATTTCCTGCATTCTAAAACTTGCGTATTTAGCCTTTAATTTAGCGTATTCTTCCGTTTCGCCTAATAATAATTCTCTAGAAACCCTATTGTCGAACATCTCAACGAAAGGATATCCACCCACTTTATACACTTCTTTTATAAGGGCGTTTACAAGCATATAGTCTACGCCTTTTGCCTCTATTAAAATCTTTTCACCCTTTTGAAGGTGTACGGAATAGTTTATAAGCACGTCTGCTAGTTTGTTAATTCTTAAATCTTCCATAATTACTCCTTTTAATTATTTTAGCATATTTTTCCTGTTTTTTCAATAGATTAACCTTTAAATAGGCTAATAAATGGCGCAATATTTCAATATCCTTGACATTTTATATAAAATAAATATATAATTATATATAATTGGAGATTTTAAAATATGAGAATTCAAAAGAAAAAGACCATTAAACGTTACGACTTTAAAACAAAGCCGATAAGGCCTATTCTTCTTATGTGGCTCGTAAAACTACTTGCATGGATAATGAGACTTCAACGAAAAGTTAAAATTACCTACGTTGGCAAAAAGCCGACTAGCCCTAGGCTAGTTTTGGCAAACCACGGCGCGTTTAACGATTTTTACATATTATACAAGGCAATTCCGACCTTTAATATTAACTACGTTGTAGCAATAGACGCATTTAACGACTTTTCTAATTTTTTAATGAGAAACGTCGGCGCTATTTGTAAGAGAAAATTCATATTCGATTTATCGCTTATGAAAAACTTAAAACACGCGATTAATAACCTTAAAGACACGGTAGTTATCTACCCTGAAGCAAGATACTCTTTAGACGGAACTACTAGTTATTTGCCGGAATCACTTGGCAAACTAGTTAAATATTTAGGCGTTCCGCTTACCGTGATTAACGCTAAAGGCAACTACGTAAGCGACCCGCAATGGAATAAGTATAAACAAGACCGTATGCCCATGGAGGCAACGGTAACCGAAATAGTTTCCGCTGAAGAAATTAGTACTTTATCGGCAAGCGAAATTAACGAAAGAATTAAAAAAGCATTCGTTTACGACGATTGGCAATGGCTTAAAGAAAGCGGAACTAAACTTACGTATAAAAATAGGGCTTATAATTTAAACGCCATTTTATATCAATGCCCACATTGTAAAAAGGAATTTGAAATGCAAGGCGAAGGTACTATTCTAACTTGTAACGCCTGCAAAAAACAATGGGAAATGCTTGAAACGGGCGAACTTAAAGCAATTGACGGCGAAACGGAATTTTCTCATATTCCAGACTGGTTTAAATGGCAAAAGCAAAATATTCACGAAGAAGTGTTTTCAGGCAAATACAATATGGAATTCGACGCGGAAGTGTTTACTCTTCCTAACTGTACGGGCTTTGTAAAACAACCTAACGGCAAATTTAAACAAACGTCGACCACCACTTCCCTTTTCGTCAACCTTTACGGCGAAGACAGAACTATTAGTTTTGAAGGCACGGAACTTGAAAGCGTGCATATCGAATACAACTACAAAAATTACGGAGATATGTTAGACTTCTCTATCCGTGACGATAGCGTTTGGCTTATGCCTCTTAACCGTAAAGACGTTATTACTAAAATATCTTTAGCAACGGAAGAAATTAGAGATTACTGTAAGCGTCTTCGCGATAAAGAGTGATTTTATGGAAATAATTCTCGCATCTAACTCTCCTAGAAGAAGGGCGCTTTTGACTGAATATGGGATAAATTTTAAAGTTATTCCGCCTAAAAATGAAGAGACGCCACCTAAAAACGTTTCCGTTTACGAGTACGTAGAAATTTTAGCGCGCGAAAAGGCAACCGAAGTATATAACGACAACGGCGGTATAGTTTTAGGCGCGGATACTATCGTTACTTTAAACGGTAAAATCTTTGGTAAACCAACAAGCAAAGAAGACGCTTTTAACACTTTAAAACTATTATCTAACAAAACGCACGAAGTTATAACGGGTTACGCTATTATTTCTAAAGATTTTGAGTTTGTCTCTCACGAAATAACAAAAGTTACCTTTAATAACTTAAGCGATAGTTTAATTTTAGATTACGTTAACACGGGCTCGCCACTTGATAAAGCGGGAAGTTACGGTATACAAGACAATTTTAATTTAGTAAAAGAAATAGAAGGCAGTTTAACTAACGTGATAGGACTTCCCGTTGAAAAAATTGCCGAAATTTTAAGGGAGAAACTATGAAACCTAAAATAGCGATAGAAATAGGAACTTCATACACTAAAATATTTAAATCCCGTCAAGACGTAGTTTTATCAGAACCTACGCTTATCGCCATATCTAAAAATAATTATAAAAAACCGGTAGCCGTTGGTTTTGAGGCGGAAAAACTTTTAGGCAAAGTTAATAACGACAAAGTTAGAGTTATTCGTCCCGTAAACAACACTACGATTGTAGATTATAAGGCATTATGCGCTATGCTAAACGCCTTTTTAAATAAAATTAAATCTAAAGGCGAACTTACGCCTAACGTTATTTTAACGGTAGGTTGCGGGTCTGATAGAAAAATTATGAGCAATTTTGAAACGGCGCTTAATAAAGTAGGACTTTATAATATCAGTTTTGCCGAAGCCCCCGTACTTGCCCTTCTCGGCGCGGACGCTCCGCTTACCGACAATTCTTGCCACGCCGTTATCGATATGGGCGCTGGTCAAACTACCGTTTGCGTTTTAAACTTAAGCGGTGTAATTTCTGGGCTTTCTGCCGAAATTGGCGGTAATACCCTTAATAAAATGATAATTAAACATTTAGAAACCGACCTTAACCTTACTATTACCGATAACGAGGCGGAAAACTTAAAAAGGTCGGTTGCAAGTTTAGTTTCGGACGACGACAATAAAACGGTAGTTCAAGGCAAGCAAACGTCGTCTGGCAAACCGCGCTCTCTCAACGTTTCGGCGTCGCAAATTTTAAAGCCTACTGAAGAATTTGCTAAAAAGACGGCGGAAATAGTTAATATGGTATTATCTAAACTCAATGCAGACTGTATTAAAGAAATCACCAAAAACGGAATATATTTAACGGGCGGAGGCAGTAAACTTTACGGCATAGACGACTTTTTCACTAAAGCGCTTGGCTTTAAAACAAATTTAGTGCCCGACCCTGAACTTTCTATAATTTTAGGCGCAGGTAAACTTATTAGCAATAAAGAATTATTGAACAAATTAAAATTAAGATCTTAAGGAGAATTTATGAACATTTTACACGACATTAACCCAAACAGAATTATGCCAGATGATTTTATTGCCTGTATAGAAATTGAGCAAGGCTCTAAAAACAAATACGAATTAGATAAAGAAACTGGGCTTATTATTCTCGACAGAGTTTTATATACGAGTACCCACTACCCTATGAACTACGGGTTTATCCCAAGAACTTTATCGGGTGACGGCGACCCGCTTGACGTTTTCGTATTATGTAGCCAACCTATCGAAAAAATGAGTTTGGTTAGATGTTACCCTATCGGCGTGGTATTTATGACGGATAACGACGAAACGGATGAGAAAATTATCGCAATCCCCTTTGGCGACCCACAATATAACGGCTATACCGATATTTGCGAACTTCCTACTCATATTATTGACGAACTTAAACACTTTTTATCAGTTTACAAGAAACTTGAAAATAAAATCGTACACGTTTTAAGGGTTAGTTCGCACGAAATGGCAAGAAACACCATTTTACAAAATATAGAAAACTATAAAAACAAATACAAAAAAAAATAATAAAAAACGCTTGAGATATCTCAAGCGTTTTTAATTTATGGCTATGCCACGTTTAAATATCGTCTGCTAATGCTTTTCTCTTCTTCCATTTGCCAGACATGAAATAAATCGTACTTGGTATAGCGTAGCCGTAAGGCGCTAAACCGTAACCTAAAACGAAACCGTAAAAACCTAAACCACAATATATTCCTAAAAGCCAACTTAAACCTATTCTTAAAACTACGCCGTCAAGTATAGAGAGAACCATTCCGAATTTAGCGTGCCCCATACCTTGAATAAGAGCACCGCTACCGCGCATTAACGCAAATGCAGGGAACATCCATAGTATTGCGCTTATAAACTCTGATGACATTTCGTGAACGGCAGGATTATCGTCAAAAATCATAAATAATTGTTTGCCAAGCGTTAAGTATAATACCATAAATAAAATTGTAAGGATTATTGAATAAATCCAAGCAAAATGCACCGTTTGTTTTACCCTGTCGTACTTTTTAGAGCCAATATTTTGGCTAACTATAGGAACGGCGGCATACTGTATACCCATACAAATTTTATTGACGATATCGTCAATTCTAACACCTACGCCGAAAGTTGCCGACGCCACGACGCCAACGTCATTTATCATAGAGTTAACGAAAAGCATTGAAATATTTATAAACCCCGATTGGATTGCCATAGGCGTTCCAACGGTAGTTATCATACCTAAATATTTTTTGTTTGGTATAAAACTTTCCCTTTTGAAGTCAAACCCAAACTCTTCTTTTTTCTTTATTAAATAAAATACGGAAAAAATAAAAGAAACGGCTTGTCCTATAATAGTAGCCCAAGCAGCGCCCGCAACACCCCAACCGAGTAGACCCGTAAATAAAAGGTCAAGTACTAAGTTGACGACCGACGCTATACCTATGAAAATAAACGGCCTTTTAGAATCGCCCATACCGCGAAGTATTGCTGAAACGAGGTTATACCCTGCTGTGAATATAAAACCAATTGCGCAAATAACTAAATATTCTCTTGCCATTTCAAACGACTCGACAGGCATTTTAATTAGTTTTAAAATCAAGTTTTGCCCAAATAGCATAACCATAGAAAAAACTAACGAAATAGCGCATATAAAAATAAATAGAGTGCCTATAATATCGTTCATTTCTTTACGCTTGCTCGCGCCGTATGCTTGACCTAATAATACTTGCCCCGCGTTAGAAAAACCTAAACACACCATCGTTGCAAAGTTTATAATTTGGCTTGCTTGAGATACCGCCGAAAGCCCGTAAGTACCAACGAAGGCGCCAACAACTATCATATCTATAGTGCTATATAAAACTTGCAAAGCGTTAGACGCCATAAATGGAAGTGAAAACCACAATAACTGCTTTGCAATATTTCCTTTGGTAAAATCTTTAGATAACGTTTTTGTAGACTGCATTTTACACCATAATATCTTTATTTAACTTTAACAATATAACAAAAACGTATAATATTGTCAAGAATTTATTACTTTGTAATAAAACAAAAACGCTTGAGGTAACCGTAATAGTCATAGGGATTTTATTAAAACTAAATAAACAAAAAGTGGTTTGTTAAATTTTTTAACAAACCACTTTAATTATTCAACATTTTTACCACTCTTCGTTTTTATTTAACCTATCAATCATTAACAATAAATCGTTATTAGATAATTCGCTTCCTTCTTCATCTGATTCTTCAATTCTATCTAAAATACTAATTACACAATCTCTACAATCTTCATTAACCAAGAAAATGTCAGAAAATCTTACTACATTTGCCCAATCTAATAAATCTTGCATAGTGTATTCATTGTCTAAACAACATTGAATTGCTTTACCAACAATAATAGTATCAATATTTATAATAGTATCATCTAATTCTATTAAATAAGAACTGCATTTTTCAATAGAAGAAAATTCACTCCACGATATTTCACAATTTACTAATTTTTGAACTAATTCTTTATTCATATTATACCTTATAACTTTTCGTATTCTGGAGTAATTAAATCTTCAATTTCAAAAGAACCATCATTGATTTCATTAAGGCGTGTTTTAAGTTTAGATAACAATTCAAGCATTTTAGGTTTGTCCTCTATCTGCTTTTCTTTATTAAACCAACAAGCCTCATCATGTGAATCAAATTCATAATATGACGAATACATATCAGCCATTTCATAATTTATTTTAATTATAATAGCATCTTTATCTACAATATCTATCCCAGTAAGAGGTTCGCCTGTTTCTATATCGCTAGTCCAAATTGCGCCCTGAAGATAATCAAACATTAATTTAATTTTTTCTCTCATTTTTTATATCTCCTTATATGTTGTTTGGCAGTTTTGTCATCTAAAGGATACGCTGAAACTACAAAACCATTTGTTCCAACACCTGACAACAAATAATATTTCCCTTTATATTTATACAAACGCTCAAAGCCTTCTTTCCCTTTCTTTACAGTTGTCCTAGAATATTCCAAATCTCCTTGTGTAAAAACGGAATGAATGTGCTTTGATACTTGCGACGCTTGTATTTTATGTTTTTCCACGAAATCTTTAGTATGTCGTTGTTCTATGTGCTTTAACCCAGCACTACTGTTCCCTTTTTCTAAAAAGATAAGTTGTCCTGTTTTATCTTTTGTCGTAAAAATCAAATCTTCTTTAGTGAATTTAATTTTGTTTCTTTCCATTTCAGAAACAATATTCTTATCAACTAAACTAGTAGAAGATTTTTTTGTTGTTTCTAAATTCTTTTGATGGGTTTTTTCACCGTTTGTATGACCAAAGCCACCTTTATAACCTGCACCCATATTAGTTTACCTCCTTTGGGTGAGATAAACTAAATTCGCTTTCAAACGGTATTAGTTCTATACCCTGCATTTTCGCCAAATTAAAAATTCTATCTGGCATACGCCCATAGACGATAACTGTTTTAGGTTTTAATTTGTTTATCACATAGTCAAACCCTGCAATAAACATATTTCTACCTTCAACAGTTTTAATACAACCGTGTGTGCCAACTGCTATGGTCTTACCACTCTCCACCCCATAACACGCAAGTTCAAAAGTGCGTTCATCTCCCCAACGGACGTTGGGTATTACTTCTACACCATTTTCTTGTAGCCAATGGGCTAAAGCTTTACCACGATATGTATTCCATATTTGCATACATAAAGGCATATCATAGTATAAACTATAATCGGGAGATATAATTCCCTTATATTGCTTTATAATAGGCAAATATTTTTGTGGGTTATTCCAAAAACATTCAAAAACACTATCGTGTTCGTAAAAATGAATCCACGAGTCAAATTCTTGTTTGCTTCTGGCTTTTGAAAAGGTTATGACCTTTTCGGGTATCAAGTTACTAGTCGTAATTCGGGGTATTTCTTCTTTCCCGTCATACGTTGCGTTTCTAACTAAAAACGAGTTAAAAACGTCTTTTCCCGCCAATTTTGGCAGAGTTAAAAGAGTGTTCATATAACACCTCCTTAAAAAATATTAATCTCAACCTTTGGTTGGCGTCAAAATATACTTGACACAAATTTTAGGAAATGTTATACTACTTTTACAAATCTGAGATGTAGCAATACATTTCACTAGCACTTAATAGTTGTTCCAGCAACTGTTAAGTGCTTTTTCTTTGTGTATATTTTAATTTTATAGTCTATTCATATAGTAATTATAATAATTGCCTAATAAATGCTTTAACAGCGGAAGTTCATAATCAAAAATTTTAGAACCGTGTTTTTTCTTTCGATTTCTTATATTTTTACAAATATAACTAGCCATTTCTTCATCTACACCAAAAATAGACATTATATCATTGCAATTATCAATTCCCTTTACTACTAAATATGGTATCGGCGCTAAAAAGTATTTTCCAAAGTAATCTGCCAAATCATCATCAGGATTGTCTTGCGTATCTTCGCAGACGTAATGCTTAACTTCGTGCATTATATTTCGTCTAATATTCCCTAATGAACCAACTTCGCCTATATCGTCATTATATAATATAGTTGCTGGATTACTTATCGTAGGTTTAACATAAAAACTTGACATTGATTCTTTCTTTAACAATTCTCTGCTTGGGGATTGATAAAAAGAATAAGGAATCAGTGCAATTTGCATTTTTTGACAAACTTGATTTACGTTTATAGGAAAAGTTTTGATATTATAATCTAAATAAATATCAATAACTTTTTTAGCCATTTCATCATATTCTAACCCGTTTCTATACATTAATCCCCCTTTCCCAAAATAAGAGCGATTAAACGATTCTTTTCATCAGGGGTTAGGTCATTGCCATATCTCGCTACCGCCGTTGCAATATTAGTATACGAAGAAACAGCATTGTTATCTTCTTCAAGTAAGTATTCTGTTTTTAAGTTTAATGCCTTTGCAAAATTTATAATTATATCTAATCTAGGTTTTTTGTCGCTATGTAAATATCTTGACACTGAACTCTCTGTTACCCCACTTAATTTAGCCAAATCTTTTTGACCTATGTTTTGCTTTTTCATTTCATATAAAACCTTTTCTCTCCACGACATTATTAGTTCCTCCTTTTACTAAATAACATCAACTTAATTATATTATAAATTGCAATTTTGCAATTGTCAAGTGTTTTGATTGCGTTTTTGCAATTTTATTTTTAAAAAACACCGTTTTTTTATTTAATATTTTTGCCACAAAATTGGGGAAAATCAAAGCAGGTAAAGAAAATTGCCACAAATTGCAATTTTGAGATAAAGCAAACGGAAAACCCGTTTATATAAAAATCAAAATGGCGTAGTGATAAATCCCTATCACTACGCCACATAAGTGCTTTTTATTTTTGTTTTTTATTTTTCATCTTTATAAACTTCTTTAAAGTATTTATAAATTTCTACCTTTAATTCGCCACAAGCCTCTTCATCACAAGCGATAATTCCGTCTGGGTGCATTTGAAGTGCGCTTACCGTCCACGCGTGGTCAACACCACCTGAAACACAATGTCTTAACGCGCGTGATTTGCTTTCACCACTAATTAAAAGTAGTACTTGTTTTGAATCACAAACGGTGCCAACCCCTACTGATAGGGCAGTTTTTGGAACTTTGTTTATGTCGTTTTCAAAGAAACGCGCATTTACCATTAAAGTGTTTTTAGTAAGCACTCTAACACCTGTTCTTGAAGATAATGAAGTAAACGGTTCGTTAAAAGCAATGTGTCCATCAACACCACAACCACCTAAGAATAGGTCAATTCCACCGTAAGATGCAATCTTTTCTTCATAGCGAAGGCATTCGCCTTCTAAATCATCAGTCATACCATCTAACATATTGATATTTTCTTTTGGAATATCTATGTGGTTAAAAAAGTTGTCGTGCATAAAATACCAATAACTTTGGTCGTGTTCTTTTGGCAAGCCTACGTATTCATCCATATTAAAAGTGACTACGTTTTTAAATGAAACTTTACCTTCTTTGTTCATTTCAACAAGTTTTTTGTAAACCCCAAGTGGCGAAGAACCTGTTGGAAGACCTAACACGAAAGGTCTATTCTCTTTGTGATTATTTATGGCGTCTGCAATATGTTGTGCCGCCCAGTCACTCATTACTTCATAATTTTCCTTAATAATTACCTTCATATATTTACCCCTTAAATCATATGGAATTTTTAATTCCACTTTATAATTTTACAATATGCAAAATAATTTGTAAAGGGGGTTTTTTAAAAAAAAGAGTATTAAATTAGCATTTTTTGATACTTTTTTGCCCTTTTTGCCCCTAAAACGCACTTTATATTATATTAAATTGCTAATTTTTATATGAATAATTTGTT
>JAFVRR010000002.1 GCA_017504165.1 Clostridia bacterium | reverse complement strand
TACTTTCGTATTAACCTATATTCTTTCCAGAATATTCTCGTTTTTATTTGCCTTCTGTACTTTGTTTTGTTCTCGTCTTAATCCTCTGTATTATTTCTAATACATTAAATTAAACGTCCTATGCAGTTGTCAATCTACGTACCTTAACGAAAGTTAAGGGCGCTTTTTGTCAAGCGCTTATATATAATATCATTTTCAAAATATTAAGTCAAGCATTTTTTTGCGATTTTTTCATATTTTTTTAGATTTTTTTATTTTGTTGTTTTTACAGTTTTTTCGATTTAAATTATTGCTTTTTTATAAAAATAACAATCTTTATTTGACAAAATTTAGATATGTGTGTAAACTATAATCTATATATTATATATAGATAGGAGTTTATATGCAATACAAATACTTAGCGTCAAGACTTGAAAATATCCATTCTGATATTCGTGGCCCAATTTATTATAGAGCGCTTGAAATGGAGGCAAACGGCGAAAAGGTTTTAAAATTAAATACCGGTAACCCTGCGGCGTTTGGCTTTACTATGCCCGACTCTATTAAAGACTATATCGTTAATAACGTAGAAAAGTCTTTAGGATACTGCGATATAAGGGGTATGCTTAACTCTAAACAGGCAATTGTTGAATACGAAACTAGTAAAGGCATACCAAATTTAACGGTTGATGACGTTTTTATTACTAACGGCGTAAGCGAAGCGGCAAGTTTATTAACTACCGCGTTAGTTGGCGAAGGCGACGAAGTTTTGATGCCTAACCCTTGCTATTCTCTTTGGTCTAATAGCGTACTTGCATCAGGCGGTATTCCCGTTTATTACGACTGTTTAGAAGAAAACAACTGGGACCCTGATATTGACGATATTAAAAATAAAATCACTAAAAAAACTAAGGCGATTGTAATTATCAACCCTAACAACCCAACGGGCGTTTTATATTCTGATAAGGTTTTACTTGAAATTGCGGAAATTGCAAGGCAAAACGATATTATCGTGTTTAGTGATGAAATTTACGATAGACTTGTTTTCGACGGAAAAATTCACAATTCTTTTGCTAAACTTGCGCCCGACCTTACCGTTGTTACTTTAAACGGACTTTCTAAATCTCACTGTCTTTGCGGTTTAAGGTGTGGTTGGATTGTTATTAGCGGTAATACCGAAAAGGCAAAAGAACTTAACAAGGCTTTAGTAGTTTTAGCGTCGGTTAGACTTTGTTCTAACGCCCTTATGCAACTTATTATTCCTACCGCTCTTAAAGATACTAAATATACTAACGATATGATTAGCGAAAGCGGTAGACTTTACCTTCAAAGAAAGGCGTGTATGGACGCTATTGATGAAATTGACGGACTTTCTTGCGTTAAAAACGACGGCGCTTTCTATATTTTCCCTAAAATTGATACTAAAAGATATAACGTTACCGACGATAAGGTTTTTGTTAGGGGCTTACTTGAAACTAAAAAGATACTCGTCGTTGCGGGAAGTGGTTTTGGATTTAAAACGCCCGACCATTTTAGAGTAGTTATGCTCCCTGAACACAAAACGCTTAAAAACGCAATGTATGAAATTGGCGACTATTTACAAACTTTAAAGAAATAATTGAAAATGCAGTTCAAACGAACTGCATTTTATTTTACACTTATATACTGTATTGTTTTTCTAAAATTTCTTCAAACTCACTATACTTTACTTTTATAATCTTCATATCCCCAAAACCAATATACTTATCGGGGTAAATTTGACCTATATAGTAAGCGACTAAAAAGTAATCCTCACCGCTAAAAATCGACGGATAGCAGTAATACTTTTCTAAGTCTTCTTCTAAATAGAATTTGCAGAGGAATTTTTTCCAAAAATCTTCACCACCGCCCTTTACGATATTACAAATAAGTGGACTTCTTGCATACAACCTATCAAGCCTACCAGGATAAGGACAATGTACGGCAATAGTGTATTTATCCCCTAAATGTTTGGTATTCATAGGCGCAAGCGGAGAATAGAAAGTTATACTTGGTTTAGGCTCTGTCCAAGTTTCGCCATCGTCATTAGAAAAACTTTCGTACTGACAACCGTAAGCCGTTCTATTATAAGAGAACAATCTACCGCTTTCAAGTTCAATAACTCCATTTTCTTGAAGCCCACGACTACACTCGAACGGAAGGGAATAAAACTTGCCTATTTGGTGGAAGGTTTTACCATCGTCGTCAGACGCAAAGAAAAGCGCTTTACCACCTTCAAACCCTTCAACCCCACCAGATTTGTGTTTATGTAAATTAAGGGGAACTATAATTCTACCAGTTTTAGTCATAATAACTCTACCGTTTTCATAGCAAACGTATTCGGTTAAGTTATGACATTGAACGGGACTTGACCAAGTTTTACCTTCATCAGTTGAACGCCTAAGCAAAGTATTAGTACAAATTAAATCACTTCCGTTTAGTTTATACTTTCTGCCGTATATTATACCTAAATCGCCGTTTTTCATTCTTAAAAAAGAAACGCACATCAAGTTTAAGTCGCCATCGCCTAAAGTTATTAAATCTTGTGGCTCAGACCAAGTTTCACCTTCATCTTTAGAGTAAATTGCACGGATATAAGACTTGCTATAATCGTTAAAAGAATTATCAATAAACGCGCTATACGCATGCATAATAGTTCCATCTTTAAGTCTAATAAAATCACCTTCGCCATTTCTTTGGTTGGTTTCGGTACTTTTTAAAAATAAAACTTCTCTACCTAGTTTTTTTAAAAATTTCATAATATTGCTCCTATAAATAAAGTATAGCACTAAATTAAACATTTTTCAATATAAAAAACGTGCCGTTTTTATTAAAAAACGGCACGTTTTAAATACTTTTAGCATTTTGTCTAAACTCTTTAGGCGTTACGTTAAACTCTTTTTTAAAAGCAACGAAAAAGCCTGATGAGGAACTAAAACCAACTCTTTCTGCAATCTCTTCTATAGTATAATCAGTCTTTATTAAAAATTTTCTAGCCAATGCTAGCCTAACTTCTATAAGTTTTTTATGAAAAGAAATATTATAAACTTCCCTAAATACCCGATTTAATTGACGCACGCTCAAATTCAAATGGGTTGCTAAATCATTAGCGCTTAAATTAGGATTAGAAAAATTATTGTCAAAAAACATATTTATAGTTTCGTTTCTAACAATGTTATCATCATACCCGCTTGATAATTCATCGCGTTTAGAAGTTGACTTTTTTAGAATAGAGCGCAATAATTTTATAATTAACTTTTTAAAAGCAATTTCTGCAAGATCAAAAGCGCCGTACTGCTTGCTAAGTAATTCGTTTTTTATTTCAGAAATTAATGGTATCGCCCAAGGAGAATAAGATATTATCATACCTTTATTAGTAAGGCTATCAATAATTTTATTATATTCCGCTATACTATCTTTGGTCTTTTTATCACAGTCGATTTCAAGCCTAAAAGCATAGTTTCTAATTTTAGAAGTATCATCGGCGTGACTACTATGATAAAAGTTTGGCGGAATAACGATAACGTCGCCAATTGTTACTTTAACGTTTTCTTTACCGTTGATATCTTCAACCAAATATTCCCCATCCGCAACGATATGAATTTCGTATTGATAATGTGAATGGGTACGGTCGGTCATAATTTGTTCCCCAAACAAACCGCCGTCAAATAGCCCCGTAAATTTTATATTGTTAACAACGCAATTTAACACAAACTTATCACTATCCATAATTCACCTAATTCTATTTTATAAAAATATTTAAAATATGTAAAGTGTTTTATTTAAAAATGGGACATTATTTTTACATTTTATTAATAGTTATAAAAAATAATTTAATAATATGCCGAATAATTTACCGCTCTTTTGAAAATAATAATTTAGGAGGATTTTATATTATGGACAACTGTAATTGTTTAAACAACTGTAAAGTAAAATGCACCGTATGCGAATGTACGCATAACGACTGCCAAGAAAACTGCATGCTCAATTCTATTGAGATTACTCACGAAAAAACAGGCGCTGACGCTATTATGACGCCACATTACTGCAAGTCTTTTTGCAAAAGATAATTAAAAGGTGTGTTCATATGAACACACCTTTTTAAATTATTATAAAACTATCTTTTTCTATTCCGTTTTCATTATTAGTATAATTATAAGTTTCCACTAAATAGCCAATTACGTCGTTTGGGTTTACACCTATAATTTTTCTACCAACTTGCAACGTATAACTATTTAAATAATAATTGAAACAAGGGTAAACTTTATTTACCGCCGTAACGTTTGCCTTAACTTCTTTAACCAATATACCGTTATTATATATAGATTTCAAGTTTTCTTTATTGTTAGATATATCTATATATTTATATATGTTATCGTTAAAGACTTTTACCTTATACCAATTTTCGTAAACGGCGTTAAATGAAGAAACGTCACTTTCGTAATCGAATAGAGTTTTAACTTCTCCGTTTAGTGAATATAAGTAGTAATAGCCGTAATCATCGTTACCCGACAGCGCGCCGTAAAAAATTTCACAAACGCCATCGCTAGTAAAATCGCCTACCATAATAGTCGGCTCGTATCCAAAATTTTTAGTTGGAGTTATAGAAAACAAGGTAGTGCCCGTTTTACTATCGGATACGGTGATTTTTATATTTTCATAAAATGGACCATCGCCTAAATTAACTCCGCTTAGTATTACGGTTTCGTCTTTGCCGTTGCCTAAAATATCGGCACATTCGCTTTTAATAATTTGGCTTGTTAAGTCGTATACTGCGTTTGTAGTTACCGCGCTAGGCTTAACTATAAAAGATAAAATTAAAATTACAAATAAAATTAATAGCTTTTTCATATTGATATTGTTGGCAACCTTAAAGTTTTTATGTTTTATTTTTTAAAAACTATTAAAATAAGTAGATATTTAAACGTTAATGTGATATACTTTTAATGATTTCGAGGTGTGGCTCAGTTTGGTAGAGCGCTACGTTCGGGACGTAGAAGTCGCAAGTTCGAATCTTGTCACCTCGACCACGATTACAAATAAGGGATACCACCAAGGTATCCCTTATTTGTATTTTGCCAATGCAAAAGAACTTGCGACGAGTCGCATGTGTTTTGTTTGCTTAAGTAAATTAATTTACCGCAAACAAAAACGTTTTCAACGCGAATCTTGTCACCTCGACCACGTCAGAATAAGACTAAGTATGCAAGCCCTACCTTTTTCAAGGTAGGGCTTTGCTTTAAAGTCTATTCTTCCGTTTTCGTAAAAATCTTTTATAATTAAAATCTTTTTACGAAGTTTTTAATTTTAAAAAGCGTTGAGTAAAAACTCAACGCTTTTATATTATATTTTGCTTACGTAAATTAATTTGCCGCAAACAAAAACGTTTTTAACGCGAATCTTGTCACCTCGACCACGTCAGAATAAGACTAAGTATGCAATCCCTACCTTTTTTCAAGGTAGGGCTTTGCTTTAAAGTCTATTCTTCCGTTTTCGTAAAAATCTTTTATAAATAAAATCTTTTCACGAAGTTTTTTTATTTTTATTCTATTCTTCTTATTTCTAATTCGTTTTAAATAAGACTAAGTATGCAATCCCTACCTTTTTTCAAGGTAGGGCTTTGCTTTAAAGTCTATTCTTCCGTTTTCGTGAAAATATTAAAAAGCGTTGAGTAAAAACTCAACGCTTTTTGTTTTATAACTTATCAACGTAATCTGTAAGAATTTGCTTAAGCACCGCAGGGTCGCAGTTGCCTTTAAGTTCTTTCATACAACTACCAAAGATTGCAAGAATTGCCTTTTCTTTACCCGATTTATAATCGGCAACGGCTTTAGGATTTGCCTCTACCGCTTTTTTAACGACTTGTTCAATTAAGCCAGTATCGTTAGACATAACGTAACCGTTTTCTTCTGCATATTTAAGCGGTTCGATAGTACCGTCTTCAAACATCGCTTCTAAAATCTTTTTGGCGTTAGTTCTACCAACTTTTCCGTCCATAACAAGTTTAATTAAACTACCAAGCGCCTTGCCGTCAACGGATAACATATCGTAAGTCATTTTTCTTACGTTTAAAATACTCATAACCTCGCTAATCATCCAGTTTGCCGAATCTTTAGCAGACTTACATACTTCGTATGCGCCTTCAAAGCAATCGCAAAGAGCAATACTTTTTGTAAGTTGTTCGGCATCGTAATCGCTAAGATTAAACTCTGTTTTATATCTTTCACGCTTAACTTCAGGAAGTTCTGGAAGTGTTGATTTAACTTCGTTAAACCAATTATCGTCAATAACTACAGGCATAACGTTAGGGTCTGGGAAGTAACGGTAATCGCCCGCAGTTTCTTTCGTTCTCATTGCGTAAGATTTACCTTTAATATCGTCCCAACGCCTTGTTTCTTGTTTAAGTACTTCAGTACCCCTTTCAATCGCGTCGATATGTCTTGCAGTTTCATACTCAATCGCGCGTTTAATCGCTTCGATAGAGTTCATATTTTTCATTTCCGCTCTAACGCCAAGTTTATCGCTACCTTCAGGTCTTACCGATAAGTTTACGTCGCAACGCATAGTGCCGTGAGCCATTTCACATTCGGCAACCCTAGCGTATCTAAGTAAAGTTTTAATTCTTTCAAGGTACGCTTCAACTTCTTCCGCGCTAGATAAATCAGGTTGACTTACAATTTCAATAAGCGGTACGCTTGTACGGTTAAAGTCTACGTGGGTCATATCTTCACGGATATCGTGCACGAGTTTGCCCGCGTCTTCTTCCATATGAATTTGTTTAATCCTAATATTCTTTTTACCCTTAGAAGTTTCAATTTCAACAAGCCCGTTTACCGCAACTGGAGCAAACCATTGTGTAGTTTGATAAGCACAAGGTAAGTCTGGGTAATAGTAACTTTTTTTATCAAAAGTAGTTACCCTATTAATGTCACAGTTGAGCATCATACCCGCTTTCATACCATAGTCGACAACCTTTTTGTTAACAACAGGGAGCATACCAGGCATACCCGAGCAAGCAGGGCAAACGTGAGTGTTAGGCTCTGCGCCGTAAGAGTGAGCGGAACAAGAGCAGAAAATTTTAGAATCGGTTGCAAGTTCAACGTGAACTTCAAGGCCGATGACTGTTTCGTATTTCATACTATTTGCCCTCCTTTTCGATAACTGACGCTAAGTCGAGAAGTTTAAGGTCGCTAAACGCCTCGCCAACAAGTTGAACGCCGTTAACGACAACTGCAGGAAGACCCGTGATTGAAGACGGAGCAGTATAGAAGTTTTCTTTATAGCATAAAGTTTTATCTTCTTTAACCGCACTTTCTAAGTAAGTTAAAGTTGAAGTTGCAGGCATAATAACAGCATCATAACTATCAAAAATCTTTTTAAATTCTTCTACGATAACTCTTCTAGTCCTTAAACATTTATCGTAAACTTTAAAGTAGTTTTCAGTAGAAAGTGTTTCAGAACCAAAAATTATTGCAGTTTTAAGAAGTTCGCCAAACGCCTCGGTACGGCTTTTTGTGTAAAGTTCGTCAATACCTAAAAAGTTTTCAGCGCGATAGCCGAATTTTACACCGTCGTAACGGGAAACGTTGTTGCAAAGTTCCGCACTCATTAAAACGTTCCAAGCGATATTAGAAAGTGGAATAATAGAGTTGTCAATTTTTTCAACTTCCACGCCGTTTTTTGTTAAAATGCTAATAGTTTCGTCAATTTTTTTATTAACTTCGCCGTCAATACCACTTAACATTGAAGTTAATACGGCAACCTTTTTAGCCTTGTTATAATCGTTTATTTTAGCGCATAATTCATTAGACAAACTAGTACCGTCTTTATCGTCGTGACCGGAAATAGCGGTTAACATTTCACGGCAAGTATCGGTAGTTTTAGAAAGAACGCTAACCGTTTCGCCAGAACAAGCAACGGGAATAGTACCAAACCTAGATACCGTGCCGTAGGTAGGTTTTACGCTAACAAGTCCACTTTGCGCAGTAGCGCGTCTAATAGTACCGTTAACGTCAAGCGTTAAAGCGCCGATTGCCTCTTCATCTGAAATTATTTTAGCGGTAGCGCTTTCAAGTTTGCCATCGTTTACGATTGCGCCAAAGTATGAAGATTCGCCGATTACGTCGAAGTTAAATTCGCCAACGTTTGCTTTACCACCTACTTCGTAGCCTGCGTTTTTTAAGCGAACAAGCGCCTCACTTTCGATCAAACTCATAAATCCGTCAAGCATTTTACTGCCCGCGGTAGTTGGCATATCAGTAGTTAAAATCATATCGTCAACGACGATAACTTTTTTTGAGGTTGTTTCTTTTTTACTAGTATAAACTTTCATATTTTACCTCCTATTCAACTACTTTTGGTACGCACCAATAACCTTCGTCAGTTTCTGGCGCGCCTTTTTGAAGATCTTCTCTTGATACTATTTGTTTAACCACGTCTTCACGAACGACTGTCATTATAGGTATAACGTGTACCATTCTTTCAACGCTACTAGTATCTATACTATCAAGTTTTTTAAGGTCTTCTTCCCTTTTATCAAAAAATGAAATAATTTCATCTTTTTCACTATCTGTAAGACTGAGTTGGTTTAATAACTCTAGTCTTCTAAGCATTTCTTTATCCATATAAACTCCTTTAAAGAAATTAATCTCTAACTTTAATGTGTACTTCGCGAAGTTGTTGTTCCGTTACTTCACCAGGCGCGCCCATCATAAGATCTTGAGCGTTGCCGTTAAGTGGGAATGCAATAACGTCACGAATAGTTTCTTCGCCCGCGATAAGCATAATCATTCTGTCTACGCCCGGAGCCATACCAGCGTGTGGAGGAGCGCCGTATGCAAAAGCAGTATATAAAGCGCCGAATTTAGCCTTTAAAGTTTCTTCGCCGTAGCCTGCAATTTCAAACGCCTTTCTCATAATGTCTGGGTTATGGTTTCTAACCGCGCCCGACGAAAGTTCTACACCGTTACATACGATATCGTATTGGTAAGCGAAAATTTCAAGTGGGTCTTTATTTAAAAGAGCGTCCATACCGCCTTGTGGCATAGAGAATGGGTTGTGCGTAAAGTCAATAGTATTAGTTTCAGGATTGAGTTCGTACATTGGGAAGTCTACGATAAAGCAGAATTCAAACGCGTCGTCTTTGATAAGACCAAGTTCTGTCGCAATCCAAGTTCTCATTTCGCCTGCAAGTTTATTAACAACCGATGGACCGTCACTAATAAAGAATAACGAATCGCCGTTTTTAATATTGCAAAGTTCACAAAGTTCCGCCTTTTGTTCTTCAGTTAAGAATTTAGCGATTGGACCTTTAAATTCGCCGTCTTCAAGCGTAATGTAACCGCAACCGAATTTCATACCGATACTTCTAGAGTAAACGTCGATAGCCTTTTCAAACGCTTTCTTACCGTCGCCTTCGCCATCCTTTTTAACAAGGTAGTTTGCAACGATACCGCGAACGAGTTTATTTTTGAAAGGAACTGTTCTGCCGTTGATATTTAAGAATTCGTGTTTTTTAAAGAATTCAGTTAAATCTTTAATTTCAAGAGGGTTTCTAAGGTCTGGCTTATCAGTACCGTACTTGAGCATAGCGTCCGCAAAAGTAATTCTTTTAAACGGTGGTTTTGATACCTTTTTATTGCTAAACTTAGTAAAGGTATTGTAAACTACCGTTTCAGCAACAGCAAATACGTCTTCTTGAGTAGCGAAAGACATTTCAAAGTCAAGTTGATAGAATTCGCCAGGTGATCTATCTTGACGCGCGTCTTCATCACGGAAGCAAGGCGCAATTTGGAAATAACGGTCAAAACCCGAAGTCATTAAAAGTTGTTTAAATTGTTGTGGCGCTTGTGGTAAAGCGTAGAATTTGCCTTTATGTTTACGGCTTGGAACTAAATAGTCACGCGCGCCTTCTGGAGAAGATGCCGTAAGTATTGGCGTTTGAATTTCAAGGAAACCAAGTTCTTCCATTTGATTTCTTAAGAAACTTAAAATTTTAGAACGAAGTACGATATTGTCGTGAATTTTTTTGTTTCTAAGATCAAGGAAACGGTATTTAAGCCTTACGTCTTCACGGATAAGGTTAGAGTTTTCAATTTCAAACGGCAAGTTGAGTTGGCAAGGGCCAAGTACTTCAAGTTTGTCCGCCCTAACTTCTACAAGACCAGTTTCAATTTTAGGGTTAACGGTCTCTTCATCTCTTTTAGTAACAACGCCTTCTACTAAAACAACCGTTTCTTTAGAAATGCCTTGAAGTAATTTGTCGTCACTAAATACGATTTGAGTTACACCGTAATGGTCGCGAAGGTCAACGAAAAGTACGCCACCGTGGTCACGGATTGTTGCAATCCAACCAGTAAGCGTTACCCTTTGACCGATATTATTTACGTTAATTTCGTTACAATTATGAGTTCTTAACATATTGTTCCTCCAAAAAATACAATTTAAACTTTTGGGCAAAAATAAAAACCCTTCGCCCCTAAATGGGACGAAAGGTTTACTTCCGCGATACCACCCAAATTGACTACTAAAAGTAGCCCTCTTAATTAATCTTTACGCGATTGACGTGCGGTTCTAATAACCGTGAATACTACGGCTTTCTTCCGCAAGCTCCAAAGTGTTTTTCTTGCTAAACCTATTATCGGCTTACACCAAACGCCGACTCTCTACAAATAAAATAAAGCAATACTCTCTTTATCATAGCCTTTAAAGTAATTTTGTTATAACATATTTATAGCAGATTGTCAACTTTTTGAAAACTTTTTTATAAATTTTGTAAAATTTATGAAAATTAGGTTAATTTAATATAGTATCGAAGGCTTGAGAGATTTTATCAAGGGCTTTTTGCGCTTGTTTTTCATCTCTACCTTTAATAGAATAATAGATTTTAAGTTTTGGCTCTGTACCACTAGGTCTTAAGCAGATAAATCCACCGATTTCAAGTTCGTAATAAATGCAGTTTATGCCGTTATATTCAAGGTTTACCGCCTCGCCGTCAGCAGTCGTTTTGACGCCCGATAAATAATCTCTTTTAGCGATAATATTGTAAACGTCTACCTTGTTTATTTCGGTATTTCTCATTTTATCAACGACTTTATTCATATCGTCCATAGCAGATAAACCGCTATAATTTTTAGATACCGTTTTATCAATAACGTAGCCGTATTTATCGTAGATATCCATTAAAACGTCGTAGATTGAAACGCCGTTAAATTGATAGTAGCATACCATTTCGGCAAAGAGCATACTTGCAACTACCGCGTCTTTATCTCTTGCGTGAGTTCCCCTTAAGTATCCACAACTTTCTTCAAAACCAAAAATATAAGTTTGCGAGCCGTCTTTTTCGTAGTTTTTAATCTTTTCACCTATAAATTTAAAACCAACGGGAACTTCGCAAAGTTTTACGCCGTAGTTTTCACAAATTGGCGCTACAAGTCCCGTTGAAACGAAACTTTTAATAACTACGCCGTTACTAGCAAGTTTTTTACTGTCTTTTAATCTCTTTAAAATATAATCGGTTAAAAGCACGCCCACTTGGTTACCCGACAAGTTAATAAACTCGCCCTCTTTATTTCTAATAGCAACGCCAAGTCTATCGCTATCGGGGTCAGTGCCAAACACTACGTCCGCCGAAATTTTATTGGCAAGTTTTATACCTAAAGTCATAGCCTCTTTATTTTCAGGGTTTGGAACTTCAACGGTAGAAAAACTTGGGTCGGGTTTAACTTGCTCTTCAACAACGCTTACGTTAATGCCAAGTTTTTTAAGTATTGCCATAACGGGAGCATAACCCGTGCCGTGAAGTGGCGTATAAACGATTTTTAACTTTTCGCCGTATTTTTTAACCGCCTTTTTAGAAAGGGAAAGTTTTGATAAAACTTTAATATACTTTTTAAAGAACTTTTTAGATACAAGACTCATTTCGCCTTGGTTTTTAAGCGTTTCTATATTTTTTTCTTCAATAGAGAAAACGTCTTTAACTTCGCTTATAAACTTAACTACTATTTCCGTTGCTTCGGGCGACATTTGAGCGCCGTCTTCTCCGTAAACTTTATAGCCGTTATATTCTTTAGGATTATGGCTAGCAGTAATCATAATACCCGCCACCGCGTTATAATACCTAACGGCGTATGAAAGCATAGGTACAGGGCTTGCTTTATCAAAAATTCTTACCCTTATACCGTTTGCAAGAAGTACGCCCGCCGCCGCTTTAGCAAAAACGTCGGAATACTTACGCGTATCGTAAGAAATTACTACGCCCCTATCAAGAGCGGTAAAAGGAAGTGTTTTTATGTATTCTGCAAGACCTTTAGTAGCCCTTTTTACAGTGTAAACGTTGAGCATATTCGTGCCGTAGCCGATAAGACCGCGCATTCCCGCAGTACCAAACTTTAAATCCGCGCCAAAGCGGTATTCCATTTCCTTTTCGTTATCTTTAATAGAAGTTAATTCTTCAATGCCTTCCGCATTGAGTTTTGGGTTTGAAAGCCAATTGTTATACGCTACTTTATAATCCATAATTACTCCAAATTTTTTATTATGCTTTGTATATTACTTTTCCGTTTCTTATAGTTAATAAAACTTCAAAAGTTTCTTTATCTAAAACTGTTAAATCGGCGTTTTTGCCAACTTTAATAGAACCCGTTTCGCTATAAATTCCCAAGTTTTTAGCAGGGTTTATAGTTGCAAAGTCGATAGCGTCGGTAAACGGAACACCGCCTTTTGTAACGATGTTTTTAATTGCATCGTTCATCTTTAACACGCTACCCGCAAGAGCGCCGTTAACAAGCCTTGCTTCGCCGTTTTTAACTATAACTAATTGACCACCGAGTTCAGATTCTCCGTCAGGCAAGTGTTTTGCGCGCATACTGTCGGTAATTAAAGTCACTTTATCGTGCGGTTTATTTTTAATTACAAGTTTAATTGCAGGGATAGAAACGTGAATAGTGTCACAAATAATTTCGCAGTTAACTTCATCAAATAAAAGCGCCGCGCCCACAACGCCCGCGTCTCTATGGTGAAGACCCGCTTGCGCGTTGTATGTATGAGTAATATTGCTTACGCCCCATTTTACCGCGTTTTCACAATCGCTAAACTTTGCGCCAGAGTGACCGATTGACGCAACTACTCCGTTTTCTTTTAAATACGTAATAAGTTCTTCAGCCCCTTCCATTTCTGGAGCAAGAGAAACTATTTTAATAGTTTTGCCAGACGCTTCGTAGTACTTTTTAAAAGTTTCTACGTCTCCACTAGCCACGTATTCTAAAGGTTGCGCGCCGATATGCTTAGGAGAGATAAACGGACCTTCTAAATGTACGCCTAAAACTTTAGCGCCGTCGCTAGGGTCTTTTTCAATATATTCTTTAACCGCGTTTAAAGCCTTAGTGATATTTTCAGGGCTTTGCGTCATAGTAGTTGCTAAAAAGGTAGTTGTACCTTCTTTTGCTACGGCGTTTGCTATTTTAGAAAGAGCGTCTATACTTCCGTCCATAGCGTCCGCACTATTAGCGCCGTGAATATGTTGATCGATAAAACCTGGCACGATAACGGCATTAGCGCCTAATTTTTCTATTTCTTCAAGGTTAAGATTATTGTCAATTGCGGTAATTTTACCATTTTCAAAAGCAATATCAGTATTGATAATCCCCTTTCCATCTACGTAAACGTCTACTTTTTTAAATCCTAACATATTATTCTCCTTTATTGTACATTTTGTAAATGCTTTTTTGTTTTTCCATTTCTTTTGTTTTTATTTCTTCAACTAGCGCTTTATAAGTCTCTATTTTTTTAGTCATTAACTTTTTAACGAAGGTAAACCACGCAAGCGCCCAACCGCCGAATACGCCTATAACTACTAGCGCTATTATCATATACGGCTCTTTAAGATATTTTAAATCAAATATTAATAAAACGACTGTAAATACCACTAATCCCAAACTGAAAAGAAAGGTAAACCAAGTGTTGAAATTAAGCGTTTTTTGATTTGCCGTCACTTTTTTTATGGTGTTAGTATAATAGGCACGCTCGCCCATTTTTTTAATACCTTCAATCTCTTTTAAACTCTGTTTTCTCTTTTCCTGACTTTTCTTATACTCGTCTCTTATCATAAGTCTAATACCCCTTTAAGGAATTTACCCGTGTAACTATTTTCGTTTTCGGCAACTTCTTCGGGCGTACCCGTAGCGATTACCGTACCGCCCTTGTCCCCGCCTTCAGGACCTAAGTCTACTATATAGTCGGCTACTTTTATAACGTCTAAATTATGCTCGATAACTATAACGGTATTGCCCGACTCTCTTAACTTACATAAGATATTTATAAGTTTGCTTACGTCGTAAGAGTGAAGACCCGTAGTCGGCTCGTCTAAAATGTATAAAGTTCTACCCGTAGAGCGCTTTGAAAGTTCTGTTGCAAGTTTAACCCTTTGCGCTTCGCCACCCGATAAAGTAGTTGCGGGTTGACCAAGTTTAATGTAGCCAAGCCCCACTTCTTGAAGTCTTTTTATCTTATTATATATACGCGGAATGCCTTGGAAAAATTCAATCGCTTCGTCAACAGTCATATCCAAAACGTCGCTTATATCTTTGCCTTTATATTTTACTTGTAAGGTTTCGTGATTGTACCTTTTACCCTTACAAACTTCACACGGAACGTAAACGTCTGGCAAGAAGTGCATTGAAATAGTAATAATACCGTCGCCCGAACAATGCTCACACCTACCGCCCGCAACGTTGAAACTAAAACGCCCCGCTTGGTAACCGCGCTCTTTCGCGTCTTGCGTTGATGCAAAAAGTTCTCTAATATAGGTAAACACACCAGTATAAGTAGCAGGATTACTTCTAGGACTTCTGCCGATAGGAGATTGGTCTATTGCAATACAGTTATCAAAATGCTCTAAACCTAAAATATCGTCGTAACTACCTTGTCTTAACTTAGCGCCGTTGAGTTTAACTGCCGACGCGGGATATAAAATTTCGTTGATAAGCGAACTTTTACCACTACCCGAAACGCCGGTAACCGCAGTTATTACGCCGACTGGGAAGTCTACGCTAATATCTTTTAAGTTATTTTGCCTTGCGCCTATAACGGTAAGTTTTCTACCGTCGCCACTCATTCTAAACGGCGGTACTTCAATTTTTCTTTTACCTGATAAATATTGCCCCGTTATAGAGTTTTCGCAATTCTTTACTTCTTCTACCGTACCGCTAACGACTATTTCGCCACCGTGTACACCCGCTTTAGGACCTATATCTACGATATAGTCGGCATTTTTCATCATGTCTTCATCGTGCTCTACAACTATTAAGGTATTGCCTAAATCCCTTAACTTTTTAAGCGCGCCAATAAGTTTAAAGTTATCCCTTTGATGAAGACCTATGCTAGGCTCGTCTAAAATATAAAGCACACCGCTAAGCCCGCTACCAATTTGAGTTGCAAGCCTAATTCTTTGCGCTTCACCGCCCGAAAGCGAACCCGCTTGGCGAGATAAAGTAAGGTAATTAAGACCTACTTCTTTTAAGAAATTGAGCCTTTCTTTAATTTCTTTTATAATGCCTTTGGCTATAATTTGACCGCTTTCACTAAACTTTAAATCGTTAATAAAAGTATAAATATCGTCAACGCTTTTGTCGCAAAGTTCACAAATAGACAAGTCGCCAACTTTTACGGCAAGCGCTTCCTTTCTAAGCCTTTTGCCACCGCATGTTTTACAAGGCATAGTGTACATATACTTTTCTATTTCGCTCTTAGTATAGTCGGAAGAAGTTTCTTGATACCTTCTTTCAAGGTTCGGTATAACGCCTTCGTAAGAACTTTCAAAACTACCGCTAAAAGTCCTAGTGGCGTACTGCATTTTAATCTTTTCGCCACCGTTACCGTATAAAAGCAAATTCAAAATATCTTCAGGAAGGTCTTTTATAGGCGTATCTAAACTAAACCCGTAGTATTTAGATAGCGAATTAAAATACATACTCGTCATACGGCTAGTATCTAAATTCCAACCCGAAATAGTAAGAGCGCCGTCGTTTAAACTTTTCGACGTGTCGCCTAAAACAAGTTTAGGGTCAACCGCTTGCTTAAAGCCTAAACCTTTACAGTCAGGGCAAGCGCCGTACGGATTGTTAAAGGAAAACAACCTTGGCTCTATTTCAAGTATTGCCGACCCGCATTTTGGGCAAGAATACTTGGTTGAAAATAGTATTTCTTCACCGTTTTTATCAATTACAACGATACCTTCGGCAAGTTTTAAGGCGTTTTCCACGCTATCGGTTAAACGCTTTCTTATTCCGTCTTTTACAATAAGGCGGTCAACAACTACCGAAATATCGTGTTTAATATTCTTTTCAAGTTTAATCTTTTCAGTTAAATCGTAAATCTCTCCGTCGATTTTAACTCTTGCGTAGCCCGATTTTTGTAGGTTTTTAATAACCTTTTCAAATTCGCCCTTTTTACCCCTAACGATAGGCGCAACAACTAAAATTTTACTGCCTTCGTCAAAGGCTAAAATCTTTTCGATAATTTCGTCTATTGATTGCTTTGAAATAATCTCTCCACACTCTGGGCAATACGGAGTACCAACCCTTGCGTATAAAAGCCTTAAATAGTCGTAAATTTCCGTTACCGTACCTACTGTAGAACGAGGGTTGTTTGAAGTGGTTTTTTGGTCGATAGAAATTGCGGGAGATAAACCTTCGATACTCTCAACGTCGGGCTTTTCCATTTGCCCTAAAAATTGGCGAGCGTAACTAGATAAACTTTCCATATACCTTCTTTGACCTTCGGCAAAAATGGTATCGAAAGCAAGGGTAGACTTTCCGCTACCCGATAAACCCGTAAAAACTACCATTTTATTCCTAGGTATAGTCAAGTTTACGTCTTTTAAATTATTTTGTTTTGCTCCTTTAATTACTATCTTGTCAAGCATTTTACGTCCTTAATTTTTTCTTTAATGCGGATATAGTATCCCTTATTTCAATACACTTTTCAAAGTCTAAATTCTTTGACGCTATCTTCATAAGCGCTTTTAACTTTTCAATCTCTTCAGGGATATCTTTAGCCTTAATATCTTTAGTTCTGTCAATCTTTTTAGTGATTTCTAAAGTGTTTTTTATCTCTTTTTCTATAGTTTTTGGCGTTATGCCGTGCTCTTGGTTGTATTTTTGTTGAATTTCACGGCGTCTATTAGTTTCGTCTATCGCCCTTTGCATACTGCCCGTTATTACGTCCGCGTACATTATAACTCGACCGTTTACGTTTCTTGCCGTTCTACCTATCGTTTGAATAAGGGAAGTATCGCTACGCAAAAAGCCTTCTTTATCGGCGTCAAGAATTGCAACTAACTGAACTTCGGGAATGTCTAAGCCTTCTCTCAAAAGGTTAATACCGACGAGCACGTCAATATCGCCACGGCGGAGTTCGTCGATTATGTCAATTCTCTCTAAAGTGTCGATATCGCTATGCATATATCTAGTTTTAATACGCCTATCTTTTAAAAATTCCGTCAAACTCTCGGCGGTCTTTTTAGTCATGGTCGTTATTAAAATTCTACCCTTGTTTTCAATTACTTTATAAATTTCCGATTCTAAATCATCAATTTGTCCAAGCGTTTTCCTAACTTCTACGGGTGGGTCGATAAGACCCGTTGGTCTAATAATTTGCTCGGCATAATTGTCCGCAACCGATTTTTCATACGGACCTGGCGTTGCCGAAACGTAAATTACTTGATTTATCCTCTCTTCAAACTCTTCAAACCTAAGCGGTCTATTATCAAATGCAGACTTTAATCTAAAACCGTAATCCACAAGGTTGGTTTTTCTAGCCTTATCGCCGTTGTACATAGCGTGTAATTGCGGTATAGTCATATGGCTTTCATCGATAAAAAGCAAGAAATCTTTAGGGAAATAATCTAAAAGAGTAAATGGCGGTTCGCCAGGCTTTCTGCCGTCGAAATACCTACTGTAGTTTTCAACACCGCTACAATACCCTATTTCACTCATCATCTCAAGGTCGTAAGTGGTACGCTGTTTTAAGCGTTGCGCCTCAAGCAACTTAGCGCCGTCTTCTAAAGCCTTAACTTCATCGTTCATATCTTTCGTTATCATCGTTAAGGCGTTTTTCATAACTTCCGTACCTACAGCGTAGTGGCTTGCGGGGAAAATTACTGCGTGCTTTAATTCGGAAATAGGCTCGCCCGTTAAAAAGTTAATTTCGGTAACTTTTTCAATAACGTCGCCAAAAAATTCCACCCTTATTGCAATTTCGGTATTAGACGCAGGGAAAATATCAACTACGTCACCCCTTACCCTAAACGAACTTCTTTGAAAGTCTATATCACGCCTTTCGTATTGAATGCCGACTAGTTTTCGCATAAGTTCGTCTCTATCAATTTCCATATCCGGTCTAATTGAAACGGCTAAGCGGTAGTATTCTTCAGGTGCGCCAAGACCGTAGATACAACTTACGGATGCAACCACCAAAACGTCACTTCTCTCGCCAAGCGAACTAGTTGCGCTGTGGCGAAGTTTATCAATTTCGTCGTTAATAGAAAGGTCTTTTTCAATGTAAGTATCCGTTTGCGGAAGGTAAGATTCCGGCTGATAATAATCGTAATATGAAACGAAATACTCTACCGCGTTTTCGGGAAAAAACTCTCTAAACTCGTTACAAAGTTGGGCGGCAAGCGTTTTGTTGTGCGCAATAACTAAAGTTGGTCTATTGACGTTTGCTATAACGTTAGCCATAGTAAAGGTTTTACCGCTACCCGTTACGCCGATTAAAACTTGACTTCTAAGCCCGTCGAACACGCCGTCGGTCAAAGACTTAATCGCCTCGGGTTGGTCGCCCGTCGGATTATACTTACTATGAAGTTTAAAAGGCTTTTTTTCTAAACTTGGCAAAGACAAATACTCCTTCATTATAACTCATTATTATTCTAACATACTTTTTTAAGAAAAGGAATGGTTTTATTAAAATTTATTTAAATTTTATATAAAAATTTTACTATTTGAATAAAATTAGCAGTATTCTACCCACGATAAATGAAACTACCGCGCCGACTATTGCTAGTAATATTTTATTTTTTATAGCCCCAACTTCTCTTTTTTTCACTTCTTTATAATTTTTACCCTTCTTTAAAAGGGTAATGCAGTAAAAAATTTCCCCTTTACGCGACGTCACTATATAGTCGATATAATCACTAGCGGAAAGAGAATTTATAAGATTATCAATAGTGTTTTCATCTACTAATTTTTCATTTATAAAGGCAACTAAACTACTTTTAGAAATAAGGCAAGTATTCCCTTCAAATGCGTTGTCGTTAATTATTTTCAACACTTTTTCTTCCAGTTTTTTAAGCATTTACACACCTATTATAAAAAATATAACGTTTACTAAAACGCAACCTATAAAACTACCGATAATACTTGCGAAAAAGCAAGATAAAAACAGTTTTTTATAATTAATATCCACTTTACTTTCGCTTACGCTTTCAATATACATCATGCCCTTTTCAGTAGTTTTTACGCATACCCTTTCGCCGTCGTTATACTTAACTAAAATATACCCTAAACTCTTTAAATTTTCTATTATATCTTTAACTTTATTTTCATCGATATTATAGTAAGGCGGAAAGTCTGAAACAATACTTAATATCTCTTCTACAAAGTAACCCGAAATTGAATTTTTGTTTATATAGTTTAACAGATACAAACACTCGCTTTTTAACATACTTTTAGTATGTTTAATATTAAACTTTTTTAAACGAAAAAAATCGCAAGCGCTTGCGATTTTTACTTAACGATAATTTTATATAATTTCTTTTTTATTTTTACCCTTTTTAAATATCTTTCCGTTTCTAAAAAAGGGGCTTTGTCTTTAGATATTAACCCTTGTTTTAACCACTTATCAACCCTACCTTCGCCTGCGTTATAGGCGGAGATTACAAGGTGCTCTTCGCCGTACTTTTTTTTGAGCAAACTAAGATAATACGTGCCGAAGTTTATAGAAGTTTTTGCGTCTTTAAGGTCATAGTTTTCAACACCTAATTCTTCTGCTATAAACTTAGCGGTAGAGGGCATAATTTGCATTATTCCCACCGCTCCTTTACTAGACACGGCGCTAGGGTCAAAACCGCTTTCCGTCTTGATAATTGCTAAAACTAAATGCTTATCTACACCGTATTTGTAAGAGTAATACTCAATCTCTTTTAGGTGTATTTTAAAACCGCTTACGCTAAAATATAAAAGCGCAAGCGGTAATAATATTGATAATATTAAAACTGAAATTAATACTTTTTTAACCTTTGACAATTTCACTTATAACCGCCTTTACTTTTTTAGTAAGTTCACTTAAACTACCGTCGTTTACAATTAAAGTATGCGCATTAGTTGAAATATTTTCATAGTTTACTTGATTATCTATTCTCTTTTTAACGTCGCTAGCCGAAATATTATCCCTTTTTGCTACGGCGTCGACCCTACTTTTTTCATCGCGAATAACGATAATAACCTTATCGTAAAGGCTTTCGTAACCACCTTCGAATAATAGCGGTACTTCGTTAAACACTATTCCCTTTTCCGCTTTTGATAAATTGAGCATTCTATCCATAATTGCAGGGTGGGTTACGGCGTTTAATTTTGAAAGCATTTCTTTATTATTAAAAACTTTTTTAGATATAAGTTCTTTATCAAAAACAAAATCTTCACTTTCAATGCCTAACGCGGTGTAAATAGTTTTTACAAAACCGCTATCTGAAAGTAAATCTCTATACACTTCGTCGGCGCTAAAAACCTTATAATTTAGTTGTTTAATAATGCTAGAAACGGTAGATTTTCCGCTACCAATTCCGCCCGTTATAGCAATAAGTTTATCCATTATTTTGCATCAAACCAAGAATAACCGCTTTGAGCCTCAACCGTAAGTGGTACGGCAAGTTTTACGGCGTTTTCCATTTCCTTTACTAAAATTTCTTCCGCTTTGTCCTTTTCGTTTATATCTGCATCGATAATAAGTTCATCGTGTACTTGAAGTATTAAATAAGAGTTAGGACACTCTTCTTTAAGCCTTTTGCTCACGTTTACCATTGCAATTTTAATAATATCGGCGCTACTACCTTGAAGTGGCATATTCATCGCTGCGCGCTCGCCAAAACTACGCAAATTATAGTTTTGAGAATTGATTTCTTTAATTACCCTTCTTCTGCCTAAAATAGTGTTTACAAATCCGTTTTTACGGCAGTATTCAACGCTAGAGTCCATATACTCTTTAACGCTAGGATACATTTCAAAATATTTAGTTATATACTCGCTAGCAGTCCTAGGCGAAATTTTTAAGTTTTTAGCAAGACCGTACTCGCTAATGCCGTAAATAATGCCAAAGTTAACCGCTTTAGCGTTTCTACGCATTGCCGAAGTAACTTCACTTAGCGGTACTCCAAACACTTGGCTTGCCGTTACCGAGTGAATATCTCTACCCTCGTTATACGCGTTTATTAATTCTTTAGAACCGCTAAAATGTGCTAAAAGTCTTAATTCTATTTGAGAATAGTCGGCGTCGATAAGCACCCTATCTTTACTTCTTGCAATAAATAATTTTCTAAGTTCTTTACCCTCTTCGTCACGCACGGGAATATTTTGTAAATTAGGCTCTTTAGAAGAAAGCCTACCCGTTTGCGTAAGCGTTTGATTAAAGCAAGTGTGAACTAGCCCCGTTTTACCATCGATTAACGGTTTTATACCTTCAATATAAGTAGAATAAAGTTTAGAAACCGTTCTATACCTTAAGATTAACGGAACAATTTCGTGCTCGTCTAAAATTGATTCAAGCGCCTCGGCATTAGTTGAATAACCGCCGTTTTTGTTCTTTTTACCGTGCTTTAAGCCTAGTTTTTCAAATAAAATTACTCCTAGTTGTTTTGGCGAGCCAACGTTAAACGTTTCCCCTGCAAGGTCGCAAATTTTAGCAGTTAATTCGCCAATTTGCTCTCTGTATGCTTTGCCTATTTTGTCAAGAGCGTCAACGTCTACTTTAAAACCCGCCCTTTCCATTTCCGTTAAAACTTTAGAAAGCGGAAGTTCGACGTTATAGTAAAGTTCTTCTATATTTTGCTCTTTAATTTCCTTTAAAAATCTAGCGTTTAATTTATATAAGGAATACGCAGGGGTTTTATTATCAAGGTCAAAATAGTATAAAGTTTCTTCAAGCGTTTCTTCTCTACCCGAAAATTCTACTAAATACCTTTCAATATCAACGTCTTCAACTTTGGCGTTAATTTCTATGCCGTATTCGTATAAAATATCAGCGGTTTTTTTGCGGGAATAAAGTATTATAGTTTTACTTTCGTCTTCAAAAATAGGTTTTAATAAGTTTAAAGCCTCGTCGTACTCAAACCCCTCGTCGAAAAAGGTTTCTTTAACGACAAGTTTATACTCTATTTCTCCGCCTAAATAAATACTTACGTTATTTGTGATTACAATAGCGATTTCTCCGTTAAAATTAAGCGCGTCAAAATCCTTTTTAGACTTAATTTCTTGAACGGTTATATCTTTATTTTCTTCTACTTCCACTTCCCCGTCAAAGAGTTCTTTTCTCCTTAAAAAGCCCCTAAAATCAAGTTCGGTGAACATTCTTTTTACGCTATCTGTAAATGGAAAAGGAAAAGTTGCATCTTCAATATTTATAGGTATATCAACGTTTGTATCAATTGTTGCAAGAGCCCTACTTAAAAACGCGCTATCTTTACCACTAACTAGTTTTTCTAAAGTTTTACCTTTAAAATCACCTAAGTTATCGTAAACGCCCTCTAAATTAGAATACTTTTCTATTAAAGTGTGCGCAGTTTTTTCGCCAACGCCCGGTACGCCTGGAATATTATCCGAACTGTCGCCCATTAAACCTTTAAGGTCTATTACTTGGTTTGGCATAATGCCAGTTTTTTCTTTAAAGGTATCAACGCTAAGTAGGTCAATATCGGTTATACCACGCCTTGTAAAGTAAACGGAAACGCTTTCGTCAACAAGTTGAAAACTATCTTTATCGCCCGTAATTATTATAGTCTCTGCATCGTGGCGTTTTGCTAACGTTCCTATAATATCGTCCGCCTCAAACCCCGCTTTATCGAAAATGGTTATACCCATAGTCTTTAAAAGTTCTTTAAGAAGTGGGATTTGCGGGCGTAAGTCTTCGGGCATAGGCTTTCTAGTACCCTTATAGTCAGAGTACATTTGATGCCTAAAAGTAGGCTCTTTCCTATCAAACGCCACTATTAAATATTTAGGAGAAATATCCCCTAAAATTTTAATGAGCATATTAATAAAGCCAAAAACCGCGTTAGTCGGTTGTCCTTTACTGTCGCTAAGTGGAGGAGTGGCGTAAAACGCCCTATTTATAACGCTATTTCCGTCGATTAATACAAGTTTATTCATAAAATACCTTTAATAAAGTTAAAAACGTTTGCAATTTATAAAATACTGTGCTATTATATTTTTGTTAAAATAATATACATATAAAGTATACCACAACTTTAAAAAAAATCAATATAATTTTAATAAAAACGCCGGTGTGGTGGAATTGGCAGACGCGCGGGACTCAAAATCCCGTGGTAGCGATACCGTGTGGGTTCGACCCCCACCACCGGCACCAAATAAAAAAGGTTAGGTTCATCCTAGCCTTTTTTATTTAATAGTTGATTTGGGGGTCGAACGGGTGGGCATCGGCAACTTAAAAGATTAATTTTTATGTATAGTTGCCGACAAACAATTGATAATTGTTTGCCACACAGGCGTGATAGTGTAGCGTATGCGAAACGGAGCGACCCCCACCACTTATTTCATAAAATCTTTTCGGGAGCCCTATTATTTAATAGTTGATTTGGGGGTCGAACGGGTGGGCATCGGCAACTTAAAAGATTAATTTTTACGCATAGTTGCCGACAAACAATTGATAATTGTTTGCCACACAGGCGTGATAGTAAACAAAGTTTACGGAGCGACCCCCAACACTTATTTCATAAAATCTTTTCGGGAGCCCTATTATTTAATAGTTAATTTGTGGGGCGAACGGGTGGGCATCGGCAACTAAAAAAGCACTTGCGTTTGCAAGTGCTTTTAAATTGAGTTTTAATCTTTATAAATATCTGAATTTTTAAAGTTTTTCCAACTACCGCCGTTAATTCTATGTAGTTCCTCGGTTGCAAGTAGCCATTTGCCGACGCTTTCCGTCTTTGGATAAAATTCGTAAAATTCTTTATTGTAAAAGGTATAAAAACGCGACATATCCGTACACATACCGTAAGTAGGTATTCTATCGGTAGGAATGGTAAATTCTATCTCTTCATCCCCTTTTGTGCCTTTATAAGTAAAGCCGTTTCTAGAAATAGTTATAATACCCTTACCAACAATTTCACTAGTTTTATAGTCTTTTAAAGGACTATATTTAGGTAGCATACCAAGTTCTACTTCTTCAGTTAAGGTAAAGTTAGGGTCGTTAATTATCTCGTTATAAACTTCCTTTCTTTGCCAATTAAACCATTTTGTAGGAGTATCGAAAATTTTACTATCGTCAATAGGTGTAAGATTATAATAGTTATCAACCGTTGCGCCGTTTCCGCATTCTTTGCAGTAAATTTTATCCCCTTCGCCAAGCATTGTAAAGTCTTTATTACAATTTGGGCATTTGTAAAGGTAAGTGTGCATATTTTTAGCAAAATCTTTACCCTTGTACTCTACCTTTACTTGTTTGTTGTATTCGTAATCGTCGTGAGTGAATTTTTCGTTTAAAATATCTTCAATTTCAGTAGGCGATAAACTAGAAAGTTTGTCTTTATCAAATAAAATATCGGTTGTAACGGTAACTTCCCCTATTCTATCGTCTAAGCAATATTTAGGCGCCATTAAGTACGCACCTTTAATATTTACATAGTAAACGGGAACGTTTAAATGTTTGATAAACTTACCAGTACCTATAGCAACGGGTTGGTTAGCGCCCGAAATAGAACTCATACCCTCTGGGGAAATGCAAAGCGCTCCACCTTTTTTTATAATTCGCATACACTCTTTTATCGTGTGAACGTCGGGAACGAAGTTACGCTTTGGAATAGCGCCCGCCAAACCAAAAATAAACTTTAAGTGAGAACGGAAAAACTCGTTATACCCCGCAACAAAATTTAACCTTGTTTTAGGAAAAGCCATTGCGGTAAAGACGTAGTCGTTTCTAGATTGATGGTTAAAAACAACGATAAACGGACCTTTAACCTTTTTAGTATCCACGTTAAAAACGTACTTTGTATTCCACTTTTTAGATAGCGATTTAAGTACGAAAAATTTAAGTAACGGATAAATTATAACGGGCGGTCTATTAAAATGTTTTTTCTCTAATTTTTGCTCAAAAGTTTGTTTCATTTTATATTTCCTTTATGATTAATAAATATATTATATATATTATATTAGTTAAAGTCAACATTAAATTATCTGTTTTTCGTTTAGCAGTTTTAGAAATACGATGCTCATTTTTACCTAAATGAGCATAATTTTATGATTAAAAGCCACTCAAAATAGCAAAATCTATCAATTTTATCAAAAACTATTGACTATTTGACTATTTATTGTATAATTGTTTAATCAAAGAAATACATTTTTATATATTTGTTTTTTAATATTATTTTTAGGAGAAAAAATGATACTACTTGACCAACTTTATTTATGTATTCCTATAGGCATTTCCGCAATACTTGGTTTTATCATAGGCTTTGAAAGAAAACTAAGAAGAAAAGAGGCGGGTATTAGAACACACACGATACTTTGTATCGGCTCGTGCTTGATGATGGTTATATCAATGAACGCTTTTGGTAGCGACGTTGACAGTTCTAGGGTTGCCGCGCAAATCGTATCGGGCATAGGCTTTTTAGGCGCTGGTATGATAGTACTTAAAAAGCACGAAGTTTACGGTTTAACTACGGCGTCTGGTATTTGGGCTACCGCGGGTATTGGTATGGCATGTGGCGCTCAACTTTACGTTATTGCCGCTATTACTACTGCCCTTCTTATAATTATTCAATGCGTACTTCACTTAAACTTAAAACTCTTTAGACATAGACCTTACTACGTTGTAAATATCGTGTTTAAACAAACTAAAAACGAAAATAATATCATTAAAGAAATTTTTGACGTAACAAGGTTTAACCACTTGGTAATCGAAAAGAATAACGGCGAACTTATCTATAGCGCCTCTTTATACACTGCTAAAGAACTTTCTTCTTCAGCATTGTCAGAGATTATTCAAAACAACGATTTTATCTTAACGCTTGAACGCCAAGAAGACGAATAAAATTAACAATTCCCATATAGTTTTTAACTATATATACTATAACTAATTCCCAAAATAAAGATGCGCTACAATCGGTAGCGCATCTTTATTTTTATTATTTACTTTCTCTTTTAATTTTTAAATCAAAATTTAAAACAAAATCAAAAAACTTTTTATCTTTATATTTATTTAAAACAAGGTATATAAGTTTAGTTATATAGTAAGCAATAACTCCTGAAACAACCCCTACTAATATACCTGCAACTACGTCGCTTGGATAATGCGCAAGCAAATACACCCTTGCAACGCCCATAATTAAAGTTACGATAATAGGAATATAGCACCATTTCTTCTTAAGAAATATAAATAGCGCCGTCATTGCGCTAGCCGTAGCGGTTACGTGCCCAGATGGAAAAGAAAACCCGCTTTCACTTGGCGAGCCGATACCAATCCATAAATTAGCGTAATTTATATTACCGCTTTCAAATGGTCGCAATCTCATAACGTAGTCTTTAAGCGCAATATTGGTAATTATAGCGCCTAACCCCACCGCACCGAAAATACAAATACCAAGCGGTCTAGTCTTTTTAAAAAGCATTAATATAATTGCCCCTAAAAAGAAGATTATACCCTTTTCACCAAGAAAAGTTACCGCTTTAAATATAAAAGTTAAAAAAGCACAGTGAGTAGATGCAATTCCGTTAATTATAGCCCCGTCAAAACCACTTAAAGTCTCGTTTAAAAAATTTAAGATAGTCTCTTGCATTTTATTCTCCTAAAACTATGCCGTTATAAATTGTTTGGATAGCCTTTTCAAAGTCGTTATTAGAAATACCAACGATAATATTGATTTCTTGCGTACCTTGAGCAATAGTTTTAATATTGATATTATTTTTACCAAATAACGAGAAAATTTTACCCGAAATACCTGGCTTTAATACCATATTTCTACCAACAACCGCAACGAGCGAAATATCTTTATCTACTTCAACGGAAATAACGCCTTTAACCTTTTTAATTTCAGTTATTATATCGTATACGGATTTTTCAATAGATTTATTTTCAACGATAACGCTGAAAGAGTCGATTGAAGTTGGAATATGTTCTACAACAACGTTAAACTTATCAAGGGCGTTTAAAGTATCCCTAATAACCGCAAGTTTATTAACCGACATAGATTTAACGATAGTAAACGCAGTAAAGTTCTTTTTACCCGAAACACCCGTAATAATATTGTCGGTATTTTGTGAATCTCGACAAATTATAGTACCCGCATCGTTAGGCGCGTTAGTATTTAAAATATGGATTGGAATGTTAAGTTCTTTAACAGGGAAAATAGTTTCTTCGTGTAAAACGCTAGCGCCCATGTAAGAAAGTTCACGAAGTTCTTCGTATGTAATTTCGCTAATCGCTTTAGGATTTTTAACTATTCTTGGGTCTGCCATAAGTAAACCGCTAACGTCCGTCCAGTTTTCATACTCGTCTACTTCTAACGCCATTGCTAAAATAGAACCCGTTATATCAGAGCCACCCCTAGAGAAAAGTTTAATATCCCCCGTTGGGAAAGTGCCGTAAAAACCTGGAACTACGATATTTTTATATTCCGCAAACTTGCTCTTTACCGCCTCAATAGTCTTTTCATTGTCGATTGAGCCATCGTATTTAAAGAAAATTACGTCTTCGGCATCAACAAACTCGTAACCAAGGTAAGATGCCATCATTTTAGCGCATAAAAACTCGCCACGGCTAACTAAATAGTCTTCATTTGCACCGTTTTTAACGTTTTCTTTAATAATATCGAATTCGCGCGTTAAATTAATAGAGATATTAAGTTCGTTTTTAACTTCTTCATATCTTTCTACAATTTGGTTAAATATTGCAGTGCTGTCAACGTTATACTTAATATGGTAAGAAAGCAAATATAACATATCGGTTATTTTACTATCTTTAGAAAACCTTTTACCAAGCGCGGAAACAACCACTACTTTTCTTTTTGGGTCACTTTCAATTATGCTTTTAACTTTTTTAAATTGTTCGGCGCTTGCAACAGAAGATCCGCCGAATTTAACTACTTTTATCATATTTTATCTGCTTTAATAAGCGCCTCCGCAATTTGTACGGCGTTTGCCGCCGCACCCTTTCTAATGTTATCGCTAACCGCATAGAATAAAATACCGTTATCGCAAGATAAATCTCTTCTAATTCTACCAACGTAAACGCCATCGTTACCGTTAGCGATAGTTGATACAGGGTATTTAAGGTTAGCAGGGTCGTCAACTACGATAATGCCAGGTTGAGATGCAAACGCTTCTCTAACTTCTTCTAAAGTGAAAGGTTTGTCAAGTTCAACCATAATAGAAACGGCGTGAGCGTTTAATACAGGTACTCTTACGCAAGTAGCCGAAACTTTAAGGTCAGGCATATTTAAAATCTTTCTAGTTTCGTTTACCATTTTAATTTCTTCTTTAGTGTATCCGTTATCGGTAAACACGTCGATATGTGGAATGCAAGTTTGAGAAATATTGTATGGATAAAACTCTGGTTCTTCGCCTTTTAAAGTTCTAATTAAGTCGTTTTTACCCTTTTGACCGCTACCAGAAACTGCTTGATAAGTAGAATATACTACCCTTTTAAGACCAAACTTATCGTTCAATGGTTTAAGTGGTAATACCGATTGAATAGTACTGCAATTTGGGTTTGCAACGATTTTTCTAGCATTATCAAATGCGTCCAAGTTAATTTCAGGAACGATTAAAGCGCATTCTTTAACCATACGCCAAGCGCTAGAGTTATCAATAACTACCGCGCCCGATTTTTCCGCTTCAGGAGCCCATTTTTCACTTACGCTACCGCCTGCGCTAAATAATGCGATTTCAATACCGTCGAAACAACCTTCTTCAAGTTTTTGAACGATATATTCTTTACCGTCGTATTCAACCGCCTTACCCGCGCTTCTTTCAGATGCGAATAAAGTTAAGTTTTTAATAGGAAAATCATATTCTTTTAATACTTTTAAAAATGTAGAACCAACAAGACCTGTTGCGCCAACTACTGCCACGTTATATTTTTTCATAGTACACCTCTTTTAGTTAAATTTTAAAATATTCTTGCAACAAACTCGTAATTGTCTACGTTATCAAGTTTGTCGATAATTTTGCCTTTATTCCCGTCGTACACGTAGTATTTAGAAGAATCTAAATAGTTGTTAACGGCGTATTCTTTACCCTTTTCAAAATAGTATTTAGGAGAATTTGTTTCAATTCTCTTTACGTCTGCAACCATTGCGGAAGCAGTTGGTAATTTGCCCGCGCCCTTACCGTAAAACCCTAACTTATCGTTAAATTCACAGTCGTAATAAACGGCGTTAAATTCATAGTTTACACCGCATAAAGGATTACCTGCGTCAATCAAGCAAGGCTCTACACTAGCAAAAACTTCGCCATTTACAAGTTCGCTTTGCGCAATAAATTTTAAAGTATAGCCAAGCGCCTTAACGTCGGCTAAAATCTCTTTAGTTACCTTAGTTATTCCGTAATGATAAATCTTAGAATAATCAACAACGCCACCGTATGCAATGCTAGATAAAATGCAAATCTTTCTAGTCATATCAAGACCTTCAAGGTCGGCAGTCGCGTCGAATTCGGCAAAACCAAGCCTTTTCGCCTCGGCAAGCGCCTCGTCTAAAGATACCCCTTCTTTATTCATTTTTGTTAAAATAAAATTGGTCGTGCCGTTTATTATTCCGTAAATTTTATTTACTTTGTTAATTTTTATGCTATCGATTAGCGAGCAAATGATAGGAATACCGCCACCAACCGACGCTTCGCATAAAAAGTACACGCCCTTTTCTTTAGCGATTTTATAAAACTCTTCAATATGTAAACTTACTACTTCTTTATTTGAAGTAATTACGTTTTTGCCATTTGAAAGGGCTGTTTTTATACATTCGTATGGGAATTGATTGCCACCCATTGCCTCGATAACCGTTTCAATTTCAGGGTTAGCGCATACTTCGTTATAATTTGCGGCAAATCTTTCGCCTAAAAAATCTTTTTTTGATGGAAGGTCTAATACTTTTAAAACCTTTAAATCGTTAGTTTTATCTAAAAGTTCTAAAACGCCGCTTCCGATTGTTCCACAACCTAATAAACCTATATTCATAATTACTCCTTTATTATTCAAACGCCAATAATGAAACTTCTTTTACTTTAGAAATAGTCTTTAACTTTGCAGTAAGTTCGTAAACGGAAACGGTTAAATCTTTAGTTTCTATCGTCACCGTAATATACGCAATGTTGTGTATAGGCATTTCTTGATTTATAGTTAAAATATTTCCTTGATAGCCCGCTATATAGTTAAGCACGTTAGAAAGAACGCCCTTTTCGTGCTCTGCGCGAATGGAAATTATCGCCTTTCTATCGTAACTTAAAGACATTTCAAAAACTTTGTCTTTATACTTATAAAAAGTTGAACGGCTAATGCCTAACTCTTTACAAACGGTAGAGACGTTTTTACCTTCTTGCTCAACGAGTTTTACCGCTTTCACGACTTGTTCGTAACAAGGTGGCAAAATACTTCTATCAATTATTAAAAACCCCTTATTAATCATACGCCACCGCTCCTTTTTTATCGAAGTGTAAACGCTTAATAGTCCATTTAACACCGTCGATACCTTTTAAAGCGTTAAGTGGTAAATCTTTTCCGTCAGACACGGCAAGTAAAGTAGGCCCTGCACCGCTAACGGTTACGGCAAATCCTAAATCTTCTAAGATTTTTTGCGCCTCTTCCCCGCTTTTTATAAGCGGTAATCTATACGGAACGTGAAGTTTATCTTTAAACACCCTTTTAATAAGTGTTAAATCCCCCTTTTCAAAGGCAGATTGTAACATACACGCGCCCGATACGGTATAAACCGCGTCTTTAAAATCAAGGGTTTTAGGAAGGGCCTCTCTTGCTTTTGTAGTTGAAAGTTCAAAGTTAGGAATGCAAGCGAATATTTTTAAATTATTATTCACGTTTACCCTATTAACTTTAAGACCGTCACAATTACAAGCCATAACAAGTCCACCTAAAAATGCAGGGGCAACGTTGTCTGGATGACCTTCAATTTCCGTCATTAAATCAAGTAAAAACTCTTTACCGTAAGCGTTCTTAAGCATATAGTTAGCGCCCATAATACCCGCCACAATGCAAGTAGAAGAAGAGCCAAGCCCCCTTGCCGATGGTACGCTACATCTCTTTGGAGTGATTTTAACGGGAACGTATTCTCTACCGGTTTTTTCAAAGAGTTTGCGGTATGCTTTTAATACTAAATAGTTTTCAATATCGCCGTTATAGTTAACGACTTCGTCTTTATCCGCCTTTTCAAACATAAAAGTATTATATAAGGTAAGAGCAATACCCGCCGAGTCAAAACCAGAGCCCAAATTAGCAGAAGTTGCAGGAACTTTAATTTCCACTTTTAAGTTGTTATAGTAAACTATATCTTTCACTTGTTCTTTAGTTTTAAGAACGGTTGTCTTTTTAGAAAGTTGAAGTTTGCTTATACCGTGAGGTACTTCAGTATTTGTAACTTTAGAAATATCTTTAATAAGTTCAAATTCAGACTTATTAGTATCCATATTAAGCGCTAATGCAACAGTACCCGGGAATTTATAAGGGCTTGCAGTTGAAACTATTAAAGTTTTGCCCTTAATATTTAATTTGTTATAGCAATCAAAAGCAACTGCCGTGTGTGGGTCGATTAAATACTTAAAATCACAAAACGCTTTGTTTATAGATTTTAAGGTTTCTTCTTCCGTACTAAATCCGCCCGTAAAGTCTTTTAAAAATTCTCTTTCGCTATCGTTTAAAGAATATTTGCCACTTTCTTTTAAACTAGCCATAAACTCATTAACTCTTTCGCCATTTCTACCCGTTGCTAAATAAACTAATCTTTCAAGGTTAGAAGATATTAAAATATCCATCGCTGGAGAGTTAGATTTTTTAAATTCACGATTTTTATCGTAAACGCCCGTTTCAAAAAAGTCCGTTAAAACTTTATTTACGTTAGACGCGCAAATAAGTCTATCAATAGGTACGCCTATTTGCTTTGCAATGTATCCCGCAAAAATATCGCCAAAGTTACCTGTTGGAACGCATACGTTAAAAGATTCGCCAAGTTTTAACCAGTTAGATTTAACACCTTTAAGGTAAGCGTAAACGTAGTAAATTACTTGCGGAATAAGTCTGCCGATATTTATAGAGTTTGCCGAAGAAAGCAATACGCCGTTATTTTTAGGATATTCGGCAAATACTTGTTTTACGTAGTTTTGGCAATCGTCAAAGTTTCCTTTAATAGCAAAGGCTTTAGTTCTAGCGTCAGTATAATAAAGCATTTGCTTTTCTTGCACTTCAGAAACGCCTTTATCGGGATATAATACAACGGTGTCGAAAGTACCGCTTTTCATAAAACTAGATAACGCCGCACCGCCCGTATCGCCAGACGTTGCAACTAAAATAAGCGATTTATCGGTAACGTTGTGTTTTCTTTTAGCAACTTCAATTAAAAATGGCAAAATAGTAAGCGCCATATCTTTAAACGCAAGCGTTGGTCCTTTGTAAAGTTCTAAAAAACTTAAATTATCAAAAGTTTTAATCCCAACCATACCGTTTTTAAAATTAATTTTGTCGTAAGCGGAATTAACGCAGTATAAAATTTCTTCTTCCGAATAATCATCTAAAAAGAGTTTGAAAATTTCTACCGCTAATTCTTGATAACTTTTATTTATCCATTTTTCATCAAACTTAACGGCTGGAAAAACTTCGGGGATAAATAATCCACCGTCGCTAGCAAGACCTTTTAAAATAGCCTCGCTCGCCGTTAACTTTTCATTACTTCTAGTGCTTATATACATAATTGCCTCTATATAAAAATTAGATTTTAAACAAATAATAATTGAACCAGATTAACATTTATGACTTTAGTTACAAGTATAGGCAAGGCTTGGAGTATTCTTTCTTGCCTTAGGCTCGCGACGGTTTAGGGGTGAGATTAACCTTTTGGTTATCGAAATCCTAAACCCGAGCAGTAAACGAAGATAGACGCCGTTGATAAACTTAATCTCGATTAATTAACAAAGTGCCCGTTTATGACTTTAGTTACAAGTATATCAAGGCTCGCGACGGTTTAGGGGTGAGATTAACCTTTTGGTTATCGAAGTCCTAAACCCGAGCAGTAAACGAAGATAGACGCCGTAAATAAAGACATAAACAATGTATATATAATATTATATATTAAAAAAAAACACAACTGTTTGCGAATAAAAAACACAAAATATTTTGTTTGTGCACAAAAAACACTATATTGTTTGTCGTGTACAAACCATTTTCGTAATTTATAATAAAATTTAAAAAATTTCATAAAAAATACCGTTTCAATCAAAACTGAAACGGTATTAATTTTTTTATATGCGTTTAGAATCCCAATTCACGCCACGCTTTATAATTTTACCAGGAACGCCACCTATGGCGACATTTTCCTCATCGTATATTTTACATAAAGTAGTAGTCGCTCCGACAATAGAATTCTTTTTGACTAATACCCCTTTTAAGCAAGTAACTTTAGTGCCTACCCAAACGTGGTCTTCAATAACAATGTCTTGCGACGGATTTATTCTTTCCCCGTCCAAATTTAATATAGAGTGGGAATCACCAGTTCTAAAATGCAATAAAGATGAGAACAAACAGTTTTTGCCTATAAGTATTTTAGTTCCTTCAATAGTTGCGAATTCAAATTTACCCAAACAAGAAGTATGTTCGCCAATAAAAATTTCGTTATTGTCGTCTTCCATATAAAACGTGCCTTCATATAGAACTACAAAATCGCTAATATTTATAGTATTATTATTTCCGCGTATTATTATTTTAGTGTTTTTAATTCTAACAAAATCATTTATTATAATTTTGTTATTTTTACCGCGATTAACAATCTTTAAACCACTAATCTTTGATACGCCGATTTTGACTTTTACACCCTTTTTGTTAAGCCTGTTTTTTAATGATAAGCAATTATATATATTAGTCAAAAAATTAAAAATTTTATGATGTTTTTTAACCATTTGAATTATATTTTGTTTATTCATTATCTAATTATCCTCTTAATAAATATAAGGTTTACCGTTTATTCTTTAACAATAGGTTTAACGTGGAGTTCATCAAGTTGTTTATCGTCAACAAGATAAGGAGCGCCGGTCATTAAACAAGATGCGTTTTGCACTTTAGGGAACGCAATAACGTCTTTAATTGAATCGTTTTTAGTGATTAACATTACAAGTCTATCAAGCCCGAGAGCAAGACCGCCGTGTGGTGGAGCGCCGTACTTAAACGCCTCTACGAAGAAACCGAATTTATTAGCGGTATCTTCAGGGGTAAAGCCTAAAATCTTGAACATTTTTTCTTGAATGTCACGTCTGTTAATTCTTATTGAACCGCCGCCCGCTTCTTGACCGTTAATAACGATATCGTACGCTTTTGCCCTAGCCTTTAACGGGTCGGTTTCGCAAAGTTCAAGGTCTTCGTCCATTGGCGCTGTAAACGGATGGTGAACGGCTACAAGCCTACCTTCTTCTTCACTATAGTCGAACATAGGGAATTCGGTAATCCATAAAATATCGTAAGTGTTTTCGTCAATTAAAGAATATTTTTCCGCAAGGTGTAATCTTAAACCGCCTAAAGTGTTAAATACTACGTTATCTTTATCGGCAGCAAAGAATAATACGTCGCCTTCGCTAAAGTCCATTCTCTCTTTAATTTTAGCGATATTGTCTTCGTTTAAGAATTTTAAGAAAGAGCCTTTAATTTCGCCCCCTTCTGGGAATGAAAGCCAAGCAAGACCTTTTGCGCCTAAAGTCTTAACGAATTCAACAAGCGCGTCAATATCCTTTCTAGAAAGTTTAGAAGCAAAACCTTTTGCATTAATTGCCCTAACGCTACCTTTGATAGGACCTTCTATAGAAAGCGCGTCGGTAAACACTTTAAAGTCGCATTCTTTAGCAATGTCTGAAACGTTTACAAGTTCTAAACCGAAACGAGTGTCAGGCTTGTCAGAGCCGTATCTTTCCATTGCCTCTTTATAAGGCATTTGTCTAAAGTGAGCGTCGCCGTAATCGATGCCTAAAGTTTTCTTAAACACCGATTTAACAAGACCTTCAACAGGATAAATAACGTCTTCAATTTTTTCAACGAAACTCATTTCAAGGTCGATTTGTGTAAATTCTGGTTGACGGTTTGCCCTTAAGTCTTCGTCACGGAAACATTTAGTAATTTGATAGTATCTATCAAAACCCGAAATCATTAAAAGTTGCTTATAAAGTTGTGGAGATTGTGGAAGAGCGTAGAAACACGCAGGGTGTACCCTTGATGGTACTAAATATTCCCTTGCTCCTTCAGGTGAAGATTTGCCGAGCATTGGCGTTTCTATTTCTAAAAAGCCAAGTTCGTCAAGATAATCTCTAGTAACTTTAGTAATAGTGTTTCTAGTGATTAAATTGTTTTGAAGTGAAGGTCTACGAAGGTCAAGATATCTATATTTAAGTCTTAAATTTTCGTTAACGTCGGTATCGTCTACAATTTCAAAAGGTGTAGTGTCCGCTTCTGCTAAAATTTTAAGGTCGCTTGCTAAAATTTCTACTGCGCCCGTTGGGATTTTATCAGTTTTGTTTTCCCTTTCCCTTATAACGCCGGAAATTGCCAAAACGTATTCCGAACGAATTTTTTCCGCCTTTTCAAATAAACTTGGCGTAGTCGCTTGGTCAAAAACCGCTTGAACGATACCAGTTCTATCTCTTAAATCTACGAAAATAAGGCTACCTAAATTTCTTCTTTTTTGAACCCAGCCCATAACCGTTACTTCTTTACCAACGCTTTCAATTCTAAAAGTGCCGGCGTAATCGGTTCTTCTAAGTTCACCCATAAATTCAGCCATAATAAACTCCTTAAGTTTAATAATATATTGTTTATTTTAATATTTAACTTAAAAATTGTCAATCTTTTAACTGTCGGTTTTTAAAAAGAATAATATATTAATCTTTTGGAACTTTATTTACGCATTCCGTAGCGTAATTAAAATACTCTTTAAACTTATTAGGTTTACTGTCTTTTTGTCTTAAAATTGCAAGTTCTTCGTCAACTGAATATTTTTTGCGAATTAGTTTTACAATTTTTTCACTTCTTAACTTTTCCTTTTGCTCGCTAGTTAAAACTCTTTCTTTATTGAAGTTTGAAGTTAAGTCGCAAGTTAAATAAGTTTTAGATTTTTCTACTGTTATAGGTTTATCGTCAACGATTTCTTCCACCGTATAATAATCGGTAATTTCTCGCGCGTTTTGTACGGTTAAATAGTCGAATTTATCGGGAATTTTATCAACTTTTAAAAGCGTTAAATTACTTGAAAAACTAACGGGTTTTTGATTTAAAATTTCTATAACTTTTTTAGTTTTTTTATTTGCTAATACGTACATATTTACCCCCTTAAGCAATTACGGTATCACTAAACATAAATTGAGTTTCACCTGTTTCGCTCTCTATAGTATCTTTAGGTATAATATATCCGCCTAAATTTATGCCGATAATATTCATACCCTGCTCGTCAAGTTCAAATTTTAAATCGGTTACGCTATACGGGTCTAAATTCATTTCGCTATTAAGACCGCCAAAATATTTTACGCTATTTATAGGCGAAAGCGCAGAAATATAATCTAAAAACTCCGCTAAAGTATTAAACGCTTCCGTTTTATTTGGTAAAACCATATAAAAATTAAACGTCCAATCGTAGTCTGGCGGAATAATTACAAAATGATGAAGTGGCGAAAAGGCGCTAAACTTATCGTCAACGTATTTTTTGTTTGCACAATCAATACCTGCTGTAGGTGTATTAACTCTTAAATGACTTCCATTTTTATCAAAAATATAATATGGAATACAACCATTTAAACTGACTGTTTCATCTGCTGTCGCGTTAGCCATAGGCATAGTAGTATCTTGACTATTGTATCTTCCATATACTGCTTTATAAGTGACGTTTGAACTAGTTACTTTATTATCTAGCGCTTGCGTTATTACCTTGTTTTGCACGGGTTTATCGCTATCTAGTGAAAGTTCGCTATCGGCAACAACCGAGCCAATTTCTTGTAATACTTGATTTTTAATATCTTCTGCACCATTTTCTACGATATTTTCGCAAAATTCAACCGCATTTTCAAGTTTGGTTTCAAGTTGAGTTATTACGCTTGGTACAACTTGCTCATAAGAACTCTCGCCGTCAACGGAATACTTTACGTCTATATAGAAAACTTTAGTCCTATAAGCAATAGTTTTGCTTTCGTTTTCAAACGTCACTTGAGTAGAAAGTACTTCCGCCCTTTCCGTCAATGCTAAGCCGATAGGCAAAGTAAAATAAACCGCATTATCCGCAACGGTTTTATCTAATAAAAACCTATCGGTACTGCCGTCTTCCCTTTCAATTTCTAGGTATCCACTTAACACTTCTAAATTGACGCCGTCGTTAACCTTTAAGGAACTAAACACTAAATTTTCACTTCCCCTGTCCCCTTCGTACAAAACTATTCGGTCAGGAACGACGTTTTTATTAATAATTTTTACGTCCATTAAATCTCCTTTACGGATATTAGTCCGCTACCGCTATTTCCCCAACTTTATTATAAATCTACCCCATTACACAGTAAACGGATTATGACAAAACATTTTACAAACAAATGTTTGACTTTTTGTATTTGTTGTGCTATAATATGAACAAATGTTCGCAATATGGGGTGAAATATGATTTCTGAAGAGAAACTTAAAATTTTAGTAGACTCGGCAAAGTTTGACGTATCTTGCTCTTCATCGGGTAGCAATAGAAAAAACAACGGCGGTATAGGTAACGCGTCGTACGGTGGAATTTGCCATTCTTTTACCGAAGACGGTAGGTGCGTTTCACTACTTAAAATACTAATGACAAACGTTTGCGAATACAACTGTTTATACTGCGTAAATAGGCGGTCTAACGACGTTCCTAGGGCCATTGCCACACCTAACGAAATATGCGAACTTACTATGGAATTTTATAAACACAATTTCATAGAAGGGTTATTTTTATCTTCCGCCGTATATAAAAATGCCGACTATACTATGGAATTACTTTTAGAAACTGTTATAAAGTTAAGAAAATTATATAATTTTACGGGTTATATTCATCTTAAAGGCATTCCCGGCGCAGACACTAACCTAATTATGCGCGCGGGAGAATACGTAGATAGAATGAGTTTCAATCTTGAACTTCCGTCGGAAAAAAGTTTAAAACTTTTAGCGCCACAAAAGAGTAAAAAGGCAATACTTTCCCCTATTTCTATGATAAGCGGTGAAAAACAATGGAACAAATCAATAAAAAGTAGATTTTTACCCGCTGGGCAAACTACGCAAATGATAATAGGCGCAAGTCCCGAAAAAGACGGACACATTTTAAAATTAACCGAGGCGCTTTACAAAAAATATTCGCTAAAACGGGTTTACTATTCTTCGTATATACCTATGAATTTAAAATCTAATATTTTACCTAAAGAAAGCGCGGGGCTACTTCGCGAGCATAGGCTTTACCAAGCCGATTGGCTTATCCGATTTTACGGGTTTAAAGTTAACGAACTAATATCAGAAGAAGACAATTTATCGCTTGACTACGACCCCAAATGCGCTTGGGCGCTATCGCACCCCGAACTTTTCCCCGTAGAAATTAACACTGCGCCCGTAGAAATGCTTGCGCGCGTGCCGGGTATTGGACTTAGAAGTGCTTATAAAATAATTTCGGCAAGGCGGTATGGCAAAATTGATTTAGAAGGTTTAAAACGAATGAAAATCCCGCTAAAACGGGCAATTAATTTTATTACTACTAACGGATTCTACAAAGGTCTTAAAAGCGAAAACGATATAAAATTAAGCCTTTTAGAAAACAAAAATCAACCGACTTATACTCAACTATCAATGTTCTCTTCGCCCGAAATTTTAAGGAGCGTTTTAATAGGAGAAATCTAATGATTTATATAATAGAAAACAGTTTAGAAAACTTGCTTACCGCCGTGTTTGAAAGTTACAAAAACAAGGATAAACAAGTGTCTATTTTTACTAATACTTGCCAAACTTCTTGCCTTGAAGAAATCAAAATAATAAAAACCGACGGCGAAAAGGCTAATCGAGTTGAAAAGGCGCTAAGAAAGATTTTAAACTACTCTTATAACCATATAAAACTTGCCTTTAGAAGTGGCGAAACTAATAAAAACACCGTAATTTTTAACTATATTTGCGAAACTGTAAACGCAAACGATAATATTAGTGAAAACTTTGCAAATTCTTCAGTTTATTCCTTTTACGAAATCTTTAGAAAAGTGCAAAAAGAAGTACATCATTTAAAGGGATTTATCCGCTTTTCTAAAACGGAAGAAGGTATATACTACGCCCCCTTTTCGCCCGATAACGACGTTTGCGATTTAATCTTGCCCCACTTTATAAAAAGGTACTCATCTATGCCCTTTATACTGCACGATTATAAGTATAATAAACTTTGCGCATATAACGGAAAAGAGAGTAAAATTGTATATGAAAAAATACCACCGCTTAAAGTTAAAGACGAAGTGAATTTTTTATTTAAAACGTACTATCAAACGGTAAATATTAAAAGTAGGCAAAACATTAAACTTATGAAAAATTATATGCCAAAACGCTACCATATAAATATGCCCGAAAAGGATGAACTGCTTTAAAAATATTAGTTTTTATCGCAAAAAAAAGGAAAAGCATTTTTGCTTTTCCTTGTTACTATTTAATTATTTTCCATTTTTCTATTAATTTTTCTAGCGTAAAATTAGCGTTTGCAGGGCTTGTTGACGGCAAGCATTCCGCCTTTATATTAAGCGCTTTTTCCGTATACTTTTTATAGTAAAATTCAGCCGTTTTACCATTGACGAACACCCTGTCTATTTTAGAGTTTTTTATAACTTTAGTTAAATTAGACGGCGTTACGTTTTTAATCGTACTATCGGCGCTAGAGTGGATTTCGCAAGAATAAATAACGTCGTAAAGCGCTAAATTATTATCTAAAATCAGTTTGGTTTTTTCTTCAATAGTTGTAGGCAAAGGCGAGTTATATATACTTGCTATAACCTTCCAAAATCTATTTTGCGGGTGGGCGTAAAAAAAGTTTAATTCCCTAGATTTTACCGACGGAAAACTGCCAAGTATTAGCGTTTTACTCTCGCTATTATATAGTGGTTTTAAAGGATGCTCTATCATAATATTTATTTTAACATAAAAAATAAAAATTTTCTACTATAAATAATATTTTTATAAAACCACATATAAAAAGTTGCAATTTTTTAAATAAAATTATATAATATCAAAGTTGAAACTTTATAGATATGGAGAGATGTCGGAGTGGTCGAACGAGCACGATTGGAAATCGTGTATACGCCATAAGCGTATCGGGGGTTCAAATCCCCCTCTCTCCGCCACGCTAAAGGACGCTAATTGTGGCGTCCTTTTTGCGTGGCTTCGGTCGGGGCATTTGCCCATTCGGGCTACCGTTAGCACGGCGCAACCCTTTTGTCGCCTTGCGACATTTCCCCTCTTAGGGGAATCGCCCCCTCTCTCCGCCAATCGTAACCTAATCCGAACTCAAACCGGGTTAGGTTTTTTTCTTTATATAAAGTCTCTATATCAAGACAAGCGCATTCACTCCGTAGTGTCAAATAATAAATTTATATTTTTTATCCTGTCGTAATATCTAAAGAGATTGAAATTTTTACAAATATATGTTATAATTAAATCAAAATCATATAGGAGTAATTTTATGAAGATTAGGATACTTGCATTAATATTCGCTTTATGTTCTTTAATTTCTTTTTCTGCTTGTTCTTCTAACGAAAATAAAATTTTTATAAATGGCGATGTAGAAGAAACAATCGAAGTAAATACCATTTTTGAAGATAAAGGCGTTTCTTACCCTAAAGATTTAACATTAATTACCGATGGTAGTATAGATACTTCAAGATTAGGAAGACAACAACTAAAATATAAGGTATATTCTTCTGACGGAGAATTAGTCAAAGAAATGCACCGATTCGTTATGGTTGTTGATACTACTCCTCCAACATATATTGCGACAGACACTAAAACATACTACGTTGGTTTTAATTATACGGTTAATGATTTTATTTCTGAGTATAGCGATAATTACAATAATCAATCCACAATAGTTATTTCTAATAACAACTTTATTTTCACTTCTGCAGGACAACACAAAGTGAGCATAACATTTACAGATTCTTCAAATAATTCGGCTTCATATACAACTGATATAAATGCAGTTTTAGATATAGAAAAATTAATTTATGAAGTTTATAAAAATCAAACCTATAAAATATCAAGTGTAGATACAGGAATAGGTTCACATTATACACGTGTAAATATTAGTTCTGAAAAAAGTTTTTCTTATTTTGATTCAGGTTCATTACATTATTTAGAAGAAGTTGAAACATCATTAGGTAGACGAGCAACTATTCAAATTTCTGCTAACTATGGCGATTTTGATAACGCAAGTATTTCTTTTCATATAAGTGGGATTGGTAGTGCCTATTCTGTAGGCTTTGCAACAATAGATGCAACAAAACAATCTGCGACAGTAAACAGTTTTCGTTCTACTATAAATGACTTAAATTTAGACACTAGCAAAATGATAGAAGAATTGAATTTAAATCTCAATATTGTTCTTAATAATTTTCAAGAATATATGAAAAATACACTACATTTAGAATTAAAATAATAATATTAAAGGCAAACTATAAAAATGTTTGCCTTTTTTAATATCTGAAGGGTTGCGTAAACCTAAATATTTTTATCTTTTGAATGAACATGATTGCTCGCCCCTTTTTACTTAAAAAACATTTTTATAGAAAAATTTTATTTTTTTAAACTTAAAAGGTGCACAAAAAATCGCACGCCTTTATGCTTTTATTTAGTTAGATGTTCTACTATAAAACGCCGTTATAGAATGATAAAATTGTATACGTAGTTGTAAATTCAAGTTTACCCGTAATAGTAGAATCTGCTTAACAAAAATAATGTATTTTTTACAATCTCGAAACGTTATACTATTTTCGTTTTTGCTCTAAAATTTCATCAAAAATTAATAATAAGTTGCTAGTTTTACTTGTCAACGTTTTTCTAGATAAAGATTCTTTCGTGCTTTTTCCCAATTGGTTCTCACGAGAAAATTTCTTTGCCATTCTTACTTTATCGCTGTCAGATATATGTTGATGTAAGAATACATCTTCAATGTTTTCGCAAAACCAAACAATTTTAATATTGTTTTCTAAGCAATATTTATTTATTTCCTCGTTTAATTTAATATCTTCATATCTTGCAACAATTTTATCTGTGTCCAGACAATAAATTATCTCATATTTATCGAATTTGCTAATTTTTTTATTGATTTTTTTAATAATTCCACTATCATTATATTTCGTTTTTGTTTCCATGGGCAGATAATCTAATTTTATCTCATTACTTATCCTATAATAATGTTTTAATGCCGCATCAATATATTGCAAATCCGTTAAAGACTTATTGTTTGTCTCTACACAAATTAATATCAAAGTATTAGTATTATTCATCTCCAAATACCCCTAAAAAATTAAAAGACTCTATATTAAATGGAGAATATTTTATCAATCCTTTTCTATAAACATTTGCAGCTGAACTATTACCAAAAGAAGTCCATGAAGTAATCCTAGAATCATTTGATATAAAATCTATAGAACATTTATCTTTTTGCAATACATCCATTGGCCCTAAATTATGAGTAGTAAAAATTAATTGACCTTTAGTATATTCCCTAATATAATCTACTAATTTTATCAATATAACATCGTGAATATTTGCATCTAACTCATCTATAAAAACTATCCCACCCCTTTCAACATTGCACAACGCATAGTAAATGCTCATTAGCTTTTTTATACCCGTGCTTTCATATTGTCTAGATATTTTAAGTCCATTTGAATACTCAAAAATCAAATTGCAAATATAATCTTTCCCTTTTTCATCCTTTTTTATTGCTATATTTTTTAATTCTGGCTTAAACACTTGTATAAATTTGCATAAATTTTTAATGTTTTTTGCAAATTCTTCATATTTGTTTTTATTAATAGGTATTTCATCGTTAAAAATCAAACTTTGATTTAATAATAATTGAGAGAATATTCCTTTATCCATTTCTTTTTTATATTTACTTAACATATCAACTTGTCTAGTTATATAATCAAAATTAATATAATTTTTATCCGAACTATATAACATAACTGTCATAGATTGAGCAAATAACCCTGCTGTAACTATACTATCGAAAAAAACATCTTCTCTATTATTAAAACAATATTCAAAAGTATTAGAGATTACTGACCTATCAATAACTACATTTTTACACATTTCTTTAAGAGTTGTGTTTTCAGTCGTAATTTCTCCTTTTTGAACTTTATATAGTGTTTTGTATTTAGTCTCATCATTTAGCCTAAATCCTTTTAATTTTTGTAATATTTCATTCTTTACTTGGTATCTACCATCTTGATTATAAAAAACTATGGTATGAGCATAAACATCTTGCAATTTATAATCATCACTTAAGACTGCGAATGTCATTTTTATAAACATTTCCTTTTTATTTTGATTAATCAAATTAGTCAAACTATTATTACTATTATATAAGGCTAAATAATCTCTATTCAAAACAAACTTTCTATATATTTCCGCAGCATAAATTAAAGCAGTTTTTCCTGCTCCATTTGCGCCATAAATTGCCTTAACATTATATTTATTAGGCTTAAAATCTTTATTTAAAATTTGTTTATAAAATTTTAATTCTATTTCTCTATCTAAATTTTTTATTCCACTTGTATTCATTTTTAATAAATAGTATTTCATAATGACTATACTCCTTTACTACATTATACACTTTTTTTTACAAAAGTAAAACTATTTTTATACATTTTGTAAAAATTTTGCATATTTTGAATATACTTTTTAAGATGTTACTTTCTTTATAGCAGAGTTTTTTTGCCTTTTCAAGCTTGTATGACAAAGACATCAGTATTCCATTCTAAAAAATATCTGATCTCGCTTTTTTCTAAAAAGTTCAAACGCTATCACCACTTGCCCGCCACAAAAAAAACGACAAGTACTCCTTGTCGTTTTTTTATTATAAATTTTTATCAATAACAATACTTTGTTTTAGGCGGATATCTTCACACGATGCGCCGACTAAAATTTCAAACTTACCCTTTTCTATAGTCCAACAATCTTTTGCCGTAGAATAGAATGCAAACGCCCTTTCGTCTAAAATAGCGCTAAAGGTAACCGTTTCGTTTGGTTTAATTTCCTTTTTGTCAAAGCCCTTTAATTCGTATTTAGGGCGATAAACGTTAGAAATAACGTCACGCACGTAAATTTGGGCAATCTCTTTACCCGTAACGCTTGACGTATTAGTTACGTCAAATTTAACTTCGTATTTAAAATCTTCTAACTTATTAACGACTAAATTAGAGTATTCAAACTTAGAGTAAGACAACCCGTAACCGAATGAGAATAACGGTTTTACGTCGTTAGTAATAAAGTGCCTATAACCGACGTTTAAACCTTCGGTGTACATAGTAACGTAGGCATCGTCGTAAGAATTAATCGACGCTACGTCTTCTAAACGGTATGGGAAAGTTTCGCTAAGTTTACCAGACGGATTAACCTTGCCCGCTAAAACGTTTGCAACCGCCTCTTGACCGTGAATACCGCCAAAACCAACGTATACAACTGCTTTAACCTTGTCAATCCACTTAGACATATCGATTGAAGAGCCTGCATACACGCATACAACGACGTTTTCATTAACCTTGCAAGTTTCTAAAATTAAATCTTCTTGCTCTTTAGTAAGGCTTAAAGAACTTCTGTCCGTGCCTTCGTACTCAACACGCATACCAGTACCGACCGCAACGACTGCAACGTCTGCATTAGACGCCTTTTCAAGACATAATTTAAACCCGGAATACGCGTTGTTACCGCCAAGATTGTTATGTGAGCATCTAGTAGCCACGCACATATCGACTTTGTCGGAATTCAACGCATCTTTTAAGCAATCGTTTAAGTATTTAGGAGTTTTGTAAGGGGTAACGTAACTAGCGCCACCGCCTCTATACGACGCCACAGACGCATAGCCCGAAACTAATATATTTTGGCTATTATTAAGCGGTAAAATACCACCTTCGTTTTTAAGTAAAACGATACCTTCTTCAGTAATTTTTTGAGCGACTAAACAGCGCTCTTCCTTAGTAGTTTCAACAAACCTAGTAGATTGATTATTTTTAATAATCTCCATAATTTCTAAATTTTTCTCTACTAGTTTATCAATAGTTTCTTCGGTAATTTTACCTTCGTTATAGGCGTTTTTAACAACGTCAAAAGAAGTTTGTTTATACGGCATTTGTAAATTTAAACCCGCATTTACAGACTCTACTTCGTTAGATACCGCGCCCCAATCGGAAACTATTACACCATTAAAGCCAAGTTCATCTTTAAGTAAGTTATTTAACTTTTTATGTTCGCTCATCCACACGCCGTTTACCATATTATAAGAACTCATGATAAAGTGTGGATTTGCTTTAACGGCAATTTCAAAAGGAGTTAGGTAAATTTCACGCAACGTCCTTTCGTCAACTTCACTAGATTTCCAAAGCCTATCGTTTTCTTGGTTATTTGCAACGTAGTGTTTAACGCAAGCGGAAACACCTTTAGATTGCATACCTTCAACGTAGCCTTTGGCAATATGCCCCGCTAAATAAGGGTCTTCACTTAAATATTCAAAGTTTCTACCGCAAAGTGGAGTTCTTTTAATATTAACGCCAGGGCCTAAAAGCACGTCTACGCCCCTTTCAATACAGTCTTCAGCAAGCGCTTTACCCATTTCTTTTGCAATTTCAACGTCCCAAGTGTTTGCTAACACGTTAGAAGAGGGATAAGTAATATTAGGCTCGTCACGCTTTTCAACAATCGTTTTAGGGCCTTCTTTATCGTCCCTAGAATAGGTTGTAGAACTTGTAACGGTGTACCTTAACCCGCAAGAAGCGTCAGCCATTTCAATTTTAGGAAGCAAACCGTCAAGGTCGTTAAGTTCCATACCCGCTTTACCGCTAAGCAACTTTATTTTTTGGTCAATAGTTAAATCCTTAATATTCATAGTAAAACCCCTTTAAGTTTATGCTATAATTTTAACAAATATATTAATCGCAATATACACCAAACCGATTAAAAAAACTCTCATAAAGTGTTGTATTTCAAAGATTAACTATACTATATGTGTTTTTAGCACTTTAATTAAAATTTTCATCAAAACACTTGAGCCATTCTTTAGCAATGAGTTTTGCCCCCGCAACGTCTGGATGCACGCCGTCGTACAAATAACAACTTGCGGGATGTTTTTTAGACGCTTTATCAAACTCGGCTTGCAACGGAACGAAATAAGCGCCCCATTTTTTAGCAAGTTTTTCAACTACTTTAGCATAGTCGCGAACTTTATTAAACTCGTCAAAATGCTCTTTAGTAGCGTAGCCAGGTAAAACAAATGGCTCTAAAAGAATAATTTTAGTGTTTGGAAGTACCTTTTTAGTGTCTTCTATAAGCATATCATAAATTTTTTCAAAACGCAATATGTCGACGCCGTTTTGAGAAAGGACTTCGTGCCAAATATCGTTTACACCTACTAAAATAGTTAAAACGTCTGGGTGTTTTTCCCAAACGTTTAATTTAATACGCGAATATAAATCTACGATACGGTTACCGCAGACACCAGAGTTAATTATTTGATATTTTTCAGGATTTCTATCTAATAATTCACCTGCAATTTCCCTAACGTAACCGAACCCGTAAACGTACGCGCCTTCGCCGTTTCTTACCCAACCTGCGTCGGTAATACTATCGCCAAAAAATAAAATTTTCATTATATTAAGCCTTTATTATGTAATTCTTCTTTTAACATTTGCTCAACCATTAAGGTTGCGCGGAGTGTGTGAAACGGCCCTTTATACGTATGCCCTTTACAAGGTGGCATAGTAGGTTTTCCGTCCCTTCTTAAATATCCATACCACTCGCCAAACTCGTCGTCGGCAAAGTGTTTTTTTACGTAATTAGTGACCTTTTGGAAAATTCTTAAGTACTTTTCGTTGCCCGTCTTTTGATATAATTTCATAGACGCAATTAACGTTTCCGCATGAGGCCACCAAAGTTTCATATCGTGCTCGTAGGCTTCAATCGGTTTGCATTCGCAATCGAAAAAGTACAAAATACCACCGTAAGCCTTATCCCAACCAATTACAAAAGCGGAATTGAATATTCTTTCGGCTTTTTCTAGCAAACTTTTATCATTTAAAAGTTCGCCAGCCTCTATTAAAAACCAAGAAAGTTCTATACTGTGCCCGGGGTTTATAATTCTACAACTAGATACGTTTGACAAGTACTCTCCCTTTTCGCCAACCGTTTCTAGCATTAAATTCGTACCTTTTTTATTAAAAAGTTCCAAATCTTTTACTAGTTTTTTAACGATTTTAACGTATCTTGCCTTATTCTCAACGTCAACTTTTGCCATAATAGTAGCAACGTTAAGAAGTATCATAGGCGAGGCAAGCGATTTAAGCGGTCTTACCCCATCACAAAATTTAGGTGTGATTTTATAAGGGTCGGTTTTAGGGTTAACGTAGATAGAATAGACCATATCGAAAAACTTTTTAGCGTTTTCTAGGGCCGATTTATCCCCCGTTGCCTTATAGTATTCAGCATTGGCAATAATATAAAAGGTTTCGCTAAAATAATAACGGCGTTTGCGTAGTGGTTTACCATCACGCGTTACTAGAAAGAACATTCTACCGTCACTATCTATGCAATGGTCGTTTAAAAAGTCTAAACAACTTTTAGCGATTTTTAGCCAATTATCATTTTTGCCGTAGGTATTACAAAGTTTAGAGAAAGTATACGCGCATCTACCTTGTAGCCACACGCTTTTATCGGTGCTGTAAACTTTGCCTTCCCTATCTAAGCAATTTAGAATTCCGCCAAACTCATTATCGATAGAATGCTTTTCCCAAAACGGCAAAATACTATCAAAAAGTTGAGATTTATAATAGTCGTAATTCTTTTTAAAATCAAACACTTTTTACTCCTTATGCGTTAGCCAATTCTACGCAAGGATATTTCATAACTTCACTAATTAAGTCTGTGGAATTTTTATTGCAATCCCAAATGATATTAGCATATAACGCAACGGGGAAGAAGATTTTATCTTCAAAAATACCATCTTCAACTAAACCTTGAATATTGATTTTTTCTTTTAAATCTACCATACCCTTTACGATATCGATTGCGTTTTGCGCATATCTAAGCCATATAGGTTGCATAGAATTCCATATTCTAGATTGGGTTTTACTTCTTTCTTTTATAAACTTTTCAGTATGTTCGCCCATAATCCAATTAGGTTTTTGATGGGTAAAAGTATGCCAATCTAAGCCGAGCATAGCCTTTAACACAACGCCAAATTTATCATCCTTGCCACGTAAAACGGCAATTTCTTTAGTGTATCTTTTAGTTTCTTCGTAGTCGCCAAGGTCAATTTCAGGCAATTTAGAAAATTTATCCCCGTCAAATGGGAAAGTACCGCAGTTTTCCCAAATAATATGTACCCTTTTATCTACGTTTTTAATAAAATGCAAATGGTCTTTAACCGATTGAGAATGAAGTCCGAACTGAATAACCATTTCGGGATTTTTTTCAAGAAGTACCTTGCAAACGTCGTTTACTAAACCAACTACCGTTTCCGCAATGTTTCTACCGTTTATATCGCTAGCAGTAGTTTCAGTAAACGATTGGAAATAAATGCCGTCTGCCGTATTAAACTCGTTTAAGCATCTCTTTATAATATTTTCTTTTAAAGCAAGTAAGCCGTTATCGTCTAAATTCCCCGATTCATGGCAATTGGTATCCCAACCCCAAGCAAAACCCCAAATAACTTTAATTCCAAGCGAATGAGCGTATTCAACAACGTCTTTAGCGTTAATAGGAGCGTAATCATTCCAAACGACAAGTTCGTTGAGTTTTAAAAGTACCATATTATCTAAGAACTTTTTATAGTTGTAAATGCAATGACCCCAAGTCCAAATACCGCGCTCTGATGCGGACGGATTAGACTTGTGATGCCAATCGGGAATTGGATCTGCAAACGGCATATGGTAATAGCGCACGTCAATAAAGTTAATTGCCCTTTTCGTTTTAAAGATTAACGAACCGCAATAAATATTGATAAAGTCTACCACGCCGTATACTAAACCGTAATCGTCGTTACCTGCAATTATAACCGATTGTAATTCTTCATTATATACGTTGCTACTAACTTCAACGGTAAAACCTTGCTCTTTATAGTTGTAATCAAATTGTTTTTTACTAGAAATATCTTTAAGTAATTTAGAATCGTTTTTAGTAAGCAAAATAAAGTTTTTGTCTTTTAAGAATTCTTCATTTACTTCATTTTCGCTATAAAAGGATAAATGGTCGGGATATAAATCTTTCATAGTGGCGTTTATTAAATTAATCGCCTTTTTAGATAACCCCTCGTATTTGTCGTAAATAACAATCCATTGATTTTTTAAGTTGTTTTCGATAAGTAATTTCTCTTTCATATTATTTTATTATAGGTTCTTTAACCCAATTATCGTCAAATTCAAACACAGGGGTTAAAGTTATATCTCCTTTTATAGAATAAGTGCCACTAGTTTCAAATTTTACCCCGTTATAATTCCAATTAACGAAAGTATAGCCTGTTAACGTAGGAATATAAAGCGTGTACGCTTTACCGCCTATAACAGTCATAGTTTTAGCCGTTATTTTCGCGTTAGGATAAGCGCTGAGATTAAAGGTTATAGTGTAAGAAACGTCTGGTTGAGGCTCGTTACCGCCTTCATTACCGCCACCGCTAGGTGGATCTTGAGGTATAAGTTCAAATACGGGCGTTAAAGTGATACTTTCAGTTAACGTATACGTACCGCTAATTGCAAACTCTTCCCCATTATAATTCCACTTAACGAACGTGTGTCCTGATAACGCCGGGGTGTAAAGAGTATACTCTTCTCCTTCTTTTACGGTCATTGTAGTAGCCGTAATTATGGCGCTAGGGTACGCGCTAAGGTCGTAAGTTATAGTATATGAAACTTCAGGTTGAGGCTCGTTACCGCCTTCGTTTCCACCTTCATTACCGCCACCGCTAGGTGGGTCTTGAGGAACGGCTTCAAATACAGGCGTTAAAGTGATATCCTTTCCAATAGTATACGTACCGCTAATAGCAAACTCTTCTCCGTTATAATTCCATTTAACGAAAGTATAGCCGGATAAGGCTGGGGTATAAAGAGTATACTCTTTATCCGCTTTAACTGTCATCGTAGTTGAAGTTATAGTAGCGCTTGGATATTCAGATAGGTCGTAAGTTATAGTATAACTAACTTCCGGCTTTGGATTTTCTCCGCCACCGTTATTGTTTTGACCTCCATTATCACCGCAAGCCACAAGCGAAACGAATGCTATACTTAAAATTGCAAGTAGCATTATTTTTAATGTTTTTTTCATAATTTAATTCATGGATTTCTCCCCGACAAGCATAAACCTATCGGGGGAAACCCTCCTTTATTGATATTTTAACTTTGATTAGTAAGATTTACTAATTATTTTACAAATAGCCTTAGAGTTCCTTTGTTTATGCTGCAGGATATCCCCAAGTAGCAGTACCGTCGCTATTTACAATCCAATGCTTGCTTGTAGTATCTGAAACGTAAGCGCTATAAGTTGCGTCCGCCATCATTGTAGCAACGTCTTTGAAACGATAAGTGTTTGCAATCGTTCTAGTTTGACCTTCTTCATTGCTTGCGTAATAAATATCTTTTGCTATTGTATGAACGTTATTATGAACTAAGAAGATATTGCTATATAAGTCTTTAGCATACGCATCAAGCCATCCTTCACGAACAACGTTGTTTACAAGCAAGTTGCCTAAATATGAACCTTTATAAGTAGATGGTACACTACTAATAGATATAATATTTGAAGGCTTAACGTTAAATCCACAATCGTTAGACCATAAAACGAACGCTTGAGCAGAAGATTTATAACTTACGAAAATGTTTTCTAATGTAAGTAAATCATCTTCTTCAGTACCAGTTGTATAACAAATCAATTCGTGAGAAGTTACGGCGTTAGTAAATGCAACGTTTTTAATTGTAGTCACGTTCTTAGTAGCACAGAAGAAACCACCGTTCCAAATTGTGAAGTTGTCAATCTTGTGACCATTACCGTCAAATAAACCTTCAAAAGTACCCGTAGTTTTGCTTGGGTTTTGAAGAACTGAGCCACCTAAGAAAATATCGTCACCTAAGATAAATGCACCTTTAACGTCCTTTACAGTATTTGCAGTAGCAGTACCAGGCATTACTTCTAATAATTCTTCTTTTGTTGTAATAATGTCAGTATAAATATTAAAGCGAATAGTTTTTGCACTATTATCTTCAAGAGTGACTCTTAAATCTTTAGTTAATACGCCAATCGTATCGTTTGTTAACGTAAGAGCGCCATCCACTACGTATTCATTACCGTCACCATCAACTGCTGAAACGATATTCTTAGAATCAATTTGAGTAAGTTTATCTTTTACAGAGTAGTTCATTACTGTATCTACTCTACCTAAAGAATAACCCCAAGTAGCAGTACCGTCGCTATTTACAACCCAGTGTTTATTTGTGTTATCAGTAACGTAATTATTATACGTATCGTTAGCAGTCATTGTAGCAACGTCGTTAAAACGGTAAGTATTAGCCATTACTGTAGTTTGACCTACTTCGTTGCTTGCATAGAAGGTGTCGCCTGCTAATTTTCTAACGTTATTATGAACAATGAAAACGTTGCTATATAATTTATTAGCAAACGCCTCAACCCAACCAGGACGTCTAACAACACCTACAAATAAGTTGCCGTATGGGTCTGATTTATAAGTAGATGGAACACTGCTAACACTTATAACGTTTTTAGCATTAACGTTAAAACCACAGTCTTCTGAATATAACGTAAAGCCTTGAGCGCCCGACTTATAACTTACGAAAACGTTTTCTATAGTAAATAAATCGTCTTTTTCATCGCCTGAACCAATTTCGCTTTTACCTACGGTTTTAGCCAATAATTCGTTAGACGTAACAGCGTTAGTAAAGGCAATGTTCTTAATTGTAGTTACACCTTTAATATTAGAGAATAAACCACCAGCCCATACTGTAAAGTTATCAATCTTATGTCCGTTACCATCAAGTACACCTTCAAAAGATACAGTATCCTTACTTGCGTTTTGATAAGTTGAACCACCTAAAGATATATCAGCACCTAAAAGGTATGCGCCCTTTACATCTTTTACAGTTCCTGCTGCAGTAAGGTTTATTGGGAACACTTCTAAAAACTCTTCTTTAGTCGTAATAAGTTGAGTGTACGCGTTAAATTTAGTTTTATAACCGTTACCGTTTTCATCTAATAAAGTAATGTTATATTCGCCACCTTCGTTTTCAAGCGCCCTTGGTAAAGTGAAAGTAAGGGTATTGTTTTCGATAGTGGTTGGTAATTTTTCCGCGCCTAAGTATGCAGTATATTTTGCGTCAAGTTCAGCGTATTCAATAGTACCTTGTAAAGTCTTATTGAAAGAGTACGCGTAAGTACTTGTCTTTTCTTCAATTGATACGTAATTATCAATTACCGCTTTTTGTTCTTCAGTTACGTTACCGTTAACTAAAAGTGAACTTGCAACGCCGTTTAAACTACGAACGGTAGTGCCGTAAGCGTTGATAGCGCCAACTTCTTCAGCGTTATTGGTAATAACTGCAACAGCCCACGCTTGTAAATCCATAGCGTACGCAGCATTTAAAACTTTTTCTTCTTGTTCAGCGGTTAAATCTACGCCATTTTGTTCTTCGTAATCGGCAATAATGTTTCCGTAAACTAACGCGCCTGAAATTTCCACGTAGTCTTCGCCTTTAAAATCGCCGTTAAACGTGCTTGTAATAGACGTTTTTAAAGAATCTTCCGCGCCAACTTTGTTGATGTACATAGTTAAAGTTACGTCACCTAAAGTTTTAGCGTTTTCGTACCAAGTTTTAGAAACTTTATAAGTAAACTTAATACCTGCGTTTGCAGAGTTGCTTGGGTCGATATACATTTCTGAAACGTTTACCATTTCAAAGTTATCGATAACCGAACTTTCTAAAGTGTCAACTGTTACGGTATTTGCTTTTACCGGTGTAGCAGTAGCAACGAATAATCCTGAACAAACCACCATTAATACTGAACATAATACAATTAAAATTTTTCTTAATTTGTTAATCATAATAAATCGTCTCCTAAAACATCTATAAGCCATGATGGATTATAGTCTACAGTTGATATGGAAGTAGTAACGATATCTGTATTCATGTCAAGCTCTACTATTTCCAATAGTACAGGTTCATACTTCAGTTTTTTCATTTTTTATCTCCTTTTATTTTATTACAAATACAAACGTAAAGTAGTTCTACGTTTATATATTGCCCAATTAATACGTTACGCTTTAATTAGCGTAACCGCTAGCGGTTATTTGCACCAAGTGCCTTTATAACCGCTAAATTCACTTGCGTTTTTCATTGCGTCTATTGAAGTAAAGTGATACGTGCCCGCTAAACTAATAACGTTTCCCGTTTCGTTAGGATTGTCTACGTTAGATAAAACAAGGCTAGTTTCACCAACGTTATTGCTTGCTACGTACACGCTACCGCTATACGCTACGTACAACGGTACTGCCTCGGAAGTATTTGCTATAACGTAAACGTTTTGCATAATACTTTGGATGGTAGACGATGATGGAATGCTAACCAATACACCACATTCTACCCTTTGATTCCAGTTAGGATTTAACTGGTGAATTTTATGACCGCTATAGTTAGGTAAGTTTACGATAATATTAGAAAGTTTAGTGTTCGTACCAACTTTACCAATTACGCCCGCAGCGCCACCTCTAAATAAGAATTCGTTATCAATATATTCTATATAAATATTATCTATAATAACGTTTGCCTCGGTAGTCATACCTAAAAGCCTAGAGTTGTGGTTATTCGCGTTAACCTTAAAGCCAATATTCTTAATTTCAGAGTTTGCTTTAATAAGGTAGAATAAACCAGTTTGGTTCATAAGTTTAAAGTTGGATACGGTATAACCGTTACCGTCGAGCACGCCGTCAAAATACAAATGGTCGTAGACGTTGCCCGACTTCCACAATCCGTAAATCGAGCCGTTAGCGTCAATATCGTTACCTAAAATATACGCGCCCGTTATACCTTTATCCGTACCCGCATAACCAGGAACTATTGCATTAAACTCTTCTATCGTTGTTATAATGTCCGTATACGCTTTAATTCTTAAATAATAAACGGTATTATCGGTTGTAGCAACTTGTAAGTTTTTATAAATTACGCTTGCCGTATCGTTCTCTATTACGATTTTACCGCCAACGCAATACTCTTTACCCGTATTGTCTTTTGCTGTTTTAATCGTTTTACCGTCATACGTGCTAAGTCCGTCTTTAGCGGAATAAATAACGTCTTGCCAATCGTAATCACCGCTTGCAAAACTATCTATACCCCAATATACGCCACCGCCAGCGTCTAAGCACCAATGGCTTTCTAAACTGTTAGATGCGTATTTATTATAAGTTTTATCCGTTAATATTTCGTTTACGTCTCTAAATAAATAAGAGCCTGCTAATTGTTTTTTCTGTCCGTTTTCGTTAGGGTTGTCGCCCGCTTTAAGCATTGCGTCAACGTTGCCGTTGTCGTTGCTTGCTACGTATACGTTACCCGAATAATCTACGTATAAAGGTACGCCCTCTTCACCGGAACTTGCAAGTACGAATACGTTTTCCATAACCGTTTGAAGTGTAGACGACGATTGATTGAAGAATACCATACCGTAAGATACTTTATTCGTCCAACTGCCAGACGGCTCTACGTAACCTGCGTAGTTAGGTAAATTTACTATAATATTAGTAAGTTTCGACCTTGCGCCCATTTGACCAATAACGCCCGCCGAGCCACCTCTAAATAATTGACTGTTCTCAACGTATTCTACGTAAATATTATTTACAATTACGTTTTCGCCAGTAGAAAGTGCAAGGAGTTTAGAGTTCATTAACGCCTTATTACACTTAAAGGCAATATTTTCTATCCTTGAATTTGCTCTAATATTATAGAACATACCCGAACTCATCGTTGTGTTAAAGTTAGATACGATATGTCCGTTACCGTCAAGTATACCATCGAAATACAAGTGGCTGTACGCGTTACCTTCTTTCCATATACCGTAATTTACGTTACCAAGGTCGATATCGTTCATTAAGATATACGCGCCCGTTACGGCGGTATCAGTACCCGTATAGCAAGGAACAATCGCGTTAAATTCTTCCGTCGTTGTAATAATGTCGGTATAAACTTTAGCGTTTAAGTAATAAGTCTTATTATCGCTAGTTGTAACGTGTAATTTTTTGTAAATTATATTTGCAGTATTGTTAGGAATTTGAATTTTTCCACCTATGCAGTATTCTCTACCGTCGTTACCAACTGCCGATTTAATCGTTTTGCCGTCCCATTTATCAAGTCCGTCTTTAGCGGAATAGATAATTTCTTGCCAGTCGTAATCACCGCTTGCAAAGGTATCAACACCCCAATAAATTCCACCGCCACCGTCAAAGCACCAATGATTTTCTTCGTTATTAGAAACGTATTTAGTGTAAATTTCATCTTCTAATATTTGATTTATGCCTTGATAGTGATAAGCGCCTTTTACCGTTCTTACCGTACCCGCATCATCAGGGTTATCACCTGCCTTAAGCATTACGTCAACGCTACCTACGTTATTACTTGCAACGTATACGTTACCCGAATAGTCAACGAGTAGCGGTACGCCCTCGTCGCCAGAGTCGGCAACCACAAATACGTTTTCCATAATGGATTGCATTGTTGACGATTGTTGGTTAAATAAAACCATACCGTAAGATACTTTACTAGTCCATTTTCCAGACGGCTCAACGTAGCCCGCGTAGTTAGGTAAATTTACTATTACGTTAGTAAGTTTAGTTTTGTTACCTACTTGACCAACGACGCCCGCCGAACCACCTCTAAATAATTGACTGTTTTCAAGGTATTCTACGTAAATATTTTTAAACGTTACGTCATCTCCCGCTTTTACCGCAAGGAGTTTAGAGTTCATTAACGCCTTGTTACACTTAAAGGCAATATTTTCTATTTTTGAATTTGCCCTAATATTATAGAACATACCCGAACTCATTGTAGTATTAAAGTTAGATACGATATGTCCGTTACCGTCTAGTATACCTTCAAAATACAAGTGGTCGAATTCAGTTCTATCTGCGTTAGCATCTTTCCATATACCGTAACTAACGTTGCCAAGGTCTATATCATTCATTAAGATATACGCGCCCGATATACCTTTATCAGTTTCAGTATAGCAAGGAATAATTCCGTTAAATTCTTCCGCGGTAGTTATAATATCGGTGTAAATTTTAGCCTTAATTTTATAACCTACCGTACTATTGTATACGTAAAGCGTTTGAATAGGCATAGAATAATCTACTTGTATATCGGTAATTTTACCATTCTCGAAAATCGATTCATTGTATTCGTTTTCCGCGCCTGCTAAAACTTTATCGGAAGTAAATAACGAGTTTAAATCATTACTTAATAAAGTACCGTCTTTTTTGCTAATTAAAAACACTTTATTATCAATTTCTCTATACGGTTTACGTACGATAATATCTAAGCGTTGCGTAACCGTTTCTTGATAATCGTTTATAAAAGAAACTTCTATAGTTGCAACGCCCGCTTTAATACCCGTTATATTTTTACCGTTTTGACTAATGCAGTCGTTACCTTTTATAACTTTTATCGTATAGTCTTTATCTTTGCCGTTTTCTTGAGCAACGATATCTAAATCTTTAACCTTTTCAAAGGTGTTGCCTTCAAATTGAGAATGAGTGTAAAGTGAAATTTCATTTAATCCGCCTTCAATAGAAATATAGGCGTTAGCCTTGAACGATACCGTTAAAGTTATAGGCTGAATAACGTCTTTTATATTTCGCCAAGACGCAGATACGATAATTTCGGTAGTTCCAATAGTTTTACCCTTTAAAACCCCGTTAACCACTTCCGCTATTTCAGGATTTGAAACGGTATAAGTAAAGGTTGCGTCGTCGTAAAAGGCGTTATTAAATTTAATTCTTGCGCCTAAATTACTATCTAGCCCAACTACGTACGCGTTAACTTCCTTATTCTCGTCGTACCCACTCATTTTAATTTCAGGCACGAAACCACCGCGCGTTACTACTAAACTACAAGTACTAGTTAAATTGCCGTAAGTTGCGGTAATAGTAGCTTCGCCTTCGGCTAATGCAACCACTTCTCCTTGCGCTGAAATGCTCGCTACTTGGCTATTGTCAATAGCGTATGCAAGTTTAGCGTTTGGAATAATAGAATAACTAGCCGTCATTTTTTTATTTTCGCCGATAATGAGGTTTAATTTAGAATCGCTTAAACTAAGATAGGTTTTTTCTTCGGTTTTAGGCACTTCGATTTTGTTTCCACTAGCGCCGTCACACGAGGCGATAAAAGACATGCAAGCGATACTGAATATAATTGTTAAAAACAAAATAATCTTTCTTTTCATATCTTCCCCCATCACAAAGTATTAACGAATTCTTTCATATTGAATTGATAGCCCCAACCTATGAAACCATGATCTTCAACAACTTGTTTAAACTGTTTAATATAACCGTCGCGAAGATTTGAAGGAATATCGTCGTAATAAAGTTGTAACATAATAGCCATTGGACTAGTCCATTCGCTATCGATATAGTAACAAATCTTATTGTACTTTTCGTCGTCTACGCCCTTGTAAATTTCCACTTCTTTTTTAATTTCTTGGAAACGGTTCGTCCACGATAATAAAAGTTGAAGTGGCCAATATTCTTTTACGTTAACGTCTTCAAATATACTACTTAAAACGTATAAACTAAATTTTTCGTTTTTATATTTATTGTACGAACGAATATCGTAGAATAATTCTTCCATAGATTCGCCCGCAACGCCGAACATACCTTTAAACCAACGCGTCGTTAATTCGCCTGCGTCTAAAGAAGAGTTCCACATAAGTTTATTTTGTAGCCACGATTTTAATTTTTTATATTCGTGAATATCTTGAGGATCTTTTCCGTTTTCAGCATAGCACCAAGTAACGTTGTTCGCTGCAAGAAGAGAATAACATTCGTTATAAAAATCAAAACTATCGTAATAATATGGTTGCATATCAAAGTTAGTAGTATATAACCAACAGTGAATGCTCTTTGCAATAGAACCCCATTTTTCTATAATTTCTTTACCTTTTGCGTTGATAGGATCGTAAATACTCTTTTTGTATTCTATATTGTCTATAAGCGCCAAATAAACGATTAAATCATCTCTTGGAATAACTTTTTCGTCAATTGCTTTCCAGTTTCCATTACCGTCTTTAACCGTAGGGGCCTCTTCAAAACCCATATAAGCAAAGAATTTAAAGCCGAAGTTTTCTCTGCGATATTTAGAGTTTTCTTCTTTAGCCATCCATTCTTTTACCTTTTCCGCTACTCTATTCATTAAAATAATAGAACTACCCGCATAAGTACCGTATTTTTTTAAATCCGCCATACAAGCGTCGCAAGAGCAAAACGTCGTTGCGGTATCTTGAATAGTAATTTCTACGTATTCGTATTGTGGGTGCGTTTCAGGAGTAAAGTACATTAAAGAGTCTTCTATACGCCTTGCAATTTCATCCGTCATCGCCTCGAATTCATCTTTATTGCCACGCGCCGTCCAGCAGAATTGCGCCATGTCGTTAGAAGTAAATCTTGAATTCGTTGAATACCATTTATCCCACTTGTCTTGATATTGGTCGGCAGGTAAAATATAGGTACACGAGTTATGCGATTTTGTAAATTGCGTATCGCCAGGAGTATTTATATGCATAGGCAAACCTAATCTATCCGACCTAGACACACGCATACGGTCGCTAAACATAATATTGTCGTAATTTTCCGTATTAAAATATATATTTTGCAAGCCTTCGTTTCTAATTAAAATATCCGGCATATCCGTAACGCTATAATCGTAAAGTTCTTTAGTTTGAACGTTTTGGTCGATTGTCATAACGTCTCTTGCATATTGCTCGTAATTAAAGGTAAGGTGCATAAATTCGTGTACGCCGTAAAGCGTTCCTTTTCCAAAGTTGTTAGAAAAGATAAAAATGCTCTTTCCTTCCGTGTCAATACGGTAACCGTCTCTTACTAAATTGCTAGTATCTTTATCTAAAGTGGTACAAGTTTTTAAAATATTAGTATCGCCAATTGATATATACTTAACGTTTTCATCGTAGGTTAAATCGCCGTCTACTGTTGCAGTAAGGGTAATGCCCGTTGCTTTTTTAAATAAATAAACCAACTCTTGCACCGCTAAACTGTCGGCGGACGTCGCTTTAGTAGAAGTTACGATTTTATAATCGGTATTACCGCTTTGAACTAAATAACTTGAAGTAGGTTTATAGTTAAAAACGTGCGTACCGTTATAATACGTTTTTTCAATACCCGTTTCCTTTCCACCTTCATCTTCTATATCGTCACCATTTCCTCCGCAACCGATAAAAGAAATCGTTAAAATAAGTAAAGATAATATAAGCACTATTAATTTTTTTAAATAATTCTTCATAATATCCCCCCTTATTTAACGTAAATTTTATAACTTGCGGACGCATAATTGCCGTTAGCGTCGTAACAGTTGTAAATTACGCGATAGTAACCTGCTTTAGTTACTTTAAACTTTCCGTCACTAACGAAAGTCATAACGCCGTTAGTGTCGACAACCGCCACCGTAACTACTAAATCTTTAGTTGCGGTATGGTTATCAGAAACTTCGTATTCCGCTAATTTTACGGTTGTGCCAAGTTTATATCCTACTACACCCCTTTCAGATATTACGATTTCCGGAGCAGTTACGTCAACAACTCTCGCAACGTACACTCCGAAATACGAACTTCCAAGCGGGTCGGTAACAACGTAAGTAATAGTATATTCGCCAAATTCCTTAAAGGTGTATTCGTACGACCTAGTAGTGATATTTGCATTAAATAATTCAGTGCCGTCGTTTGCAATAGCGTATTCGCCACTAGGCGTAGTTACCGATAACGAAACGAATTCATTAGCAATAACTGCATATACGTCGCAAACGGATAATATAGGTTTAAAAGTACCAGTCGTATTATAATCAATAACGCCTGAAACAGGGTCTACTATATCAACTAACGGCGATGCAGTATCGCGGATTGCAAGCATAGATTGATTGCATAAAGTTTTAATAGTAATTGCCGACTCGTCTTTTACCCCTTCAAACACGATAGATAAGAACACTTCGTCTGAAGTAAACTCTACCGGGTTTAAAGCGTTATAGGTATTGTTTTCCACGAAAGCGTTGTATAAACTATCGTAAGAAAGAGAGAACGTACTAGCAAACTCTTTGCCGTTTATTAAAGTAGCAGACGTATCGTTTACACTCATATAAACCTTTTCATCTTCTTTGTAATAAGAAACTTTTGCTACTTTATTGGCGTTGTTTACGTCGGTTAACACAAACGACACCTTTTCGTAATCGCTATAATTTGTAGGAATAATAAAATCTACCGAGAAGTTACTAAGTGATAAAACGTTAATAAAATCCACCGTTTGCGTTTTATCGTTATCGTCTACCCTAATTTGACAACCGTTTAAGTTAGCGCTTTTTTCAATTACCGCGTTGTCGCCTATAAAATACTTTTCTAATTTTAAAGCGTTGCGGTTAGAATAATTAACGTCAACTACAGGGTAATTCTCCGTTTCTTCTTCCCAATTATTGCATTTTAATTTAAACTTTACGGTATTTGACGCCGTAATTTTTTCTTTATTTTTATTTAACGCTTTATATTCGCCACCGTCCTGGCTAATATAAACGTCAATTTTATTTTTCTTGATTTTGCTTTCTTCAAAACTGTAAACGAAAGCATCGTTGAAAGAATAAGTTGCATTCTTTATATAGTATTTAGGGAATGGCAAACCGTCTAATAACAACATCGTGTCGGACGGCTTACAGTCTAACGTATAACTATAAGTTTCGTTATAATACCCGTCGGTATATTCGTATATAAAGGTATATTTGCCCGAATTCTCTAAAAATAATTCGTTGTTTTCAATTAAAGTTTTTTCTTCGTCTTCGTACTTATAATATAAAGTAACGTCAACGTCGCCGTTAATACCCTTTACGCTATACGCTGGGAATACGATAGTATCGCCCGCTTTACCCGTAACTTTATCAACGGTTAAAACCATAGGTAAACCGTCAAATCCGTTCACTGAAAATACTTCTACAGTCTCTACCGTTTTATATCCGAAGTTATCAACGGATGAATACTCTATAGTGTATTTTCTATTGCCGTTAGGAGTAAAATACCCGTCTTGCATAGACACGAAAGTTTGGTTTTGCGTGCCGTAATCTCTATAAACGTAAGTATTTACAACGTTAGAAGAGTTAGCATCGTAAGCGGTAGCGTCAAACACTTTAAAAGGTTTATCTTTTACTGCGTAAACGTTATTTTTCGTAATAGGTCTATCCACTTTAATAACGGGAGCAGTCGTATCTTCAATACTAGCCATAGATAAATCACTACCAACGTAATCGCCAATACTAGTAATATTTACTTCAAATTGAGTATTTCCGTTTAAATATTCCGAACCGAAAATAGACACGTAAACTTCACCAGTCGTAAAGCCTTTAAACAAGTTATCGTTTAAAATTGGCTCGTCCAAGTCGGTTATCAATTGATATTCTTTAAAATGTTCCGTAGTAAAATACAAGCGCTTGGTGCTCTCTTCATAGTAAAAGGCAATCGGCTTATCGCTTGACGTATACGATACGTTTGCTTCAGGCCTCATATACCTTCCCCAAGAGTTGTAGAAAACACGGTACATTTCGCCGTTAATTATCTTGTAATCGGAACTAGTGCCTTGACCTTTTGATATACCCGTTAAAGTTTGGTCGTTAGCGCCCGCAGTTACGTACGGATAATATTCAGATGGCGAATAGTACATTTGTATATCTACCCACACGTTAGGGTTGTAACAGTCGGTCATTCTAATAGTAATATTTCTAGTTTGGAAACCTCTACCGTTTTGACCTTCAAAATTTTTACAGTTGTTGTAATAATATAATGAAATAATATCTTCTAAGCCGTCACCGTTTATATTGATTGGTTGATTATAAGTGAAAAAGTCTCTATCCGCAATTCTAGCCTCAAGTCCGCTTTCTTTATTATAACTAAGCCTTACCGCGTCTTTATACTCAACGGTTGAAGAAATAGAAGTAACTCCGTACCTTTCGCTTACTACCACAAAACTTTCTACAAGTTTTAACTTTCCGCTATTAGCGTAATAAGTAACGGTGTAATTACCCGCTAAAGATAAACTTATTTCATCGCTATCTTTTTTATTTCCGTCGGGATAAACGACTTCAAATCTTTCGCTAGGATAAGTTTTCCCTTCGTGGTCGATGTTTACATTAGGAATATTTAAAGTTTTGCCGATAAAATACTGCTCTTCAAAATTATTTCCTTCGTAAGCGTAAACCTTATTTTTATTTAAAATAGAACTACCTAAGAATAAACATGAGAGTATAAAAATTGCTAAAATCGCAAATCCAAATACTCTTTTCTTTGCTATTTTCATAAATAATTCCTCCTTTTCGTTATTCTTTAATACCACCTATAGACACGTTGCCCATAATTTTATCTCTTGCAAAAATAAACAATATAATAATTGGTAAAGCAAGTATCATACAACTTGAAATTTGAATAGGCACAGAGCCAAGTTCCGGTTTTATACTACGACCACCGCCAACTGTATAGTACCAAATAACGTAGGCTACGGTTGGGTGAGATGGTAAAAACAACAAAGCGGTATTATAGTCTTGCCAAGTTGCAATAAATTTTAAAAGTATAACCGTTGAAATAGTTTTAGAAACTAATGGAATAATAATGGAAAACATAATGCGAAGTCTTCCCGCGCCGTCAATTTCCGCCGCCTCAGAGTATGAATTAGGTAAATCGCTAAGCATCGCGTAAAATACTAAGAAATACATACCCGTAAAGGTTATACCAGGTATAATAATACCAGTCAAAGTATCGTATAACCCGAACTTTCTTAAAAGTTCCATAAGTACACCGCTAGAACCTACGATAGGCGTTACCATAACGAATAAGTTTACCATATAAATAATCGAACTAAATACGTAGTTTTTAAATTTTGAACATACGTAAGCAACGATACAAGTAACGAAAGTACTTAAAACGGCAGTACCTAACGCATATACGATTGAATTGTATATGGACATATAAAACGGTACTCTAATATTAACGGAAACTAATTTACCCGCGTTATAGAAAGAATCTTTAACAACTAAATCTAAATTCTCAAGCATTATTTTATAGTTTTTTAACTGATAAAATTCCGGCTCTAAAATACTAGGAAACCCAAACACGTTTCCGTCAAACTCAAAAGATGCTTTACTTTTTAACGTAGTTAAAAATCCCCAAACTAAAATTGCAATATATGAAATAGCAAAAAGCAATAAAACGACTAAAATTATCGTTTTTACTATTATATTCGTAATAGAAGTATCTTTAAATTTTTTAGTCATATTGCTCTCCTAATCAACGCTTGGGCCGTATTTATCTAACAACTTTTTAACTATCGCAACCGTTGGAGTTAATATTAAAGTTAAAAATACGCCGAATGCAGATAATTCGTACATATTCATATACGTGCCGTCGTAAGGGGTTCTAATAAGGTCGGAAGAGATATGGAATATTGCATATCCAAGCGTTTGATATCTACCCGACATACTAAGACCTACAAGGGCGTGTATACCAAGTTGGTCGGTTATAATGCCCGAAATTGCTACTATCCATAAGGATTTTGCAGTTGAGAATATCATAGGAAAAGTTATGTATATAAACTCTTGCAAAACGTTTACCCTATCGAGTTGCGCCGCTTCAACTATTGATTCGTTAATGGCGCTCATAGCGTTTGTGTATAACAATACGTTTAAACCAAACCCGTGCCAAAAAGCAAAGAATAAAATAGTTGGGAAAATGGTATCCATATTATCTAAAAGACCCATATTCGCGCCGGTTAACGCAATATACCCGTCAGTTACCAAATAACGATATAATAACGAGAATATAAGCGCAGGAACTATTTGTGGAATAAATAAAACTATTCTAAAAGCCCCCGATAAGAAATACTTTTTATAAATATAAAAAGAAAATATAAGCGCTAAAAAGGAGCACGGAATAGTAACGAGCGAAAAATTAATCAAGGAATTCGTAAGTAAATAAGAGTGACCAGTTAAAAACTGAATACCCTTTTCAAAATTCGCAAACAACGCAAAAGATTCTTTTACGTATACAATACCGTTTTCAACCGCAACTTCCGCTTTGACGAAAGCCATTCTAATCATTTCAAAGTTTTTATAAATATAAAAAACAGCAAACTGCAATATCGGTAATAATAATATTGAATAATAAAATATTTTATTATCTCTTTCTCGCTTGCTTTTACCCAAGCGAGAAGGAAGAGTATTATTTTTATTCATTATTTAAGAAAATCCTCCCATTGTTTTTCTGTAAAATATGAATCTTCAAATATTGTCTTTGCATCAGAACCTGCAATTAACGCCTTTAATACTGAATAGTATACTGTGTTTACGTAACGAGAACTGTGAATGTTAGAACGATAGTTAACGCCAATTTTAGACGCTTGCGTAGTCCATAAATCTATATCGGTAGATTTGTATACCCAAACTGCATTGTCTAAAGCCTTTAAAGTATTGATTTGACGCGTTGGTAAACTTTCGTAAACTTCATTGCTTAATTGATAGTTTAAAGAATTGTATTTTAAGCCTGTATTTTTTGCGTATTCTTCAAGTTCTTCTTGAGTGTATAAGAACATCAAGAATTCTTTAATAGCGCGAACTAAACCTTCATCGCCTTCAACGTTTCTATTAACTACAACCGCGCCAGTACCGCCAAGACAACATACTTGATTAGCCCTGCCCTCTTCAATAGAGCCTTTTAAAGTAGTAGGAGACGCCATCCAGATTACCTTTCTATCTCCAATATCTTCACGTCCTGCAACTTTAGCGTATTCATCGTAATACTTAAACGCTTCGGTAAATTCAGCCGCTTCGTTAAACCAGTAGTTACCTTCTAAAAGGAACGCCTTTTCGTTAATATTTCTTAATCCGTTTAAAACGAATCTTTCTTGCATTTGCGTCATTTGCATAGTATTTTTATTGCAATCGCCAGAGAAGAAACCTTCCGTGTGCATAATGTCGGCAGCAGCAATAGCGTAATATCTAGCCGCTGAACGATATGCTAAATACGCAGTTTCTTTAGTAATAGTCTTTTCTTCAACGATAGGCGCTTTAATATAATCAATGCCAGGGAATAAGTTTTCATCTTTATAACCCGTAACGACTTTGATTTTACCGCTCATATTCATAGTAGCGCGCATTTCATCAACGCCTGCAAGAGTTTCCCATAATGCTTGAACTAACATATTAGAATACTTTTCGTGCGCGCCAGGCGAATTGATAATATCGATAACGCCACAACTTTGAAGGTATTGACAAACCGTAAGTAATTCTTCTAAAGATGAAGGTAAACCGTCGTCGGTAGTGCCGTAAACGCCGTCAGTACCGCAAGATTTTTTACCCGCTAAACTAGTTAGCATTTTAGAAGTGCCGTATTTTGACGTATAAGTAGTTACGTTACCAGCCTCGTTATCAGGTGCGGCAAAATAAGCGCAATATTTATCAAACAACATAGCGTCTAAAGAAAAACCGTGCGTTAAGTTGTAATAAGGTACGCCGTAAAATTTACCGTCACTTCCCTTAAATGCAGGGAGCGCTTCATTTACGAACTTATCTTTAAGAGTAGTTTCTAAAACGCCGTCGCCATCCATATCGTCGATAGGAGTATTATAAACGTCGTCTAACGGTAAAATTAAATCGTCTTCAAGCAATTCTGAAAGTTCGTAAGTATCGAAATAAATATTAGTACCGGAAGTTTTAAATTCAGTTGATTGCGGTCTATCTTTAGAAGGGAAAATATCAATATATACCCCTTCTTTATCAGCGTGATATTTTTCTTTCGCTTTTAAAGTTTGGAATTTTTCCGCCGCTTTATAAAGCCACTTTGAACCGCCACCGCCGTTATAAACGTATACGCGGATGGTAGTTTGATCGTCATGCTCGCCACCGTCTAAATTTTCTACACCGCAAGCAGTAGCCGTAAACGTTACGGATAACGCTACGATAATTGATAATAACATGGCTAAAAATTTGTTTGATTTTTTCATATTATTCCTCCAATATGTTTTTATATTATTAAATGAAAGGCTTAGATAAACCAACTTCATCTTAATATCTTTATTGAGTTTTTTATATAGAATATAAACCCTTTTACTTTACTAGTCATACTGATAAAAACCCAGTCTAGTAATTAGATTGTATAACCACCGCCCCTTTTATTCAATATCATAATAATTAAATAATAATATCTTTTTTCATACAGTTGGTAAAATGATATGACATTTTTAAAATTATATGCTATAATAATTTTTATGAAAGATACACGTTTAACAGATTACTCTGTCATATATCAAAATAAAGTCTTTAACGACTCTAACGGCAAACTTAACGGCTGTTTCAAAACCCCTAATTACACCATCGTGCAAGTAACCGATTCTTTTTACTTGCATAATTTTAGAATTAGCCCACATAAGCAAGAATGCGACGTAGAAATAACTTACGTCGCATATAACCAAATGGATTCTTTTACAGACAACGTAAAAGACGTTGTAAATCAAAACGATTTATACGTTTCTTTAAGAAATGATATACACCACTTAAACAGTAGCACTCATTGCAGGTTTATAACGGTGGCGTTTGACTTTAAAAACAAATCGCAATTCAAGCCACTTTTAAACGATATTATCGCTAAATATAGAGATCCTAACAATAGACAAGTGAAAAACTGTAAAATTGGCGACGTGTTTACGAAAATATTAAATGAAGTACACGATATAGATAAAGAATATACTAAATTCCAACTAGACGCTCTTATATCTACTATAGTTTTAACTTTGTTAACCGCAAAAACAAATGAAGAAGATAAGTTAGACGAAGAGAGAGAAAATTTAGTACCAAGACTACTTCACTACATTGACAAACACTATTTAGAAATTCACAATTTGCAAGAGGTTTCTAATCATTTTGGATATTCTTATAACTATGTTTATAAACTATTCAAAAAGCACACTAATCAAACGTTACAAGAATATATCCTAAACAAAAAAATGAAAAAGGCAAAATATTTACTAGAAGAAGGCGAAACGGTAGTAAAAATTTCTGAAATTTTGGGCTATTCTAGCGCTTATAATTTTAGTCGTTCCTTTAAAGCCTTTTACAATATGTCCCCATTAACGTATAGAGAAACAATTATAAAAAAATAAAATACTTTTAAAATCAAAAAAAGAACGGTTAAGTAACCGTTCTTTTATTTGTTTTTTCTATTAATTATCGTCACAACAAACGTCTTCTTTAACAGGCGGATCTGCTTTTTTAGCAGGACTAGTAACGTCACCTATTCCCGCCGTTTCTGAAAATATTACGTTATTTTTAGTCATATTAACCGCATCGGTCGGAACGATAATTTTTGACGCAACGCCGTTAGACATTTCTATAAGCGCTTCGTATTTTTTAAGTTCTAATAACGCTTGTGTTGGGTTGACTTCTTTTAACGCTTTTAAGCCTGCGGCTTCCGCTTCTTTTGCAAGTAATATAGCCTTAGCCTCACCTTCCGCGCGCGCAATTCTAGCATCGCGTTCACCTTCCGCTTGTAAAACCATTGCTTGCTTATCACCTTCCGCCCTAGTAATAACCGCAGCCCTATGACCTTCCGCCTCAAGTAAAGTTTCACGCCTATCGCGTTCCGCTTTCATTTGTTTTTCCATGGCGTTTTGAATTTCAGTTGGTGGAATAATGTTCTTTAATTCTACGCGGTTTACCTTAATACCCCATTGGTCGGTTGCCGAATCTAAAATATTCGTCATTTTACCGTTAATCGTATCGCGCGAGGTTAAAGTATCGTCAAGTTCTAATTCGCCAACGATATTTCTAAGCGTTGTTGCCGTTAAATTTTCAAGCGCGCTTATTGGATTTACCGCGCCGTAAGTATAAAGGTTAGAATCAAAAACCCTAAAGAATACTACCGTATCAATTTGCATAGTAACGTTATCTTTAGTTATAACAGGTTGTGGTGGCGAGTCTAAAAATTGTTCTTTTAAAGTAACCTTTTTAGAAATTCTATCGATAATAGGAATTAAAAAGTGAATACCCGCACTCCAAGTCTTGTTATACTTACCAAGCCTTTCAATCACGTATTCCGTTGCTTGCGGAACAATTTTTATACCTACTATAAGTATTATCACTACAATTATTAATATAGGAATCCAAAACATAAAAAATAATCCTCCTTGATATAAGTTTATCAAATCTATAGATTATTTGTCAATATCAGTTTTTAAAATTTTAGCAAAAATATTAAAAAATTATGACAAAAATCGTACGTCAAATATCAGTTAATTAAACTAAATATTAGAAATAGTTAAAATCGACGGCAAGGTCATTTCAAACTAAAATCGCTATTGACATATCTTTTATCGTATGCTAATATTAAATTAGGTTCTATTAAAGGCCAATAACCCACAAAGGAGAAATTGAAATGAAATCTTACGTTACTCACCCTACTTACGGCAATATCGTTTACGATGAAAACTTTTGGTCGGGGAAAAAAAGCATCTTTGTTAACGGCAATTTTGCTAAGCGCTTAACTAAAAAAGACTTTATTGTCGACGGTAAATCCGCTATTTTAAAAGGCAATTTTCTTACTGGCGCAACGTTACAAATTGAAGGCGAAACTATTGTCTTGTGTGAAAAGCCAAAAATATACGAATTCATTCTTGCTTTGCTCCCTTTTATTTTTATATTGACTTGGGGCAACTCCCCTACGCTATGTTTAATTTTCCCTGTTATTGGCGGAGCAATTGGCGGTGCGTTAGGCGCGCTTGCGTTTTTCACTTCTTTAATTTTAATGAAAAAAACTAAATCTCCACTTTATAAAATTATAATTGGAGCGGTTACTTTTATAGTAACGGTACTAATCGCCTTTATTTTAGCAATTGCGTTCGTTTTAATTCTTTATTAAACAAAAATCAACCTAAACCTTAACTGGTTTAGGTTTTTATTTAAAAATTTTTTATATTAAATAAGACTTTCTATAGTAGAAAGCCTTTTATTTTGCATTTTAAAAATTGTAAAATTTACTTATAACGCCCTATATTATTAACTTTTTTTATCTAAATTTCATACTATATTTAGATAGTTAAAAAGGAGGCGTTATGAACCCATTTAAAGAAAAACCATTATCAATATTAAGCAGTTTTCAAAATTGGAAACAACTATATCCACAGTCTTATAACAAATTTGAAGTAGACCCTTACACAAAAACTAGAATTATCCTTATGAACGGAACGGAATTTGAAGCGAACTGGTTTTCGCATCAGTTTGCTAGACATTCGACTAATAACGACTTACGAAGAGAATTAAGTGTCACTCGTTCAATAGAAAAACAACAACAACTTAAAATTTCACTTCTAAAGCCAGCGAACGAAAGTCCGTTAGAACATACGATATCTTATGAACAATTAGCCGTAGACTTGACTGCTGAACTTGCCAAAAAAGAATGCGACTGCTACGTTAAAAAAGCATTAGACTTTGCTTTACTTGAAGACTTTGACCATTTGTACAGATATGCAAATTTACTTGAAATGGAACAAGGCTTGCAAGCCGAAAAACTCGTAGGTAGATACACTGAAATAATGCCTGGTAGACCTACGATATCTCATCATCGGTTTAATAAAGACAACGTAAAGAGAAATATAAACTCTAAAACTGCCGACAAGCAAACTGTTCTTAACACTATGATAATAACAGCCGCTGAACAACAAACGATGAACTACTATATGAATATAACTAACCTTGCAACCAACGATTTATCTAGGAAACTATACCAAGAAATAGCTCTCGTCGAAGAAGAACACGTGACTCAATACGAATCTTTAATGGACTCTAAAGCAACTTGGCTTGAAATGCTACTTTGGCACGAGTATTGTGAGTGTTATTTATATTGGTCTTGCTACGAAACGGAAACCGACCCTTACGTTAAAGCGTTATGGGAAGAGAATTTAGATATAGAAATAGGTCATTTACATAAAGCGGTAGAACTTTTGAAAAAATACGAAAATAAAGATTACACCGAAGTTATTCCCGACGGAACTTTCCCTGCCCCTATTTCTCTACACGAAAATATTGAATACGTACGCGAAATTTTAGATACTACCGTTCAGTTTACAGGACTTTTAGAAGATTACGTTAACGTAAACGAACTACCTAGTGACGCGAACTTTTTCCAATACCAAAGTATTATTAACCCAACTATAGAAATAGTACCGTCACATATCGTAATCGATACCCATATTAAAAATTACGGCAAAGATTATCGCTTTGAAGTAGCCCCAAATCCTATAAAAGAACTCCGCTCTAGAACGATTGATAACACGAGCGTAGGGCGCAAAAAAAATGAGGCAACTAGCACTGACTTCTTTTGTAATTTCTGCAAACGCAAATAAAGTAGTCAAACTGTCTTTATAGATAATAGCACAATTATTACAACTCTACAACTTTAAAAACAGGACATATTCATCGATAAATATGTCCTATTTTTTTATTGTTTTTATCTTTTACTAGTGATATAATTATTTTAATAAAAATTTAAAACTATAAAAGGAGTTTTTTATGATTTCTTGCACGGAATTTATCCCCGCATATAGCGAACTTTTTACCTTTTTAGAAAAGAAAAACGGCAAAAAAGAAGTTGAAAAGTTTTGGGATTATTTATTCACGCCAGACGGCAAAGGTATTCCACTTATTAATTTTATTAGTAAAGAAGGAATAAAAGGTTGCTTTACTTATTGGGCGGGCTCGCTAAATGAAGAGGCGGCGGACTTTACTATGTACGTAAACGAAAAACGCGGTTTTTTCCATTGCGTAATGCATCGTTGCCCTTCTAAAGGTAGACTTTTAGAACTTCAAAAGGAAATTGGCGTTAAACCCTACTCCGACTATTGCTTACATTGCGACTATTATAGAAAAGCGGTTGAAAAAATCGGGCTTAAATACATATATAACTTTACCGGCGTTGACAAAGCGTCTTGCTCAATCTTAATATACGACCCTAAAATTTTCGATGGTAGAGTTATAATTGATAGCGACACGATAGTTATGGATAGAAGGGCGTCTGACAACGAATATTTCCATAAAGACTTCCACTCTAGTTTAAATATGGCTATTGATTATTTAGCGGAAAATTACGGCGTTGACGTTTTAGAAGATTATTTTGACGACTACGTTTCTAACGTTTATCAAAAAACTATAATTGATATAAACGAAAGAGGTTTAAAAGCGGTTGAAGATAAGATTTTAGACACTTATTTAAAAGAAAAATCAGTAGATGCAATCGAAACTAAACTTGACGGCAACAAGTTAACGGTAAAAGTTAACTACTGCCCTGCCGTTAAGCATTTAAAAGAAACGGGTAGACAAGTGACTAAACACTTTATATACTCAACTTCTCTCGTTATGAAAAAGTTAGCGGAAAAAACTAACCTCAAATTCAATATGCTTTCTTACGATAACGAAACGGGAAAAGCGGAATACGAATTTATTAAGGAGTAAATTATGAACGTAAAAAAATTATTTGATTTAACTGGTAAAATTGCAATAGCAACTGGCGGTAAAGGCTTATACGGCGCAAGCATTTCACTTGGCTTATGCGAAGCGGGCGCAACGGTAGTTATCGCATCAAGAAACGGCGAAAAATGCGAAGAATACGCTAAAGAATTAAGAACTCAAGGCTATGACGCTATTGGTCTTAGTTTAGACTTATCTAGCGATAGTTCTATTGAAAATTTAGTTAGCGACGTAATTAAAAAATACGGCAAAATCGATATTTTAGTAAACAACGCTGTAGACCGCAGTAATATGACGCCGTTATCTACTGCTACTCGTGAAAAATTACAAAATTCTGCTAGTACCAACTTAAACGGTCAACTTATCCTTTCTAAACTAGTAATTGAACAAATGATTAAACAAAATAAAGGCAATATCATTAACATTAGTTCAATGCGCGGTATAGACTGCCCACACTTCCCATTCTACCCTGAAAGTATGGGCGACCAAGCGGTTAACTACACTACTGAAAAATGGGCTATGATTGGTATGACTAAATATATGGCGGGTAGATACGGCAAAAACAATATTAGGGTTAACGCAATTGCCCCAGGTGGCTATAACCCTACTATCGCAACTAACCCAAACACTAAAGAATTTTACGAAACGTACATTAAAAACTGTCCACTTGGCTGTTTTGCCAATGAAGACGATATTAAAGGCCCAGTAGTATTTTTAGCGTCAGACGCGTCTAACTACGTTACAGGCGAAACGCTCGTTATGGACGGCGGTTGGACTATTTGGTAAGGTGCAATATGAAATACGTAGAAAGTAAAGGTTTAAATATTTCCACCTTCTCTCTTGGCACGGTACAACTTGGCATGAACTACGGGCTTGGCGAATTTACCCAAAAACCCGAAAAATCTTACGCTTATAAACTTTTAGATAAAGCGGTTGAACTTGGCGTTAACGTACTTGACACCGCAGATAACTACGGCGATTCCGAAAGCGTTATCGGCGAATGGCTTTTAACTAAAAAGAAGGAAGATAGACCACTTATAGTTACAAAATTCGGCCATCCTTTAGACTTTTCTTCCGATGAAAATTTAAAAAAGAATATAATAGAACACGCCGACGCATCTATAAAAAGATTAAATATAGATAAAATTGACCTTTTAATGGCGCACAGCACCGATGAATATTTGAAAAACCCAAAAGTTTTTACCGATGCATTATTCACCCTTAAAGACCAAGGGAAAATCTCTTTAACGGGCATTTCGGCATACTCTCGCCACGACTATAAAATGCTTGCCAAAACGGGCTTTGACGCCGTTCAAATACCAATAAACGTATTCGATTGGGGCAAGATTGAAGACGGCGGTATAGACGCGCTTGCCGAATCGGGTATGACCGTTTACGCGCGTAGCGTATTTTTGCAAGGGCTTGTGTTTATGAAACCTGAAGAACTTGACGAAGGTATGAGTTTTTGCAAAAAACCACTTCAAAGATACCTTGATATTTGCCGTGAATGGAATACGTCCCCTGCAGTACTTGCAATGTCTTTCGTACTTTCACTACCTGGCATTAGTTCAGTAGTTTTAGGTTGCCAAAGAATTGAACAAGTTGAAAACAACTGCGAACTTATTAGTCAAGTTCAAAAACTTAACGTAGAACAATTAAACTTATTAAGAAAGGAATTTTCGAGTATTGACCCACGCGTAATTAACCCGTCAACTTGGTCTAATAACGCTTGGAAAAAAGATAAAAAATAAAAGTGTAGCACACTATACTTCGCAAAAAGCGAAATATGGTGGGCTTTATCTTTACCACAAAAAATTAAGTTTTAATAAGTTTAGCCGAGCGTAGCGAACGCCAACGACTTCAGTCGTTTTATTTTTAGCCTTGTGGCTAAAAGTTATATGCAAGACAAGGCTTGCGTTATATTTGCGAGAGCAAATTCAAGGTTCTGCGTAGCAGGTTATTATATTTTTCTCTCGCAGTTATATTAAATAAATCCACAACTTGCCGATAGGCAAATTTCACCGCCGTAAGGCGATATCACTTGTCGTTAGACAAATATCACAAATCCGCTTGCGGATTTATTTAGTTGCCGAATCCCTTGCAGGGACTCGGCTAAAAGGTGGTTTTTTATTGCTTGCAATTAGGTTTTTATTATGTTATACTTTAATTATGGTAAAAATATTATTTATAAGACACGGCTATTCTAAAGCCAACGAACTTGATTTATTTTTAGGCTACGGCAATATGGATTTAACTAAAATTGGTTTAAATCAAGCAAAATCACTTGCCAACTACTTAAAAGATATCCATATTGATGCTATTTATTCTAGCGATTTAGATAGGACTATTCAAACGGCAACCCCTACCGCTAAGATTAAAAATTTGCCGATTATCCTAGATAGAGGGTTAAGGGAAATTTACGCGGGTAAATGGGAATTTATGCCCTTTACCGAAATAGCAAAAACCTACCCTGAAGATTGGCATAGTTTTTGCCACGGTATAGACGGTGGGCGTTGTACGGGCGGAGAAAGTTTTGTAGATACGCAAAATAGATTTTATAACACGGTTTTGTATTTAGCTAAAAAGAATGAAAATAAAACTATTGCAATTTTTTCACACGCAACGTGTATTAAAAGTTTTGTCACAAAACTTAAAAACCTATCGGCTATTGAAACGACAAAGCATCCGTTACCAACTAACTGCTCCGTAACGTCCGTTATTTACAATAACGGAAAATTTACCTTAGAAGAATTTAGTAAAGACGATTTTATTAAAACCAAAACTTCTTTAGACCAATTTAATAAATAAAAACTACCCCAAAGCATTTGCTTTGGGGGTTTAATTTTAATATTCTACTTCTATTAAATTTTCTAGTTGCATATCGCCATCTTCAATAAACGGAACTTCTCTACCCGTTTCGTTTACCTTTTTAGTTTTTGTCCAAGCCTTACCGTTAAATTTAACTGCTTTTTCTTTATCTTCAGTCTTATAATATTTAAGGGTAAATTTTTTGCCTAAATATTCAAAACTTACCAACGCATCGCCAAAATCAGACGGCATACTACTTCTTATTGACAATCCGTCGTATTCGTAGGTAACGCCGAAGAAGAAGTTATAAACCGTTCTTAAAACGTAACTTACCGTACCCGATAAGAATTGGAAACCCGCGCGCAATTTAGAACCGTAGCAATTGGCAATCGCGTAAGGTGGCGCAAAAGTTTTTTCTACGGGTAAAAGTTCGCTATCTATAGGAAGAATATGCTTAGTTGCGTTATACGCAATATCTGGATATCCCGCCACCGCAGACGCCCTTACAAAGAAACTTTGCGCGTGGTTATAGGTTGCTACGCTTGCTTGCGTACCGTTGCCCTTTCTACCGCATTTATCAATGTATGTAGGGAAACCTTTACTAGTTGTAAAATGCCCCCTTATTTTGTCGTAGTCGTTGTTTACTACGTAGTTTATAACGCTATCCGCCATTTCTTTAGTTGCAGAACCGCTAATAACCGCCCACGCGTTACTAACTAGATACATTCTCTCTACGCCGTCAGGGTCGTTATCTGAGCAAATCCATTTTCTATTGTCGTTAAAGTAACCGTTGAAAAAGCCTTTACTATTATAGGCGTGCTCGCGCATTGCTTTTATAAAACCTTCGCGTTTTTCAAGGTAATTTTCGGCAATATTAAAATGCGATTTATCAAGTTTGCCAATTTTACATAAATACTTAAACATATCGGCAAGATTGATTAAGTTAAGAACGTTTTGCGCCGTCACAGTCACAGACTCGCCAATACCGTCCATACCGATTTTATCCATTGGGTCCCACCAATCGCCGTACCAAACTTTACATAAACCGTGTTCGCCAATATTTATAGGGTCTAAATAATAGCCGATTGTTCTTTCAATATGCTCTAGTATCGTGCTTTGTTCATCACTATCTAGCCAATAACACCTTTCGTTTAAGAAGTCGAAATCTCTTGTAAAAGTGAAATATTCGTTGATAAGTTCTAGTAAAAATGCACCACCGTCGCAATAATAACGCATATCGTGCGGAGCAGTTCTAGAAATTGTAGAAATTTGCCTTGGCATCCAACCGTCCGTCCTTTGATGCTCAAACATTTCTATTATTGCCTTTTTAGTCCACGTCGGGTCTAATGGGAGCATACCCATAAAGTCTTGCGAGCAATCCCTTATACCGCGCATAGACGACGGCCAACCCCTATCAAGCGAGCAAACCCAATACATTTGAAGTGGCGCAAAGTTATTGATAAAGTTATCGTACAACTTATTAGAAGTTTTTATAGTCCTTTTAGTGAATAACTCTTCGTAGAATTTTTCAGTTGATTTTATTCTTTCTTCATAACCCTTTTCATCGAAATACACTTGTTCAAAGGCGTTTTCGCTATCGTTAAACAAGTAGTCTTCGTGAACGGTTATAACCTGGGTATAAGTTTTACTTTCGCCAGGCTTTAAATTCGCCTTATACCTAGTAGTCCAAACGGTAGGAACACCGCCGAAAGAAACTTTATCTACCGCATCTTTGTGGGCGTGGGTATACGGCGTATTTTCAATAACTGAAGTCGGCGAAAAGAAACTGCCGTTGCCGACAAAACCCGCCATATCAAGTTCTAAAAAGGCGGTTTCGTCGTAGTCTAAGTTATATGAAACGGCGCGATTGCCTTCTTTTATTTGAAGTGGGTCAAGCATTTGCCCCGCAAAAGTTAAGGCTTTGCCGTTGCTTTTTATTTTCGTAGATAAATACCATTCGGGTAAATCCCAAGCGACCATTTGCGGTACGTTTACGTACGGAAAAACTGAAGGGGTAACGGTAATATCCATTTCTTTATCGCTAGTATTAACAACGGTTGTTTTCATACTAACCGTCGCCTTATCGCTAGGCACGAAAATTTCCGTAATTATTTTAGCGGTTTTGTATTCGCTAGTATAAACTGCCCTAGTCGGCTCCCAATTAATAGTATACTTCGGCTTAGGCAAATCGTAGCGAAGATTAGGCGAGTTAAAATTGCTAACGGGTACGCCTTCGTTTATATCTTTAGACTGAACCCAAACTTGCCATTTACTTTGCGTTTCGCCAAGTTCGCGTTTAAAGATTAATATGCCCGAAGGTGGCTCGTATTGAAGTTTTACAGGCCCGTTTTGGTCAAGGTAAAGTAAAACTTTTCTATTTTGATAAATATAGTACCAGGGCGCTTTTAACCCCTTTGCATCGGTAACAGTATAGCCCGCTTTAACGCTCTCGTCGTAATGACCGAAAGCGCAATCTTTTTTTATATTATTATATAATTTAGCCATGGTTTTTACCCCCAAGTTTTATATACCGTAATTGTAATTTACAATATAAATTTTTACAATAAATATATTTGATTATAAATGGATAAAATTGATATTTTATTAATATAACTTAAACAAAAACTCGGCTTATTTAAACCGAGTTTTTAAGTATAGAGCAAAGTGTTTGATAAATCAAAAACTTTATAATGCAAGTAAGGCGAGACTTACCCCCGAAGGCAATACTTGCCGTATTGTCAAGGGGTTAAGGCTTGTATTACGAAGTAGTAGAGAGTTTTTGATATAAATAAACTTTGTGTAATAGACCATTACTTTATTTCAGGAAGTGATGCTGCGGCAATTGATTGACCAACGCGTTTATTAGATTCGTCCGGCATTTGAAGTTTAATGTTAGAATACTTAGGGAATTCGTTTTTAATAACTTCAATAGCGCGGTTTAAAATAATGTCGCCACCCTTACCAGAAGTTACTCTACCAAGTAAAAGCGCGTGTTTAATGCCGTAAAACTCACTATAATAAGCGATTGTATAGCCAAGATAAATACCGATACAATCGTAAATATTTTTAGCCATTTCGTCCCCTTCCGCCATAAGTTTTTGAATAACTTTTAACTTTTCGGCAGGAGATAAACCTTCTTCAAACTTAAAGCCTGCGTTTTCTGCAAGTTTAATAACGCTATCTTGAGAGAAGTATTTAACGCCACAACCGTAGTCGCCCGACCACTCGTCAACCATTGCGTCTTTATTAAAGTCAACAGGCGCAAAGGCAAGTTCGTTGAGCCAACCTTCTAAGCAACCTTCGCCGTTGATATAACCAACCGCTTCACTAGTACCCATTGCGATACCTAAAACGCTATTGTCTTTAAGGTCCATAGCGCCTGCAAGCGCGGTAACGTCACCGTCGTTAGCAACTTCGATAGGAGCGCCGATTTCTTTAGCGATATCCATATACATAGTCTTTACGTGTTTTTCAAAATCGTCTTCAGGAACTTTTAAGAAAAGTGACGCAACCATAATTTTATTGTCAACGTAAACGCCCGCTGAAGAAACGCCGATAGCGTCAACCCTTGGCATTTTGCTTGCAGCAGTTTTCATAGATTCCATAATACCGTCGTATTGATAATGCCAGTCGGAATTAATTTTAGGAAACCATACGACTTCTTCGCTATAAACGACCTTACCGTCGATAACGGCAGAAACCTTTCTATCAGACCCGCCCGCGTCGAAACCGATACGACAACCGTCTAAATGACCGCCAACTTTAAGTGAGCAACTCTTTCTTTCAGGGAAAGACTTTTCATCCGCTTTAACAACTACAAAATCTGTTTCGTAAACGCCCGACATAAACTTAACGTCAAACGCCCTAGCCCCACTTAGCGTATAGTCGGCTTTAATTCTTTCGTATAAATAATCGTCGCCTAAAAGGTAAATTTTGTAACCGCCCGCTACCCATAAAATAGTTTTTATAAGTCTTTCAACGATAGCGTAGTTTTCTTCGCGCTTATCTTCGTTTGCAAAAATATCAAGTTCGTAAATAAAGTTATAGCCTTTATTTCTCTCTACGCAAATCTTAAACGGTTTGTTTTCAGAATTTTTAACTTCTTCTTTAAACTCGTTAAGTTTAACGATCATCGGATAATAGTTTTTATCATAAATTGGCACGTATTTCATAGTATATCTCCTTATTGCCCAAATATTTTCATTATATACATTGTATCACTAAAAAAGTCAATTGAAAAGACCTTTTTGAAAATATTTATAAAATATTTTAAAAAAAGTTCCGTAAAATTTACGGAACTTTTAAAATTTTTATTATAAAGTTGACGCCATAACCGCTTTAATAGTGTGCATTCTATTTTCGGCCTCTTCAAATACTATCGAGCGCTCGCTTTCAAACACTTCGTCAGTAACTTCCATTTCGGTTATGCCGAATTTTTTGCCCATTTCTTTTCCAATAACCGTTTTTAAGTCGTGGAATGCAGGTAAGCAGTGCATAAACACAGCGTTTTTATCCGCCTTGTTCATAACGCTAGTCGTTACGCGGTAAGGAGATAATTCTTTAATTCTCTCTTCCCAAACGCTATCGGGCTCACCCATTGACACCCAAACGTCGGTATATATAACGTTTGCGCCTTTAACCGCCTCGTCAACGCTTGTGTTAAATGATAATTTTGCACCCGTTGTTTTAGCAATTTCTTCGCAAGTTTTAATAAGTTCTTTATTAGGGAAATATTTTTCAGGCGCGCACGCAACAAATTCCATACCCATTTTCGCGCATCCAACCATTAAAGAATTACCCATATTATATCTTGCATCGCCCATATAAACTAGTTTTATACCCTTTAACGAGCCGAATTGTTCTTTAATTGTCATAAAGTCGGCAAGGATTTGCGTTGGATGAAATTCGTTAGTAAGACCGTTCCAAACGGGTACTTTAGAATACTTTGCAAGTTCCTCAACGATTTCTTGACCGTAGCCACGGTATTCAATACCGTCGTAAATACTAGAAAGCACCCTTGCAGTATCGGCAATACTTTCCTTTTTGCCTATTTGAGAGCCCGTAGGGTCAAGATAAGTTACGTGCATACCAAGGTCGTGCGCGGCAACTTCAAAACTACAACGGGTACGCGTGCTCGTTTTTTCAAAAATAAGCGCAATATTTTTACCCTTATAATCGTCGTGAAAAACGCCGTTTTTCTTTTTTTGTTTATAATCTATTGCGGTATCTATAAGTTTTTCAATTTCGGCTGGCGTAAAATCTAAAAGTTTTAAAAAATCTCTACCCTTTAAAAAACCCATTGCTATTCTCCTTTAAAATCTTATTAGTTTTGTTTTAAAAAATCTTTTACGTAATTTAATTGTTCTTTAACCGACTCATACCCAGTAGACCCCTTAGAAATACGTTTTTTAATACACGTTTCCATTGAAATTTCTTGGTATAAGTCGCTTTCAAATACGTCCGAATAAGTTTTATAATCTTCTAACGAATACTCGTCTAAAGTAACGCCTTTTTTAATGCAATCGGCAACAATAGTGCCAACAATTTTATAAGCGGACCTAAACGGCATACCCTTTTTAGCAAGATAATCCGCAAGGTCGGTAGCATTGATAAAACCCTTAGCGCAAGCCTTATACATATTCTCTTTTAAAGGCTTTAAGGTTTTAATCATAGGCGCGAAAACGTCTAAACATTTAATAACCGTTTCAACGCCGTCGAAAATACATTCTTTATCTTCTTGCATATCTTTATTATACGCAAGCGGAATGCCCTTTAACGTAGTTAAAATAGCCATTAAATCGCCGTAAACCCTACCCGTTTTACCTCTGACAAGTTCAGCCATATCAGGGTTTTTCTTTTGTGGCATAATAGACGAACCCGTTGAAAAAGCGTCGTCAAGTTCAATGAACTTAAACTCCCAACTTTGCCATAAAATAATCTCTTCGCTAAACCTTGATAAGTGCATCATAATAGTAGAAAAACTAGATAATAATTCAATGCAATAATCCCTGTCCGACACGCCGTCGATAGAGTTCATAGTAACACCGTCAAACCCCAATTTTTTAGCGACGAAATCACGGTCGGTAGGATAAGTCGTACCCGACATTGCGCACGAGCCAAGCGGAGAATAATTCATTCTTAAAACCGCATCGTTAACCCTAGAAACGTCGCGAATAAACATCATAGCGTAAGCCAAAAGGTGATGGGCAAAAGTTATAGGTTGAGCGCGTTGCAAATGGGTATAGCCAGGCATAATCGCGTCTTGATTTTCTTCCGCTTTTTCTATAATAACTTCGATTAAAGTTTTAAGTTTTTCAACGACCAAATTAGACTGTTCACGCATATAAAGCCTAAGGTCTAACGCAACTTGGTCGTTTCTGCTCCTTGCCGTGTGAAGTTTTTTACCAACGTCACCTATCCTTTCGGTAAGCACGCTTTCTATGAACATATGTATATCTTCGGCATCGTTAGAAATAACTAAATCCCCGCTTTCTATATCGGATAAAATTTGAGTTAAGCCGTCGATTATAAGTTCGCCTTCACTTTTAGTAATAATCCCCTTATAAGCAAGCATAGACGCGTGGGCAATAGAGCCACACACGTCTTGTTTGAACATCTTTTTATCAAATGAAATGGAAGAATTGAAATCATCGGCTATCTTACTAGTTTCACCGCTTGTTCTTCCCGCCCACATTTTAGCCATAAATAATCCTTATTTTTTAAGTTTTTGTAATACTTCGGCTTGAACTTTTAATGGTAAACCGAATAAGTTAATAAAGCCCGTTGCATCTGCTTGATTGTAAACGTTATCTTCGCCAAACGTTGCAATTTCTTCAGAATAAAGTGAATAATCACTCCATGCGCCCGCTTTAATGATGTTGCCTTTGTAAAGTTTAAGTTTAACTTTACCAGTAACGTTTTCTTGAGTTTTATCAACGAAAGCGGATAACGCTTCACGAAGTGGAGTAAACCATTGACCGTTATATACAAGGTCTGCAAAAGTGATTGCAAGTTCTTGTTTTTTGTGCATTGTCATCTTGTCTAAGCAAAGAGTTTCAAGGTAGTTATGAGCAAAGTAAAGTATAGCACCACCCGGAGTTTCGTAAACGCCACGGCATTTCATACCAACAAGACGGTTTTCTACGATATCAAGAAGACCGATACCGTTAGCACCACCGAGTTTGTTGAGTTCTAAAATAATGTCTTTAGCGCTCATTTTAACGTCGTTGAGTTTTGTAGGAATACCCTTTTCAAAATCTAAAGTAATATAAGTTGGTTTATCAGGCGCTTGAAGTGGAGAAACGCTCATTTCAAGGAAACCTTCTTTTTCGTATAAAGGTTCGTTGCCTGCGTCTTCAAGGTCCAAGCCTTCGTGTGATAAATGCCAAAGGTTTTTATCTTTACTGTAGTTTGTTTCCCTATTGATTTTAAGTGGAACGTCGTGCGCTTCAGCATAGTCGATTTCTTCTTCACGGCTCTTAATAGTCCATTCACGCCAAGGAGCGATAATTTGCATATCAGGCGCAAGCGCTTTAACTGCAAGTTCAAAACGAACTTGGTCGTTACCTTTACCTGTACAACCGTGACAAATAGCGTCGGCATTTTCTTTTTTAGCAATTTCAACAATTCTCTTTGCGATAATTGGACGAGCAAACGACGTGCCGAGCATATATTCTTCGTATAAAGCGCCCGCTTTAACGGTAGGAATAATATAATCGTCAACAAACTCGTCAGTTAAGTCTTCAATATAAAGTTTAGAAGCGCCCGTCTTTAAAGCCTTTTCTTCTAAGCCTTCAAGTTCGTCGGCTTGACCAACGTTACCGGAAACGGCAATAACTTCACAGTTATTGTAATTTTCTTTAAGCCATGGGATTATGATAGAAGTATCTAATCCGCCAGAGTAAGCAAGTACAACTTTTTTAATTTCTTTTTTATCCATAATATCACCTAAAATATTTATTATTTTTTATTGCATATTTATAATAGCACTTTTAAATTTTTATTGCAACTGTTTTATTCATATATTTTGAATATTTTTAAAATATTTTTATTGATTTTTGCATAATATAAATTTAATGCATAATTTTATGCATAAAATCACTTTTTCTATTAATTATTCAAAACGCCAAAAATTAAAACCACCTAGAAAGGTGGTTTTAAAACAAAATTTTTATAAAAACAAACTAATTCTAGCTATTCATCTACCATTAGAAACGCCATGGCGATGGAGTAAACCATTTGATAATTAAAAAGGAATTATTGCAAGTTAGATTTGACTTAATCTCCGAAGACAATACTAGCCGTATTGTCAAGGGGTTAAGGCGGATATAACGCAGTAATAGGGACTTTTTAATATAAATAAGGTTTACGGAAGAGCCATTATAACACCTTCGAGAGGAAATCTTTAAGTCTTGGATTTTTAGGATTTTTAAAGAATTCGTTAGGTTCGTTTTCTTCAACAATTACACCGTCGTCAATAAAGATAACGCGGTTAGCAACTTCTCTTGCAAAGCCCATTTCGTGAGTAACGACTATCATAGTCATACCCCTTTTAGCAAGGTCAGTCATAACTGATAATACTTCGCCAACCATTTCCGGGTCTAACGCCGAAGTAGGCTCGTCAAACAAAATAACGTCTGGATTCATAGCAAGCGCACGAACAATGGCAACACGTTGCTTTTGACCACCTGAAATTTGAGAAGGATATGAACTAGCCTTATCTTCAAGACCAATAGCGGTAAGTAGTTCTAATGCTTTATTTTCTGCATCTTTCTTAATTTCCGCAATCGTTTTACCTAAATCGTATAAAGGCTTTTTAGCCTCTTTCTTTTTAAAAATATTGCCAAGTTTAATAAAAAAGTTTTTAGTTTTTAATTTAGCCCTATTCTTTTTAGCCACGGTTATAGGAGCAAGGGTTATATTATCGAGCACGGTTAAATTGTTAAAAAGGTTAAATTGTTGGAAAACCATACCAATTTTTTGGCGGTGAACGTTAATATCTACCTTCATATCGGCAAGGTCTTCATTGTGGAAAATAATAGAACCACCCGTTGGGTCTTCTAAACAGTTAAGGCATCTCAAAAACGTAGATTTACCGCAACCCGAAGGACCAATAATAGCAACTACGTCACCTTCGTAAACGTCAAGGTCGATACCCTTTAAAACTTCAAGTTTATCAAAGGTTTTTGTTAAGTTTTTTACAGATAAAATTAAATTCTTTTCCATATTTATCTCTCACTTTTTTTCAATCTTTTTTCTAACGACCTAACGCCCCAGGAAATGAGCAATACGATTACTAGGTATGATACGCCAAGCATTAAATACGGTATTATGTACGACATACTAGGACCCGCAAGTTTTGTAAACGCCCTAGTTAAGTCAATAGTAGCAACGTAACCGGTTATAGACGTTTCTTTTACTAAAACGATAAACTCGTTACCAAGCGTTGGTAAAATATTTTTTACGGCTTGCGGAACGACTATTTTCATCATGGTCGTAGTATAGGTTAAACCCATAGCCCTACCTGCCTCCATTTGACCAATATCAACGGAATTAATACCGCTACGCATAATTTCACTAACGTAAGCGCCACTATTAAGACCGAATACAACTATCGCCACAGGAAGACCACTATCAACGCTTATTCCCATTAATGGAAGTAAAACGTTATAACTAATAAGTAGTTGAACCATCATAGGCGTACCCCTAAAAAGTTCTACGTAACAACCGCAAATTTTGTCTAAAATTCTTGGTAAAACCTTATACTTAGGCATTACTCTAACGATTGCTATTAAAGTACCTATAACAATACCGATAAGTAAGCCTAAAACTGCAATTTGTATGGTATTATATAAGCCTTCTAAAACTACTTTATAGCCGTTTTTTTCTATGAGAGCATCTATAAATTTATCCCATAATAATTTCATATCAACATTCATTTCTATTACCAAATTAAAGGTTTAGCAAAAAACTAAACCTTTAATAACCTTTTATCTTAATTTTTAATTACTTGTTTTTGCAAAGAACACTTAATAAGTCCACAACAGTACCTGCTTTAGCGAAATCATTGCAATTCTCTTTACAAAGAATAACGATTGATTCAGTGTAGTAACTTGTAGAGAAGTTAACGATTTCTTTACGTTCGTTAGTAATTGTGATACCAGACATTGCAATATCAACACCGTTAGCGCCAACAGAAGATACAACGCTTTCAAATGCCATATCGTCGATAACTAATTCTAAACCAAGTTCATCGGCAATAATTTTAGCAATTTCCATATCGATACCGTAGTATTTATCGCCGTCTACGTATTCCCATGGTGGGAATTCTGCGTTTGTAGCAACTACTAATTGACCTGCTTTGTTGTCGTTATTCTTTTCTGCAGAAGTTACGCCAACGTAATTTGCTTCGTCACCAGCCATATATTTATCAATAATCGCTTGAATTTCAGCAGATTTGCTTTCTAAAATTTGGTTGATAGACGCATTGAGTTCAGGTTGATTTTTGTCCATTGCGATAGCGTAGAATTCAGTTGATAATGCAATATCAATATACTTAACGCCACCCATTGTGTTGCAAATGCTTGTTGCCGTTGCTTTATCACATACAACGTAATCAACGTTGCCGTTCTTCATAGCGTCTGCAGCGAGTGGGAAAGTCGTATAAGAACTAACTGAAACACCCTTTAAGCAGTCTGCATACATTAAACTTGTAGTTCCTTCTTGAACACCGATTTTAATGTTTTTAGAATCTTCTTCACCGCCACAAGCCGTTAAGCCTAAACAAGCCGTTAAGCCGAGCGCTAAAGATAAAATAAGTGTTAATAACTTTTTCATAATTTTTATCTCCTTAAAAATTTTTTACCATTTTATTTCAAAGGCGTTTCCGCTTTTGATACGCCTATAATACACCTTAATTTTTTTATTGTCAACTGTTTTTGCATAATATTTACAAAATTTTTTATATTTTTTTATTTTATTCAATTTAATGCATAAAACTGTGAATATTTATGTATTTTTATTCATTTTATGCAGGTTTTATGAAAATCAAATAGAATTTTAAATGGAATTTTATAATTTTTACAATTTAAACTAACAAAAATAAGGCTATGTCACAATATAAGGTTGATGTAAAAGGGACAATCAAACGCAAGCAAGACAAGGCAAATCCCGAAGATAAGAGTATATATCTTTTCAAGGGGTTTAACGAAGTATTGCGAAGTCGTTTCATTGGCACTTTGTCAACCGTTAGCAGTGACATAGCCATTAAATTATTTACCGCTTGCAAAGTCGCGGTCTATTTTAATATTGACGTCAAAACTTGGGTATTTTGCTTTTACTAGTTTTGCCGTTTCTTCTTTGATATGTTTTTCACTAAGTTTTACGCTATACGGTAAAAGAAGATCGAACACCGCGATATTTCTTTCAATTCCCCTAACTATTCTAAGGTCGTGAATAGTCGCGCTTTCGCTAATAGTTTTAACGGATACCGCAATATACTCTTTCATTTCGTTTAAAAGTTCATCTTTTGTAGATATTGGGTCGTAGTGCAAACTTATATGTAGATTAAGTTCCCTATAAATATCCATTTCAATGGTATCTATAATTTCGTGGCTTTTAATAGGGTCTTCTTCCGCGGGCATTTCTACGTGAGCGCTAGCAAATCTTCTACCTGGGCCGTAGTCGTGAATTAATAAATCGTGAAGACCTAAAACAGACTCGTAACTAAGAATTTTACTAGTTAACTTTTCAACGAATTCCTTTTCGGGCGCTTTACCAAGTAAGGTAGCCACCGTTTCTATAACGATTTTCACACCGCTAATTAAAATTACTACGGAAACTAAAATACCCACGTACCCGTCTATATTAATATTAAAATACTTAAATATAATTAAAGATATTAATACGGCTAAAGTAGCTAAAACGTCGTTTCTACTGTCGGTTGCTACGGCAAGAAGAGTGTCGGATTTAATCTTTTTACCCGCGCTTTTAGCAAACACAGACATAAACAATTTAATTAAAATGGAAACTAATAAAATTACTACCGTTATTATTTCAAACTTAATATCAGTTGGATTTAAAATTTTATCGAGCGAATTTCTAAAAAGTTCTATGCCGATAAACATTATGATAAACGCAACTATTAAACTTGCAATATATTCGTATCTACCGTGACCGTAAGGATGCTCTTCATCCGCAGGAAGACTAGAGAGTTTAAATCCTAAAAACCCCACGACGTTAGAAGATGCGTCCGATAAGTTATTAATGGCGTCTGCAATAATTGCAACCGAGCCGGAGAGTATTCCCGCCAAAGTTTTAATTGCAAATAATAATATATTGAATAATATACAACAAATATTTAAAAACTTACCGTAAGCGTATCTTACGGCGTTATCTTCAACCTTTTCGCTGTCTTTTATAAATATAGAAAATATTTTATCAAACATACCATACCTATTAAATAAAGCGGTAAAAACCGCTTTTGTTTTTTATTTATTTAATTTGTTTTATTCTTTAAGTTGAATTATTTGTATTTATAAAGCACTAGAAGCAAGTTAGTCAAGTTTAACACTTGCTTTAGCGTTTAGTTCTAAATCTGCAAAGTTGCCTTTTAAGTATTGCAAGTACCCTTCCGCGCCTATCATTGCGGCGTTATCGGTGCAATATACCTTTTCGGGTAAAACTAATTTTACACCCATTTTATCGCAAACTTTTTTAAGACTATCTCTTAAATATCCGTTAGCGCCTACACCACCGCCAACGGTCAAAGTTTTATAACCGTACTCTTCAATAGCCTTGACGCCGTTTTTTACTAAAACGTCGATTGCCGAGCATTGAAAAGAATGGGCAACGTCTGCTTTACTGTATTCTCTACCCGCCATTTCGTTAGTATGAACGTAGTTAATAACCGCAGTTTTAAGACCGCTATAAGAAAAATCATAACCCTTTTTACCCTTTAGCATAGGTGGAAGTTTAACGTTGTTTTGTCCTTCTTTTGCTAGTTTTTCTATATGCGGACCACCAGGATATTTTAAGCCTAGCACCCTTGCAACTTTGTCTAGGGCTTCGCCCACCGCATCGTCTAAGGTTTGACCTAAAATATTGTATTTGTAATAATCTTCTACCGCAATAATTGCCGTATGGCCACCGCTTGCAAGAATGCTAATAAAGGGTGGCTTTAAATCTTTATCGCATAAATAAGACGCCGACAAATGCCCCCTAATATGACTTACGGGCACAAGCGGAATACCAAGCGAAAATGCAAGGGATTTCGCGTACGCAACGCCGACGAGTAACGCACCTAAAAGCCCCGCGCCGTAAGTAACCGCAATAGCGTCTAAATCGTTTAGGGTAATCTTTGCATCACTTATCGCCCTTTCTACCGCAATAGAAATTGCTTGAGTATGCGCCCTTGACGCAATTTCGGGAACTACACCGCCGAAGGGAATATGCTCCGTCATAGAACTAATTATAACCGATGATAAAACTTCCCTACCGCCTTTTACGACCGACGCGGCTGTTTCATCGCAACTAGATTCTATTGCAAGTATGACCGCGTCTTCTTTGATTGCGGTGTTTTTTATCTTATCTAAATAACTCATTATGACTTTTTAAGATAATCTATAATAAAACTATCAATATCTCCGTCCATAACCGCCTGAACGTTACTATTTTCAGAGCCCGTTCTATGGTCTTTTACTAAAGTATACGGGCAAAATACGTAAGAACGTATTTGACTACCCCATTCAATTTGTTTCATTTCGCCCTTAATTTCTTGGGCTTCTTGCAATCTTTCCGCCTCGCGCTTTTCAACGAGTTTGCTCATAAGCATTTTCATTGCTTGTTCGCGGTTTTGTATTTGAGAACGCTCGTTTTGGCAAGCGACTATAATACCCGTAGGAATGTGGGTAATTCTTATTGCCGATTCCGTCTTATTAACGTGTTGACCGCCCGCACCGCTTGAACGATAAGTATCCACTTTAAGTTCATCTGGGCGAATTTCAATTTCCCCCATATCTTCAATTTCAGGCATAACTTCTACCGATGAAAATGAAGTGTGCCTTCTCGCATTAGAGTCGAACGGAGAAATTCTAACAAGCCTATGAACGCCCTTTTCCGCCTTTAAATAACCGTATGCGTTAATTCCTTCGACCTTAAAAGAAACGCTTTTAATACCCGCTTCGTCGCCGTTTAATCTATCGAACTCCGTTACGGTATAATCGTGCTTTTGCGCGTAACATAAATACATACGGTAAAGCATTTCCGTCCAGTCGCACGCCTCAGTACCACCTGCGCCTGCGTGAAGAGTCATTATTGCGGATGACGAGTCGTATTTACCTCTTAAAAGGGCTTGTAAGCGGATTGTTTGAATGTCGTCTTCCGCCACTTTTAATTCCTTTTCGACTTCTTCCATAAAGGTATCGTCGTTTTCTTCTTCGGTTAAAATTAGCATTTCTTCCGCGTCCGATATAGCCTTTTCCGCCTTTTCAAACGCTTCTATCTTATTCCTTATTGCTTGGGCTTTTCTAGAATATTCGGTAGACTTTTGAAGATTAGTGTAAACTTCTTCCTTTTCAAGTTCACTTTCTATTTTAGCAAGTTCGTCTTTCGCTAAAGCAATATCTAAAGAATAACCCGCCTCTTTTAAAAGTTCTTTAAGGTCTGATATTTTTTGATGATATAAATCAGTTCTTATCATAACGTTCCTTAATTTTTACCACAACAATTTTTATATTTTAATCCGCTACCGCATGGGCAAGGCTCGTTTCTGCCTATCTTTTTACCCTTTACGATAGTTTTTGGTTGTTCTTCCACGTTACCACCACCTTCAGTTAAATCCTTAGGCGCTTGCCTTTGTTGAGGAAGCCCCCTTACTTCGCCCTTAAGTAAAAGATTAACGGTGTCGTTTTGAATGTTGTAAATCATATTTTCAAACATTTCAAGACCTTCTTTTTTGTAGGCGTTAATTGGGTTTTCATGCGCGTAGCCACGAAGAGAAATGCCTCTTTTTAAAGTATCCATAGCGTCGATATGGTCAATCCACTTATTGTCTACGTTTTTAAGGAGCACAAACCTTTCAATATCGGCAAAGTCGATGCCCATTTCTTTGTATTTAGCGATTTTTTCTTCGTAAACGGTAGTAACCTTTTTGATTACTCGTTTTAAAATTTCTTCGTAATCCCACTTAGAAAGCCTTTCTTCAGTTAAGTATTCGGTATCAGGCGGTAAAACTCTATCTTCTAACGCCTTATTTAATTTTTCCCTATCCCAAAGAGCAGGCTCTTTAGCGATATTTACGGTATTAGAGATAATTTCCGCTACGATATCAGGAATTAAGTTGAGAATTTTTTCGTGAGTATTTTCACCCTTTAAAACTTCTAATCTTTCATTATAAATTACTTGACGTTGAGTGTTCATAACGTCGTCGTATTCGATAATTTGTCGTCTAATACCAAAGTTTTTACCTTCGATCATGCGTTGCGCGTCTTCAATACGGTTAGCAAGCATTTTTGCTTGAAGTGGCACGTCTTCGTCAAGTTTAAACGCCTCGCAAATAGCCTTGAATTTTTCGCCCGCGAAACGCACTACCATATCGTCTTCAGCAGAGATATAGAAAAGTGACGAGCCAGGGTCGCCTTGACGTCCAGCACGACCACGCAATTGATTGTCGATACGTCTTGATTCGTGACGTTCCGTACCGATAATTCTAAGACCGCCAAGCGCCATTACTTCCGCCTTTTCCTTGTCCGTTTCTTCCGTGTACTCTCTTAATAATTCACGGTATTCTTCTCTAATTTTTAAAACTTCTTCAGAAACGTCTTGAACGTAAGAAGTTGCGCTTTCAATCATATCTTGGCTAACGCCTTTATTTCTCAAATATTGTTTTGCAAGATATTCAGGGTTACCGCCAAGTAAAATATCCGTACCACGACCTGCCATGTTAGTAGCGATAGTAACCGCACCCTTTTTACCCGCTTGAGCGATAATTTGCGCTTCTTTTAAGTGGTTTTTAGCGTTTAAGATATTGTGTTTTATCTTATTTTTAATTAAATATCTTGAAATTTCTTCAGATTTTTCAACGGTTACCGTACCGACTAATACAGGTTGACCTTTTTCGTGACATTCGATAATATCACTAATAACCGCCTTTAATTTACCCTTTTCAGTTTTGAAAATAACGTCAGGCTCGTCCTTTCTAATAACCGGTCTATTAGTTGGAATTTCAAGTACGTCAAGCCCGTAAATAGTTCTAAACTCTTCCTCTTCCGTTTTAGCAGTACCAGTCATACCCGAAAGTTTATCGTAAAGCCTAAAGTAGTTTTGGAAAGTAATAGTTGCGTGCGTTTTATTTTCGTTTCTAATTTGAACGTTTTCTTTAGCCTCAATCGCTTGATGAAGACCGTCAGAATATCTTCTACCAATCATAAGACGACCGGTAAATTCGTCAACGATTAAAATTTCGCCGTCGTTAACGACGTAATCATTATCGCGCTTAAAGATATGGTGTGCCTTTAACGCTTGTTGAATGTGGTGAGAAAGGTCTGCGTTTTCAATATCGGCAAAGTTCTGAATATTGAAAAATCTTTCCGCTTTAATCGCGCCCGACTCAGTAAGTTGAACGGTTTTATCTTTAATTTCAATAGTGAAATCTTCATCCTTTTTTAAAGTCTTAACGAAACGGTTTGCTTGAACGTAAAGTTCAGACGACTTACCGCCACGACCGGAAATAATAAGAGGAGTTCTTGCCTCGTCGATTAAAATAGAGTCTACTTCGTCGACAATGGCAAAGTTTAAACCGCGTTGAACGAAGTCTTTAAGGTCTACTTTTAAATTATCTCTTAAGTAGTCGAAACCAAATTCGTTATTAGTACCGTAAGTAATATCACAAGCGTAGGCTTCTCTTTTTTGATCGTCAGTTAACTCGTGAAGGTTAACGCCTACCGTTAAACCTAAATATCTATGAACTTTACCCATCCAATCCGCGTCACGCTTTGCAAGATAGTCGTTAACGGTTACTACGTGTACGCCTTTACCAGTTAAAGCGTTAAGGTATGACGGCAAAGTCGCCATAAGCGTTTTACCTTCACCAGTTTTAAGTTCGGCAACACGGCCTTCGTGTACGCAAATACCACCCATAAGTTGAACTTTGTAGTGGCGCATATTAAGCACCCTAAAACTAGCCTCGCGAACGGTTGCGAAAGCATCGGGCAAAATATCGTCTAAAGTTTCGCCCTTACTTAATCTTTCTTTTAAAATATTAGTTTGATTTTTAAGTTCTTCTTCACTCATCTTTTCATACTTTGGTGAAAGTTCAAGAATTTTGTCCGCCATTTTGCTAATTCTTTTTAACCCTACTCTAGTATCGTGAGTGAGAATATATTTAATAAGTCCCATAATTTACTCCATTTTCTTTAATTTTTGAAATTATACCTATTTATTTTACAATATTTTCCTAATTAAGTAAACCATTTTTACTAAATTTTTTTGTCGTATATTAAGTTTATTATATATTAAACTATTATTTTAGGTCTTTAAACTTGATTTTTGAAACGGATGCAACGGTTAAAACGTACACCTTATTCGCTCCCTTTTTCTTAAATAGTTTTGCTAAAGTTTCAACTGTTGAACCGGTAGTTAAAACGTCGTCTACAAGCAAAATATTCTTACCTTTAAAGTCTACCTTTTCAAGTTCGAACGCGCCCTTTAAATTTTCTAATCTTTCGTTAAAATTCAACGTCGCTTGACGGGGAGTTTCTTTAGTTTTTATCGCAGTTTTTACAATGCTTATACCAATTCTTTCAGATAGCGCTTTAGCCAATACTAAAGACTGATTGTATCCCCTTTCTTTAAGTGATTTTTCGCTTGCAGGAACGTAAGTTATAAAGTCGGTATCTGAAAAGTTTGTTAGATAAATTTCAATAAACAAATCACAAAAAATATCAGTTAAATACAACCTTTCTTTATACTTAAACGCCTTAATTAAATTATCAATCGGCTCTTCGTAAGCAAATATACTTCTAGCATTATCTATAAAGACGTTTTTCTCTATACAAGAATCACAAAAGTCTACCGAATAAGCGGTAAGCCTACCACAATGCCCACATTTATTCTCTTTTAAAATAGGAAGTTTATTTTTACATTCATCGCAAAAATAATCGCCGTTAAAGTTTTCTTCATCACAAATATTGCAACGCCATTTTAAATTGAATAGGTTGTCCCTTAATACTTTTTTAAAATTGATTTTCATTAGTCTATTATAATTTTTTGGGTTGGATAAATATAGTTAATTTTATTAACCCTTAAAATCTCCTCTTTACTTTTGTTAAACTTTAGCGCGATACTATCTAGCGTATCAAACGGCTCTACTTCGTAAACGGTTTTATAGCGCCTTATATATAAATAGTCTTTTTTTTTAACCTCTTCAGTTAAAAAATTATCTAAAATTATTAAATATTTCGTGGTTGTAAATTTTTTAGCAATGCTATTTAGAGTATCACCCTTCTCTACAATATACAAACCCTCTACGTTTTGTTCTAAAAAAAGATTAAAATTATTCACGTTAAATTATATTTTGTACACCTTAAATATATTCTAAAATTTTAAGGAGTTTAATAGAATAATAGCGAGGTGATATTATCAAACAAATTGTTAAAACGATGGCGCTAGTTACCATCTTTTCCTGCGTTGAAAGAGCGCTTGGATTTATTTATAGAATTTACTTATCTAGAACTTTAGGAGCGGAAGGCGTAGGCGTTTACCAAATAACCTTATCGGTAGTTGGACTGCTTATGACGATAACCGCGTCAGGTATACCTATAACGGTATCAAGAATAATGATAAAGCACGAATCGCACAAGGAAGAAAACCTTATTTATAAAACGGTATCCGCGGGGATTTTGCTATCTTTAATTATCTCTTTACCCCTTGTTTTTATCATTTTATTTTGCCCGAAAATTTCTAGTTTCATCTTCTCTGACCCAAGGTGTTATAAAGTTTTAAAAATAATACTGCCTGGCGTTATAATAACTTCCGTTTACGCGGTTATACGCGGTTTTTTTTGGGGAAAAAAGAAGTTTTTTACCTATAGTTTGATAGAACTTCTTGAAGAAATAGTAATGCTAGTTGTTGGCATAGTTTTGGTAAACACTATGGTAAATATTGAAGACGGAGTGGAAAAAGCAGGCTACGCCGTACTAATATCCTATATATTTTCTTTTGTTACCGCAACGATACTGTTTTTTATAAATGGCGGAAGATTATCATCACCACTACCCGAATTAAAACCGCTTATCGTATCTGCATCGCCTATAACGCTTATGCGTACGGCAACTTCGCTTATAAACACGCTTATTGCTATTATTCTTCCAGCAAGGCTAATTTTGTACGGATTATCCCCTTCGCTAGCAATGGCAAAATACGGCGAACTTTCGGGTATGAGTATACCGCTTATTTACATACCGTCAACCTTAATCGGCTCGATAGCACTAGTATTAGTACCCGAACTATCAAACAACTTTTACAGTAACAATATGATAACTATGCGGAGGAATATTGAAGAGGCGGTAAAATGCTCGGTATTTATATCTTGTATGATAATACCAGTATTTTTATCGATGGGAAAAGAAATAGGCATTATGATGTACAATAATAAAAATGCAGGAATTTACGTACAAAACTCCTGCCTTATAATGTTTCCTATGAGTATTACTATGATATCAACAAGTATGCTAAACAGTTTAAATTTAGAGAGAAAAACTTTGCTTTATTATATAATAGGCGCGTCGTTTCTACTCTTTTCGATATACTTTTTGCCAAAATACGTGGGGATTTATTCGCTAATTATAGGGTTAATGTTAAGTTATTTAACTACCGCTATTTGCAATTTATTGCTTTTGAAAAAGACTTGCAAATCCCCGCCTAGATATAAAGTTTTTATACTAACTAGCGTACTGTTTTTAATACCGTCCACCCTACTTGGATATTTACTAAAAAATATGCTTTTAAACTTTTTACCTATCTATTTAACTGTAATTTTAGCAAGTATAATTACGGTATTATTTAACTATACTTTTTATCGTGTATTCGACCTTTTTGATATAAAAAGTCTACTAAAAAGCAATTAAAGTACTATTTTAGCCTTTTTAAGCGCGGGAAGAGCAACAAATAAAAGGGCAAAATTAAATAAACTGTTAAAAATTTGACCTTTAAAAATCAAACGATAACAAAGGTAGGCAAAGTAAGATATACTCTCACCGCCAAAAGTTTCGCTAACGTACTCTATAACGGAAGAAGTAAAGCCCATTGCTTTATTGTAAAAATAAAAACCGGTAGAGTTAATTAAAATAGTACATAAAAATAGTGAAACGGTGCAAACAAGCGCCGTTTTTAATATGAGTTTTTCGCTATTTTTACTAAAAATTAAACCTGCAAAAAATGCTAAAACGCCCATAGCAAGGCCAACCCACGGCATATATAAATATCCAAAAGAGTTAATTAAATAGCCTATAAAATCGGCAAGCATACAAACTAAAAAACCGCTAATAGGACCTGTTATAACCCCTGTTAACGCGGAAATAAAAATGGTAAACGAAAACTGAACGTCTAGCGTTTTAAACTCAAAAAAAGCGTTAAAAACTACGTTGATTGCAGTAAAAAGCCCTAAAAACGCAATTTTTTGCGCGTGAGTTTTACCTTTTAAAAAGTTGGAAAAGAATAAATTTTTCAATTTAAAAACCTCCTTGGCAATAATGCTAAGAGGTCCGCTCTAATAGGTATAAAAATACTTAAGCAACGGACGCGCCCTCAAACCGCAACTTTCGTTTTCGTTCTTGAACAACATCCCATTTCAAGACACTTAACGCTTTCGGGCTACTCTGCTAAAAATATAATAACACAACGGCGTTAAAATGTAAAGGATAAACGCATAATAATTTAAAGTTTATAAATAATAAACTTATGGCAATTATATTTTTACGCTCGGCAATAATTTTTATAGTACTGCTTATAATTATGCGGTTTATGGGAAAGCGACAAATAGGCGAAATGCAACCTTTTGAACTAGTAGTTACCCTAGTTATTTCCGAACTTGCGTGCATACCTATGTCAGACGTATCTATTCCCCTAATTTACGGGATTTCGGCAATACTTTCTATTTTTGTATTCCACCAAATTTTTACTTTAATAGAGCAATCGGGTAGATTTTTAAAATTTATAGTATCGGGCAAGCCGTCGCTTATTATAAACAAGCGCGGTATCGACTTTAAAGAACTAAAAAACAACAATCTAGACGTTTCCGATTTAATGGAAAGTTTACGCGGACTAGGATACTACTCTCTTGACAACGTCAAATACGCAATTTACGAATCTAACGGTACGCTAACCGCTATAGCGGACGAAAACAAATCCAAACTTGAAATGTCTATTTTAATTGTTAAAGACGCAAAACCGATAATTAATAACCTTAATATTTTAAATTGTAATTTTTACGAAATTCAGTCCTTTTTAAAAAAGCAGGGTTTAAAGCCCGAAAAGGTTGGTATTTTAACCATTGACGGAGCGGGCAACTATTACGCGCAAGAATACGGAAAGCCGTATAAAACGGGGATTTTTCCGTTAAAGGCAGGTGTTAAATGGTAAAGTCTTTTATTTCTATATTAGTAGCGGTTTTAATTACGATTTCGCTTAGTGTTTTAGAACAAACTTACGTAAAAAATACCTTTTCAGAGTTTAAAGAAATTATGGTTATCGTGTACGAAAAAATAGAAAACGACACGGCGACAAAAGAAGACGTACTCTCCGCGCAAAAATACTGGATAAATAAAAAGGAAAAACTGCATATTTTTATTCCGCATAACGACATAAAGGAAATAGACCTTTGGCTTGCCGAATCAACGACGTTAGTCGAAAACGACAAAAAAGAAGACGCATTATCTAAAATTGACGTAGTTATTGAACTAATTGAACAAATACCTAAAATTTACTCTCTTAGAATTGAAAATTTACTATAAAATAAGGCTTTCGCTTGTTAGCGAAAGCCTTTAAATTACGTTTTATCTTCAAGTATCATCTTCTCTATTACTTTATAATCATCGTAAACCCAATCCCAACAGTTATGCCCTACGTTGTGTAAAAGGGTAAGTTTTGCATTAGAACCAAGCGAATTTAACTTATCTACCATATTGATAGAGTAAAAAGGATTAACAACCTCGTCTTTATCGCCGTGGAAAGCATGGACTGGTAAATCTTTAATAACGCCGACGTTCCAAGCAAGACCGCCACCACAAACTGGAGCAATCGCTCTAAAAAACGTTGGAAAAGCGCAAGCAATAGCCCAAGTACCAAAACCGCCCATACTCATACCTGTTAAGTATATTCTTGACGCGTCCACCTTGTACTCTATAACGATTTTATCAATAAGGTCTTTAATTCTGTAAATTTCAGTTGGCCAAACCTTCCCCATTTCGCATTGTGGAGAAAGTGTTACCGCAGGAAGTTTCTCAAACTCTTCTAATCTTTTAGGTAATCCGTGGCGTTTAATTAAATTTAAATCGTTACCGCGCTCCCCCGCGCCGTGTAAAAATACTACGAGCGGTAAGTTTTCTTGCATATTATCAGGGCAAGTTAAAATATAATTTAGTTCGTTTTCAGTTTTTTTTATAACTTCTTTAATCATAATTACTCCTAAAAAATGACGTTTAATAAATAATAAATAAGCGAAATCGTTATAGCCGAAACGACGGTTGAAGATAAAGTATATTTAACTGCACCGTCAGTATCCCCTTTAAAATTGTCGGCATACGTCGTTGCGCTTGACGAAGTTGGCATCGCAAAAGAAATTACCGAGCCTATTATTATATAAGACGGAATTTCAATAAACTTAGACGCAACGAATAGTATTGTAAAAATAAGGAGTGGATGAACGATTAGTTTAATAAACATAACGACGTACGTCTTTACGCCCGTAAACACCCTTTTAAAACTAACTTCCGTAAACTTTATGCCGACAATCGTCATTGCAAGCGGTGTTACTATTCCCGACAAGTGCGTTGCAAATAATTGTATTTCGGGAACGTAAGCAAACGCGTTAGTCAAATTCACTATAATACCGAGCAAAAACCCAATAATTGCGGGGTTTAAAAGTAGTTTTTTAAAGTTGATAGTATTTTTATCGCGCGAGAATATGTAAACGCCCATAGTGTTAGTTAAAATACAGTTTACAATGTTTATAACGACCACCGTATCAAGTACTAACGAAGGCCCGAAAACCGCTTGCACGAGCGGTATTCCTAAAAACCCTGCGTTTTGGAACATTAAACAGTACTTTGCACTCTTTTGCTCGTTATCTTCGCCCATCTTTTTAACTATTGGATTACACGCAAAGTAAATTACAAAGTAATAAACTAAAGAAAATAAGGCAACTAGTATCAAATTTAAAGAATTTGCCCCGCCCAAATCCATATTAGCCGTGCTAATAAACACGAGCGCAGGCATACCTACGTTTACTAATAATTTAGATAACGGCGCGCTTTCCGTACTCTTTATAATTTTTAATTTTACAAGTAAATATCCTGGTAGCATTAAGGATAAAAACACCAAGATATTTCTAAACATTATAACAAAAGCGCTCATAGTGATTTAATTATATAACAATAGCAAATTAAAGTCAAACAAAAAGGCTATGCAATAGCATAGCCTTAAAGTATAATCCGTTATTAGTCTTCTTTATCTTTAACGATAGTACCGAACATTGTTTCTTCAGTTTCTTTACCTTCTTCTAAAACAACTTCTTTTTTAACTTCTACTTTTGCAGGTTTTAAGATAAGGTTTACGATAATACCTAAAATTAAAGCGCAAGCAATTGAAGAAATTTGGATTGTTGGGCTAGCGAAAGTACCGCCGAAGTTAAGTTTAAGTCCGCCAAGACCTGTAACTAAAATAGCCGCAACGATGAATAAGTTTTTAGAGTTATCAAGGTCAACGTGTTTGAACATTCTTAAACCAGATACTGCGATAAAGCCGTAAAGAGCAATAGAAATACCACCAACTACACAACCTGGAATTGATTGAATAAGGAGCATTACTGGGTAAACGAATGCTAAAGCGATACATAAAATAGCAGTAGTTAAAATTGTATAAACTGATGCAACGCCCGTGATTGCAACGCAACCAACAGATTCGCCGTAAGTAGTGTTAGGACAACCGCCGAAGAATGCGCCTGCGATAGAACCAACACCGTCGCCAAGTAAAGTTCTGTGAAGACCTGGTTCTTCAAGTAAATCTTGTTCGATAATTGAAGAAATGTTCTTGTGGTCTGCAACGTGTTCAGCAAATACTACGAGAGCAACTGGAGCAAAGGCAAGTAAGATAGAAACTACGCCTGTACCGTTAACTAAAAGATTACCAGAAGTAAGTTCTTTAATAGCGCCGATAAACGTAATGTTAGGAATCCAGTTTTTGAAATCCGCAACTTTTTGGAATACGCTAAAGTCGATAATTTTGAAATAAGCGTTATCTAATAAGTGATAACCTACAACAGTTAAAATAGATGCAACAACGTAACCAGCACCAACGCCGATAATGAAAGGAATAAGTTTCATACCTTTAGTACCTTTAACAGACGCAACAACCGTAGCAAGGAAGGTAACGATAGCAACTAAAATATGTAAAAGGTTATAGTTACAACCGTAGGTCCAATAATAACCGGAGGCATAAGTTTGTTAATCCAACCAGCGCCAACTTTACTGATTACGATAGCGATGATTACGTAAACAAGACCTGCGAAAATAGAACCTAAAATAATACCACAATAACCGTATAAAACACCGGTAAAGAGTGGAGAAATGAAGGCGAAAGAACTACCTAAGAATACCGGGCTTTTAAATTTAGTAAAAAGCAAGTAAACTAAAGTACCTACGCCCGCACCGATTAAAGCAGATGCTTGGCTTAAATAAGTTCCTGCTGGATCAACCAAGATTGGAACGAGTACTGTTGCTGCAAGAATTGCAAGCAATTGTTGGAAAGCGTACACTAAGTTTTTACCAAAAGGCGCTTTCTCATTAACGTTGTAAGTTAACTTCATAATTTTTATCTCCTTGTAAAAAATTATTTAATTTAACGGTTTTAACCGTTTTTTTACTTTTCGTAAAGTTTAACGCCGTCTTCATTGTCAGTTTCCTTAAACTTAACAAGGACCATTTCACTATGCGAAGTCGGTATACTTTTACCAACGTAATCGGCGCGAATAGGAAGTTCCCTATGCCCTCTATCTACGATAACTGCAAGTTGAATGGACTTCGGCCTACCCAGACTAAGTACCGCCTCTATCGCCGCCCTTGCAGTTCTACCAGTATACAAAACGTCGTCACAGAGTATTACTTTTTTATCTTTGATATCAAATGGAATATCAGTCTTGCTCGCTTTAGGCATATCGGTTATTTCCGATAAATCGTCACGATATAAAGTTATATCCATAATCCCGAAAGGGATATCGGCGTTTTCTATCTTTTTAATATTGTCTTTTATAGATTTAGCCATTGGGACGCCACGAGTTAAAATTCCTATCAAAACTAAATCTTTAGCACCTTTATTCTTTTCTAGTATTTCGTGAGATATACGAAAAAGCGCTCTATGTTGAGCAGATTCGTCCATAATAATAGTTTTTTCTTTCATTTTAACCTCAAAAAAATAAAGCCTTGCGTAAGCAAGGCATTCCGTAAACTAGCAAAAAAATAAACCGCCTTAAAAGCATCACAGTACTTTTCTTAAAGACCTACCTTATTAATTATATAACTACTTTTAATAATTGTCAATACCGTTTTTAAAGTTTATTTAAACTATTTTTCTTTTTTATCTAGTTTTTCTAAAATATTTAAAAAATAATCGGGTATCGGCGCGTCAAACGACACTAACTTCTCCGTTCTAGGATGAATAAACTGAAGTTTAATTGCGTGAAGAAGTTGTCCGTTTAATTTAAACCTTTGGTTTTTATAGCCGTATACCGTATCTCCAACTACCGGGTGACCTATATGCTTTGCGTGTACCCTAATTTGATGCGTTCTACCCGTTTGCAAATTAAACTTGCATAGCGTGTGTTCCTTATACCTTTTTACAACTTTAAAGTTGGTTATTGCCCTTCTACCGCTAGAAGATACCGCCATTTTAGTTCGGTCTTTCTTATTCCTATCTATAAAGGTATCAATAACCCCTTCATCTTCCTTTACCACCCCTTCAAGAAGAGCGTAGTAAGTTCTTTTACACGTTTTCTCTTCAATTTGTTTAGAGAGTTTTACGTGCGCGTCGTCATTTTTAGCAACTACTAATAAGCCCGACGTGTCTTTATCTATTCTATGTACTATTCCAGGGCGAATAACTCCGTTTATTCCACTTAAATTATCAAGATGATAAAGTAACGCGTTAACAAGCGTGTTATCGTCTGTACCACTACCTTGATGCACCGTTAGACCTTGTTGTTTATTTATTACCGCAAGGTCGTCGTCTTGATATATAATATCAAGCGGTATTTCTACGGGCTTAATTTCTAGCATAATAGGGTCGTCTAACTCTATTTCTAAAATATCGCCTTGTTTAGTTAAATCACGCGGTTTTACTGCCCGTCCGTTTAGGATACATTTTCCTTTATCTAAAAGGTTTTTTACTTTAGAGCGGGTAAAATCTAGTTTTTCCGCCAAAAAAACGTCCATTCTTTCGTCACTAGTATCAACCGTTATTATCTTCTTTTCCATTCTTTCCTTCTTTTTTGAATTTAAAAACTGCCTCTTTATCTAAAAACAATAAATATACGCAAATCATAATAACGCCGACGACAAGTGCAATATCCGCCACGTTGAAAATTGCGGGGAATATATCGGTATTATATAGTACGAATATAAAATCCCTAACCTTACCAAGCCAAACCCTATCGATTAAGTTTCCAATAGCGCCACCGAAAACGAGCGCTAAAGAAACTGCAAGCCATTTAGAAATTTTATTTTTCTTAATAAAATTATAAAGCATATACGCGGTTATACCCAATAAAGTAAGCGAAGTTAGAATGATAAAAAAGGTTATAGCCCAAGAATATTCGCCTAAAAAACTAAACGCAGCGCCCGTGTTATAAGTCAATTTAAATTTTAGTAAATGTGGAATTATAACTAGGTCAACGTTACCTTTAACCGCTAAATATTTAGAGAGCATATCTAACCCTATAACACCTAAAGCGATTATTATACAAACAATATAAATCATACTACTTTACACCTAATTCTTTTAATAAACTGTCTAAATCTAGTTCTTCTTTAGGGTTTAAAACTTCATCCATATCAAATCCGTTTTCGCCTATACCGTATAAGCCCTTTCTCTGTGGCTTGTTGTCGAGTACTATTTTATAAATCTCTGCAATTTTTTCTTTTGAAGTATATTCTAAAGTTTCTTCCCTATTTAAAATATCTTTAATCATTTGCCCAACGACTACGGTTTTTCTTGTTTTGTCTGACGGATATTCCTTAACTATGTCTTCAGTATACTCGTTAAACTTTTCTATAAAAAGTTTAAGTTTACTAATTTCCGTATCGTATTGCTCTTTCGCGGCGCTAGTTATAATCTTTGCGCGAATGCGGGCGTTTTCCGATTCTTTAGGTTTTACTTCGTTTATTTCGTTAATCAATTTTTTCCTTTCCTTTTCTAATATTATCAAGCATAGAAGTTTTAAGCGCTAAGAGTTCATCGCTTAAGTCTACCTTGTAAATGTGCGGTTTGTCTATTCTTAAATACTCGTCCCAGAAAGATTCCATTTCGCCTTTAGCATACGCCTTAATTTCTTTAAGCGCAGGCATTTTGTAAACGAGTTCACCACCCTTAACAATTTGAGTAGTAAGTTGTTTAATTTTGTATTTTGTAAACGTGATTTTCTTCCAATTTTCAAGTGGGTGAGTAATAGTTAAAGGCTTAGTTTCGTCAATAACTTCGTCCTTTAACATAATGAGGTCGGCCTCTGCTTTGCCCGTCTTTTCATCGTAAATTCTAACCACCTTTTTAAAACCAGGGTTAGTGATTTTAGCGCTAGTTTCCGAAACTTTAATTTTAGGCGTTACAGTACCGTCGCTATTAACTACGCCCGCAAGTTTATAAACACCGCCAAGCGCAGGCATATCGGCGCTAGTTATAAGTTTAGTGCCAATACCCCAACTGTTAATTTTTGCACCTTGAATTTTAAGCGATTGCACAAGTTTTTCATCTAAATCACCACTTGCGCAAATAATAGCGTCGGGATAACCGGCATCGTCAAGCATTTGCCTTGCCTTTTTGGTAAGGTACGCCAAATCCCCGCTATCAAGCCTTATACCGATAGGTTTTTTACCTTTAGCCCTTAACTCGTCAAAAACTTTAATGGCGTTAGGAATACCGCTTTTTAAGGTATCGTAAGTATCAACTAATAATAACGTGGCGTCGGGGTAAACTTCCGAATACGCCTTAAACGCATCGTACTCGGTAGGGAAACTCATAACCCAACTGTGCGCGTGCGTACCTGAAATAGGCACGTCGAACATCTTGCCTGCAAGAACGTTACTAGTCGAGTTACAACCGCCGATAATTGCAGCCCTTGCGCCGTAAATACCCGCGTCCGGTCCTTGCGCGCGACGAAGTCCGAATTCCATAACCGTATCGCCTTTAGCAGAATAGCAAACCTTTGCCGCTTTAGAGGCTATAAGCGTTTGGTGGTTTATAATATTGAGCAATGCAGTTTCTACTAGTTGCGCCTCCATAATAGGCGCGCAAACGGTTAAGATAGGCTCTCCTGGGAAGACCATAGTTCCTTCGGGTACGGAATAAACGTCCCCAGTGAATTTTAAGTTTGATAAATATTTTAAAAAATCTTCGTTAAAGAGTTTTAAACCCCTTAAATATTCAATATCGTCTTCAGTAAATTTTAAATTTAAAATATAGTCTATTGCCTGTTCTAAACCCGCCGCTAACGAGTAAGTTATAAGTTCGTTTTGGCGGAAAAATAGGTCAAAAATAACCCTTTCTTCGTGCTTGTCGTTTTTCAAATAGCCATTCATCATGGTAAGTTGATAAAGGTCTGTCATCAAAGTTAAATTTCTCATATTATCACCTTCGTATTATTTAAAACTTTTAATTTCTGGGAGTTCTTCTTCCTTTTCTTGTTCTTTTTCTTCTTTTAATTTTTCCATATAAGGCTTATAGCCTTCTTCTTTATCGGTAGGGGTAAAAGAAACGTCTTTCGCCTTTAATAAAAACGGCGCTATTAAAGCAATTAATAAAAGGGCAACCGTTACGATAATATTTATAACGATATCTACCTTTAAAATGAAAAGCAAGCAAAATACGCCGATAACGGTTAAAATAGAGCCGACTGCAAATTCGTAGCCACCCTTTTTAACGATAGAAAAGATTAAAACGTATATTCCGCATCCAAGAGTTAAGGAAGTTAACATAATAATAAACGCGGAAGTTTCGCATTTTAAAACTTCTAAATTTTTAAGTACGCCAAGTACGGCGGAAACTATTACTACTAAAATAAGCGCTATAGCGGAAACGGCTATATCTTTACCATTATATTTCTTCATAATTTCTCCTTTAAACCCGCCTAAAGTATATTAGGCAAATTATACACGTATAATTTTAGCACAGTCTTTTACAAATTGCAACAGATTGCATTTAAAAATCCTTCGCGCGTTTGCGAAGGATTAACTTGTTTTATTAAACCCCAGACTGATAAGCAAAGCGTTATCAACTAGTAGCATCGTATTTTCAGGCAATTCGCCTATTCTTTCTTTTAGTCTTCTTTTATCAATCGTTCTAATTTGTTCAAGTAGTACGACCGAATCTCGTTGCAAGCCGTAATCTATAGCCGAAAGTTCTATATGCGTTGGAAGTTTAGCCTTGTTAATCTTGCTAGTTACCGCCGCCGCTATAATAGTCGGACTATATTTATTACCAATATCGTTTTGCACGATAAGTACGGGTCTTACTCCGCCTTGCTCACTACCTACTACAGGGCTTAAATCTGCATAATACAACTCACCGCGTTTAATCATAATAACCTCGAAAGTATAAGCCCCTATTACATAATATGATTTTTGGGCGTTTTAGTTTATGCTAAAATTATTACCCTTTAAAAAAAATTTATACCTTTTACAAATTAAACAATTTATCTTTTAAAAGTTTTTCGCTAAAGTTTGTTAAAACTTCTACACCACTTTTAGTTATAACGGCAATTTCGTCCGATACGCTTAGCGCCAAACCCATATCGTGGGTGACCATAATTACCGTCAAGTTTCCCTTTTTAACGTACTCTTTTAAAAGTTCTTCACACTTTAACTTGCTTTTTATATCAAGCGAAGAAAAAGTTTCGTCAATTAGCAATAGATTAGCCTTATTTAGTAGCGCCCTTAAAAAATTGACCCTTTGCTTTTCGCCTGCCGATAAGTTTACGGTAAGTTTATCTTGTAAAGATAAAATATCTACTTTTTCTAAACAATAGTTAAGTTCTTCTTCGCTAATTGACGGCGATGCAATTTTAATATTTTCTTTAACCGTTAAGTTATCAATAAGCGCGGGCGTTTGAAAAGCGTAGGCAATTTTACTAGGTAAGTTTTCAATTTCTCCATTATATTCAATAAGCCCCGAAATTGCGTTAAGTAGCGTAGTTTTTCCCACACCGCTACCGCCTAAAAGGGTGGTAATTTTACCTTTTTTAACGATTAAATTTACGTTATCTAAAATTTTAACGCCGTCGAATTCTTTTGAAATATTTTTTAAAACTATCATACTTTCCTCCCCTTTTTAAGAAGGAAAATAATCCCTTTTAAACAATATTCTAAAATCACCCCTAAAATAACGGCAACTATAGTATAAGCAAATAATTTACCCGTTTCTAACGCGTATTTAGACTGCTTTATAAGTTCGCCTATACCCCTTGCCGTTTCCGCCATAACTTCGCCTGAAATTACTATTTTAAAAGTAAGTAAAAGTTCGGAAACCGAAGAGGCGCTAAAATTATCTAGTAAAGTTGGCAAAACGTAGTTTTTGTATAGCGTTTTATCGCTAATTTTATATATTTTAGCCATATCAAAAATGCTTTTATCTAAACTTTTATATCCCGATAAACTACTAGCGTAAGAGAGTGGAAAAACCACTATAAAAGCAATTACTATAGGCGCAATTTCATAGTTAACCCAAATTAAAATTAAAAGTATAACGCTCATAGTGGGTACGGATTTAATTAAACTAATTAACGGTGAAATCGCCAAGTTTACACCGTTAACCTTAAAGGATAAATAGCCTAGCGCCCAGCCTAATAAAAAGCAAATTAAATAGCAAACAACCGTCCTTAAAAGAGTTAGCCCAACGGCAATATAAAACGCGCCGTCTAAAAGGCAATTAAAGAATTCTTTTAACGCTGAAAGTGGCGTTGGCAGTATAATATTTAGTTGTATTACACTTGCTAAAACTTGCCAAATTACCACCATTACTAAAAGTGTTAAAAGTGGCAATAACCAAGTTATAGCCTTGTTTTTAGCCTTAATCATAACTTTCCTTTGTAGATGAATTCTCCATTATATTCTTCGTTTAAAGTTTTTAAATAAAACTCAATATCACTATCTATTTCACTAGCCCTTTCACAGCCAACGTTACACCTATTTAAAATTTCTTCATTAAAGTTTAAAGTTTTAAGAGCGCTAGTTTCGCTAAACACACTATTTAAAGTAGTTGCGTTATTATAAATAAACTGTTTGTTTTCGGTAAGCGAACTATACAATCCTTTAACAAAATTAAAATCGCTTTCAATTAGTTTATCTGTAACAACAACCCCTGCTTGAGTGTACAATTTACCATTTGTTATACTTTCCCACTCTTTTTTAATATCGATAAGCGGTTTTAAGTTTTCAACCTTGTCAATTGCTTTAGAAACGAGTGGCTCGCCGATAAGCGCGTAATCAATCGCGTTCGTTTTAAGCGACGGTATTACCGTATCGTTTTGAATATATTTAAGTTGAACCCCTGAAGTGTCATTTTCGCTATACGTTATACCTTTTTTATTAAGTAAAAACTTAATAGATAAATCGGGCGTACCCGTTTTACCTACAAGGTTAATCTCTTTGCCGTTAAAATCGGTTAAAGAGCTAATTTCCCCTTTGCCTACTATATACAAACAGCCGAACACGTTGACGGTAAGTAGTTTTATTTTAACGCCGTTATTGTATAGTTTTTGCGCGGAATTTACGGGCATTACGACAACGTCTGCGCTACCGTTTAAAATAGCGCTATTAAGTACGTCTACCGAAGAAACGGTTTTGACGTTGACCTTTTTGCCGTTTATTTCTTTATCATTTATAATTTTAGCAACGGCAAGCGTCGGCGCGCCGTCAACGATATACAAATTAACTTCCCCTTTGCTACTGCAAGCGGTAATAGAAAAAGTTAAAATTATTGAGATGAATAAAGCGAGTAATCTTTTCATAACACACCTAAAACTAGTAATTACAATATATTTTAGTATAAAATTAAATAATAATCAAGTTAAAATAATTGCACTTTAAGTTTTTTTGGTGTATAATTAAAAAAGTTAATAAAATTTATAAATTTCTTGGAGGAATTTTTATGGCATTAGTTACAAGCAAAAAAATGTTTGAATCCGCTTACAAGAACGGTTACGCTATCGGCGCGTTCAACGTAAACAACATGGAAATCGTACAAGGTATCACTGAAGCGTGTAAAGAAGAAAACGCACCTGTTATTCTTCAAGTATCAAAGGGTGCAAGAGCATACGCTAACCACACTTACCTTGTTAAACTCGTAGAAGCAGCAGTTATAGAATGTCCTGACATTCCTGTAGTTCTTCACCTTGACCACGGTCCTGACTTTGAAACTTGTAAAGCAGTTATCGACGGTGGCTTCACGTCAGTTATGATCGACGGTTCTTCTCACTCTTTTGAAGACAATATCGCTCTTACTAAAAAAGTAGTAGAATACGCTCACGACCACGGCGTTGTTGTAGAAGGCGAACTCGGCACACTTGCTGGTATTGAAGACGAAGTTTCTCACGCAGTAGGTTCTTATACTAGACCTGAAGAAGTTGAAGAATTCGTTGCTAAAACAGGTGTTGACTCACTCGCTATCGCTATTGGTACTTCTCACGGCGCATACAAGTTCAAACCTGAACAATGCACTGTAAACGAAAAGGGTATTTTAGTACCACCTGCACTTCGTTTTGATATTTTAGAAGAAGTTTCTAAACGTCTTCCTAACTTCCCTATCGTTCTTCACGGTTCTTCATCAGTTCCACAAGAATACGTTAAGATGGTAAACGACTTTGGCGGTAGAATGCCAGACGCTATCGGTGTTCCAGAAGAACAACTTCGCGAAGCGGCTAAACTTTCTGTATGTAAGATTAACATCGACTCTGACCTTCGTCTTGCAATGACTGGTACTGTCAGAAAATTCTTTGCTGAACACCCAGACAAATTCGACCCAAGAGAATATCTTAAACCTGCAAGAGCAAACATTAAAGAAATCGTTAGACATAAACTTATCAACGTTCTTGGTTGCGCAGGCAAAGCAAACGAATGCAAGTAATTTAAAAATTAAAACGCTATCGCTTAATTGCGATAGCGTTTTTTTAACTGTATTTTTTAAATTCCTTTTTAAGCCTTAAAACTATTTTCTTTTCTAGCCTTGATATGTACGACTGCGAAATCCCCAGCATATCGGCAACTTCTTTTTGCGTTAGTTCTTCTTCTCCGTCTAAACCGTAGCGCATACTCATAATTTGCTTTTCCCTAAAACTAAGTTTATCAATCGCCTCTTTTAAAATTTTACACTCTTCTCTATTTTCCGAATTTTTATAAACTATTTCGGGGTCAGTTCCTAAAATATCGGATAAAAGCAGTTTATTCCCCTCGTAATCAACGTTTAAGGGTTCATCAAGCGAAATTTCCAGCCTTTTTTTAGAAATCTTTCTTAAATGCATTAATATCTCGTTTTCAATACACCTTGACGCGTACGTTGCAAGTTTTATATTTTTATCCATTTTAAAGGTGTTTACCGCCTTTATAAGCCCGATTGTTCCAACGGAAATCAAATCGTCAAGGTCGACGCCCGTATTGTCGAATTTTCTTGCAATATAAACGACCAACCTCAAATTGTGTGAGATTAAATCTTCCTTTACACCCTCTTTACCGCCTAGCAATTCTTCAATTTTTTCTTGCTCTTCTTCGGGGGTGTAGGCTTTTGGCAATATTTCAGAACTGCCCACGTAATAAACTTTTTGCTTTTTAAAAACCCCTTTAAAAATTCTTTTAATAAAATTTAAAATTTTCATAACTCCCCCTTTTATTTTAGCGTGTAATGAAGTAGTAAATCGGTGTAACCGTCAACGTATAAATTCGTTAGTCCTTCGCCGATTAATACGTTATTATATATATTCGCGTTAATTCCGTTATATATCAAAAGTTTATCGATATAAAATATTTTTATTGTCGAACAACCGCTTGCCGTTTCAATTTTCAAATTCCTATAAGAATTTGGCAGTAGATTTTCAAACGCTAGTTTTTTTATAAATAGTTTAGATGCAACTATAACTGGTAGCCCCGTCAAATTATCGTAAAGTTTATTCCCCGTATCTATAAAGCCTTGAGCTAATATTTTTTTGCCATTTATTACCACTACGCATTTTCTTACGTAATTTTCCCTTTCTAAACTTTTTACTAGTCTATTTGCCAATATTATCAAACATTTACTAGCCAAGTAAACTATTAAAAAGGTAACGCCAATCGGCATAAAAGAATTATAATTTAAAATAAAATAACTTTCGTAATCGATAGAGGCAAAATTAAATAATGCAATTATCGCCCCTCCCGATAAAAAGGTAAACGCAAAAAAATAAAAGGTAGATAGAAGATAGTCTTTAAATTTTAAAAAACTACCCGATAAATAACTTAACAAAAGCCCTAGCGTAATTTTTATAGGTAAAATAAAAATCTTATTAACGCTAATTAACGGCAATAAAATAGCAATTACACTACCAATAATAGACACAACCGCAATACGCAAAATACTCGTTTTAATTTTAGCGCATTTAGTAGATAGTTTAAGAAGTATAAAGTCTATTATAAAATTATCAATAAATGCGTATTCAATATAAACTTCCATACCTTAATTTTAAAATTAAAGCAAAATAAAAAAAGAGTAGTTTTTGTAAAAACGTACTCTTTTTTGTCTTCTAAATTATATTTTATTATTTTACGCTAATTTTGCGTGTATCGAATAATTTGTATTCGTCAACCGCAAGTTTTACAGGGAAACCCGTGCGGTTAGTATATAAATTATTTTCAAGGTATTGTTCAATTGAAGAAATATCTTTAACTACTTCCCCTTTAGTATCAACGAAAACCATTTCCCTTACGCGAACGCCCGCTGTAAATACGATAGAATAATCGTCAATATATTCGTATGCTTTATTAAATCTTTCAACATTATTAAAATCGTATACTTTGAACCAACCGTCTTTAGAATTTCTAAGTTCTTTAGCAGTTATGGTAAACGGAATATCGTCTTTGTTTAAAGGTTTATTAGTAGTTGAAGTATTGCTAGTTTGATAGTAAGTATAAATTGAAAGAGCGTCACCTTCAAGGTCTGAAATATTAATCCAAATTTGACCTAAAAATCTTTCGCTTTTATCAGTTATAGGAAGTTCTACTTTGGCCTTCATTTTTAACTTATTACCCTCGCCGTCTTCAAGCGATTCTACTTGCCAATAATTTTTAGGCATATTTTCAGCATCGTAAGAGCCGTGAAAAGTAGAAAGTAAAAACTTGTGGTAACATTTTGGATTTGCAATTGCAAAACTGTCTACCAAAAACAAAACTGCAACGATACTTACCGCAATAATAAAAGCAAGTACACCCGCAAATACCCTATTGAATAATTTTTTATTGTCTGTAAAAATAAATTTTTTCATATTTTATATCCTAATATTATTTTTTAGTTAACTTTTCAAGTTCACGCATAAAGGTAGAAACGTCTTTAAACGAACGGTAAACGGACGCAAATCTAACGTATGCAACTTCGTCAACGTCTTTAAGACCTTCCATAACCATTTCGCCAATTTCTTTAGAAGTGATTTCTTGGTTTAAAGAGTTGTATACTTGCTTTTTAATATCTTCCACAAGTTTATCAATTTTAAACATAGGAACGGGGCGTTTTTCACAAGACTTAATAATCCCGCTTTTAATCTTGCTTGGGTCAAAAGCCTCTCTATCCCCGCTAGCCTTGATTACTAAAATAGGCGTAGTTTCAATGGTTTCGTAAGTAGTAAAACGCCTACCGCAACTTATACATTCGCGACGGCGACGAATCATCGTATTTTCATCCGTTGAACGAGAATCAATTACCTTGCTTTCTAAAAAGCCACAGTACATACATTTCATAAGTTTACCTCACTATCGTTTAGTTTACCACATTTTGTGGTTTTTGAAAAGTATTATTCACAATTTTTTTTGCTTATTTACGATTTTTATTTCCAAGTCCCTTTCTATAAACGCCGTTTTTAAGGAAAACACCCGTATCTTTAGTAGGTTTTTTGCCTTTTACTTCATTTTTATTATCTTTTACGTTTGCTAAAATATACGCCTTGTTTACTAAATCTCTGTTTTTAGGCAGTCTATATTGAAGTAGCGCCCTTTGCATTCTCTTTTCGCTTGGCGACTTAGGAACGTAAACTTCTTTTAAAGTGTCGGGGTCTATTCCCGTATAATATATACACGTTGCGCGCGTTGAAGGGGTTGGATAAAAGTCTTGAACTTGCTCTGGCATATAGCCTATACTCTTTAAATATTCCGTAAGTTTAACCGCGTCAACTATCGTGCAACCGGGGTGCGAAGAAATTAAATACGGCACTAAAAACTGCTCTTTACCCGCCTTTTTATTAACTTCGCGATATTTATTAGCAAAGGTTTTATACACGCTAAACGACGGCTTGTTCATAACCTTTAAAACGTTGTCCGAAACGTGCTCTGGCGCAACTTTTAACTGACCGCTTATATGGTTTTTACAAAGTTCTAACAGTAAAGCGTCGCAATTTTTATCGTAGGTTAGATAGTCGTATCGAAGCCCACTTCTAATAAACACCTTTTTAACGCCGTTTACCCTTCTTGCTTTTCTAAGTAGTTCAATAAAACTAGTGTGGTCTACTTTTAAGTTAGGGCAAGGCTTATTGCCTATACAATACCTATCTTTACAAACCCCCGATTTACATTGTTTGTCGCAAGCGGGCTCTCTAAAGTTAGAAGACGGACCAGATAGGTCGTGAATATATCCTTTAAAGTCTTTATCTTTAGTTAAAAGTTCTATTTCGTTTAAAATAGACTGGTCACTTCTCTTTTGTATACGCCTACCTTGATGATAGTTTATAGCGCAAAAAGCGCAACTACCAAAGCAACCTCTATGACTAACTACTGAAAACTTAACTTCTTCAATAGATTTTATACCGCCTTCTTTCATATACTCGTCGTGACAACGGCGCATATACGGAAGAGAGTAAATTTTATCCATTTGCTCGGTTGTCAGTGGATATGCAGGTTTGTTTTGTAGTACGATTTCTCCGCTACTTTGTTCTTGGAACAAAACGTCGGCGTTAAGCGCGTCTGTATTACGGCTTTCTTCTTTAAAAGATATTGCGTAATTTTTCTTATCTAAAATTATATCGCTAAAAGACGGCAATTCTTTATAGCCTTTGTTTTTTAATTCTTCTTTAAAAGTATTAGGATATTTTACTACCGTACCCCTAACGTCTCTAATTTTAGTTATAGGCACGCCCTTTTTAACTAGGGCTAAAATATCCCAAATAGGATTTTCGCCCATACCGTAAATCAATAAATCCGCTTTACTGTCTATAAGTATTGATTGCATCATACCATCAAGCCAATAATCGTAGTGGGCAAAACGACGGAGCGACGCTTCGATACCGCCAATTATAACGGGAACGTCAGGAAAAAGCCTTTTGAGAGTACTCGAGTAAACCGTGACTTGTCTATCGGGACGCTTACCCTCTTTAGACTTTGGCGAATACACGTCCGTTTCCCTTTTCCTTTTTGCAACGGTATAGTTGTTGACCATACTATCAACCACGCCACCCGACACGAGATATGCGTAAGTTGGCGTTGGAAGGGCGTAATAATCTTCATCTTTTATAGGTTGCGGAATTATTCCCACGCTAAAACCCTCGCTCTCGATTAGCCTAGAAATTACCGCGTGGCCGTAAGTTGGATGGTCGACGTAGGCGTCCGATGCGATTAAAACGAAATCTATTTGTTCTTTGTCGTAATATTTTTTAGAAATTGGTAAAAACATAGTAATAATTTAAAATTTGCGCATAATAAAAATATGATAATTTTATTAAGAGCGGTTATTATAACCTATATAGTTGCAATTAACGTATACGGTTTTTTACTTATATATTTTCAAAAAAAGCAGTTTGAAGAAATGCGCGAAAAAACGGTTAAAGACAGCAAACTATTTTTAAGCGGACTGCTTGGCGGAGCGGTTGGAATATACGTTGCAATGTTTATATACACCTACCGTCTTCAAAGCCTATTTTTAATGATAACAATTCCCATTTTAATCGTTATAAACGCCTATATAATAATTTCGGCGTTTACTGGGAATTTTGGCTTTGTAGTCAACGTTTAACTACTTGCCGAAAGTTCTAGAAATAAGTTCGGCGGTAGCGTCGTAACCCGCCTCGTCTAAACGGAATTTTCTTGCAGCCGTTTCGATAATTGCAGGAATATTTCTACCAGGCGTTACGGGGATTGTAAGTTTTGGTTTTAAAATGCCTAAAACTTCTTCTTTGTACTTGACGTCGCCAAGCCTATCGTAATTATGGTTATCGTCCCACTTAACAAGGTCAACGATTAAATCAACCGTCTTAACCGGTCTTATAGCGCCCGGGCCGTACATAGTTCTAACGTTTATAATGCCAATGCCCCTAACTTCCATAAAGTATTGAATTTTTTCCGGCGATTTACCCACTAAATTTTCGCCTATGTTTTTAATAACCACGGTATCGTCGGCAACTAATCGGTGACCGCGCGTAATAAGGTCAAGCGCCGTTTCACTTTTACCAATGCCCGCTTTACCCGTGATTAAAACGCCAACGCCGAATACTTCTACTAGTACGCCGTGCGAAATTAAAGTTGGGGCGAGTAATTCTTCTTGATAAATTGTAAGTTCGTGCGCAAGCACCGTCGTTATTTGTTTAGACAAAAATACTGGGCAATTATACTTTTTAGCGTAAGTTAATAAAGAATTTAACATTTCAAGGTTGTTCGCTACTATTATGCAAGGAATATCCCTTTTAAATAGTTCGTCTAAATTCTTATCTCTATCCTTTTTAGCCATAGAAAGAAGGTATTCGTGCTCCGCGTTACCAATAAGTTGCACGCGGTTATGGTCAAAGTGTTTAAAATAGCCTGTTAATTGTAAACCTGGGCGCGATACGCTTATAGAGTTTAAAGTAACGCTACCCCTACCTTCGAATATGGTTTCTAAGTTAAGCGCTTCGGCAAACTTTTTAACGCTTACCGTTTCCGCGTTAACCGACATATCTAATTTTTCCGTATTAACTACTCCCATTTTGAAAAGAACTCCTTAATATTTTTTGCGTGGGTTTCGCCTATGCCGTCAACTTTAGTTAGTTCTTCAATACTAGCGTTTTTGATTGACGGAATATCTTTAAACGCGCTAAGTAACGCGTTTCTCTTTTTACTGCCTATGCCTTCAATTTCGGTAAGTACTGAATGAAGGGTACGCTTACCCCTTAAACTTCTATTAAAGGTTATTGCAAAGCGGTGCGCCTCGTCCCTTACCCTTTGAAGTAACATTAGCCTATAGTCCGATTTAGGTAATATAATAGGCTCGCTTTTATTAGGTAAATAAATTTCTTCTTCCCTTTCGGCAAGTGAAATATACTCTATATCGGGCGCAAACTCTTTAAAGGCATCTTCAACCGCGGTAAGTTGACCTTTACCGCCGTCAATTATAATTAAATCGGGGCGAGCAAATTTTTCTTCTTCGCTCGTTCCTAACTTTGATAAACGCCTTGTTAAAACTTCTTTAAGCGATAAAAAGTCGTTATTGCCTTCAACCGTTTTTATTTTAAAACGGCGATAGTCTTCCTTAGACGGCGCTCCGTCTATAAACACTACCATAGAGCCGACTTTATCTACACCGCTAATATGCGAAATATCGTAGCACTCTATACGCTTAGGGTATTTCTTTAAAGATAGTAACTCTTTAAGTTTTTCACACGCGACGATAGTCATATCGTCTTTGTGTTTAATTTTATTTATTTGCCTTGTAAGGTAATCTTCGGCGTTTTTCTCTGCCATTTTAAGCAAATTATACTTAACCCCCTTTTTAGGTACGGTAACTTCCACTTTTTTGCCTTTTAAGTTGGTTAAATACTCAATTATAGCCCTGTTAAATTCCGTTTCTTTAGAAATGATAAGTTCGTCGGGAATTTCTCTACCCTCTACGTAGTAGCGGTTTATAAACTCAACTAGTCTTTCATCGCCTTCAGACAAGGTTTCAAGTGAAAAAGTCTTAACGCCCGACATTCTACCCGACCTTATAAACATTATCGATACCGAAGAGAATATTCCGTCGTCTTTAATCGCTATAACGTCGGCGGTGATAAACCTACTAAGATTAGTGATTTTTCTCTCTTTAAGTTTAGATAGCATTTTGATTTTGTCGCGAAGTAACACCGCCCTTTCAAAATCTTCACGCTCGACAGCGCCTTGCATTTTTTCGGATAAAAGGTTTTCCGCCTCGTCGTCGTTACCCGACAAAAAGTCAATAGCCTTTTTAACCCTTTCAGCATACTCTTGTTTAGTAATCTTATTAGCGCAAGGTGCGTAACATAGACCTATATGATAGTTTAAACATTCCTTTTTAGGCTTTTGAGTGTTTATTTTAATAGAGCAAGGTCTAATTTGATACGCCTCTTTTACAATATCTAAAATTTCCGAAACGCTAACGCCTAACATATACGGGCCAAAATATTTAGCGCCGTCGTTTTTAAATTTTCTAGTTAGCGTAAAGGTAGGGAAATCTTCCTTTAAATTTATTTTAATATAGGGGTAAGTTTTATCGTCTTTAAGTAAAATATTGTACTTTGGTTTATACTTTTTAATTAAATTGTTTTCAAGCGACAAAGCGTCCCCTTCAGACGGAGTGATAATATAGTAAAAGTCGACTATATTCATAACCATTTTAGCCACTTTTTCCGTTTTAAAGCCCTGTCTAAAGTAGGTGGTAACCCTATTTTTTAAATTTTTCGCCTTGCCAACGTAAATAACTACGTTATCTTTATCAAGCATAACGTATACGCCGGGGTAAGTTGGCAACAATTTAATTTTACTTTCTAATTCGCCTGTCATTTTACTTTATTTAACAATATTTCCCTATCGTTTTCTAATTTATTTTCTATAACGTCGTTTAAAATCCTATTTAATTTTTCGCCTATTTTTTCACCTTTATAGCCTAATTTTTTAAGGTCGCTACCGTTGATTTTTAAGTCTTTTAAAGTGTAGCATTCTTTTTTATCAATTATATCTTTGGCGGTTTTTAAAAGTTCTTCAATAGAAGTTATTCTTTTCCCGATATATACTTGATTGTGCGCTATCGCATCCCCAATTTTAACTTCGCATAAATCGACTAACAAGTCAAAGCCGTACTTATTTAAAAACCTTTTAACGTCCGCCCTACTAAGGTCGGTTCTCGTATCGTGAAGATAAACTAAATCAACGACCCTTTTAATAGTAAAGTTGTCCACTTTTAAATCTTTTAAAATCTCTTCCGCAAGGATAGAACTGCGCTTTTGATGACCGTAAAAATGTCCTACACCGTCTTCGCCAATTGTAAAACAATCGGGCTTTCCTATATCGTGAAGAAGAAGGGCAAGTCTTGCGTTTTTGTTCTTTTTAGCACCTGCAATACTCTTAACTATATGCGTGTACACGTCGTATACGTGGTATTTGTTTTTTTGGTCAAACTCGTCGCCATCTTTTAATTTTGGAATAATAGTAAAGATAACTTCTTTGTACTTTAATAATACCCTTTCAACTCCGTCACCCATTAAAATTTTAATAAGTTCAGAGTAAATTCTCTCCTTAGAGACCTTTTTAAGTAAATCTTTAGTTTTAAAAATAGCCTTTTCCGTTTCGCTTTCTATTTCAAAATTGAGTTTAGATGCAAACCTTAACGCGCGGAGTATTCTAAGCGCGTCTTCGTTAAATCTCTCTTCGGGATTACCCACCGCGCGAATGACTTTTCTTTCAATATCGCCTACGCCGTCAAAAAGGTCTATAAGCCCCGTTTTGTCACTATACGCCATTGCGTTAACGGTAAAGTCACGGCGCTTTAAATCTTCAGTTAAATTCTTAACGAAAGTTACTTTATCCGGTCTACGATTATCGGAATACCCCTCTTCGCACCTAAAGGTAGTAACCTCTATCATTTCCCCTAAAGAATTAATGGTAAGCGTGCCGTGTTTAAGCCCCGTTGGGTAAATTTTAAACCCACTAAACACGTTATACATCTCATCAGGCGTGGCGGAAGTAGTAACGTCTACGTCCGTTTGAGCGTTACCTAAATAACTATCTCTTACCGCACCGCCTACGGCGTACGCCTCATAGCCCGAATTATTAAGTTTTTCTATAATTTGCTTTACGCCGTCAGTTAATTTCATAAATCGTTTGCAATTTCCGTAAGTTTTCTAAGTCTATGATTTAAACAACTTTTAGTAAGCCCCGATAATTTAGATAATTCTTCAAGCGAACTACCCGGATTTTCCAGCCTTAATAAAGCCGTTTCTTTTAAATTTAAAGGAAGTTTATCTAGCCCAATCGTATCAATAATTACGTTAATACTTCTAACTTGATTTTCGCCAGCAATAACCTGTTTATCAATGTTTGCCATTTCGCAGTTTATGCGCCTATTAGTTTCGTTTCTAAGTTCCTTTTTAATTACTATATCTTTAAGGTCGAAACAAGCCTTTGTTGCGCCCATATAAAATAAAAGTTCGCTAATTTCGTCGCCGTTTTTAAAGTACACCACGCACGATTCCTTTCTATCTATATACTTTGGGAAAAAGCCCTTTTCAGATAATAGATTAGCAAAGTCTAACGCCGTTTGATATTTAGAAAAAACAAACTCTAAATGATAACTAGTGGTACTATTTTTTTCATCTTTAGGCACGGTTACCGAGCCGTTTCCTATAAACGCGCCCGAAACGTAGGCTTGCTTGCAACATTCGTTTTCTATTAAATACTTGTTTAGATTAAAATTGACGGTAATGCCGTTTTTATCCGCCGACAAAATGTCAAGGTCAATGAGCATTTCCGTACTTCTTTGCGATATTAGCGAAAGTTTGTGTTTTTTATGCTTTTTAGAAATTTCAACGATAGGATTTTCGCCGTAAATGTTTTTTATAATTTCGGCGTAAAATTTTATTGCCTCTTCGTTTTCGGTAACGACTTCAAAACCGACCATTCCCCTTTGCACGCTTAAAGAGCCCGCACTCCTAATAAATGCAGAGAGCGAGGCAACTAAACAACAAGGTTGCTTGTCCTTTTTTGATAATATTTCGTTTTTAGTCATTTCCGAAAAAGTCATAAATTTTTCCTATAAACTCTTTTTATACTCGCTAAAACGGAGATTAGTTGGCATATTTCCGTTTAAATTTACTATTTTTTCTACTGGGAAACCCGTTCTTTTAATCATTTCTTCCGCACCCGATATAACGCCGATATTACTTGGGTGGTGCGCGTCGCTATCGATAATAAACCTAGCGCCCGTTTCCGCTACTTTTAACCATTCTTCGTCCGATAAATGAGTTTTTCTAGCATCTATTTCAAATAAAGTATTATAATCCGCGCAACACTTTGCAACTTCTACCATATCGGCAAAAAAGCAATAGCCCGGGTGCGCTAATATATCTATCGGGTTGTTTTTAATAACGTTTATATAAATTTCGGTATCTCTTTTAATTAAACTTTTAGACGGCTTGTCCTTTCTAAAAGTCCTATTATATAAATTTGCGCCGTAAAGTTTAAACCACTCACTAAACCTATCGTATAAAATAAATTTGTGCACCCCCGCAAGATAAACGTCTAAAATATTATAATCTTCAACTTTCATGTCCGTTTTTCCGCTAATGCCCAAAATATTCGCCTCTACGCCAAGTAAGACTTTAACCCCCGTAATTTCTTCCGCTTTTTTGCAGTTTTCTTTCATTTCGGGAAGTTTTTTTTGCTTTATACCAAATGCGTGGTGTCCGTATCCGTGGTCGGTTATGGCAATTTCGCGTAGTCCCCTTTCCTTTGCAGATAAAGCGTTATCTAAAATACTGCCTTTACCGTGGCTATAGGTGGTATGAGTATGGTAATCTACCGTAATGTTCATTCAAATTCTCCAAGATATACGATTTCTTCTAAAAGTTCTATTTGCTTTTTCACGTAAACCTTTTCTTTTACGTACTTAATTAATTTATAAATATCAAGCGCTGAACAGTTATCGCTAGCAATTATAAAATTAGCGTGCTCGCTAGAAATCCTAGCCCCGCCGATAGCGTAGCCTTTTAAACCTACTTCGTCTATAATTTTACCTGCAAAGTATCCGTCGTTTTTAAAAACTGAACCGCAACTTTTACCTTTAGGGTTTTTCCTAAAACCTTTATACGACTTAATCTTCTCTTCAATTACGTCTTCTTCGCTAGGCTCTAGAGAAAAACATACCTTAAGAATAGTTTCGCCCTTTAAAAAACGGCTAGTTCTATAACCGAACTCGCACTCGCTATTAGTATAAACGCCCGTTTCCGTTACGACGTATTTAACCGTTTCTGAAACGCTTTTGCCGTAGCAACCTGCATTCATTGCAACCGCGCCTCCAACCGTTGCGGGAATACCTATGCTGAACTCTAAACCGCTAAAGCAATTGTCTTGCATTTCTTTTATTACCGCGCCCATTTTTGCGCCACAATCCGCCGTTAACAAATTGCCTTTAAGGTCTATTCTATTCACTTTTAAAGTGGAAATAACAACGCCGTCAAAGCCCTTGTCTGAAACTAATAAATTACTTCCGCCACCAATCACGCAGTAAGGAACTTTACCCTTTAGGGTATTAACCGCGTATTTTAATTCTTCACTGCTACTAGGGAACACTACCGCCTTGGCATTTCCCCCCGTGCCGTACCTGTTTAAACTTTTAAGCGAGTAGTCATACTTTACGTCAAGCCCAAGCAAGATAGAAGTTAAGTCTTGGTAGTTTATATTATTATTCATTTCCTTCTCCTTATTTTACAACATTTACAACGATTTTACAAGTGTTTAATTAATTCTTCTTTCTCTTTAACGCCATTTAACACTTCTTTTGCTAATTCTTTTAATTTTTCTATCGTATTTACGTCTAAAAATGGAGAAACCGTATAGGTAGTTTTAGTTTTTTCTAAAGTAGCAAAGGCTATAATATCGGGATATAATCCCCTTTCGCTTACGGATAATAAAGATATTTCAGTTAGCGTTTTTTGTACTTTACTTGACAGCAAATAATCAATAAACAATCTAGAGTAGTAAACGCTATTTTTAGAAGTTATTAAAGCGTACTGATAAAGGTCGTTAAAATTACCTAAAACTTCTATTTCGCATTCTATATTTTTATTGCTAAGCCTAACGACGTCGCGCATCGTACCTATAAGCGTTGCGTCTTTAGATATTAAAAATTCATTGAACGCGTCTATGGTATTTAAAAGTTTATAACTTTTAAAAGTAAGGTTAGATAAGGCTAACGCGATAGCGCCCGAATTATAATTTCCTTCGCTTACTATAACCTTTTCGCCGTTGCCTTTTTTAATTTTAAAATATCCGCTTTTAGCCCACGGAACGAAATACCTTTCCTTGCCTAGTATTCCCCCGCCTTCAACCGCTAAATTACCAACTTCCTTTTGATAAGTAGAAAAGTCTAAGCCCACCGCGCCCACAGAAATTATATCGGGACTAGCCCCTTCCTCTAGCGCTTTTTTCGCACTATTTACCGTATGCGAAGTAACTAACGTTAGCACCCCTTTATACTTTTTAGAAAAACTAGTGGAAACTCTTTTTAAAAAGGACGCCCTGCTCCCTTTTCCCCCTTCAAAACTGTCTATTTGCCAAATGCTAAGTACGGCTTTATATCCACTTTCTTTATCTATTTTTGCACTGCTAGTTTTAGGTATTACAAAGGTTAAACTAATCACCGTAAAAAAGAGTATCCAAGCGGTTATTCTAATTAGTTTTTTCATAACCTTAATATATGATTTAACTTTACTTTCTATGAAGTTTTAACCTTTCTTTTATAAAATTTATATTGTTTTTTACAAGGGTATAGCCTATATCAAACAATACTTTAGAGTTGCCCATATTAAAAAGTTTATATTTTCTAAGGTCGGGCGCGATTATAACGTCGGCAAACCGATATCCGTTATAACTTCTACTACCCTTTTTTATCTTATGCTCTTTATAAAATAAATTGAGCACTGAAACCGCGGAAAAATTCATAGGATTTTCACCACTTAAGTCTATGCCTAAAACGTAATTTGCGCCCATTTTTTTGCAGACGTCGGCAGGGATAGAATTAGTAAAAGCGCCGTCGATTAACCGCCTACCGTCTATTATTACGGGCTTAAACGCGGGGGGAATTGCCGACGACGCCGCCATAGCCTTACATAAATCGCCTTTATCAATTACAACTTCTTCGCCCGTGTCGACGTCGGTCGCAACCGCTTTATACGGAATTTTAAGGTCGCTAAAACTCTTTTCGCCTAAAACTTCTTTAAGTTTATCTTCAAGCGAAAGGTTTTTAAACTTCATATTGATTAGCCACCCACTCTTTGTAAAACTCATCTCTTCTATAACGTTTATCATCTCGCGCGCGGAATAGTTTAAAGCGTACATTCCCGCAACTATACTTCCTATACTAGTACCCGCGGTTACGTCAAACTTTATACCTTCTTCGTGCAACGCCTGAAGAGCACCTATATGCACAACTCCTTTCGCGCCACCACTGCCTAGCGCTAAACCGTATCTTTTTCTCATTTTATTAGTATTTGCAAAGAAAAAATAAAAAATCGGTAAATCAAAATTTACCGATTTTAAATTAAGTTGAAATATTTTTCCGCGTTATTAGTAAATAAGTTATCCGCAACTTCTTTGCCAAAAATTTTAGATATTTTTTTATACGCCTTTTTAAAATAAGTTTTTCTCTTTGCGTGAATATCGCTTGCAATAAAGTCTACGCAGTTTTCCGAAATTGCGTTTATTGCGTTTTGATACAACCTTTTATTCTTGTTGCCTATAAAGCAAGAAGAGTTTATTTGAATGAGCGCGCCCATCATTTTAAGGTCGTACAAAATATGCCAATCCAAATACTCATACCTTTCGACGTGAGCAATTACGGGAACGTATCCCCTTTTTATAATGCTAGCAACGTGTTTAACTATATCCGTTTCCATATAGTAGTTGAACTCAATAAAAAGGTATTTAGTATCGTTTATAGTCAATAATTCGCTATTTTCTAGTTTCTTATAAAACTCGTCACAAACGTAAACTTCTTGACCTAAATATAATTTGACGTTTAAATTATTATTTTCTACTTCACCCTTAAAAGCATTAAACCTTTTAATCAATTCTTCTTTAGGCATATCGTAACGACCGCTTTTATTGTGTGGAGTTAAAATGATTTTGTCTACGTCGTTTTTAATTTCGTCAATTACAAGAGCAAGAGAAGTCTTTAAACTATCACTCCCATCATCAACGTTTGGTAAAATGTGAGAATGTATATCTATCATATTATAAGTCCATATAATTGTCTTTTACGCTACGGTAGTATCTATTTCCATAATACTTACCGTATCTAGAACTAACTTTTCTAAGGTTTTTATAAGTAAGTACAGTACCTAAAATTTTAACGTTGTTACGCTTTAAAAGTTCAATCGCTTCTTTTAAGTGATTGCGAAGAGTAACCCCTGCGCAAACTACGTAAATTACCGCGTCTGACAATTTAGAAATGTGAATATAGTCGGAAACCATTAATACGGGCGGACAGTCGAAAAGCACCACGTCGTACTCTTCCCTTAAATCGTCAATAAGTTCTTTAAATTTATCAGACGTAAAGATAATTGATGCGTTTTGAGTCGCTTTACCACGGTTAATAACGTCGACACCGTAAGTAGTGTGCTTAATAAGTTCTTCTTTAGTGCATTCGTTAAGCATATATTCGGCAATGCCGTTTACGTTAACTATTTCAAAAGAACGGTGGATTTGAGGTCTTCTAAAGTCAAGGTCTAATAAAGCGACCTTTTTACCGCTATTAGCAAGGGCAACCGCAAGGTTTATAATAACCGTTGATTTACCCTCGCCCGAAATTGCGCTTTCTATTTGGAAAACTTTGTTCTTACCGCTGTCAGAATAATATAAAATATTATCTTTAAGCCTATAGTAACTTTCACTTTCACCCGTCTTTTGACCTACTATTATTTTAGGAGTGTTGTTGCTAAGTTTTTCTTTATTTTTTCTCTTTCCAAACATTAGTTATCCCCTCCTACTTCAACTGCCTTTTCTAAATTTGCTTTTTCAGTGACGATTTGGTTAGCGTATAAATCAATTACCGCTAAGTTGCCGATACCCGTAAGGTATTCAACGTCTTCTTTACCTTTAATAGTGTTGTCGGTAAAGTATAAAACAATTACGAGTACCGCGGATAAAACGATACCTATTAAAATTGCAAGAAATAAAGTTTTAGTAGTTCCGCTATTAACCGAAACGTTATTTTCAGATGCTAAAGAGTAGTTGATAAGTTTGTTTTTAAGGTATTCAGGATAAACGCTACCCTCTTCGTCGATAAGTTCAATACTCTTTTTAATATATTCGTTTAAAGCGTTTGAAATTTGGCGTTTAATTATAGTTTGGTCACCGCCGTGCGCCTTGTAAGTATAAGATACTTCAAAGAATGCGGAATTTTCCGTAAACTTAAACGACAAGCCCGAAACGTTTAAATCAATGCCTTGGCTTTTGATAGCGCTTGCTATATCGTTGCTTTTTAAAACCTTTTCATATTCAGGAGCGATAAGCGCAGAATATTGATACTTAGTATGCTCTGCAACGTTAGTAGTCGTTTCCTTACCGTCGCTATCGGTATAAATATAGTCTTTTGCTTGAACGCAAACTGAACTAGACGCAGTATAGGTCGTTTTTTGAAATAACGAAATATACACGAAACCCACCGCTACGCAAACGGCTACAATAAGAACTATCCATATAAATCTTGCCCTAATAACGTTTACGATATCGGCAAAATTCAAGGTTTTTTCTAATTCTACTTTTTCTTCCATTTTTTACCTCTAACAATTATTAAAACAGCGTTTTTACACTTCAGGTAACAATTTTTAGAAATTTACGCCTTTAACTTTATATACTTTAATTATTTTAACATATATACTTAATATAGTCAAGTTGTATATGAATTATTTGCCCATTTTATTTTTTCTTATTTCTTTTACCGTCTTTTCAAAGCCGTTATCGGTCGGTTTATAGTATGTTTTACCTTTAAGTTTATTAGGTAGATATTGTTGCTCTACCCAACCACCGTAACTATGCGGATATTTGTATTCCGCGCTTTTAAGTTTATCTTCTTTACTTAAATATACGGGATTTATTAAATGCGCGGGAATTTCATCGTCTTTAATATTTTCGGCATCGGACGACGCCTCCCCTAGCGCAACTACTACGCTGTTAGATTTAGGCGCTTCGCAAACGTAAATAATCGCTTCCGATAAAGGTATTAACCCCTCGGGTACGCCGATATTTTGAAGGGCGGTCAAAGCGCTTGTCGCTACGACTAACGCGTTAGGGTCTGCAAGGCCAACGTCTTCCGCCGAGTGAACTATAAGCCTTCTAGCGATTATAAGCGGGTCGCAACCAGCCTTTATAAGCCTTTGGCTATAATACATAGCGGCGTTGCTATCGCTACCCCTTAAACTCTTACAAAATGCCGATAAAATGTGATAATATTGATTTTCATCAACGCTTAAAGCCTTTTTTTGAATGGACTGTTCGGCGTCTTTTAACGTTATTCTTAAAACGCCGTCGGAAGATATAGGCGTAGTTAAAACGGCAAGTTCAAGGGCGTTGTAAGCCGTTCTTAAATCGCCTGCGGAGATATTTGCAATGTGTTTTATTGCATCTTCTTCGACAACCGCGTTTAGTTCGCCTAACCCTTTTTTCGTATCGGTTATCGCCTTTTTTAAGGCGTTTTCAATAGTTTCTTGCGTTAAACTTTTAAACTCGAAAATTCTACACCTAGAAACTATAGCGGGCGTCATTGCAACGTAAGGATTTTCCGTTGTAGAGCCTATAAAAATTATAGTGCCATCTTCAATAGACGGTAGCAAACTATCTTGTTGCGTCTTATTAAAACGGTGGCATTCGTCTAAAAGCAAATAGGTCTTTTTGCCCTTTGCTTTAAAGTTAAAAGATGCCTCTTCAACCGCCTTTTTAACGTCTGCAACGCCACTAGTTACCGCGTTTAATTGAATAAAATTACCGCTAGTAGAGTTTGCAATAATTCTAGCAAGAGTAGTTTTACCCGTGCCCGGAGGACCCCAAAAAATGCAACTACCTAACCTATCTAACATTATCGCTCTACGAAGTAGACTGCCGTCCGAGGCTATTTCGGCTTGTCCTAAAAAACCCCTAATACTTTCCGGGCGCATCCTTTCGGCAAGCGGTGCTTTTTTATTATCTTTATTTTCTTCAATATCAAAAAGTGTATACATAATATTTCCCTTTTTCTACTATATTTTACTATGAAAATAAACAATTTAAAATTAAAAACTAGACTAAAAAAACTTGTAGTCTTAATCATTTTAGCATATTTTATGCTAATGCTAGTAATTTTCCCCGATAAATACGTAAACTCTACGATGCAAGGAATAAAACTGTGGGGACTTACCGTTCTTCCGTCACTACTACCATTTTTCTTTTTAACGCAATTACTCACCGCAACGGGCGTTTTTAACGGAATATCAAATAAGGCAACTAAACTAACCTATCCTCTCTTTAAGTGTAACGGCATTTCCGCCTACACCTTTTTAATGAGCGTTTTATCGGGCTATCCCGTTGGAAGTAGAATTGTTTACGACCTTAAGTCTAATGATTTAATATCTAAGAGCGAATCGACTAAAATAGGCTTACTTGCATCGACTTCCGGACCGCTTTTTATCATAGGCGCGGTTGGTATTGGCATGTTTAACAATAAAATTATAGGCGCTATTATATATATTTCGCATATAGTATCTGCAATACTTGTCGGCACTATATTTAGAAATTACGGCAATGATGAAAACATAAAAACTACCGCACACTTTAAAAATAAAGAGCAAGGTAACGTCTTATACAACTCTATTTATAACGCCGTAATATCGTCTATTATCGTAGGCGGATTTATAAGCGTGTTTTACGTCTTTTCTGAAATTTTAGTAGACACTAAAATATTGACGCCAATAGAAAAAATATTTGAATTCTTATTTAAATTTTTAGGCGGAAGTAAAGAAACTTCTCACTCTTTTACGATAGGTATAATCGAGGCGACTAACGGCATAAAAAGACTATCTCAACTAGAAAATTTATATCTTACCGTACCACTTTCTTGCGCCCTTATTTCCTTTGGCGGAATTTCTATTATAATGCAATCTTTAATCTATTTACAAAAAGCGGAAGTTAAACCGCTAGTATTTATTTTAGGAAAATTATTACAAACGGTTATATCCTTTATAATTTGCTCTATTTTATGCCGTTTTTTCTTATAATTTCAATAACTTCTTTAGATAAATATTTAGATAAGTCTTCGCCGTTTTTAACGGCGTTTCTAACTGCGGTTGAACTAACTAAAGCAAGATCTTTATCGCAGGGAATAAATAGCGTAACGATATTTGGATATAAACTTTTATTCACGAAATGCATTTTGTTTTCGTAAGCGTAATCGCTATCGTTTCTAACACCCCTAACAGTGTAGATTATACCCTTTTCTTTCATTAAATCAACTAGCATACCTTCGTGATATACAACTTCTACGTTTTTATATTTTTCGCAGACCTTTTTCATCATTTCAAGGCGAATTTCCGTAGAAAATATAGGATGTTTTTCAGGGTTAACGCCAAGCGAAACGTATAAAACATCAAACATTTTACTTGCCGTTTCTATAACTTTTTCGTGTCCTATAGTTATCGGGTCAAACGTGCCCGCAAACACCGCTTTATTCATAATTCACTCCTAAATTTATAAAAATCAAATATCGCTATTCCGTACTTTTTAGTATTGTATAAACTAAAGCCGTCTATTTCTTTAGACGGGCTATCGCTCTTATGCTCGTAAATAAACTTGCCGTTTTCTTTTAATAAGTTTCTATCCTTTACCGCCTTTAAAATATTTTCAATATCGCTAAACGCATAAGGTGGATCGAAAAATATAACATCAAATTTTTTAGTAGTAGTTTTTAAAAAATTAAGCGCGTCGCTTTTAACTATTTCTCCCTTTTCTTTTATAGACTTTAGGTTAAAATCGCATATTTTAATACTCTCTTGCGAGTTGTCTACAAACGTTACCGAGTTCGCCCCGCGAGATACCGCCTCAAGTCCCATTGCGCCTGTACCTGAACATAGGTCTAAAAAGTCACAACCGATAATATCGAATGAGAGCATACTAAAAAGCGCCTCTCTCGCCCGATCGGAAGTAGGCCTTACGTCAAAACCGTCAAAACTCTTTAATTTTTTACCCTTGTGCTTTCCGCTAATTATTCTCATACTAATAAAAATATTCTTTATTTGCCCTTTTTGAAACCGAAACTAAAATTTCGTAAGGGATTGTCTTTAATTTTTTGCTATACTCTTCGGCGTTATCCATAACTAAAACGTAATTATTTTTAGTTAGTTTAACCGCCGATAATTCCATACATAAATTTGCTAAAAAAGGCTCTTTATTGCTCCTAAAAAATCCGTCCGCATAGCCTAAACGAACAACTGAAATATCGTCGATACTAGATAAACTATTGCCATAGGCAATATTCTTTCCTTTAACTCCACTTCGGTTTAATAGATTTTTAGCGTAAACTTTCATTATAGGCTCTACGCTAATTTTTTGGCTTTTTATAGGCAAGTATCCGTATAAAAGCAAGCCTACTCTAACCATAGATAATTGATATTTTTTATCTAAAAGCAATCCACCGCTTGCCGATATATGTAGTATTGCCCTATTATTTAGTCGTTTAACTATTTTAGTTAATTTTAAAAACTTATTATACGCGTTATTAGTTAAAACCCTATCTTCTACACAGTTAAAATGCGAATACGCGCCGTCAAGACTAAGTAGAGAAAACTTTTTAATAAAGTTAACCGCTTTTTCAACTTCTTTTTCGCAACTAAACCCCAGCCTATTCATTCCCGTATTTATAGCAAGATGAATTTTTACCCTTCTGTTTAGCCGTTTTGAAGTTTTTGCTATTAAAATTATTTCCCTTATCGTACTAACGGATAGCGTAATATCGTTTAAAATTAGTTTTTCTACCGTATTATCGGTAACGGGCGAAAGTAGCAACACGGGTTTATCAATCCCCGCCCTTCTTAACGTAAGACACTCGCTCGCTAACGAAACTGCAAAGTAATCGCATATACTATACAAAGCGGAAGACACTTCTACAATACCGTGGCCGTACGCGTCGGACTTTACCACCGCGCAAAATTTTACCTTTTTATTTAATAGTTTTTTAACGCTAGTCGCGTTGGATAATAGTTTAGATAAATTGACTTTACAAATTAACGGTTCAGACATAATTTAGCCTCTTTTCAGTATACGAAGAAGGGCAAAATATTGTATACAAAACCCGCTTTTTGTTAATAATTAGGTTATGAATATGTTTTTAGGAATTATTATAGGCCTTATATTAGGCACAAATTTAGGCGTTATCGTCTTTGCTATTATCAGCAGTAACAAGCGATAAACAACCACCGCTAAGATTGTAAACTTTATTAGCGTACTTTTCAAACGCTAATTTATGCGAAACGAAAACTACCGTTAAATCTTTTAGCGACGCGATATTTTCTAAAACTTTCTCTTCCGTGTTTTCGTCAAGCGAAGAAGTCGCCTCGTCTAAAATAAGTACGGGATTATTAGAAATAAGCCCCCTAGCAAGCGCAATTCTTTGACCTTGACCAACGGATAAATTAAGCCCGTTTTCGCCTATGTTTTTATTAAGGCCATCGCTAGTTTTGTCAATAAAATCAATTGACGCAAGGTCTAAAACCTTTAAAATCTTTTCATCTAAATAATTTTTATTAAAAGTGATATTTTCTTTTACGCTACCTAAAAATAGCATATTGTCTTGCGGTACGAATGAGAAAATATCTTTTAAGTTTGTAGGCAAATAACCCTTTCCGTTTATTTTAACTTTAACTTCACCGCTAGACGGAGTATAAATACCCATTAAAAGTTTTAAAAGGGTACTTTTGCCCTCGCCCGATTGTCCTTTAATTAAAATTTTATCCCCTTTATTTATCGTTAAATTGCAGTTAGATAATATTTCCTTTTCGCCGTAAGAATAGCAAGCGCTATTAACTTCAACGCCTTCAAATTCTCCGTCAACTACCGTTTTCTCATCTTTACTGTAAATTAAAGTAAATAATCTATTTGCCGAAACTTTCATTTCCGTATACACGGTAATATACGCCGAAATATTATTTATTGGCGTTTTTATTTGAGTAATTAACTGTAAAACGGCAATTATTACGCCAAAGTTAATATTTTCCACACCGCTAAGCATTCCGTTTACGCCGTAAAGCACGCTAAACGCGTAAAACAAGGTAAAAGCAAGCGCAGTAATAGAAGTTAATAACGCGCCCAAGTAAGCGTGTTTAAGCCTTGCCGTTTTATACGACAAAGTTTTAGCGTTAAAGGCTAAAGATATATGATCTTCTGCCCCGAACGCTTTAACGACTAACGCGTTTTTAGTAGTTTCGCCGATAAACGAAGAAATTTCACTATCTTTACTTCTTACCCTTTTATAGAATTTAACTAAAACCTTTCTAACTAAAAAGGTAATAAGTAAGGCGATTATTCCTAAAACTACCACTATTAAGGTAAAAGTAGGCTGTAAAATGAACAACGTAATTAAAATTGCAACGATATGCGACGCGGTTGCAATCACGCTATACGGCAAATTAGCGTAAACGTTACTAACCCTTGACGCGTCTACTGAAAACTTAGAAATAACTTCGCCCGCGCTATTTGAAGAAATATCACTATAACTTCCGCCGACAAAACTTTCAAAGACTTTACTTTTCAACTTGCATTCTATTTTAGCGGTGTATTTTGCCGATATAATTTTACTTAACACGCCAACTAAAAAGGAAGTTAAAACGATAGCAAAAAGCAAAATAGAAGAATTTATAACTTTGTCCACGTCTCCGCCTACTTCGTACGCGTTGACAAGCGTTTTAATAGCAAGGGCAAGCCCCACCGATAAAACCGACTGCAAAACGCCTAAAACTATTAGTAAATAATAAGAAAAAGTTCTTTTACCTAAAATTCTATTTAATTTTAAAGAAGTATCACCTTTCATAAAACACCTTTACATAATAGTATACTATTTTATAGTATAAAAGTCAATTTATATTTTTTACTATACAAAAGTTAAAGATTGTGCTATACTAGTTATACTATGGGATACAATATTTCAACAATGTACATATGGCGCTACTTTAATAGCGAGTGCGAGTGCCCTATGTGTAAAATTAAACAAATCGTAGAAAGAGACCTTGCCGACCAATATTTATCAGAGGCGGTTATGGAAGACGCTGAGCGCGCAAAAGTTAACAAACTAGGTTTTTGCGCTAGCCATTACGACCTACTTTACGCAGGTAGAAACAAACTTGGGCTCGCCCTTCAAATGAGTACTAGGCTAAATAGAATTATCGATTTAACTAAAATTATCGACGATGATAAAAAAGCCAAAAAATTAACGCAAAAGTTAAAAGATAATACCGAAACTTGCATTATTTGCGATAAAATAGAGTTCCATATGGAAAGGTATTTTAAAACCGTACCCGCCCTTTATCACGATGATACTAAGTTTAGGGAACAAAATTTTAACGCAGTTAAAGGCTTTTGCTACCCACACTTTATAAGACTTGTTGAAAACAGCAGTAAAGCGGGCAAATACTCTAAGCAGTTTTTAGAAACTATTACCCAAAAAGAAAGGGATAGTTTAACTAAATTAAAGGAAGAAATTGACGAGTTTACTTTGGCTTTCGACTATAGAAACAAAACCTTGCCGTCAAAGGAAAGTTCCGCATCACTTAAAACTTGTAGGCTTAAAGTATACGGCGATTTTCCTCTCCCGCCAGAAAGGAAATAACTATGTTTGAAAAAGATTATTACGTACTTAAAATTGACGGAGAATACGCAACCTTGCGCGAAATTGATAAAGGCGAAGAAAGTGATATTTTTATCGCCCTATATCTACTTCCTCTTGGCGTTGACGTAAACACTAAACTTCACTTTGAAAACTTTGAATATACTATTATTGAATAAACGAAAAAGTTCCAAAATTTTGGAACTTTTTTATTTCTTTAAATTTAATTTTTATAAAATAAAATCATAATAAATTTAACAAATATTAAAATATTTTCAAATTATTTTTCATTTTAATTATAAATTTTGATTTATTATTTATTTTCGTGCTTTTTTAAAATACTGTGATATAATTTAGCCATCAAAGGTAAGGAGATAAATATTTTGTTTAGACTTGAAAGTGATTCAATCGGAACTTTAGAAATTCCTAGTAACGCGTATTACGGCGTTCAAAGTTTAAGAGGCGCTAATAATTTTAATATTAGCGGTAATCTTATGAATAAAAATTTTATATATAATATCGTAAAAATAAAAAAAGCCGCCGCTATATCAAATAATATGGCAAATAATTTAGATAGCGATATTAAAGATGCAATTATAAACGCTTGCGATGAAATTTTAAACGGCAAATTTGATAGCGAATTTATTTCAGACGCTATTCAAGGGGGCGCAGGCACAACCGTTAATATGAACGTTAACGAAGTTATTGCAAACCGCGCAACCGAAATTTTAGGCGGAAAATTAGGCGAATATATTTGCCACCCTAACGACCACGTTAATAAATCCCAATCAACTAACGACGTCGTTCCAACTGCAGGCAAATTAACTATTTTAGACCTATCCTTTGCACTACTTAAAGAACTTGATAGACTTATAGAAAATCTCGATGCAAAAGCCGTTGAGTTTGACGATATTATTAAAATGGGCAGAACTCAATTAGAAGACGCCGTGCCTATCAAATTAGGCCAAGAGTTTTCCGCATACTCTTCCGCTATAAAAAGATGCTCTAGGTTAATAACTCAAGCATTAAATGAAATGCACACGGTAAATATAGGCGGAACGGCAATCGGCACGTCTATAAATACTAATAAAGACTATTTAATTAACATAGTAAAAGAATTGGCGACGATAACTAATTACGAACTTAAAAAAGCCGACGACTTAATTGACAGTACTCAAAATTTAGACTCTTTCGTATTCGTATCGGGCGCGCTTAAAACTTGCGCGGTTACACTTTCTAAAATGTGCAACGACTTAAGGCTTATGGCAAGCGGTCCTAAAACGGGTATTTCCGAGATTATTCTTCCGGCAATGCAAAACGGCTCGTCTATAATGCCGGGAAAGGTAAACCCCGTTATACCTGAAGTAGTTTCTCAAGTAGCGTTTGCCGTTATCGGCAACGACGTGACTATAAGTATGGCTGCCGAGGCTGGTCAACTTGAATTAAACGCTTTCGAGCCTATAATTTTTTATAAAATATTTGAATCTTTAACTTGTTTAACTAATGCCGTAAAAACCTTAATAGATAACTGTATTTCAGGTATTCAAGCCAACAAAACTAGATGCAAAGAACTACTTAATAGCAGTATAGGAATAGTTACTGCGCTTTGCCCTTATATCGGTTACAAAAAATCGGCGGAAATAGCAAAAGAGGCGTTAAAAACCAACCTTTCCGTAAAAGAAGTAGTATTAAAACACAATATTTTAACGGAAGAACAAATTGATGAAATTCTCAATCCAAAACACATGATACAATAATTTTTACAAAATAAAAAAGTTCCGAATTTTCGGAACTTTTTTATTTTAGTTTTCTGTTTCTTCATCTTTTTCAACTTCTGGCTCGTTATAAAAACTATCGTTGTAAATCGATAAAATATCGTCAAGTTTTTGTAGTATTTTATCTTTGCCGTAACCGCTTTCGGAAGAAACCGCCATAACGCTTTTTTCACCAATAGCCAAATAATTACCAATGGACTTTACCCTATCGTAAATTCTAGTTTTGCCAATTTTGTCCGCCTTTGTGGCAATAACGGTAAAAGGAATTGCGTAGTGGTGAAGATAGTTTATCATATTTTCATCGTCGCTAGTCGGGTCGTGGCGGATATCAACAAGCGAAAACACGTGGGTTATTATTGCTTTAGAAGAGAAAAAATCTTCAAGCATTTTACCCCATTTAGCCTTTTCACTTTGCGATACTTTAGCAAAGCCGTAGCCCGGTAAATCGGCAAGCACAAATTCGCCGAAATCAAAGTAGTTTACAAGCCTAGTTCTACCCGGCGTAACCGAAGTTCTTGCTAAACCCTTTCTATTTGCAAGGGCGTTAATTAGCGAACTTTTACCTACGTTTGATTTTCCGCAAATGGCAATTAGGGGCTTTTCGGGAACGATAAAGCCCTTTTTGTCTACTGCCGAAGTTATAAATTTTGCATTTTTAATAATCATACTAACCTTTATTTTTCAATTGCAACGTCGAATACTTCTTTTACGTTTTCAACGGCAATGAATTCTAATTTTGAAGAGATTTCCGTAGGAATTTCTTCTAAATCTTTTAAATTTCTCTTTGGAATAATAATTTTTCTAACCCCAAGCCTAAAGCCCGCAAGTGATTTTTCTTTAAGTCCACCTATAGGAAGAACGTTACCGCGAAGGGTAATTTCGCCCGTCATAGCGATATTTCTTCTAACCTTTTTCCCCGTAAATGCTGAAAGCAACGCAGTTGCAATAGTAATGCCCGCGCTAGGTCCGTCTTTAGGGGTTGCGCCTTCGGGAACGTGAATATGCACGTCGTTACTTTCAAACACGGTACTGTCAATGCCGTAAGATTCGGCGTTTGCGCGTATATAACTTATTGCAGTTTTAGCGCTTTCTTGCATAACGTCGCCAAGTTTACCCGTTAAAACTAAATTGCCCTTTCCCTTCATAATTGCAACTTCAATAGTTAACGCAACGCCACCAATGCTCGTCCAAGCAAGACCTGTTGCAGAACCCACTTGATTGCTTTCCAAAGTTTCGTCTTTAGAGTATCTACTTGCGCCAAGATACGTTGCAACCGCCTTTTTATCAATAGTCTTTTTACCGTTATCGCCCTCTTCGGCAACTTTTGTGGCAATTTTTCTAACTACCGCGTTGACTTGTTGCTCTAACTTTCTAACGCCCGCTTCGCCCGTGTATCCGTTGATAATTTCACGAATACCCGTATCTAAAAATTTAACGCTATTTGCCGTTAAGCCGTTTGCCTCGATTGCCTTTGGCACTAAATACCTTTTTGCAATTTGAATTTTTTCTTCTTCAGTATATCCCGCAATGTCTATAACTTCCATTCTATCAAGAAGTGGGGCTGGAATAGTATCAACGCTATTTGCGGTAGTTATAAACATAACCTTAGATAAATCGTAAGGAATTTCAAGATATCTATCCCTAAAGGTTGGGTTTTGCTCTGGGTCTAAAACTTCAAGGAGCGCGCTTGCAGGGTCGCCCCTTAAATCGCAAGAGAGTTTATCAATTTCGTCAAGTAAGAACACAGGGTTAATAACGCCCGCCTCTTTCATACCGAAAATAATTCTACCCGGCATTGCGCCGATATAAGTTTTACGGTGACCTCTAATTTCCGCCTCGTCTTTAACACCGCCAAGGCTCATTCTAACAAGTTTTCTATTAAGCGCCCTAGCAACCGATTTTGCAACGGAAGTTTTACCAACACCCGGTGGGCCTACTAAACATAAAATAGGGCCTTTTAACGATTTTGTAAGTTTTAAAACGGAAAGGTATTCAATAATTCTTTCTTTTACCTTTTCTAAACCGAAATGGTCGCTTTCTAAAATCTTTCTAACGTCTTTAATCTTGTCGGTATCTTCGCTCTCTTCGTTAAACGGAAGATCTAAAACCCAATCGATATACGAGCGAAGTACGGTGTAGTCTGGAGAAGACGGTACCATTTTAGACATTCTTTTAAGTTCGGATAAAACCTTTTCTTCTTGCTCTTTACTCATTTTTTTATTAATGATTTTTTCACGCAAGTTGTCTATTTCGTTAACGTCATCACCAAGTTCTTCGTGTATTGCTTTAAGTTGCTCACGAAGATAAAATTCCTTTTGATTTTTGTCAATATTTGCCTTTACCTTTTCGGCAATAGTTCTTTCAATTTTGATAATTTCAATCTCTTCGGCAAGAAGTTCAGAAAAGGCGTAAAGTCTATCTAAAAGCGGGTCTATTTCTAAGATTTTTTGCTTTTTTACTTCCTTAAAAGGAAGTACGAAACAAGCGCCGTTTACAAATCTTTCAGGGTCTTGATGTTTAAATACCGAGTTTAAACCTTCACGGCTAACCCTTGGTAAAAGTTCAATCGCCTCTTTATAACTTTCTTTAACCGCCCTAAAATACGCCTCTTCTTTAACGGCATCGCCTATAACAGTTTCAAGTTTATCTACGTTGAACACGAAAAACTCGCCACCCTCTTGGCTTTTAGAAATTTTCGCACGGTAAAGACCTTCAAGGGTAAGTTTGAAGGTATCGTTACCTATTTTAGTTAAGTTGCCAACTTTACATACCGTGCCCACTTCAAATAAGTCGTTAACCGTAGGCTCGTCTACTTCAACAACTTTTTGTGAAACGGCAAATATAAGTTTGTTAGAGTTAAGCGCGGCGTGTACCGCGTTTAAAGATTTAATTCTGCCAACGTCTACAGCAGTTATAACGTTTGGAAATATCACTTTTCCGCGAAGGGCGATTGCGGGTATTCCGTAAACGGTGTTATCGCTAGTAGAAACTACGGCGTTTTCATTTTTTATTTCAAGATTATCCATTTAATCACGTCCTTAACATATTAGTTTAATTATTTTAATATATTTTTTATAAATTATCAAGCATTTTTTATATAAGTATGCTACAATATTACTATGAAAAAGAAAAACTTAAACGATAAGACTATAATAGTAACGGGCGCATCGTCGGGAATAGGCTATGAAATATGCAAATATTTACTTGATAATTACACCGTTAAAATTATAGGCATTAGCAAAACCGAAAGCAAAATTAAAGGTGTGTTTACTAATTTTTTAGACCGTTTTACACCCCTAGCGTTAGACGTTTCTAAAAAAAGCGATTGGCAATACCTTAATAACTACGTTATTAATAACGGCATTGAAGTCTATGCAATTATTAACTCTGCGGGCTATTTACCTAAGTTTTTGCCATTTAGTAATGGTGGCGAAGAAGAAGTCTTTAACGCCCTATCCGTCAACTTTAATTCTATAATTTATTCGGCTAAATATATTTTGCCAAATATTAGAAAAAATAAAGGTTTAATGATAAATATTACAAGTTCTTCCGCCCTATGCCCGTTTTCTAACGTAAGCGCATACTCGGTTAGTAAAGTAGCGTCTGAAAGGTTTTCAACTTGTCTATCTTTTGAAGAAAAGGACGCAACCGTCGTAACGGTTATGCCCGGCTTTACAAAAACGGATATTATGCGCAACCAAACTGCAAGCGAAAAGGAACTTAAACTAATTGATAAAATTTCATCAAATAGCGAAAAAGTCGCTAAAAAAATTATTAAAAAATCCATTAAAAATAAAAAGAGAATTATTATAGGCTTTGATGCGCATATGATGAACTTTTTATATAAGTTTTTCCCACGCCTAGCACCTAAAATAATAAACTTCGTGCTTAAAAAAAGCAAAATAGAAATGTTTAAAGAAATTTAAAATTTGTACTATTTTTGTTGCAAAAACAACAAAATTTACATAAAATATGTGATACAATTTATCTAAGGAGATAATTATGGAAAATTTAATCGATAGTAAATCTACCCAAAAATTTTCATACGGTTTATTCGTGCTTACAGCAAAAACTTTTAAAGATAGCGGTTGCATTATAAACACCGCAATCCAAGTTACTAGCGAGCCGTATAAAATATCTATTGCGGTAAACAAAAACAACTACACTTTAGGTATGATACTTGAAAGCAAAGCGTTTAACATTTCAATTCTTTCTGAAAAGGCAAATTTTGATATCTTTAAAAGATTTGGTTTTCAAAGCGGGAAAGACGTTGACAAGTTTGACGGCTACGTTGCCCCAACATCTTCAAACGGTTTAAAATATATCGGTAGCGATATGGCAAACGCCTTTATTTCTTGCGCAGTTGATACGACCTTAGACCTTGGCACGCATACTTTAATTATTGCAAGCGTCACTGAAGCCAAAATTTTATCAGACGTACCGTCTGCAACCTACGCTTATTACTTTAAAAATATTAAACCAAAGCCTCAACCAAAGGTGGAAAATAACGGAAACGTTTACACTTGTCAACTTTGTGGTTACGAATATGAAGACGGTAAGGAAAAAGTTCCTTTTGACAGTTTAAATGAAGACTGGACCTGCCCTCTTTGCGGTGCGTCTAAGTCGGAATTTAAACAAACTAAAAAGGCGGAAGAAGTTAAAAAGGCTAAAGTTTACGTTTGCTCTATTTGCGGATACGAATATGACGAAAGTAAAGAAAAAGTTCCGTTTGACGAATTACCTTCAGACTGGGTATGTCCGCTTTGCAAACACCCCAAAAGCGATTTTGAATTAAAAATTTAAATATAAAGGAGAAATATTATGAAATTATATCAATGCTCACATTGTGGCAACATTATTACTTATTTAGAAAATAACGGCGTTCCAGTTATGTGCTGTGGCGAAAAAATGAAAGAAATTGCGCCAAACACCGTTGACGCGGCTCAAGAAAAACACCTTCCCGTTATTGAAGTTAACGATTTACTTGTAAAAGTATCGGTAGGCTCGGTTACTCACCCAATGCAAGAAGACCATTATATTAAATGGATTGTTTTAGAAACTAGCGAAGGCTTTAAGGTTAAAAATCTTAACTATACCGACGCGCCCGTTGCTATTTTTAGTTTACTTGACGGCGAAGAAGTACTTGGTGCTTACGAATTCTGCAACAAACACGGCGTTTGGAAAGCGTAATTTAATATAAAAAATAAAAGTTTCGGTTAAAACCGAAACTTTTTTTAATCTTCAAAATCATTAAAATAGTCTTTATCAAAAAACTCTGATAAAGTAATACCCGCGCCTTGACAAAACGACTTGATTGTGGACACTTTAGAACATTTAGTTCTACCTTTTATTAAATCATAAATTGCAGATGGCGATTTACCACCGTTTAAAGATGCTTCACATACGTTAATATTCTTTTCTTTACAAATTTCTTCAATTCTTTTAATTATAGCGTCATTGATATTCATACACTCACCTTCGTGGAATTCCTTATTGGAATTTCACGAAATTATTATATGAATTATAAAATAATTTATCTCGTGGAGTTCCACGATATTGACTTATTTAAAATATCGTGCTATAATATTTTACGGAATTCCACGAATTGAGTTTTAAATATGAAAGTATGTTTTTTAGGGCATAGAACTATTGAAAAAACGGAAGAACTAGCAAAATCGTTAACTGAAATTATTGAACTATTAATAAATAAAGGGTATACTACCTTTTTATTTGGTAGTAATAGCGCATTTATCGATTTATCTTGGGAAATTGTAACGAAACTTAAAGAAAAATACCCATTTATAAATAGGGTTTACGTACGGTCGAGTTATCAATATATTGATAAATCTTATGAAAACTATTTACTTCAATTTTACGAAAAAACGTATTTCCCTCAAAAATTAGAAAACGCTGGCAAATTATCATACGTTGAAAGAAATTACGAGATTATAGATAATTCTATCTGTTGTATATTTTATTATAATGAGAACTACGTTCCCACACAAAAAAAACGAATAAAGCCAAATACTATTTTTAATTTTTCAACAACTAGCGGTACAAAACTTGCTTACGAATATGCAGTTAAGAAGAAAAAACAAATAATAAACTTATACAAGCAAAAAGACTAACGAAAAATTTACGTTAGTCTTTTTTAATTTATGCTATTTCTTTATTTATAACTTCAGGTTTTTTGTTGCCTTTAACGACTTCGCTATCAATAATTACTTTAGATGCAGTTTCGTTAGACGGAATATCGTACATACAGTCGAGCATAATGTTTTCAAAAATCGTTCTTAGACCCCTAGCGCCCGTCTTTAACGCTATTGCCTTTTTAGCAATTTCAAGTACGGCGTCTTCAGTAACTTCAAGTTCGCAATCGTCCATACCGATAAGGCGTTTATACTGTTTGACAAGGGCGTTTTTAGGCTCTGTCATAATCTTTACAAGCGCGGTTTCGGTAAGTGGCTCTAAAGTAACGGTAATTGGCACACGTCCAACGAATTCAGGAATTAAACCGTACTTAGTTAAGTCTTGCGGTTGAACGTCTTTAAGCGCCTTTGCACCCTCTTCAACTTTAGTAGATACGCTACCGCCAAAGCCTAAACTAGAACTGTCTTTACGCTTTTCAATAATTTTGTCAAGCCCCACGAAAGCGCCACCACAAATAAATAAAATATTAGTGGTGTCAATATGGATAAGTTCTTGTTGAGGGTGTTTTCTTCCGCCTTGTGGTGGAACTGACGCAACGGTTGACTCTATAATTTTAAGTAGCGCTTGTTGTACGCCCTCGCCCGAAACGTCACGAGTGATTGACATATTCTCGCCCTTTCTTGCAATTTTGTCAATTTCGTCAATATACACGATACCGCGTTCCGCCCTAGCAACGTCGTAATCGGCGTTTTGGATAAGTTTAAGTAAAATATTCTCTACGTCTTCGCCAACGTAGCCCGCCTCTGTTAAAGTGGTTGCATCGGCAACGGCGAAAGGCACGTTTAAAATCTTTGCAAGCGTTCTTGCAAGTAAAGTTTTACCCGAGCCAGTTGGACCTAAAAGTAATATATTACTTTTTTCTAGTTCCGTATCGTCTTCTTTATTTTTAGATTTGTTGTTAATTCTCTTATAGTGGTTATACACCGCAACGGATAAAACTTTTTTAGCCGAATCTTGACCTACGATATACTTATCGAGTTCGCTTTTAATTTCGATAGGTTTTTTAAGTTCTACCTCTTCAAAAGCCTCTTCATTATATTCTTCTTCAAGAATCATATTGCAAAGTTCTAAACATTCGTCACAAATGTATAAGCCGTTAGGACCTGCCACCAAGCGTTTGGCGTGCTCTTTCGGTTTACCACAAAAAGCGCATTCAAGTCCGCCTATATTGTTTTCTATATTATTTGCCATAACGCTCCTTTAAAAATCGTTTTAGTGAAGTATGACGCCACCAAAGGCGACGTCATTGTTTTTTTTATCTCAAAGGCAAAATATTAAATTGCGCCTTCTTATCTGTTTTTGTAGATTTTATCAATAATACCGTAACTAAGCGCATCTTCTGCTGAAAGATAATTGTCCCTATCGGTATCCCTTTCAACTTCTTCAATCGCTTTGCCCGTATTTTCCGCTAAAATTCTATTGAGTTTATCTTTAATTTTTAAGATGTGGTCCGCTTGAATTTTAATATCGCTTGCTTGACCTTGAGCCCCACCAAGTGGTTGATGAATCATAATTTCGCTATTAGGTAAAGAAAATCTCTTGCCCTTTTTACCGCTTGATAAGATAAACGCGCCCATTGACGCAGCCATACCTATACAAATGGTAGAAACGTCACACTTAATATAATTCATCGTATCGTAAATAGCAAGACCTGCGGTAACTGAACCGCCCGGGCTATTTATGTATAAACAAATGTCTTTGTCGGGGTCTTTACCTTCAAGGTAGATAAGTTGAGCAACGATAATATTAGCCATATTATCGTCAATTTCACCTGAAAGCATAATTATTCTATCTTCTAAAAGACGTGAATAAATATCGTAAGACCTTTCGCCTTTATTCGTTTGTTCTACGACCATTGGTATTAAAGCCATAATTACTCCTTATTAGTCAATAATATTGTTTGCAGTTAAGAAAGCGAATACTTTGTCAATTAACACGTTGTTTTCAAAGTATGCAATTTGACGTTCGTTTAAAGTCTTTTTGAATTCTTCAGCGTCTTTACCCATTGCTACTGCTTGTTCGCTAATTTTAACGTCAATTTCTTCTTCAGTTGCTTTAATTTCTTCCGCTTTAATAATTTGTTCAATTACAAGTTGAACTTTAACTTGTTCTTCCGCTTGTTTAGTAAAGCCCTTTCTGTACTCTTCCATAGATTGACCAGTGTACTTAAGGTAATCTTCAAGTTTTAAGCCTTGATACATCATTCTGTATTCCATATCTTGAACGAAGTTATCAATTTGTCTTTCAACTAATGATTCAGGAATTTCAACTTCACTCTTTTCAGCGATAGTTTTAATAATTTTATCTTCAATTTCGTTTTTAGCCTTTTTAGCGTTAGCGTCTTCAAGTTTTGCTTTAGTTTCAGCCTTGAACGCTTCTACGCTTTCAGAGCCTGCTGCTTCTTTAATGAATTCATCGTTAACTTCTGGGAATTCTTTAACTTTAATTTCGTGAAGTTTAACGGCAAATACAGCGTCTTTACCTTTAAGTTCTTCTGCGTGATATTCTTCAGGGAATTTAACGTTAATATCCTTTTCGTCGCCGATATTCATACCTTCAACTTGTTCTTCAAAGCCAGGAATGAATTGACCAGAGCCAAGTTCTAAAGTTTGTTTTTCAGCAGTACCGCCGTTGAACTTAACGCCGTCTACGCTACCAGAATAGTCGATAATAGTGATATCGCCCTTTTGAGCGGGTCTATCAGTAACTGCAACTTCTCTAGAATTTCTCTTAACTAAACGGTCAAGTTCAGCGTCGATATCTTTATCAGTTACATTATACTCAATTTTATCAAACTTTATACCCTTATATTCGCCAAGTTTTACTTCTGGTTTAACAGGAACGATTGCAATTAAAGTAATGCCCTTTTCAGAAAGTTTGTCAATTTCAAGTTCTGGTCTATCAATGGCTTCGATAGTTGGTTCTTTGTCTAAAATATCATTGTAATATTTTGGGAAAGCGGTGTTGATTGCCTCTTCAAAGAATACGCCTTGACCATACATTTGTTCAATAATGTGTTTTGGCGCTTTGCCCTTTCTGAAACCTGGGATAGAAAATCTACCTTTAGTTTTGTTGTACGCTGCAGTTTGCGCTTCAGCCCATTCGCTAGCGTTGAGAGTGATTTTAATTCTTACCGTGCTTTTCTTGCCGGCTTCAAACGTGTACTTCATATTAAAAAAGTCTCCTTTAACATTTACATTTTAATGTATTTTATCAAATTTTTGAATTAAAGTAAAGGTTTTACACATACTTTTGTAATTTTAATTTACAAAATTATAATAAAAATATATAATATATGTATAATTTAGCATAGGGAGCGAAGATAAGTGCCAAAGGACCTATTTACTTTAAAAAGAACCGCTAATTTATATAGCGAACTTTTTACGGGCGCAAAAGTCAATAAAATAATAGAGCCAACTAGTGACGAACTAGTTTTTACGTTATACAACAAAAAGGCTTTTAACGTAGTTATCTCTACCCAAGCAAAGTTTGCTAGGGTTTCTCTTACCACGCAAAACTATAAAGCCCCGCTTACCGCACCCAACTTTTGCATGCTACTTAGAAAGTATTTAACTAGCGGTACTATAACGGGGGTCAAAATTAACGACGTAGATAGAATTCTAACTATAGACTTTACTAACGAAAACGATTTTAAAGAGTTTAAAAATTATTCCCTTAACGTAGAGATAATGGGCAAGTACTCAAACGTGTTTTTAACGTCGGACGGAATACTTTTAGGCGCGCTAAAAAACTCTTCACAAAACTACGAAAAAGGTAGAATACTGCTATCTGGCGCAAAGTATTTATTCCCCCTAGCGCAAGATAAAACCGACCCTTTTAATAAGGAAAATTCGATTAAAATTTTATCTTCTGTAAACTACCAAATAACTTCTAATTTTATACTGAATAACTTTTTAGGTTTTGCGCCTGTAACGGCGGAAGAAATTGCCTATTTAATAAACAAAAAGTGTGAAAAACAAGGCTATAGCGCAGTTTTAGCCTATGAAACTATGAGAGAGTTTTTAGAAAAACCACTCTCCCCCGTCATTATAAAAAGCGACGAATACTGCGACGTTTTACCATTTAATTACGAGCATTTAGAAGGGGTAAGAGAGTATTACGACGACTTTTTAATAGCGGAAGAAATCTTTTATACGGCAAGCGAAACGGCTACTAAACTTCAAGGCTATAAAAACACTTTAATTTCTAAAATTTACAACTTTAAAAAGAAAGAAGAAAAGAAATTAGCCGTTCTATCTAGCCGTTTATCAGAGGCGAATAATTACGAAAAATATAGGCTTTACGGCGAACTTATAATATCTAACCTATATAGGCTTGAAAAGGGGCAAACTTTTGCCGAAGTTGAAAACTATTACAGCGAAAATTACGAAAAAATTAAAATTCCGCTAGATAAAGACTTATACCCTAAAGTTAACGCCGAAAAGTACTTTAAAAAGTATAATAAACTTAAAAAATCGCTAGAAATAACTAGCGAGCAACTAAAGGAAACGGAAAGCGAATTAGAATACGCTAAACTAATCGAATATACCGTTAATTCTTCGGAAAGCATTTTAGAACTTGAAGAAATAGAGCGTGAACTAAAACTTCAAAACGTTATAAAAAACACCGATAATTATAAAACTAAGCAGTCTAAAAAAATTAGCCCAACCGCCAACTGTTTAACTTATAATATTGAAGGTTTTACGGTAAAAGTAGGCAAAAACAACTTGCAAAACGAAGCCCTTTTAGACGAAGCGTCTAGAACCGATACTTGGCTACACGTTAAAGATTATCACTCTTCTTTCGTTATAATTAAAGCGGAAAATAAACCCCTGCCCGATAGCGTAATTTTGACGTCTGCGGAAATTTGCGCTTATAGGTCGGAAGCGAAAAACGGCGACAAAATTGCAGTTGACTATACGCTTAGAAAATTCGTTAAAAAACCGCCAAAATCGCGCCCTGGCTCGGTTATTTACACCGATTATTCTACAATTATCGTAACGCCAAACCCACATAACGACAAAATTTTAAACTAAAAAGAGTTTGCTAATTTTAGCAAACTCTTTTTTTATTTAATTTACTTTTGGTGGCTTACCGTAATATTCTTCGTAAGAAATTAAAAAATCTTTATAACTTTTAAAGCCTGCTTTTACTGAAATTTCCTTTAAAGTATATTTATTTTCATAAATTAGCGGTTCGGCATAGCGCAACCTTTTTTCCTTTAAAATTTCTTTAAACGTCTTTAAAAAACTCTTTTTCAAAAATCTAGAAGTCTGCCTTACGGAAAGGTGTAAAAATTCCGCTAATCCTTCAATTTTACAGTCGTTTATATTGTTTATAATATAGTAGTCTACCCTGTTTTTTCTAAGCGAAATTTGGTCGCCGAAAATCGACGTCGTTTCTTCTATATTTTCACTATTTGCAATGCCGTTTAAAGTTTTAGATACTTCTAAAAACAAATTAGTTGCTTCGGTATTAATTTTATAAACGCTATAAACGGTAAACTTATTAACGTTTTCTATAATATTATATAGTAAACTTTTATCGTAATTAGTAAATTTAAAACGTGTAACTAGTAAATTTGAAAAAAGTTTTAAAAAGTAACCGTATTCGTTAGTGTGTTTTTCAACGCCGTTACCCGCATAGGTAAGGTCAAAACAAATGGACAAAACACGAAAGTCGTCAGAATTGCCATCGCTAAAATGCGCGTAGTTTTTAGGTAAAAATAACGCGTCGTTTTTCTCTAACCTAAAAGATTTACCTTCAACGTTAAGTTCCACCCATCCGTCCATTATAAAATGTATTTCGTAAAATGAGTGGGTATGGTTAAAAAGTGATAAATCTTTACGGAAAAACAAAGTATATAAATCAAGAACTTCTATATTTAAATTCCCAAGTTTAAGTACCGCTACACTAAAATCTTTCATAATTACATTATTGCATTATTTTATCGCATTGTCAATTTTATACTTTAATTATACAAAATTTAAAGGTTATTTTCAACGCTAAAACAGGACAAAAATTTAAACTTACGTCCTATTTTATTCAAGCAAATCAAAAGTCATATAGTAACTTCCAATTCTCCCCGTATCTTCATCTATGCGCCCTGCGTATATCACGCCATCTTGAACGATAAGTTCAGATATTATAATATACTCTGGCGAGTTTATATAAACTAATAAATAAGCGTCTCTTCCTTCTAATTTAATACTTGCATTAATTTTATATTTTGTATAAGTATATTTATAAGTTACCGTTTTGTTTTCGTATTTAATATCTACCGTACCGTCTTTATGGAATACAAGTTTTGTCTTACCGTTTTCAGGGAGATCAACTAATTCGTATTCGGTTCTATCGTAATAGCCTTTATTGTATTTTCCGTTTAAAACGTATTCTTTATCAAACTCTAATTCAATCGATGCAACGCTACTAGTAAACTTATCGCCCCAATATACGTCGTAAGTCATCTTCGCGAAATAATAATAAAAATCGTGGTAGCCCGTTTTGAACATATAATCTACTTTAATACGAGATTCCGCATAATTTTCAAAAGTATAATCAGCGCGGTCTTTATATATAGTAAAAACTTTACCAAAACTAGAATAATCTTCTAAAATTACTATTATATACCTATCAGTAGTAAGCCATTCCCCCTTAAAACTTTCTTTTTTAGAGCCGAAGTTTGCCAAGTATTCAACAGTTCCGTCTTTATTTAAATTCAAATTAGCGGTGCAATCAATCAGTTTTTTTCCGTGACCTTCTTCCGGCAATAATTTCCAGTCTATTGGAAGATATTTTGCCACTTCATAGTCGCTTTTCCCAAAACTAGATACCGTTTTCATAGCAACTACGTTCTTTGCCGTAAATTTACCACCAGTATAGTTAAGCGCTTTGTTTTTATCAAAAAGTTTAAAATAAGCATTAGGAGTAGAGTCGTCACCCCAATCTAAATTATTATTATACCAATCAAGTTCAATAATTACGTCGCCGTTTTCATCGTTTATTCTATTAAGCGACGCAATGGTAGCAGGGAAATTACTACTATTCAATAAAATGCAAAATTCAGTATTATATACCGATACGAACACGAACTCGTAACAAGTATGTCCACCCTCTATATAATACGCCTCACCACTATCTTTTACTATAATATAACTATTAGTAGGAAAAGTGCCAACACCGTACCGACTTACGTGTTGCCATATTCCGCTCTCTAATTTAGAGTTTTTTGTAATCTTAACGTCAATTGAAAGGTTTACGCCGTAAATATTACCGCTTATCGTCGCCCCGCCTTCGTAAAATACTACGTTTATTTTAGTTTCGTCTAAATATTTATCTAAATTTTCTAATTTATTATAAGTATTAGTTTCATTAGAGTTACTAGTTAAGGTAATATTAGTTTCGTTATCCGTAGTTAATTTAGTTGCGTTAAAATTAAATTCCTTTTTCGTGTTATTTAATGGCGATAAACTATACGGTACGGAATTTATAGTTAAAATAGCGTTAGAGTTATTAGTAAAGGTAAACACGGTGTTTTCTTCTTTATTAGCGTACACGCCTAAATAATTTTCGTATATATACCTATTAAAGTTAAAGGAATTTAAAGGAATAATATTAGAATAAAGTATTAAAAACACTAAAAGGCAAGCAGAAAGTGAAGAAATAACTATATTAGTTAATTTTCTCTTTTTCTTTTTTACTTTTACTTTTTCTACGATTTCAGAAGTAAACTTATCTAAATCTTTCATATTTTACCTCCATTAATAGTACTTTAAGTTCCGACTTTGCCCTATTTAAAACGTTATATACGTACTTTTTATTTCTACTTACTATTTTAGAAATTTCTTCTATAGAAAAATCGTTATAATACCTTAAATAAATAATTAAGCGATACTCTTTTTTCAGTTTTGAAATTGCCTTTACTAAGTTTTTATTTTCAACCTTTTCTTCTAAATCTTTATCCTCTGTAAAAATATAATTATCGTAAAATACTACTTCTTTTTTCTTTTGTTTTAAATAATCTAAAGCGAGATTTTTAGCAACCTTATATAAATAGGTTTTAAAGTAGTTTTCATCTTTAATTTTCGGCTTTTTGATAATCACTTTTACAAAGGTGTCGGAAACGATATCTTCCGCGTCGTGAATATTTTTAACGTAGCCGTTTACGAATAAAGTTAACCCCTTTCTAAAACGCAAAACAATCTCTTTTACGGCTAAAGTTTCGCCATGATAAAATAAGTTGTACAGTTGTTTGTCGGCGTTATTCATAACTTCTCCTTTAAGATTATCCCCTTTATTTATTAGACGGTTAATTTTGTGTTTTTACTCAAATTAATTTTAACATATCTAATACAGTAAAACAATAGTAATTAAAAATATATTCTTCGTTAAAATTTTAATACTTTTACACATATTATATAATATGAAAAGTATAGTTTTAACGGGTGGCGGTACGATTGGTCACACCGCTCCGCATTTTGCAATAATTCCGCACCTTAAATTCGATAAAATTTATTATATAGGCTCAAGTGGCATTGAAAAAGATTACGTAAAATCTCATAATATACCATACTACGAAATTAACCCTACTAAATTTAATAGAAGTTTTACCTTTAAAAACCTACAAATACCCTTTAAATTTATAAAATCGGTAAAGGAAAGCGAAAAAATTTTAAAAGAGTTAAATCCTAGCGTTGTATTTTCTAAAGGCGGATTTGTGGGACTACCCGTAACGATTGCGTCAAAAAGGTTAAAAATTCCCGTTATCATACACGAATCGGATTTGTCTATCGGGCTTGCCAACAAAATAGCGTCAAAGTTTAGCGACTTTACCTTAACGACCTTTGATAAAACGGCAAAAAATATAAAAAACGGTAAATACGTAGGCGCAATTATTAGAAATGAACTTACTAAACAAAATAAAAATTCTGCTTATAATTATTACGGCATAAAACCTAAAAAACCCGTTTTACTAATAATTGGCGGTTCTTCGGGCGCAAAAATTATTAACGAAACGGTTTTAAAATGTTTAAACTATCTAACGGAAAGGTTTTTCGTCTTTCACGTCGTCGGCAAGGGGAATTTATCAGGCGTTAAAGCGCCTAATTACTTCGAAACGGAGTTTACCGACCTATCTTATATATACGCTATAAGCGATATCGCAGTTTCGCGCGCGGGCTCTAACACCGCTTTTGAACTAGCGCATCTTAAAATCCCTACCCTTTTTATACCGTTATCTAAGGGCTCTTCAAGGGGCGACCAAATTGAAAACGCCAACTACTTTAAAAGCCTAAAAATTTGCGACGTACTCTACCAAGAAGACTTAACCCCTACAATTTTAAAAAATCGAATTATAAAACTTTTAGAAAACAAAGAAAGGTATTTAAAGTATTTAAAGGAGTTAGACTTAAAAATAGCAAATTCTGAAATTGCAAATATTTTAAATAATTATTGACAATAGATGTCATATATATTAAAATAAAATTACTATGAAACTACAAGCGCTTATAGAAATTTTATTTATTTTACTGTCAAGAAACAAAGTTTCGGCAAAGTATTTGGCCGATAGGCTTAACGTGTCGCTAAGAACTATTTATAGGTATATTGACGAACTATCTATTATTCTTCCTATATATAACGTGCGTGGTAGAAACGGCGGTTTTTCCGTTTCTGAAACGTATAAACTACCATCATCTTTCTTTAGCAAAGAAGAAAGCGAATTTTTAACGGGCGTTTTATCGGGAATGAACAACGAAGTAAACTCGCAAATGCTATCTAAAATTTTAGATAAAATTACCGCAATTACTAAAAAAGGCGACGGTAACGAAACGCTTAACTTTGGCAATATTATCATTGACGGCGGTCCTTGGGGTGACGTTGAAGGTTACAAGCAGTCTGTAACCTTCTTTGAAGACGCGATTGAAAATAAAAAAATCGTACACCTTTCTTACCTATCAAAGTCTGGCGAGTCCACTACAAGAGAAATTGAACCGCACGTACTTATTTTAAAGCAAGGTTTATGGTACGTTTACGCCTACTGTTTACTTAAAAACGAATTTAGGCTGTTTAAACTTGCTAGAATTGAAAAGGCAAACGACACGGGCAAGACCTTTACCCGTCGTTCAATTGAAAATTTAAAGGAAACTTTAGCGACTTGGTATCAAACTTTAAGCGTTGAAACGGTTACTTTAAAGGTAAACAAGTTAGCGAAAGCCGACGTTGAAGAGTGGCTTGGCGTGGACAAGGTTTCTAAAGTTAAAGACGGCTCTATTTTAGCAACGTTCAACTTACCTATCGACGATATTTTGGTCGGCAAAATTTTATCGTTTGGCAATAAAGTTGAAGTAATTGAGCCTGCAAGTTTAAAAAAGGCGGTAAAACAAGCGGCAAAATCCGTTGCCGATTTATATAACTAAAACAAAACTCCGTTTAGGACAACTAAACGGAGTTTTTTATTTAATTAAGTTTTATAATAACGCCAGGCTCCGAAGTATCATCTTTTGGTTGAGATGATTTACCTATTCTACTAATAAGTTTGCCGTCTACTATAACTTTGCCATCTAAAATTTTAACCTTGCTAGTTATATCATAAGCAAAATCAGAGGCTAAATCTTGCATTAAAACCCTTTTTACTTTTAAACTAGTATCTAAAGTTAAAGTTTTATATTCGCCGAATACGCCAATTACGTTAGAAGTATTAGTAAACGCCGTAACGTTACATTTAGGAATATAATATTTTCTATCTATAGTCCTACCAAGCGTTGCAATAGAATAAGCGCCACTTGGGTTTAGCGATGCAATTATAAAAGGTTTATTTCCCTTTTTATCACTTTCTGAGTTAGGAAGTTTAGTATTTCTTGCTATTGTAGACACCGCACTTTTCTTAAGTATTCCGCCACTAATAAAATCACTAATAGCAGGCTTGTTAAACCACCAATTTTCAATTTCTGAAGTTTTGTCTTTAAAACGCCAAGTATCCGTTAAAATTTCATCGCTAAAATAAGTATTTAGACTATCTACACTATAAGCGGGGGCAATTTTGTGCCAATTTACCGCGCGTATAACTTCGTAAATTTTACTTTTAATATTCCTATGAATTTTAGGAAAAGACCTATCCTTTTCGCCGTTTGGGAAATTGCCGACGTATGGGTGACGCATAACCCCCATAACGAATCCACCAGCAGATGCAATATAAACTTCGTCTTCACAGTTAAGTAGCGCTTTCCCTTCCCCTTTTTTATAAACTTTAAGTATATTATAAAGTTTTTCCATTGTCATAGGAATAGATGCAATTGCAGGCACGTCGTAAGTCCTATATAAGTCGGTATCGGGCACGATTTCTTCAGTTATTGCATGCTCAATTACCAAATTAGGAGCATACTCTTTTTGAAGTTTAGTTAAATTTTTTCTAAACTCTATATCATTGTCCCTTTTGCCCCAATCCACTTTCCAAAGAGAAAAATTAGAATAATTAGCATCTTGTAGCCTTTTAATATAATATTCGTCTAACGTTTTCCCTTCTAAATAATTAGTTGATTCACCTGCATAAACCCAACCGCCAAGACCTTTCCATCCTAAACTTTTAAGCCTTGTAGATAAGTTTTTTAAAGCGTTTTTATTGTCGCTATCTTTAGTAGATAAAGGGAATTTTTCGCCGTTTAAAACTAAACAGCCAAAATCTGCTTTATCTTCAACTACACCCACGTCCCAACTATCGTCCATAACAAAAAGCAAATCGCTACGAATTTTCTCGTAAAAATACGCCCATCCATAAGGTTTTTTATTAGAAAATAAAGAATTTTCGCAAATAATAACTCTTTGCTTAATGGGTTCTCCACCACTAGTCGCAAAGAGTTGTGTTTGCCATGTACAATAATAATCGGGAGATGAATTGATAATATTAGGAACTAAATTTATATCCGTTTTAATAATCTTTTTATTCATTTCTTTTATTCCTCTTGGTCTATATTATTACAATAATCGTGAAGACTGCCTTCGTAAATAACTTCCCCACCGTTTATAGATAAAAAGTCCATAGGTTTCATAATTTCGGGGCAATCTTCCCTTTTTAAAATGTTGTATTTAATAAGAATTTCTTTAACGAAATCTGAACAGTAATATCTATACTTCCGCTTTTTGTTCTTGCCAAATTTCGCTAAAACTACGCCGATCATATCGTAACGATATTTGCGCTTTGATGCAAACATTTCGTTAATTTCTATCCTTACGTTATTAATATCGTCTTCGTTTGCCTCAAGTTTAATGATGAGCGATTTTGTATTTTTAAAGCGTTTTAAAGAGCCTTTTTTAGTAGACTCTTTAACAAAACCGCCCCAAAATGGGAAATAGGCGTAGTACCTTCCAAAAGAACACATTTCGTCAAGTTTTTCATCTAAACTTATAGAAACGTGATTATATTCGTCCTTAGTAAAAGTTTTAAGCCATTCAGATACGATAGAGCCCGTTTGGCTTAAAATTATATAAATATATTTTCCAGAATATTTAAATTCGGTCATATTTACCCCTTTTACTAATCTAAATTAATTTATTTTACTTCTTTTTGGCTTTTAATTTCTTCTAAAATTTCTTTTAAAAGTTTTTCTGTTGCAGTTGGCTCAGGCTCTTTTACAGGCGCTGGCGCTGCCGCAGCGGCCGCTGCTGCTTGTTCTTCTAAAGTCTTAGGCGCTAAGTCGGGATTGCGTTTTTTAAAGCGTTTATACCATCTTTTTTCAAACTCGTTAAGTTCTTCGCCTTTATTAAACTTTTCTTGAACTTCTTCACACATATTAGCGTTAAAGTCTAATTTCTTTTTAAAGTGAGTGAATAACTTTACCATTAAAAATACTGTTAAACCGATAATTAAAAAGTCGATAATATATTGCAAAAATTGACCGTAACCGATAGCAATTTCTGCAACTTTAACCGCGCCGTCTTCCGCTAAAACAGCCTCTCTTAAAACCCATTTAAGGTCAACAAAATTTACGTTGCCCGTTGCAAGCGAGATAATTGGAGTAATAATTTGAGCAACAAGTGACGATACAATTTTATTAAAAGCGCCACCAATAACTACTGCAACAGCCAAGTCTACGATGTTGCCTTTTGTTATAAACTTCTTAAAATCGCTAAAAAATTCTTTTAAATGATTCTTTTTTGCCTTCTTTTCTTTTGCCATAATTTGCTCCTTTTTAACCTATTTGGTTAATTTAAACTTTTAATTATATCGTAAAGTTCTGCGCCCGTTGACGCAAATCTTATCGAACCTGCTTTTTGTAAAATTTCTTTACTTCTAAATCCCCATAGAACTGTAATACCGTCGATATTTGCGTTTAAATAGGTTTGAACGTCTACTTCGCTATCGCCAACGTAAATAGCGTCTTCAGCATTGATGCCAACTTGTTTAAGACAGTATTCAACGCAAGATTTATCCGGCTTTGGATTAAATTCGCCGGGGCGGTTTCCCATAAAAAAGTCGAAACCGTACTCAGATAATTTATCTTTGCACACTACTTGCACGGCATCGTCGGGCTTGTTTGATACAACCGCTAACTTATAACCGTCGCTTTTAAGGGCTTTCAAGCAAACGTCTAACCCATCGTAAAGTTTAGTTAAAGAATTATCGCAATTAGCAAGGCGAACGCAATAGTCGCTATAAACCTTTTCAAATTCTTCACTAGTTATATCGCCTACTGCAAGTTCAACTAATTTTTTTGCGCCATAGCCAAGTTTTTTTATGATTTCTTCACGGTTTATAGTTTTTAAACCAAATTTTTCTAAAGTGGTATTTAAAGTAAAAAGTAAATCGTCTACGGTGTCAAGTAAAGTACCGTCTAAATCAAAAATAATAAGTTTTTTCATATCTATCCTACATTTTTTCAGGTGTTTTAATACCTAAAAGCGTCAACGCGTTTTTCAAGGTAATTAAAGTTGCTTTAGTGAGTGCTAAACGACAGTTTTTAACGTTTTCTTCTTCGCCGATAATTTTGCAATCAAAATAGAATTTATTGAAGGTTGAACACAAATCAACGGCGTATCTAGTAATCATACTAGGCTCGTACTTTTCGTGCGCTAAATTAACGACTGACGGGAATTTTTCAAGTTCGGAAACTAAATTATACTCGTCTTCATTTAAGTTATCTAAAGTATATTCGCCAATTTCCCCGCCCTTTTTAAGTACGCTATTGCACCTAGCGTAAGTGTATTGGCAGTAAGGTCCAGTTTCCCCGTCAAAGTTTAAAACTTTATCGTAAGAAAAGACTATATCTTTAATTCTACTAGACGACAACGCGCCGAAAATAACCGCGCCCGTACCTACCATTGATGCAATTTCTTCTTTATTTTCAAGGTTAGGATTTTTTTCGTTTATAACGCTAAACGCCTTTTCTTTGCATTTATTAATAACGTCTTCAAGAAGTACAACGTTGCCCTTTCTTGTCGACATAGTTCCTTCTTCAAGCGAAACCATACCAAACGCAACGTGCTCCATATCTTTAGCCCAATCTTTACCCATAAGTTCTAAAACTTTAAAGAATTGCTTAAAGTGAAGGTTTTGTTGGTAGGCTACTACGTATAAACACTTATAGAAATCATAAGTATTTTTTCTATAGAAAGCCGCCGCCAAATCACGCGTAGCGTAAAGTGACGCACCGTCGGAACGAAGTATTAAACAAGGTGGCATATCGTAAGCGGAAAGGTCCACGATTTTAGCCCCGTCGCTCAACGTCAATAAACCCTTTTCGTCAAGTTCTTTAATAACGGGTTCCATTTTATCGTTATAAAAACTTTCGCCGTTGTAACTATCAAAGTGAATGTCAAGTTCTTTATAAACCTTTTCAACGTCAACAAGCGTCAATTCTTTAAACCATTTGAAAAGGGCTAAGCACTCTTCATCACCGTTTTCAATCTTTTTAAAATAACTGCGCGCCTCGTCGTCCATAGAAGGGTCTTTTTCCGCCTCTTCGTGGTATTTAACGTAAAGCCTTGTAAGTTCACGAATACGGCCCTTTTCAACTTCTTCCTTATTGCCCCAATGCTTATACGCGTAGATAAGTTTACCAAACTGAGTTCCGTAATCGCCAAGGTGATTAACGCCGACAACGTTATAGCCTAAAAACTTATATATTCTATATAAAGCGCCACCTATAACGGTAGTTGATAAGTGACCGATATGGAATGGCTTTGCAATATTGATTGAAGAATAGTCTATAACCACAGTTTTGTTTTCGCCGATATTAGCGCTACCGTATTTATCGCCAAGTGATAATACGCTACTTATTACGGAAGATGCAAAACTTGACCTATTAACGGTAAAGTTTAAGTATCCGTTAACGGCGCTAACGCTAGTTATAACGTCATCAACTTTGAAAGAATTTTTAAGGTCTTCCGCAATCATATTAGGCGCTTTTCTTAAGATTTTAGCAAACTTAAAACAAGGCAAAGCAAAATCGCCCATAGAAGTATCGGGCGGTAAAACGATATAAGACTCAATTTCTTCGGGGCTAACACCCTCGATATTCAATTTTTTAGAAATATAATTTTTGTAATTCATAGTATAAATTTTACCACAATTAAATAATTTTCGCAATAATTTTTGTTATAATAGACTAAAAAGTTTGAAAGTATTTAGAAAATAGTATATAATATACGTATTATATACTTTTAGGGTGAACATAAAAAATGAAATTAGGTGTAGTAGGCTTACCAAACGTAGGCAAATCAACTTTATTTAACGCAATAACTCACGCGGGCGCGCAAGCGGCAAACTTTCCGTTTTGTACAATCGAACCAAACGTAGGTATCGTAGCAGTACCAGACGAAAGGCTTGACAAACTTGCATCTTTATATCAAAGCAAAAAAATTACCCCTGCAACTATCGAATTCGTAGACATTGCAGGGCTTGTTAAGGGCGCGTCAAAAGGCGAAGGCTTAGGAAATAAGTTTTTATCACATATTCGTGAAGTAGACGCTATCGTGCACGTAGTTAGATGTTTTGAAGACGAAAACGTTATTCACGTTAATAACGTGGTAGACCCTATCGGCGATATTGAAACTATTAACCTTGAACTTATTTTAGCCGATATGGAAACCATTCAAAAAAGGTACGATAAAGCCTTTTCTATGATAAAGACGGGGGACAAAAAGTATAAGGAAGAAGCGGATTTATTAAAACGTATTTTAGATACCCTTCAAGCAGAAAAACCTGTAAGAAGTATTGAGTTTAATGAAGAAGAAAAGAAATACGTTGACGGATTGTTCTTAATTACCGATAAACCCGTTATTTACGCCGCAAATATCTCTGAAAACGATATGGGAAAGGAAATTGAAGAAATTCCTTACGCCTTAAAAGTTAAAGAATTTGCCGATAATGAAAATAGCGAAGTTTTAGTAATTTCTGCTAAAACGGAAGAAGAAATTTCTCAACTTGACCCTGAAGAACAAGTTTTATTCCTTGAAGACTTAGGTCTTACTGAAAGCGGTCTTAACCGCCTTGTAAAAGCAAGTTATAAACTTCTAGGTTTAATTAGTTACTTAACGTCGGGCGAGCCTGAAACTAGAGCGTGGACTATTAAAAACGGTACGAAAGCCCCACAAGCGGCAGGCAAAATTCACAGCGATTTTGAAAAGGGTTTTATACGCGCGGAAGTCGTTGAATGGACTACCCTTTTAGAATGCGGTAGTTACGTTAAGGCAAAAGAACTTGGTAAAGTTCGTTCTGAAGGTAAAGAATACGTTATGAAAGACGGTGACGTTGTTTTATTTAGATTTAACGTTTAAAATTAAAATTTTAAAAGCGGTGGCAATTTGCAACCGCTTTTAATTTTATTTAGTTGAATAATGCACCTATTTAAAGCACTAGTTGCTAGCAAGACAAGGCTCGCTTACGCCAAACTTAAATAATGCACTCATTTAAAGCACTAGAAACAAGTTAGGCTAGGCTCTTACTACTTTGCTTAATCAAATAGATTATTTAAAGCACTAGTTGCTAGCAAGACAAGGCTCGCGAAGGGTTTGGGATGAGATTAACCTTTTGGGTTATCGAAGTCCAAAACCAAAGCAGTTAACGCCGTATTGCGACGCAAATAGGGCTTTAAATTAAATTACCATAAAGTAGGCTCGCCGTTAACGTAATGCCAAGCACCCGCTTTATAAGTATAGCTATAATAATAAGTATCGTGTAAAATGCCCGTGTTCCCACTTTGGTATTGATTCCATCTACCAGGATTATAACCTGCAGGTGCGCTTTCCACTTCGCAGAAAATTTGTAAATCTTTATGTCCCCAAGCTATAATATCATAGCCTATTTTTTGTACAGTTTTAGGTATAATAAGGGTTTTTACTTTTCCACAACCCCTAAACGCGTGATATTCTATTTCAGATAATGCTCCATCTGTAGGAAGATTTATCTCAGTCACGTTAGAACATCCCCACATACACGCTTTCATTATTATCGTAACAGTTTTAGGAACTTTTATATATTTTAAAGATGACGGATAAACTTTATTGTCGCCAAAATAGAGCAATTCTTCCCCTAAAGTTGTAATTTTAGTACACTCAAAGTTTACAAGTTCTTCAAGTTTTTGACATCTTCTAAACGCCCTACCCCCAAGATAGGTAAGTTCGCTTTCTTTATCAAAGGTAACGGTTACTAGACTATTTGCTTCGGCAAAGGCAGATTCGCCGATATTAGTTACAGTTTTAGGAATAGTAATTTCGGTAATTGCCGATTTAGAGAATGCTAAACCACCAATGCTAAGCAAAGTATCGTTACTTTCAAAAGTAATAGTTTTAGTAGTAGCGTTTTCTTCAAAAGCGCTAGAGTGAATTGCCTCACAGTCTTTATGAACTTTAACGCTTTCCGCTTCCGTACCGTTTAATAAAATAAGGTATGGGTTAATATTGCTACCAATATATTCAGCGCCTTCGTAAGCGGTTGTCTTTAACGATTCGCATCCACTAAACGCGCCGTCACCTAAAAAGTTGATTTTACCTTTATAGTTAAAGTTTTCAAGTTTTTTAGCATTTTTAAATGCCGAACCGCCAATTTTTTCAAGTTGGCATTCATCTTCAAAATCAATAGTTTTAAGCGATTTACTTCTATTAAGCGACGATGCGTTAATAATTTTAATATATCTATGAACTTTTAACGTTTCAACGTCGTCAAAACTAGCCATATAGTTAACACCGTCGCCAATTTCAGTTACCTTTACGCCGTTATAGTGAGATGCTATAACGATATTAGTTTCTTTGCAATCTCTTGATAAGCCGATAAAAGATGCGTATTGATTTTCGCCTTGCCCGTAAACGTTATAACGTAAACCAGGCGTACCTTCTACGGTATATTCAGGTGGAGTTGGTTCGCCACCATTACCACCAGGCGTTTCAGATTGTTCGCCACCACAAGCAATTAAGCCAAGTACTGATATGCTCATTATTACGCTTAATAATAATATTAAAAATTTTCTCATAAGTTCTCCCTTTTAAAAATAAAACTACAATTTATTATACTATATAAAGTATACATATGTAAATAAGAAAAATCGACGTGTTGTATGTTAAAAAACGACCTATTTTACAGTTTTTTTAAGGGGCTGTTTAATAAAACAGCCCCTTTAAACTCAAATGCCAAGATAATCTATAAGCCGAGTTCTGTCATTTAATGCGCCTATCTATCTAGACCGTATATTACTACACGGCTCAAGCGAATAAAACAGGTGTGACGACATAGCACCGTTACTCACACCCCTATCTTGCTTCAGGTGGGGTTTACACTGCCCCTTACGTTACCGTAAAGGCGGTGAGCTCTTACCTCGCCTTTTCATCCTTACAACTAAAGTTGCGGTTATTTTCTGTTGCACTTTCCTTGAAGTCACCTTCACCGGCCGTTAACCGGCACCACGCTATGCGAAGCTCGGACTTTCCTCGTGAAATTACTTTCCCGCAGGCGCACAACTATCTTGGTATTTTTATTATATACGTTTTATTAATTCTTGTCAACTTTCTTTAACTTACTGCCTTTATTCCCAAAGCCGTTTAATATATTTGACGAATACAAAAATTTCCTATTTATATACTCTCTATGCTTTTTAACCCCTTCTTCTATAAGGCTTGTTAAAAATAGCGAAAAATCTTTGATGGTGTCTACGAATAAGTAGTACGCTAGCGAGCCTGGAACGGTATTTATTTCGTTAACGTAAATTTTACCGTCAAATAATATGTAGTCTATTCTAATAACGCCGTTAAAATCGGCTTTGCGATAAATTTTTTCGGTAACTTGCTGAATTTTATTTCTAACGTCTATAGGAATATCGGCAGGGAATTTTTTATTAGAGCCCGTTTTATAGCCTAAATATTTATCGTTAAAGGAAAGTATTTCGTTTTTAGTTATAGGTTCTTCGCACTCGGAAACAATAATTTTATCTTTAAGTTTATACGCCCCGCAATTGATTTCTTTAAAACCTACTAGTTCCTTTTCAACTATCACTTTATCGTCGTATAAAAAAGCGCCGTCTAAAGCGGATAAAAGTTCTAGTTTATTCTTTGCCGTCGATATACCTATACTGCTACCTAAATTTGCGGGTTTTACAATTACGGGATATGAAAATTTTCTTTCAACAAGGCGGATTGCCGTTTCCTTTTTCTCGTAGTAATTAGAGCGTAGAATTCTAACGTACGGAAGTTTGTCTACCCCAATGCCTGAAAGGAAAATTTTAGTATAGTCTTTATCTATAGATAAAGAACTACCGAAAATATCGGGGCTTGCAAAGGCAATTCCACTCATTTTTAAAGCGCCAATTAGAGCGCCGTCTTCGCCGTTTAATCCGTGCATACAGTTGATTGACGCGTAGATAATTTCCCCTTTTTTAAGCCTATTTTTATTGACGTAATAAAGGGAATTATCGCCTGCAATTAAAGTTACTTTCTTTAGTTTTTTAAACTCTTTTTTCTTAAAATTTCCTATGTCGAAAAGTTCTTCGCCACTAAGCCACTTCCCCTCTTTGTCAACGTACACGGGAATGGGATTATAAAGGGCTTTATCAAGCGAATTAAGCGTTAAAACGCCGGTTATGATAGAGACGTCGTGCTCTACCGATTTGCCACCAAAAAACACTAAAATATTTCTCATAAAAAAACACCTCCACGTTTTCGCTTTGGTGTTTTTATTATTTTTCTTAAGTTTATAAACCTAATTAAAGGTACTTATCGGGAAGGTCGTTTTCAAATAAAACAACGTCGCCTTCTTTTGCGATTTCGGATATTATCTTTTTTGCCTCATCAAGCGAAGAAACCATATAGATGTTATCCGCATTAAATCCGCTTTCAAGTAAGCCTTCACGAATTTTTAAAGCCCTTGCGCGCCCTACTAAAATAACGCCCGTAGCAACTTTTGATAGAAGTTTGCCAAACTCTAAATTCTTTTCGTTTTCTAAAAAGCCAAGTTCTACTATGCCCGGCGTTACTACGTATTTATTTCCCTTAAAAGTCTTAAGCACGTCAATCGCGCTTTTAACACCTTCGGGATTAGCGTTATAACTATCGTCTAAGACGTATAATCCGTTAGATTTTATAAGTTCTAATCTATGTTTTATAGGTTGAATTCTAGATATTGCCGAAGAGATTTCAGAAATGGTAAGCCCTAACGTATCGGCAACCGCCACCGCTAAACAAATATTAGAAACGTTGTGCTTGCCTAAAAGCATAGTTGAGCAAGACGCCGTATTTTCGCCTATATGCAAAGTAAACGCCGTTCCATTTTCAGAAACTACGATATCGGTAGCGTAAACGTGCGGTTTAGATTTAGTATTAATGCCCGCTAAAACGCTAGGTTTTTTGCATTTTTTAAACATTTCACGCGTCGCAAGGTTATCGCAAGAGAAAATCGCCTTGCCATCGACCATATGCTCAATAAGTTCGTACTTAGTCTTTTTAATATTTTCTATTTTATTAAAGGTTTCTAAGTGTTGACAAACAACGCCAGTTATTACGGCAATATTAGGAGAAACTATTTCCGTTAGTTTTTTAATATCGCCAACTCGCCTTGCGCCCATTTCGGCAATAAATACTTCTTCAGTACCGTCGAATCTCTTTACCGTTTTAGATATACCAAGCGGTGTGTTATATGATAGCGGTGTTGCTGAAACTTTGTATTTTTCAGATAAAATTACCTTTAAAATTTCTTTAACGGAAGTTTTTCCGTAACTTCCAGTTATTCCTATTTTAATAAGGTCTTCCCTTTCTTTTAGTTTTAAAGTGCATTTTTTAACGTATTTATTGATAATTGCATTTTCTAAAGGTAAATTTATATAGAACGCAACAAGTAACAAATACGGAACGCACATAGGGCAAAAGCAAATAACTGCGTATCTAAAGTTTGCTATAAGCGCCCCTTTAAATACTATTGCCAAAACGTTAACGCCCATTATTAAAATAAAACTAAAGATAATTACCACTAAAATAAAGGTTATAAGTAGTCTTATCATTCTTTTAGTTACGACAAGCGGAACTTTCTCTTTCTTTTTAAATTCGTTAATAAAATAAAAAATTAAGAATAAAACGTAAACGGCAAAGCCCGTATACGATACCCAATAATCGTTTATAAAAGAGAGCGCCATATTTATAAGCATAAAACCAAGTACGGATAAAAGAGATAACATCATTATTCCGTTAAAGTTGGCGTTATCCTTTCTTATAAGCCACTTGGCGTATTCTTTACCGTTGTAACCGCATTGTTGCACCACTTGTAAAAATTTATAGGAAATAGAAAGCATTAGCACGCCGTTTAAAAGACCTACTAATAAAAATCCTAAAATAATATTTGAATTGAAAAGCCCAGAAATACTGTCGATATTAAGTGGTAAGAACATATTTTATCCCCTTAAAAATTCATTTACTATAAGGTTAAATTCTACGGGTTTTTCTAAAAAACAAAAATGCCCCGCGCCTTTTATAAAATAAAGAGAACTATTTTTTATCCCCTTATTTAATTTTTTTGCCATATACGGCGGAGTTTCCAAATCGTTACCGCCGAAAACTATTAAAGTGTTGTTTTCTATTTTATTAAGATACCCGTCAAGGTATTCGTTTACTATTTTATAGTAACTTTCTTTATCGTAGCCCGAAAGCGAGCGATATTCACTACTGCCAAACTTACTCTTTACTTCGCTAGATAAAAACCTTTTAATTATTTTATATAAGTATACCTTAAAATAATACTTAAAACTCCTTTTAGGTTTTAGCCCTGCCGAACCCGTCAATACAAGTTTGTTAACCCCTATATTTTCGCTTGCAAGTTTTAACGCTATTCTACCGCCGAAAGAATGGGCAAGCAGATGATAACTAGTTAAATTTAAAGTTTTTATAACCTTTTTAATATCTAAAGCGTAATCGTCTAGCGAATAGGCAAACGGAAGTTTTTTACTATCGCCAAAACTAGTTATATCTATCGCTATAACCCTAAAAAACCTGGAAAAATACTCTATTTGGTATGAAAAACTTTCTTTATTTGATAAATATCCGTGCAAAAAAACTATAGGATAGCCTTCGCCTTTATCTATAAGTACAATTCCGTCAATTGTTTTATAAATAACTACTCCTTTAAATCTTTGCGCATTAAAATAGCGTCCTCAATCCCTTTATAATACTTAGGTCTTACGCCAATCACTGTAAAGCCATGCTTTTTATATAGGTTTTGAGCGCTTTTATTGCTTTTTCTAACTTCTAGAAAAATTTTATCAATGCCCGATGATAACAACGCCTCGTACGTAGCGTTAAGAAGAGCCGATGCAACCCCTTTTCGCCTAAAGTCGCGAGTTACCGCTATAATGTTAATTTCCGCCTCGTCTAAACAGTAAGTTAAGGCTATATAGCCTATAACCTTTTCATTTTCTTCCGCGACGAAACCTATAAAGTTATCTTGAATAAAGGTATCGGAAATCATTTCCTTAGTCCACGCGTCGGAAAAACTTTCCTTTTCTATTTTGAAAACGGAACTAACGTCTGTATACAGCCATTTTCGGATTATCATAATCCTTCCTCCGCCTGACTTTTTTTAACGTATAACGGAATAAGCGATTCCCTATCGGTAATAGAAGTTTTAAGTTTTTCTTTCACCGCTTTAACTAAACCTTGCAAAAGGTCACACTTAACGGTGGTTATATCGCTATCGGTTGCCGACAATACGTCGTAACTATCCTTTAAACAAAGAATTTCGTCTTTCGTTAAAAAACAAGGTTCTTTAACGACTATATTATCTTCGTAAATTGAAGCGTAATAATTATCGTGGCGGGCATCTATTACGGTAATATTTTTACCGTACGGTTTATTGTATTCTAAAACTTCAAAAGAAGTTACGGGTAAAACGGGTTTATTATTCGCGTAAGAAAAGGCTTTAACGGTAGAAACGCCTATCCTTATACCCGTAAACGAGCCTGGACCTATAACGCAAGAATACACGTCGATATCCTTTGGCGTAAGCCCCGCTTTATCTAAAACCTTTTCGATATACGGCATAAGTGAAACAGAATGGCGTAGCCCCGTATCTTGACAAAATTCGTATTCTACACTTTCGCCGTCTATTAAAGCAACCGTTAAATGGTCGCCACTTGTATCTATTGCAAGACATCTCATAAGGTTATTTTCCTTGTTTTTTCGTTAATTTTTTCTATTTTGACTATTTTTACCTTTTTAGGAAGAACGCTTTTAATATTTTCGCTCCACTCTATAACGCAAATACCGCCGTTATAAAAATAATCGGTTAAGCCTAGCGCCTCAGCGTCTTCCCCGCTAGATAGCCTATAACAATCGTAATGGTACAAAACGCCGTCGTAATCGTTCATATACGCGTAAGTTGGGCTAGTAATTTCGTCGGTTATTTCAAGGCCTTTTGCTAAGCCTTTAGTAAACTGAGTTTTGCCCGCGCCCATTTCGCCTTGAAGGAGCACTACGTCACCTTTTTCTAGCGTTTTAGCGTAATCGTAGGCTATTTTATAAGTTTGTTTTAATGATTTTGATACGTATTCCATAGTTAAATTCTAAATAATTTCTTAATCCTTTTGTAGAGTAATATCGTTAAAACTGAAATGACTACCGCCTTAATTAAGTTAAATAATAATATTACGGTAAATAACGAATAAAAAGTTTCTACTGGTAATCCGTATAATGGAAAGTTGATAAACCTATTTACGAGTAACCCGACAACGACTTGTAAAACGGTAGAAACCGATAAAGTTATAATTACAGTTTTAATACCCTTTTTAAAATGGTAAACGAGTATTGGTAAAAGTATGTAAGATAGTCCAATCAATAAATTTGCAAGTTGTCCAACGACGGTTGACGTCTTTAATAAACATAACGCCTCTTTAGCAATTAAAATAATTACGCCGGGTATCGGACCTAACGCAAACCCGCCTATTAAAATAAACACGTTAGAAAAATCTAGTTTTAAAAATGGCGCAGTTGGAAATATTGGAAACTCTAAATAAGATATTATGTAAGCAATAGCCGTAAAAATGGCTATTTTAGCAATAAGTTTAGCATCGAATTTCATAATAATAAAACTCCATATGTTTTTGGCAATAAAAAAATCAATATAATTATATATTGATTTCTTTTTTATGTCAAGTTATACGCTTGATATAATCTTATTATTAAGTTCGCTAGCAATATCTAAACTGTTTTTACAAGAAATAGAATTAACCCCCAAAGTAAAAAGGCTTATAGTTTCGTTTACGGTTGAAATTTCCCCGCCAAAGTCTACGTGGCATTTTCCGTTAACGCTCATTTTTAACTCTTTTGCAACTTCTTCGTATTTAGCGTTGTCTTCTTTAAAAAAGTAAGGCATTACGGAATATAGTTTACATTCTTTTGATATAATTTTACAAATTTTATCAAGTTCAAACGAAGATAATAAGTTGGCGTCTAAAATAGCGGTAACAGGCTTATTTTTTGCCATTTTAACTATCCTTTTTAAATTTTTAACTATAAGTTTATAGTTCCCGTTTCTAATCATTCTAGTAGACACTACAACGCATAATCCGTCCGCGCCTAATTTTAACGCCTGGCGCGCAGAATAAACCTTTACTTTATGGTGTTCTTCGCCGTGCGGATAGGAAATTAGCGCTTTAACTTGCACCTTTTTAGGGGTTAATAAATCTTTACTTAAACCGATAAAATTAGGTAAAACGGTAATACTTTTAAAGCCGTAACTTGAAATTGATTGGCATTTATTTTTAAAGTCTTCGTATGAAATATTGGGCTTTTCTAAAATATAGTCTAATTTTGCGTATACTTTTTTTGCTTTAAAAGAGCCGTATTCTTTAGAAATTTCTTCTTCCGTTTGCCCAAAAAGTATCGCCATTTCTTTAAGTGAAACCCCCGTTTCTTTTATGAAAAAATCTTTAATAACCGTCTCTTCGGTGTCTATCGATTTTTCTTCAACAATTTCATTTTTGACTTCTATTTCTTCGTTAACTTCGTCGTCTATATTGTCTAAATTTTCCTTTAATTCTTCCATAACCCCTCCATTTTTACTTTAATAATTATCATTTTAACCTATTTTTATACGGCGTAGTTAAGTTTTCCCTTTATAAAACAAAATTCGACAAAAATTAGATAAGTTTTACTAGTAAACTATGATAAAACTAAGTTATGAAAGGTGTTATTTTTATATTTTTAATTTATTTTTTTACCCTTGTTTTAACCGCGCTAATAAAATTTGCACGCATTAAATTATTTAAGAAAAAAGAGATAGAAGAAAAACCTTCTACCCCTAAAATTTATTATATTAAAAACGGTGGCAACCCTAAAAAACCGCAAAAGGTCGATATTGCGATAAAGGGAAGAATTGTCGATAAAGAAGATTAATCTTTATCGATAAACTTTTCGCCGTCACCCCAAAGCCTTTCAAGATGATAAAAAAGCCTTGTTTCATCGTTGAAAACGTGAAGTATTACGTCGCCAAAATCAACGATTACCCATCTAGCGTCGGTTAAGCCTTCCTTTCTAACTACCGTTGCGCCATTTTTTTCAAGCGCCATTTCGCATTGCTCTGCAAGGGCTTTAACTTGGGTTGAAGAACGCGCGCTTGCTATAACGAAATAGTCTGCAATAGTAGTCTTTTCCGTAACGTTGATTTTTACGATATCTTGGGCTTTTTTGCTAGATAACGTCTCACATAATAAATTAGCCATTTCTAATGCTTCCATAACCTTCTCCTTATTTGTAGTAATTATAACATTCTTCGGTAAGATAATAAATTTCCCCACCGCCTAATTTTAAAAAGTCTAACACTTCTTTAACGCAAATTTTAAAACCGCTTTCAAAATCGTTACCAATAACTTCTCTTAAATAAGTTACCATTTCGTATTTTCTAGACGGCTCTATTAAATCGGCAATATACACTATTTTTTCTAAAGTAGACATATTTTTTCTACCCGTCGTATGATATTTGATTGCGTTTAAAATATCTTCGTCTTCTATTTTTAAAGTGCTTTTAGCAATATACTCGCCTATGAATTGATGGGCGACTTCGCTAGTGCAACCGCTAGGCAAAACGCTAGCGTATTTAGACGGATCTTCATACTTTGCTATATCGTGAAGTAAACTTGCTAGTTCCGCCTTTTTTTCATTTTCGCCTAAAAGTTTAGCAAACTTTTTAGCGGTTAAAATTACGCCTAAAACGTGAATTCTACGCTTTTCGGGTAAAACCTTACAAACGTAATTATAGTATTTGTCTAACCCGTATAAATTATTTAAAGTTATATAATCTTTAACGTTACTGTCGATTATACCGTCAAGGTTTAGTTTAAGTTTTATTCTTAGCCTAACTTCAGTACTTGATACGTTTTCCCCTTCGGTGTTTAAAAAAATTACCTCTTTATTAAAAAGTTCTTTTATTTTTTTTATCGACGGCGCGTTTAAATGGCTATCGCCCTTTCTATTTAAAAGTACTAGTTCTGCGTTTTGGGCAATAATTTCAGGATTTTTCCAAGTAGGAAAATTTTCTAGCATATCGCTACCCATTATAAAATAAAAAGTGGCATTTGGATATATGCTTTTAAAATGCAAAATAGTTAAATAGGTGTAACTAACCCCTTTAGAGTTAACTTCATAATCGCTAACTTCTACCTTTTCTACTCCCTTAAAGGCAAGTTTTAACATATTAAGCCTATCTTCCCCGCTCTCTACCGTAGCGTTTTGTTTGTGCGGTGAAACGTAAGTTGGGATAACTAAAAGTTTATCTAACTTTAGTTCTTCTATTGCGCCTAAGGCTATTTTTACGTGCTCATTGTGTACGGGGTTAAACGACCCGCCGAAAATACCAATTTTTTTCATAACTATTAAAAAACTATCTTTTTATTTATTTTAACATATATTAGCCTTTTTTACAAGTTTTAAAAATTAAAAATTTAGGCAATATTTTTATTATGAAAAATTTAAGTCTGCCTATTATTTTTGATACCTTTTTTATATTTTTTATTTCGCTATTTTTCTTTTACGCACTATTTTTATACGGCGTTGGCGGTTTTAGTTTGTCTATATTTTTATCTACCCTTATCGCCGTTATAATTTCTTTTGGTTTTATTGTCTTTTCTTTAAAAAAAGGCGAAACCAAAAAAAATAAAGAGAACGAGAAAATTAATATTAAAAATTTTAACTATAACCTTTACTTTTTAAGTAAATCAAAACTTTTAGAAATATTAAAAGATTATTATTTAATTGAAAATAACGACGTTAAATTAACTAAAAACTATTTAGAAATTGATGGTAAAAGAATGATTATCCCCATAATTAAATGGGAACAAATAACGGTAAGCGATATAATTTTTGCAGTAAAACAAGGTAAAAATAATTTAAAAAGAATAATATTAGGGGTTAATTTTAACGAAGAATGTAATAATTTTATAAACGATATTGGGCTTGACGTTGAACTACTTAAAACTGAAGAACTTTATTTTACGTTAAAAGAAAAAAATATTACTATTAACTCAATAGAAATTAATCCTAAACCTAAAAATAGAATTATTCATAACCTTAATAAAGTTTTTACTAAAAAGCAATATAAAAGATTTTTACTAGCGGGGGTAGTTATAACCGCGTCGTCGTTTTTTTCTTTTTACCCCTTATACTACTTGATTTTCGGCGGTATTTTGCTGTTTTTAGGGGCGTATTTAAAACTATTTAAAAAAGACTAACGGTTTCGCTAGTCTTTTATTTTTTAAGTTTATTTATGGTATAATATTCCCCATTGCATCTATCCAATTTTCGCCATTCCAAATTAAAAGTTTATTTAAGTTTTTATCAAAATAATTTTCAAGATATTCTGGGTATTCAGGGCGAATACTTCTATCGTGAAGAAGATTTATCGTGTTTATGTTTTTGCCGTGTCCATCCTTCCAAAAATGCTTAATATCAAAGGCTTTTCCTTGCAAAGTATAACTCAAAAAGCCCTTCCAACCACCTAAAATGGTTTCTTGAGCATAAGGCTCGGTATTACCTGTTGGGTCATCAGGTATATAATCGGCGTTAAATCGTTCAATGTTATAGTCAATCATAGTAATTTGCCCACGCTTATTGAAAAGCGGTAAATGGGTGTTGCCTTCATCCGAACAATTTATCATAGTTATTGTTTTATAACTGCGCCCAAAACTAAAGCCGTAGCAACATCTTGCTGCATTGCAGGTTCTTAAAATCATATGGTCGGCGCCATAAAAATCGTAACCGATATAAAGTCCGCCAATATCAACCGTGTCTATACCACAACGTGCCATTTCATCGTTAGAAGCGTTGCAAGTCCTAATACCTATGCACCCAACGCAAGGCGTTGCAGGTTTTAAGTGCAAAAACCTATCGTTGAAAAAGTTTTCGGTAAAAATGCCAATTTGCGAAATTTCTGAAGAGCCGAAACCCGTGCAATCTATACCAATTACAGGTTTTGATGCGTTAAATAAGTACAAATAAAAGTTTTCAAAGTTGACGTTATTAACGTAGGTCATAGTGAAAAAATCACCTGGCGCTTCAGGGCGTTGCGTAGTGCCGTAAAACACCCTATAAGTTTGGTCGTTATTGCAAGAATTTATGGCTTTTTCAGTCACGTGAAAGCACACGCCAAACTTGGTGTTGTACGACTTATTTTCAGTATCGCCAACAATATTTATAACCCTTGCATTGCCGTTGTTATATCCAAAAAAGATTGCCGAATTACCTTCGTTATCAAATGCGTCAATATAATAATCACCGTCAAAAAAACTGATTGTGCCACCAGTAGTTAATTTTTCAATTTGTAAATTGATTAAATTTTGGTCGTTTTTACCCGTGCAAACTACGTCGGCTTTAGATTTATCTATACTAGAAGAATTTGACGCGGCTATTTTAATTTGTAAACCCATAACAACTCCTTTTTATTTATTGTAACATAAGTGCTTTTATAAAACTAGCACAAAAGAACGCTTAATATTGCACAAAGGAAACATTTACTATGTAATTTAACAAAAAAGTATAGTTAGTATATTTTAAGCAATAAAAAAAGCGTAGGCTATATGGGTCATTTTTAGAGATTTTAGACAACAAAAAAGATTAACGAAAAAATTTCGTTAATCTTTTTATTTTTCTTGTTAAAAACATACGGTTTTGCGTATGTTATTATTTTATCTTGCTAAAAAATTAAAACATCATAATCAAAATAGGAATTACAATAAGCCACCCAAGAATTAAAAAGATGCTCCTTTTTAATAAGATACCTATGTTTTTACGCTTGTTTTTTTCTTGCTCTTCTTTCGCAATACTTGAAAAATCCCCAACAACTGCAAGTTCTTTTTCTATCTCCGCAATTTTTTCATTATATGCTTTTATCAATGCAAAATCTTTAGAACGCTCTTTTTTAAGTTTTTTATAACTATAAATTTTATAGCCAACCCAAATTGGAAAAGGTATTATTAAAATAAGCATTATTAAGCCAACTAATGAGTTAGCCAAAACTTTTCCCCACAAAGTATCCAACATAGGTGGTATATCTGTAAGTGATTCTAATTTATATCTCATTTCGCTAAGTTCTTTATCTATTTCAGCCAAGCGCTTTGCATCTTTAACTTTCGCTTTTTCTCTTCTATAGTTATTGTACCTGCTACCAGGTGATTCTTTTACTCCTCCAACTTCCTTTATGGTATAAGAACCGTCTGTTTGAGGGGTAACTTTTATTTCACCCTTTTTCCCTGGTATGCCTCCACCAAGTGATGACCCCATAAACTCCCATCCAGCCATTGCTAAATGCTTTCTTTCTTCTTCTCCCCAAAGATAACCTTTCCCAATCATTGCCTCATGTTCATTGAAATAATAGGTTTTGAAGTTTTCATATTTTTCATCTTCTAGTTTCTTTTTTTCCTTTTCAATTTTTCTTTTTTCTTCAAGAGTAACGGTATTTGCTGATAAGTCTTCCCAAGTATTTTTCATTATTTTTTTCTCCTTTATATATATCTTTAAAGATAGTATATACTTAATTGTATAAGAAGTTTTCTTCTTTGTCAAGTATTTTAAGAAGAACTCTTCTATAATATGATTATGAAAATAGGTGAAAAAATAAAAGAATTACGCATAAGTGAATCTCTTTCACAGGCACAATTAGCAAAAAACATAGGTGTTAGTCAAAAAGCTATTGATTATTGGGAACGTAGCGTTAACGAGCCTAAAGCAAGTTATATAATTGCTCTAGTTAGGTTTTTTAATTTATCGTTTGATGAATTTTTTGCAGATATTGACTAAAACAATTAAACATTAAAAGCCTAACGAAATTTTTTCGTTAGGCTTTTTAGTTGGGTTGCTATTTTTAAAAACGGTTTATTTATATTCTACGTGTTTTACGCCCTTTTTGTTGCTGTAACGGTATAAAACTATTTTATGACCGATAACGCAAACTACTTCGGCATTTAATTTTTCGGCAAGTTCGTAAGATAAACCCGTAGCGTCGTCTTCCGCGTTGTTAAGAACGGTAATTTTAATAAGTTCGCGTTTATCTAAAACGTCGCTTAAACTTGCGACCATATTTTCACTAATACCACCCTTGCCGATTTGAGCAACGGGTTCTAATAATTGAGCAATGCTCCTTAATTTACTTCTTTGTTTTGTAGTAAACATATTTTCTCCTTATTTTTAATAGATTATTTATCAATCCCTCCGTCACCCTTTAGGTGACACCTCCCTTTCCACAAAGGAGGCTTATTCTATATTGCTTTTTTAAAAGTGTAAAAGCAAGCAAGACAAGGCTTATGAACGCTAATTTAAGCAAAGTGCTTTTTTAAAGCCGTAGAAACAAGTTAGGCTAGGCTCTTGGGATTTTGCGGTACTTTTTTAAAAGTGTAGAAGCAAGCAAGACAAGGCTCTTAAAATTTAGCGGTTGAAATAGACCTTGTCGGTCATTGAAATCGATAAATTTTATAGAAACGCAGTATTGCGACGCTTATACGCTTTTAAAATTATTCGACAAAATCAAACTCAATATCCCCTATAACTACCGTATCTCCGTCTTTCGCTCCTAATTCGCGAAGTTTTTTGATAACGCCTTTATTTTTAAGGATTTTTTGCAAATACGCCATACTATCCATATCGTCTAAAACGACGTTTCTTATTAACATTTTAACAAGGTCGCCAATAACGATAAACGCACCGTCTTCATCGCGTTCGATACTGAAACTTGTATCGTCGGAAAGTTCGTAGATAAATCCGCTGTCTTCTTTTGGAAGAGTAACTGGGATATCTTTAAGCGATTCAAAAAGTTCTTTAACAACTTCTTCCGTGCCTTCGCCCGTGAGCGCCGAAACGGTAAAGATTTTATACTTTTTAACGTGTTTTTTAAAGAGTTTAATATTTTCTTCAGCGCCGTAAATATCGCATTTATTAAGTACGATAATTTGCTTTAAGTCGGCAAGTTTTTTGCTGTAATTTTTAAGTTCTTTATTGATAGTTTTATAGTCTTCAATAGGGTCTCTACCCTCAACGCCACTAATATCAACTACGTGGCAAAGCATTCTAGTCCTTTCAATATGCTTTAAGAAGTCGTGTCCTAAACCCGCGCCGTCCGCCGCGCCTTCGATAAGACCTGGAATATCGGCCGCAACAAAAGAATTATCGTAATAATTCACAACGCCTAAGTTTGGAGATAACGTAGTAAAGTGATAGTTGGCAATTTTAGGCTTTGCAGCGGAAATTTTAGATAAAAGCGTAGATTTACCGACGTTAGGGAAACCTATAAGACCAACGTCTGCAATAACTTTAAGTTCAAGTACTACCCTTTTAATTTCGGTAGTTTCACCCTTTTGCGAAAAGTTAGGAGCGTGACGCCTAGACGTTGCAAACCTTGCATTGCCTTTACCACCGCGACCGCCTTTCATAACTAATCTTGTTTGACCGTCTTCGTAAATGTCGCAAATAAACTCGCCCGTTTCTTTATCGGAAATAACCGTGCCAAGCGGTACGCGAATATATAAATCTGCGCCGTTTTTGCCGTGGCAGTTTTGCCTATCGCCCTTTTCGCCGTCTTCCGCAAGGTATTTATGCTTGTACATAAAGTCAATTAAACTAGTTTTATGTCTATCGCCAACGAAATAAACGTTACCGCCGTCGCCACCGTCGCCACCGTCAGGTCCGCCGTTAGAAATACCTTTAAATCTTAAAAAAGATTTAGCGCCGTCACCACCGTTGCCCGATTTTATTAAAATACTCTCTTTGTCTAAAAAATTTTCGTTAATCATTTTTATTTTTATACCTACATAAGTGTTTTATTACGCAATTTTTGCAATCTGGATTTCTCGCTTTACACACCCTTCTACCATGAAAAATTAAGTAGTGGTGAGATTTTGACCATAAACTTTTGTCTATTTTTTTCATAAGCGCAAGTTCGGTTTTATAGGGGGTGTCTTCACTTACTAGCCCTATCCTATTTGAAACCCTAAAAACGTGAGTGTCTACGGCAATAGCGTCCCCATTAAAGGCAACTGATACCATAACGTCCGCAGTTTTTCTACCTACGCCCGCAAGTGAGATTAGGTCGTTAAAATCTGACGGAACTACTCCGTTAAATTTATCGATTATATCTTGCGATGCAGACAAAATATGTTTTGCCTTAGAGTTAAATAGCCCGCAAGGTAAAATTATTTTTGCAAGTTCTTCTTGCGATAAGGTTACCATTTTTTCGGGAGTATTATACCCGTTAAACAAAACTTTTGTAACTTTATTTACCCTTTCGTCCGTACATTGCGCGGATAGAATTACCGCAACTAAAAGTTCGTAATTTGAAGTAAACTTTAATTGTGGCTTTGCGTCGGGATATTCTTTTTGTAAAAGATTAATTACTTCCGCTACTGTCTTTTTGTTCATAAAAAACGATTGTACCTTATAAATAACTTCACTATATTTTAGCACAAATTATCATAAGATACAATCTTTTTAATATCAAATTTTAGTCGTTGTGGTCCGATTTCCCCTCTTTTCTATCAAAAATACGCCGTAAAAAGAGTCAAACCCCACCTTTTTTATAATTTTTAAAGACGTAGGAAGTGAAGAGTACGGGACTTCTGCCGAAATACCGCAACCTATTTTCGCCTCTTTAGGAGTAGATACGCTTTTGGCGTTCACCCCGTTATTTTTCATAATTTCTATAAAGTACATTACTTGTGTTTTTGATTTAAACACGACGACACATCTTTTCATATTTCCTCCTTTAGTAAAAACTGTCATAAGATTAAATATATTTTAATACAATACTACATAGTATTATTAACTATTAAATTTATGTGACTAAGGGGTGAAATTATGATTTATTTAGACAATGCGGCAACGGGTGGGTTTAAACCTAATAGCGTAATAGAAACTACCGTTAGCGCCGTTAAATATTTAAACGCCAATCCCGGTAGAAGTGGGCATAGACTTTCTAAAACGGGGGCGGAATTTATTTATTCGGCAAGGAAAAAAGTCTCCGAATTCTTTAATAACGGAGAGATTGACAGAGTTATTTTTACAAAAAACTGTTCCGAAGGGTTAAATATAGCAATTCACGGCGTAATAGGTAAAGGCGACCACGTAATAACCACTTGTTTTGAGCATAATAGCGTTTTGCGTCCCCTTTTCACGCTAGAAAGTAAGGGTATTATTTCCCTTACCATAATTTACCCCGAAAACAAAAAATGTGTAACGGTAAAAGAGATAGAAAACGCTTTACTACCCAACACAAAACTAGTTATTGTCAATCATATTAGCAACGTTACGGGAAGTATTAACAACGTAAAATCAATAGGCGAATTTTTAAGGGGCAAGAACTTACTTTTTATGGTTGACGGAGCGCAGAGCGCGGGGCACGTTAAAATAGATATGCAAAAATTTAATATTGATATTTTATCCGTTGCGGGACATAAAGGTCTTTACGCAATACAAGGCTCTGGCGCGCTAATCTTTAATAAACGGGTGGATATTTCCCCTACCTATCAAGGTGGTACGGGTACGGAAAGTTTTAATACTTTTCAACCTAATTGCTATCCCGAAAAACTTGAAGTTGGCACTTTAAACTTGCCTGCAATTTGCTCGCTTGAAGAAGGGATTAGGTACGTAGAAAACTCTTTAGACTATTTAGAAATTAGGCTTTATGAAATGACGGAATATTTAATTAAAAAACTAAGCGCTATTGATAAAGTTAAAATTTACTCTTCCCCTAACCCTGCGGGAATAGTTGCCTTTTCAATAGAAAACCTATCTTCTATCGAAGGTGCGGAAAGGCTATCAAACGAATTTGATATAGCAGTAAGGGGCGGTTTTCATTGCGCTCCACTTATGCACAAATTTTTAGGTACTGACGACGAAGGGCTTATTCGCGTTTCTATTTCCGCCCACAATACTAAAAGAGATTTATTCTTACTAGTTAGCGCCGTAAAAACTATTTGCTCTTTTTAATTCTATTAACTACTTCCGCTAGTTTTTTACGCTGTGAAGGGTTTAACATTGGGTATAGCATATTAGCAAAGTTGTCTACGTCTTTATCGGATAAAGTACCCCTTTTTCTACCCTTTTCCGCCTCTAACATTATTGCCGAAATAATCTCGTCTTCGCTAGCGCCCTCGTATCGTTTTGCTAACGCTTTAAGTAAATCCATATTGGCGCTTTGATTATTTTGATTAGTATTGCCGTTAAAACTATTAAAATCACGCATATTTTACTCCTTTATAATAGTGTCTTTTTATTGTATGTTTACATAAAATATAATGTTAACCTAAAGGAAATTATGAACTTTTTGCCAATAATTATTTTATTATTTTTATTTATGAAAAAAGACTCTTTACAAGGGGTTTTAAATGGTATTAATATTGAAGATATTAAAGAAACGCTTAAAACTTTCGGCATAGAAAACGACCTTTTAAACGGTATTTCATCCGAGACGATAAGCGAAGTATTATCGGGTAATTTTAAAGCGCTTTTGCCACTTTTACCAAGTATTTTGGCAACTATTAATAAAGGGAATACTTTTACTAGCGACGCCGTTAACGATTGCAATGTGGGCGAAGAATTATCGCCTATTAAAGATATTGCGTCTGAAACGATAACGTCAACTTTAGGCAATTATTTCAAATAAAAAAACGACTTTAGGTGCGTCACTCATAGGGATTTTTTAGACATTATAAAAGGATAGCAAAATTTTGCTATCCTTTACTTTTTGCTTTGCAAAACACACGACTTTCTTTTGAAAGTATAGTGTGCTACACTTTTGAAAATTTTTCCACAAAAAATATCAAATCGATAAATTGGAATTTATCGAAACTTCTCCAAACGAAATAATTGTTCCTCATCAATGACATCAATTCCGTTCTTATATGAATACCCCATTTTCTTGTAGAATTCACACGCCGTAATTGAAGCAGGAATTTCTACACGCTTTGCTCTTAAAAAGTATTCATCATTCTCTAATGTTTCAATTATCTTTCTTCCAACACCCTTACCTTGATACTCTGGCAAAACAAATATGTTAAACAAACTACTTTCATCTGCCTTGCCCCAATATGGACCAATTGCGCCACATCCAACAATCGTTTCTCCGTCGCAGACAACATAAAAATGTGTCCATCCAGCTCGTTCGATTACACCTTTTGGACTGAACATTTTAGCATCATTCTCAATGTATTCTGCGGAATAGTCCTTACTGTTTGTTGTTCTAAGCGTCTTAATGATTAACGCAGACACTTCGTTTGCATCACTATTCTGGAATCTTCTAACATTAAAAATTTTGCTCATCTCTATACCTCCGTCAAATTCTTATTTTCCTAACTGTTCGACCTATTGGAATTTGTCAGTATTACAACTGCTTAATCTCATTGGCAATCACAGCCACATCCTTTGCGTTTGTATCAATTATAATGGTATTGAGTGTTTGATACATCGGTATTCTTGCTATGCTTCTCTCAATTACATCTTCAGAGCGAACACCTCTTTCTACATCCATTGATAATCTTTCGCACAGAGTCTTTTCATCCGCTACAAGCGAGATGCATTTCACGTCACAGTTCTGTGTATCCAGTTTCTTAAGTATGGAATCGATAATTCTCTGCTCGTGCATCACCCAACAAAAAATAATATTCTCGTATGCAGAACATTTCAGAAAATTATTGAGTAAGTAACAAATATTATTCGTCACCATTGCT
>JAFVRR010000007.1 GCA_017504165.1 Clostridia bacterium | reverse complement strand
GTAAATAGTGCTAATATCGAATACTACGTAGGCGAAACAGCAACTAAGTTTAGTGGCTACGGTGCAGGTATCTTCGGTGCAGTTAGTGCAAACTCTACGTTTAAAAACGTTGCGTTTACTAACTACGTTGGTAAATCTGGTTCTGCAATTGCGCTTATTGATATTACGCCAACGTCTAAAGGTACTGCATCTTACAATTACGACGAATATGACGTATTTGAAGCAATGGGTAAATCTACAAGAACTAAATTCACTAATATGTATTTTGAAATTATTGGTGATGACCGTGCATCTGGTTCAACTGTAAGATTTAATGCAGGTAATAGAGGTTCAGACTTCGACAATATCGTTGTTGATGCAACACACGGTGGTTGGGGTGATGGTGTTTACGGTACTAGCAGAGAGGCTGCTTACCTTGGTGGCGGTTATCAATGGTCTACAACAAACGGTGGTTTATGTCAACAAGTAGATAACGTTGTTGTAATAACTACGTATGAGCCTTCGCATGCTACCTCAACTTATACTCACATTGATATTATTATGGCATCTACGGCAGAAGAAGCGTTCAGTGCAACAACTAACACTATCGGCGAAACTGTTACAGCGCCAAGCGTAAGATTTGACGGTCTTGATTACTTCACGGTAGTTGACGGTATCGTTTACTGGCATTCACTTGCTCCAAGTGCAGAATAATTTAAAACTTAGTTTTAAATAGGTACTTTATTAAAACTTAATAAAGGAAAACAATAAAAGAAACGGAGAGTTCGCTCTCCGTTTTTTAATTGCAAATATTTCCCTAATAAAAGGCCCCTTTGTGTAAAGGGGGCTCCGCAAAGCGGTGGGGGATTGCAAATTAAATAAAACTATGTTAAACTATAAAAGCCTCCTTTGTGTAAAGGGAGGTGTCACCCAAAGGGTGACGGAGGGATTGCCATATACAACTAATAAAAAACCGCCTTACTATAAAAGTAGGGCGGTTATCTATATATAATAAATTAAAGTATAACGTTTCTATAAGGTATTATTGAAGAGAACACTATTTGAGTTTTAGTTCTTCCGTAAAGTTGAATACTATTAATAAACTTGTCCATTTCGTAAGTGTTTTTAAAAATGGCTTGTACCATTAAAGAATATTCGCCCGTAACTCTATCACAAGAAATAACGTTAGGCGATTCTTTTAAATATTCGTAAAGTTTTTCGCGGAGAGCAGGGGAAATTTCAATATCGATATAACACTTAATACTGTCTTCAAAAACGGTATTGTCAATTTCCGTATAATAGCCCTTAATTACCCCTTTGTTAGTAAGTTCTATAATTCTAGAGTTAACTGTAGGAACTGATGCGTAAACGACTTCCGCAATCTTTTTAACGGGCAGTTTGGCATCGTTTGCAATGGCTTTAAGTATATCTTTGTCTAATTTGTCTAATGTTGTATCCTTCATTTTTAAACCTCTATAAACGGCGTTATGCGTCGTTTCTATAAAATTAATCGACCCCAATGACCACAAAGGTCAATTGTGTCCGCTAAATTTTAAGAGCCTAGCCTAACTTGTTTCTAGCGCTTTAAAGGGCGCTTTATTTGTTTTTTACGTTTTTCTTTACTGTTTCGTATTTTGACTTCAATGACCAAAAGGTCTATTTCATTTTTCATCAAGGCCCCTTTGTGGAAAGGGGGCTCCGCAAAGCGGTGGGGGATTGACAGATAAAAATAATATTCACTAATTCAATTATATTTTATAAATATAAAAAAATCAAGCCATATTTTAAAATACTTAAAATTATTTTTTAAAAACCTTTAATTTTTTGTAAGTTTTATTTATTGTTTTTTAAAAATCTATAATAAGTCTGTTGGCTTTTAAAACCAGACTCGTAAATAAGTTCTAAAACCGTTTTATCGCTATTCTTATTTTTTTCAACGTAGTTAAGGCGTAACGTGTTAACGTAAGTAGAAATATTTGTATTAATAAAACTATTAAACACTTTAGAAACGTACGTATTACTGTATCCTAAACTTTGCGCAATGCTTTCGCGTGTACATTCGCCTTTAAAATTATTTTCTATATATTCTAAAATTTGCCTAATTAAATAAGAGTCGGTATTTTCTTTTTGGTCGGTTAGGGTTAAATCTTCAATAATAGTAGATAAAAACAAATCGACAAGCGCTTGCGTTTTGTATTCGTTTTTAGCCTTATCAATATCCTTTAAAATTTCAATCAAATTTTCTAAATTGTCACAATTTTTTAAGTGCGGGTTTTTAATGCTTTTACCGTTTAGAAACTCGTTAAAATTGCCTAGGTATTTATAGGGAATAATAAAAACTACGTCATCGCAAATTTCGGTTAGTTTTAGGTCGTAACTATGCACGTCAAAACTTTCAAAAATAAACACGTCACCACTTGTTACCTTATAACTTTTATTGTTGCAAGATACGGTGTAACTTCCGTCTTTTACAATAAAAATTTCTAAATTGCTATGGAAATGTGGGGGAAATATTCGTTTACCGTGCCATTGTACGTCAACCCTTTGGTTGTCATCTCTTCTTTTTTCAAAAAAACTTTTCATAATACACCTAATGTATATTTATTTTAATAAATATAACACATTATGAGAGTTTTTTCAATCAATTTAATGTATATTCTAATAAAATTATTTGGTAAAATAATATCAAATTAAACTAAAGGGGTTTTAGTATGGATATTAAAAATTTAACTATTGAAGAAAAATTAAGATTGTTAATTGGTTTTAATAGGTGGCAAACTAACGATGCTAACGGCAAAGTTCCGTCCTTATTTTTATCGGACGGTCCTAACGGACTTCGCATGATGAACGTTGATACGGGCGAAACTTTTAAAGCAACCGTAATGCCTAATATATCGCACCTTGCAAACACTTGGGATGAAGACCTTGCGTTTTTAGACGGTGAAACTATCGCTAACGAATGTATTGAATACGGGGCAGACGTGTTGCTTGCGCCTGGTGTTAATATTAAAAGAACTCCACTTTGCGGTAGAAACTTTGAATATTTTAGCGAAGACCCATACCTTTCAGGCGTTATGGCTAAATCTTATATAGACGGCGTTCAAAGTAAGGGGATAGGTACTTCTTTAAAGCATTTTTGCGCTAATAACCGTGAATATGATAGGCGTTACGTTAGTAGCGAAGTAGATGAAAGGACGATGCGTGAAATTTATCTTCCTGCATTTGAAAAGGCGCTTGAAGCAAAGCCTTGGACCGTTATGAATTCTTACAACCAATTAAACGGCGTTTGGCTTGCGGAAAATAAAAAACTTTTAAAAGACGTTTTGCGTGACGAGTTTGGTTTTGACGGACTTGTCGTTTCAGACTGGTCGGCATCGCACTCGGCTTGGCGTTCTATTAAAAACGGTACGGACCTTTTAATGCCGTATAGAGAAAAGGATTACGTTGAACTTAAAGATGCTTACGACAAAGGCTTACTTGCCGATGAAGATATCGAGCGCGCAATTAATAGGTTATTTGAACTTATTAATAGATGTAAAACTAGCGATAAAAAGGTCGTTTCCTACACTAAAGAAGAAAGGCACAATAGCGCTCTTAAAATCGCTAAAGAGGGCATAGTTCTTCTCAAAAACGAAGATAATATTTTACCGCTTAATGCTAAAAATATTTTAGTTGGTGGTTATCACGATGCAATAGGTGGTGGCGGGTCTGCTCAGGCTATAACTGAATATCAATCTAAATCGGTCTATGAATTGGTTGCAGAAAAACTTCCAAATTCAAACGTTTCTACTTGCAACGGTTTACTTGCAACTAGAAAACTTCACGAAGTATACGATTTAAAAGATGCGGTTAAACAAGCGGTTAAAAACGACGTTGTCGTTTTAAGTGTAAGTAGTTATAACGAAACGGAAAGTTTAGATAGGGAAAACGCATACCTTATGCGTGAGCAAGAAGAAACTATTTTAGCCGTTGCTAAATACAATCCTAACGTGGTTGTTGTAGTAAACGCTGGCTCTTATATCGATATGTCTAGATGGATTGATAAAGTTAAAGCGGTTGTTTGGGCAGGATTTGCAGGCGAAGCCTCTAAAGAAGCGGTTGCCTCTGTTTTAACGGGTGAAACTTGTCCTTCTGGTAAACTTACCGAAACTTTCCCACTTGCAATTGAAGATACTCCAACGGGCTACGATATCGGAGATATGTTTACTAATAGATACACCGAAGGTATTTACGTTGGTTATAGGTGGTACGAAAAGTATGATATACCTGTTGCTTTCCCATTCGGTCACGGTTTAAGTTACGCTAACTTTGAATATTCTAATTTAAAAATTGAAAAGATTGGCGAAACCGATTACAACGTTTACGTAGACGTTAAAAACCTTTCAAATATCGATGCGAAAGAAGTTGTAGAGTTGTATGTTAAAGACGTATTTTCTTCAGTTTCTAGACCAGAAAAGGAACTTAAAGGCTTTAAAAAAGTTTCACTTAAAGCAGGGGAAACTAAAACTGTTAAAATGTCGCTTAATTACCGCTCGTTTGCTTTCTATTCTACAATGCTTGACAAGTGGCATATCGAAAACGGCGAGTTTGAAATTTTAGTCGGCGCGTCATCTCAAGATATTCGCGTTAAGGGTGTTATCGATATTGAACTTGACGAAAAAGAACAATATACTTTATGGTAAAATAATTTACGCCTACGCTAATTATAGCGTAGGCGGTTTTATTGACTTTTTATTTGCGATACTATATAATAAACGTATGAATAAAAATAAGATTATGACAATTTTAATAATAGTCGCTAACGTTAGTTTTTTTGTTCTCCTTGTTAACGCTATTATTCAAATAATATTTTTAACGAAAACCCACCCAGAGTATTTTCACGAAATGGGCTACGGTTATCCGGGCGCAGTAGTTTGCTATATGCTCTATAATAACGTTGTTTTAGATAGCGTTGATGTTTTTAACGAAATTTTTAAATATATTATGTATTTGTCCGGTTTAACAGGTGGAATTTTTTATTACGTTTTCTTTAAAAGAGTGGAAAATAAAAACATCGTTGACGTTTCTACTAAATCGTATTACGATATAAAGACAAAAACGATTAAAACGGAAGAAAAGTTTGTATACCACAAAGAAGGTATTGCGCTTATTCCGATAATTGCCTTTTATATTTGCACGGTTTGCGTCGTTGGTATTCCGTGGTGGATATATATAAATAAATCTAACAAAGAAAGTCAGCATCAAGTCCGTCTTTGGATTATTCGCTCTATATTTATTGCGTTTATATTTACTTTTATTTTAGTATTCGGTGGGTTTAGTTGTTTTGATATGAACGTTTACGGGCGTTTTTAATTTTAAAGCCCTATTAACTTCGCATTTCTGCGTTTACTGTTTCGTGTTTTGATTTCAATGACCAAAAGGTCTATTTCACCCAAAACCCTTCACGAGCCTTGAACTGCTCGTTACTAATGCTTTAAAAAACACTTTATCTAACACTGTAAATTTTAAGAGCCTAGCCTAACTTGTTTCTAGCGCTTTAAAAAAGTACTTTATTTAGTCTTTTGTATTTTTCTTTACTGTTTCGTGTTTTGGCTTCGATAACCCAAAAGGTTAATCTCACCCCAAAACCTTTGCGAGCCTTGAAATGCTTGTTTCTAGTACTTTAAATAATCACATATAAAGGCCCCTTTGTGGAAAGGGGGCTCCGCAACGCGGTGGGGGATTGTAAAAGCAAACTTCAAAAATAAATAAAAGGCAGGGGAAACCCTGCCTTTTAAAATTTTTAAAAATACAAATTAAAGTGTAGCAAAAAAAGGGTAGTTTATCTACCCTTAATTTTTTTGCGTTTAATAATTAATTATTTTGCTGCTTTTAAAGCGTTTAATTTTTTTGCTAAACCAGATTTTTTGTTAGCAGCAGTGTTTTTAGCAAAAATACCTTTAGTTACTGCTTTATCAATAACTGACATAGTTTTTGCGAATACTGCTTCAGCTTCTTCAATTTTACCTGCGTCAAGTAAAGCGTTAAGGTTTTTAATGTAAGTCTTTACTTCTGATTTTTCGCTTTTGTTGATGTTAGCTTTTTTAGTGTTTACTAATACACGCTTTTTAGCCGATTTAATGTTTGGCACTGTCCTATACTCCTTTTAAGTGAAATCTTAAATAACTATTGCTATTTTATCACAATTTTTTTAAACTTGCAACTGTTTTTAACCCATTTAAAAAGTATATTATTAAATTGTTAAAAATATCTTATAATGGAGTTTATTATTTATGGATATTTTTTTAAAATACGGCGCAGTAGGGGTAATGGATAGCGGAATCGGCGGTTTAACAGTATTAAATAAATTATTAAAGTCCTTTCCTAAACTAAATTTTATATATTACGGCGACAATCAAAACGCGCCGTACGGCAACAAATCTATTCGCGAACTAAAACGACTAGCGCTAGTAGGAATAGACGCATTAGTCGGTAACGGCGCAAAAATAATAGTTGTAGCGTGTAATACTTTATCAACTACCATTTTAGATTATATAAAAGCCGTTTCGCCCGTACCTGTAATTCCTACGCTACCTAATAATAAAATTGACAAAAATGAGTTTAAAAGTCCAACGCTAATTGCAACCCCAAACACTATTTTAAGTAAATACGTAATAGAAAATTTTAATAATTTTAATCTTGTTCCACTTCCTTTTTTGGCGGGCGAAATTGAAAGGTTTATTTTTTCGCCAAATAAAATTAGTTTGGAAAAAGACTTGAATGCCTTACCAACTGACGTTGACTATTTGTACTTGGGTTGTACTCACTATATCTTTTTAAAAGAGCGCATTAACGCCTTTTTGCCACGCGCAATTATTGCCGATAATTTATCAGACGTAGCCTTATCTTTGTTTAACACTTTAGATAAAACTTCTATTAAAAAGGTAATAGGTAAAAGAAAAGTTCTCTTTATCGGCGGTAGCCACAACTATAATTATACAGTATTCAAAAAAGTCTTGTGGTCAAAAGGGGACGGCAAAACCGACCTTCAATCCCTAAAATGAGGGGTAAATTTCTATTCAATCCCAATTTTTATAAAAAAATTTCAAAAAAATTACTAAAAGTGGTTGCAAGTTACCAAAAAGTATGTTATACTCTACCTATAAAATACTAAAAGGGGGTAGTCTCTATGCTATTTGGTGAATACGAACATCAAGTCGATGCTAAATTTAGAATACGCATACCGTCAAGGTTTAAATCCTTTATCGGCAACGACTACGTCTTTATGAGGGGTTCTAATAAATGTATAAGCGTTTATCCCGCAAAGGTATTTGAACAACGTTACGGTCAATTTGCAAACGTAAGCGTATTTGATGCTGAAGGGCAAAAAGCCCTTGCCGAAGTATTCTCTTACTGTTTCCCAGCGTGTGAAGACGGTCAAGGTAGGGTGGTTATCCCTGAAAAACTTAGAAACTACGCGGGGATTGATAAAGACGTTGTTTCCATTGGTCTTGGCGACCATATCGATATGTACTCTAAGGAAGAAAGGAACAATATCCGTTCTGAAAAATCTTATAGTGATATCGTAAGCGTATTACAAGGAAAAATCGGATAATGGTATTTAAACACATACCAGTAATGCTTAAAGAGTGTATGGAAGGTTTACAGCCCAAAGACGGCGGTATTTACTTTGACGGCACGCTTGGTGGCGGTGGACATTCATACGAAATTTTGAAATTATCATCTCCTACCGGAAAGCTTATAGCGACGGATAGAGATAGCGAGGCAATTTTAGCCGCAACGGAACGGCTAAAAGAGTTTCAAAGTCGATACACCATCGTAAAGAGCAATTTTAAAAACTTCTTGGAAGTTTTAGCTGAACGTAATATTTTCGGAATAGACGGTGCTATTTTAGACTTAGGGGTTAGTTCTTATCAACTTGACAATCGTGATAGAGGATTTTCCTACATGGCTAAAGACACTAAACTTGACATGAGAATGGACGCCGGCTCTTCATTTTCAGCCTACGAACTTATTAACGAGTACAGCGTGGAAAAATTGCGCTATATACTTTCTACCTACGGGGAGGAAAAGTTTGCTAACAATATCGCTAAAAATATTGTTTTAGCAAGGAAGGACAAGCCTATTGTTACTACCGGCGAACTATCTGATATTTGTGATAAGTCTATTCCTTATAAATTTAAAAAGGACGGGCATCCCGCTAAAAAGACTTTCCAAGCAATCAGAATTGCGGTCAATGAAGAATTAGACGGACTAGACACTGCAATTTACGATATTTTTTCAAGGCTAAATAAGGGCGGTAGGCTTGTTATAATCACCTTCCATAGTTTAGAAGATAGAATTGTAAAAACGGTTTTTAACGATATAGAAAACCCGTGTAAATGTGATAAGAGATATCCTTGTATTTGCGGAAAAGTAAGACAAGGCGTTGAAATCACTAAAAAGCCGATAACGGCATCAAAAGAAGAGTGTGAAAATAATTCAAGAAGCAAATGCGCTAAACTTAGAATTATAGAAAAACTATAAAATTAGTAATAAAAAAAGGGGAAATATAATATGTTTAGTACTACTAAAACTGATATTATTGAAAGAAATACTTACGTTGACGAGTTTGAACGCGAAGCGCCTCAAGCAGTTTCCGTTGCTACAATGGAAAGACCTAAAGTTGCGCCAACTGAAGAAGAAATTGCTTTTAATAGTAGAATCCCTGAAAATTTTGATAGAATTTTGCATTATGATAGTTATATGAAGCAAGATTCAGTTAAAGAAGTAAACGAAACTTACCAAATGTATAGCCAAAGCGTTAACGTTGACGTTAATCCTTCAAGTACGACTATGCAATTTGCTGGTATGCCTAAAGCGGAAATTTATCAAGATTATAAAGTAGAGGCTGAATACGAAAGTAAAAGCGTAATTCGTCCACGCGCTAAATGGCTCATGGCAGTTTTAAGCCTTGCAGTTTGCGCTCTTTCTACTCTTGTTGTATTCAACACGGCAGTTTTAAAAGATTTAGACGCTGTAATTGAAGATAAAAATGCTCAAATAGAAAGTTTATATGAAGAAAAAGCAAATTTAGAAGACGTTTTACAAGACGTTTCTAAATAAAAATTTTATATATTTTACTACAAATTAGATTATTGTTTCAATCTAATAACAATATTTTATTCTTGCTATCTATATAAAAATTAAGGATTAAAATTATGGATTTAGTGCGCTTAAATAAAGACAATTACTATGAAGCAATAAACCTTATGAACGTTGTTTTTTCACGTAATAGTGGAATAGAAAAAGATATTACTAAAAGTATTCCAAAAATGAAAATTAATAGTGAAGAACAAGCAAATAAGCATTTCGGGGTTTTTGAAAATGGTAAAATTGTCGCTTGTTTAGGCGTTTATCCTTTTAAAGCGCTAGTTTTAAATGAGGAATTATCTTTTGCTACGGTTGGTAACGTCGTTACTCATTGGGAATATGAGGGTAACGGGTATATGAGCAAATTATTAGATTGTAGCGCAAAAGAATTGGAAAATTTAAACGTGGATATTGCAAGACTTAGCGGTCTTCGTAGCCGTTACAATCGCTACGGGTTTGAAAAGTGTGGACAAACGTATAATTTTACTTTTACCTATAAAAACCGTTTAAAAAAATGTAGTGAGTATAATAGTAATATTGAATTTATAGTTATCAACGAAAACGATACTAACTATTTAGAGTTTGCTACTAAATTATATAATAAAAATAAGATTAACGTACCAAGGAAAGTGGAGAATGCTTATTTAACTATGTCAGCGTGGTTAAATACTCCGTATATTGCAATTTGTAACGGTAATCCTATTGGGTATTTATCGGTTAATAATGAAGGCGTTAATATTGCCGAAATATTTGCTGTAGATACTAAATCGTTTATTGATATAATTTGTTCTTGGCATGCAAAGGTTAATACGAGTATTCATTTTTATTTGCAACCGCACTCAGTTGCAGAAATGCAATTTTTTACAAGCGTTTGCGAAAATTTTAATTTAACGTATCCGGGTTTATTTTACGTTAGAAATTGGGAAAAAGTCGTTAATGCATTTATGAAATTAAAAGCGTCGTATATAGATATGCCTAAGGGCGAGATTAATATAGAAATACGAGGCTATGGCACGATTAAAGTATATGTAAATAATAATGAAGTTGGCTGTGTGTCTACAAAAGACAAGCCTGATATTACGCTTGATAATTTAACTGCATCAAGATATATTTTTGGTCCGTATTCACCGATTTATACTAATAAGGTAACGGCGCTTGCTCAGTCTTGGTTTCCGTTGCCACTAAGTTGGAACGGACAAGATAGGATATAAATTTAATAAAATTTACACCATTTATAATTATATATTCTAATTTTGTATATGTTTATATATAATAGTTGTATGAATTTATATAAATTAAAACTTTAAAGGTGAATAGTTAATATGAATAATTATTCAATAACTACGGTACGAAAGAGGTTATTTGCGTTGATTTGCGCGATAACCTTTATTTTTTTGTTTATTTTTATACGGCTTTTCTACGTTCAAGTAATCTGGGGCGAAAAATTGCAAGAAAAAGCAGTCGACCAATGGACTAGAAATATTCCCGTGCTTGCAAAACGTGGAGAGATAACTGATAGAAACGGCGTGGTTTTGGCATCGTCTATAAAGACGTATACCGTATTTGTTAGACCGCGCGCTGTTACTGATTTAGACGGTTTAACTAGTTGGTTGTCGACGGTGTTTTCCCTTGATGAAAATGCTTTAAAAAATAAGATAAAATCAACAAAAATAAGCGAAATAAAGGTTGTTAAACACGCGACTAAAGAAGAGATAAGTAAACTTAGCGAAAAGACTTTTAACGGCGTATATTTTGCCGAAGACGTTACTAGGTTTTATCCCTTTAACGAACTACTTTGTCAAACTTTAGGTTATACCTCTAAAGACGGCAACGGAATATCTGGGCTTGAACTTTATTACGATAAGTTTTTATCTGGAATAAACGGAGAAGTGTTGTACGAGGCGGACTTAACTGGCGTTGATATTGCAAACAAAACGCCTAGTTATATACCTGCAAGCGACGGCCTTAATTTAAAACTTACCGTAGATTACGAAATTCAGCAAATATTAGAAAGTGTTACTGATGAGGCGATGGTTGAATACACCCCCAAATCTTGCGCAAGTATCGTTATGGACCCAAATACAGGCGAGATTTTAGGGCTTTCAATTAAGCCTTCTTTTAATTTGAACGAGGTAATGTTTAACGACTTAGATTTACTTAACAAATTAAGTCGAAATACGATAATAAGCGACAGTTACGAGCCTGGCTCAACCTTTAAAATATTAACTGCATCCGCTAATTTAGAAGAGTACTATAAAAATAATAAAAACGCTTTTTCAGAAAGCCATATTTTTTCATCTTCACGCTTTAGATACGTAGAAGGATCAAAAATAAAGTGCTGGTCAACGCATGATAAGGGTAAACACGCTAACGAAAATTTACAAATGGCGCTTAACAACAGTTGTAACCCAATATTCGTTGATATAGCACTTTCTTTAGGTAAAGACGTTTTTTATGATTATATCGAAAAATTTGGCTATGGAAAATGTACGGGTATAGATTTAACGGGCGAGGCGCAAGGTATGGTTTTACCTAAGAATTCAGTAAAAATTGGCGACTTGGCAAGAATATCTTTTGGTCAAACTATAGCGTGTACGCCGTTGCAACTACTAAATGCTACTGCCATCGCTATTAACGGCGGAACAAAAGTTACTCCAAAACTTGTTAAAGAAATTTATTCGCCTAGTGGAGAAGTTTCAATAAAAGTTGAAGGTAAAAGTGAAGAAAACGTAATTTCTAAAAAAACTTCTAGTACAATTTGCAGTTATTTAGAAAACGTTGTTAGCGTGGGTTCGGGAAAACAAGCGTATATTGAAGGTTATAGGGTGGGAGGAAAGACAGGTGATATTCTGACAACTTGTGTAAATCTCGTCAAAAATCTTATTAAAATATATACTTGACAAAAAAATAGCCAATTTTTAATGAAAAAAAGCCTAAAATGTCAACAATCTAATTACGGTTTATAGTTGACAATAGGGCTTTTTTTATGCTATAATATAGGAAAAATAGGGTTAGGAGAGATATTATGCCGATATACTACTATGGATTACGCAAACTTATGGACGATAATAATATTACGCAAAAAGCACTTGCTGAAGCTTGTGACATTGCGCCAAATTCAATTTCACGTATGATGCAAGGCGAATATGTCTCAATAGAAACAATTGATAAAATTTGTAATTTCTTCAATTGCGATTATGGTAATATTATTACACGATTTAAAAAAGATGATCCTATCGGTTATGTAAGTGATGCTCAATACGAAGAAGGTATGGCACAGGTTAGAACTGCATTGGTTTACTATATGGAAAAAACAGGAGAGGCTGTTTCAAGGGTAAGTCAGAAAACAACACTATCGGTTAATACGATAAAATCTTTCCTTTTGGGAAATCCGATTCATTCGACGTCATTTTTGAAGTTGACCAAATTGGGAGATGTCTTTAATAACAGATTGGCTGAAATAATGAATGGAGCAATGAAACCCGATGAGTATATTGCACCGAAGCCAATCAAAAAAGTTTCCTTTAAGGTATATTATAAATTATTAAAATTGGTACCAAATGGTAAACTTGCAAGAAGGGAGGACATCGAGGCATACGTTGCAAAAAAGTTAAACGTAGAATATGTTTCTTTTGCATTGTTTAAGGGGGATTCTCAATGGGAGTTCAGTACGGATATTATGTTTACGATTCCATATTGGAGAGAAATCTCAACTCGTGGCGTTTTGCAAGAGACAAGTAAATGTTCAAAAGAAACACAAGAACAGGCATTAATCGAAGAAGGTCATACTTTAGTTAAATACGGAAGAGATTCCAAACGAGTAGAAGACTTCCAAAATAAGCTCTTTGATTTTAATTTAATTGACGATAAGACTTTCTTTGAAATTTATGATGATGAAGAATCAAAACGATTTTACGAATTTTAATAGTTAAATATAAAAAAATGTAAAAAACGACAAAATATATCTATTAAAAAATGTAATTCTTATTGACATTTATACGCTTATATGATATACTATTGCCATCTGGAGGATGATTATGGAACGAAAAATTTATCAAGAATTATTAAACTGGAAAAACAACGAAGCTCGTAAACCATTAATCTTGCAAGGTGCAAGACAAGTAGGCAAAACGTATATAGTCAATTATTTTGCAGGTAAAGAATATCAAAATTATATTTACTGTAATTTTGAGAAAGAAAAGGGGTTAGAGGATTTCTTTACAGATTTAAATCCTGAAAATATAATTCGTAAATTAGCGAATTATAAACGTAAAGAAATTTTACCGAAAGACACTTTGATTATTTTTGATGAAATTCAGTCTTGCCCACAAGCAATTACTTCTTTAAAGTATTTTAATGAGGAAGCGAATGAATACCATATCGTTGCACTTGGCTCATTATTAGGCGTTTCAGTAAATCGTGGCAATTTTTCATTCCCTGTTGGTAAAGTTCAATTTTTAACAATGTATCCAATGGATTTTGAAGAATACTTGCTTGCAAAGGGAGAAGAGTACTTAGTGGGGCAAATTAAAGATTGTTACGCAAGCGATACACCATTAGATACACTTTTTCACGAACGTGCGCTTGACTACTATAAAGAATATTTATTCGTTGGCGGTATGCCTGAAGTGGTTGAAAATTATATCAAGAATAAAAACACTGAAATGGTAAGAATAGCCCAACAAACAATTTTAGAATCGTATCAAAATGATATGGGCAAATATAATAAACAATCTGAAATTCCAAAGACTAAGATTGTCTATAAAAATATTAGCACTCAACTTGCTAAAGAAAATAAAAAGTTTCAATACAAGTACGTGAAATCGGGTGGTCGCGCTTCTGAATTTGAAAGTGCAATAGAGTGGTTGTGTTTGGCTGGTGTTGCAAGTCAGTTATATCGTATAGAGCAAATTGCTTTACCGTTAAATGCTTATAGGTCATTATCAGACTTTAAGTTTTATATGAATGACGTTGGGCTTTGTGGTGCAAGTCAAGATATACATTTTGACGATATTCAGCGAGACAATCCCTTGTTATATAATTTCAAGGGTGGCTTAACTGAAAATTACGTGTTTAATCAATTTACGAGTAATGGATTTGATTTATATTATTGGACTAGCGGAAATCAAGCGGAAATAGATTTTATTGTAAGAGTTAATGAAGAAATTGTTCCTGTTGAGGTAAAATCTTCGGATAACACTCGTTCAAGAAGCTTATCCGTTTATAATGGTAAATACGCTCCAGCATATTCAATCCGATTATCAATGAAGAACTTCGGATTTGAAAATGGTATAAAATCAGTTCCACTTTACGCAGCGTTTTGTATTAAATAATGCTGTAACATAATTATATATAAATATATTATTAAATTAAGGCAGAATTAAAATGTTCTGTCTTTTTTTTATTTTCAAAAGGAGGCTTTATGAGTTGTTTGATGAAATTTAAGTGGGTGAAATTGCCACGCGAAATTATCCCTCAAAAGAAAGGAATTATGGGGTATTGGATGAAACTTGCTGCAAGGGTTGCTTTTAGAAAAGGGCAATCCTTTTATTGTGGTCACACCAATGAGGTAAATCCTGGCGAGTGGGTTGGTGGCATTATGGGTCTAAAGAGTATTCTTGGAATTAAATCGAAAGAAAAGGCGATACAAGTTATGGATGAGCTTAATAGATTTGGATATATAACTTATAACGTTGACGTTCAAACTAAAAAATTGACTTATAAAATAAACGACTGGGTTATCGAATGTTCAGGA
>JAFVRR010000006.1 GCA_017504165.1 Clostridia bacterium | reverse complement strand
TTTTAATTTAATTTTTATTATTGAAATTAATTCGACAACCTAATCCATATTATATATATTAATAAAAAATAAAATATTTAATTTTCCATATATATAAATAATTAAAAAATTCAAATTAATTAATTCAAATTATTTATTTTATTTTTCAAATTAATTTTACTAAAAAATTTAATAATAAAAAATTAATATGTAGGCCATGTTAAAAATTAATTCAATTTAATTTTAGAATAAAAATTTAATACAAATTTAAGGAGAAAATCAAATGAGAAAAAATCTAAGATTGCTTCTAATTTCAACCTTGATTTTTTTGTCTCTCTTTTCGTTCTCTCTCGTGGGTGTTAAAACGTATAACGCTAAGGACGACGAGTCGTTGTATAAAGAAAAAATCGTCGCGGTCGTTTACGACAACTCGGGCTCGATGTCGGAATATAAAAGAAGCCCGTATGCAAAGTACGCCCTACAAGGATTGTTATCGATATTTGACTATAACGATACAATGTCTATCTTCCCGCTTAATAGATGTCCATCTGAAAATGGTATAGAAGTGCATCTTGATTTAGAAGATAGAAACGCCGAGGTCGAAAGGATTATTAAGGATAGTGCGTTCGAGCCCCGTAGAGGAACGGGTACTCCTGCCGGTTCGGTAGAAGTGGCGACGCAATGGCTTGCTAGTTTAGGCCTTAATGAAAACGAGATAGTTCAAAATAAAGAGTATTGGTTGATTATTTTATCAGACGGTGTATTTGATTTGGAAGGCGGTATACAACCGACTACTACTGACGTTATCAAAAGAAGTACTGAAAAATATAAAGGTCTTCAAACCGTTTACTTTGGTATATCGGCTAGTAAAGATATGGAAATTGATTTAAGCAAGTTTGACAAGTCAACGCCTCCAGTTCCATTTTATCCGGAAACGGCTGAAGACATTATTGCCAACATGCAAGAGTTAAGCAATTTGGTAACAGGGCGATATACTATTACTAACGATAACGTATCTATAAAAGGAAAGGAAGTAATTGTTGACCTCAGTAAGTACGAGTTTTCAATTTCTAGTTTAGCAGTGCTTGCTCAAGGCGCAGGTGTTATTAAACTTGATAGCGTAACTTCTGATACTATTACTTTAAAGAAAATTCGCGAGACGTCTATTGCAGTTGATGAAGTTGTGCCGATTGCGAACAAATTGTTTGAAACAGAGCGTGTTGCTATATCTGGATATTCTTCAGTAATTGTTCCCAAAGATGAATCTAAATACATGAATAAAGATAAGGTCAAGTTGACGTTTAACGACGTTCCACAAAGCATAACCATTTTAGCAGAGCCTTCTCTTAAGTTAGAATCAAGTCTATATTATTTAAATGATAATGGAGATTGGAAGAAGACGGATATTGACACTATCAACACTACGTTTAAGCAAGGTCAAAAAATAAAACCTACCTATAAACTTGTAGATGGCAAAACCGGTAAAGATTTAACCAGCCAGTTTTTAGAAAGTGTTGTTGCCAATAAAGTTTCTTACGCTGGCGAAAATCCGGATTACGCTGAAGTTGATAAAAATGGCGTTAAACTTAAAAACGGAAAGAATGAATTAAACTTATCTGTTACTATTGACGTTGGTAATGCTCAATACGTTTTATTTAATACTTGGCTTTGTGATATTGATGCAAAGTCGGAAGAGTTTTATATTAAAGGACGTACTACTAATAATTACAATGGTGACCCAACTCTTGTTAAAGCCGATTACGAAGTGTTCCATTATTCTTCTAGTAGATTAGGCGCAAGTGCTTTTGAAGGGGAACAACCTGAATTCAAATGGGAACTTATAGAAATTAAAGACCCTAAAGGCAATGACGTTGATTATATAGATAAATTCTGTAACGACGGTATTATTTCTATTATATATAAAATAGATGGGAACAAAATTGGTAGTTATACAAGTAAGATAAAAGTCGTGTGTGAAGAAAACAAGAGATACCGTTTTGGCGAATGCGATATGACGCTAGCGGTTAGCGATTTATCTTTAAACGTAATTCAAAATAAAGAGTTGACTTTAACTACTAACCAAGTTACCGATAACGAAAAAGTTATGGAATACGTGCTTACTTCGTCGGGACAAGACTTAAGCATTACTAACGCTTGCCTTGCTTACGAGTTTAAGTCGGGCGGGATAGACTTATCCGATTACGCAGAAATTGACGGCAACGTGTTACGCTTTATTCCAAATAAAGAAATACCTGCTGATTTAATCGGGCTAGGCGAAAGAACGTTCGACCTTAAAGTTTGGGTAAAAGATAATCCATCGGTATCGGCAACTGCAAGTTGTAAGTTGAACGTAATAAAATCTACGTACACTATAGAAGTTGTTGAAGAAAACAACAGCGTAAATATTTACAAACTTAAAAACAGTAGGGCTAAAGTTAAATTTAGAGTTGCTATCGACGGTAAATATTATTCGGCGAAAGAACTTCAAAAAGGACTTGATAACGGAAGTATAAAAATCGATTACGACAAGTTCGGTTGGTTGACTTTACTTATGACGGATAGAACGGTTGAAGTAGTAGAAAATAACGGTCAAGCGTTTATCGTTTATTCACTTACGTCTACAACGCCAAATTTATTTTCTTCGCTTATGGGCTCGTTCATTTTAACGGGCGACAAAACCGTAACTTTACAAACCCAAGGGGTTTCAGGCGTTGGTACTGTAAACTTTTTAAGCGTAACTATCGTATCTAGAATTTTGCGTTGGGTTATAATTTTACTTATTTTATATCTAATAACCCATATTGTTTTATGGATTGTAGGTTTCTTTACTGCAAAAGCAATACCGAAAGGTATTTTCACAAAGATATCTGCAAATTCAAATACGGGGGCGGTTACGTTTAACTCTTATGAAATAAACTTCGATATAGGTCCTAAAATTAAATGGCATTTATTAAGGTTTATTCCGTTTATGGAGTTTAAGAGCCAACCCGATATTGATAGCGGGGTAAGCGGTATTCAATGTATAATGTTTATAGATAAAGATACGAATATGGCTTATATGAACTTTAGTAAAAACACTTTCGAGACTATAAAGGCAAATATAAATACGCCTAAGGGAAGAATTTTCGCAAGGTATCTTGAAAGTTGTAGAGACTATAAAGGTCAAACGGCAAGGCCAAGAAGAGAAGAATTTAAGTACGACGACTTAAAGAAAGTTATCGTGCCGGGTACAAAAGTAGTAACGAAAGACGATAAGTGCGATATAAACTATTCGGATAGTAGTTATTACATTATAAAAAACTCTTCAGACAACTCAATTAAAGAAGTGTATTTCTTCGTACACTTAAATAAATAAAAATTTAAATAATATAAATATAATTTCTAATTATAAAAAGTAAAAGGAGAATATATATGAAAAATATACTTTTAATTGGTGTAGGTGGAACTGGTAGTAAAACAGTTGATATCTTATTCCAAAAAATTCAAGAACTTAACAAAAACGAAAACCAAATTAATGCGGTCGTTTTCGATACTGACGCTGGCGATATTAAAAAAATAGAATGGGCAACTGCTATTCCTATGGCAGATAACGCTAGCGTAGGAACAATTTGCGATAGAATTGGTTCTAACTATATTCGTGAATGGTTCCCACACGACGATATGGCAATTCGTTCACAAGAAATGTTTAGGGGCGCTTCTCAATGGAGAAAGAAATCTTACCTTGCATTCTTAAACACAATGAACAAGCCTAAATATCGTTCAGCATTTATCAACGTTTTAGAAAAAATGACTTTAGATCCAAACGCACCTTGTGAAGTATACGTTATTACTTCAGTTGCCGGTGGTACTGGTTCAGGTTCGTTTATTCCTATCGCTCTTTTTGCTAAGAGATACCTTAGAAGAAATTTAGGTAAGAGCCCTGTTATTAACGCGTTAATCGCTCTTCCTGATATCTATGCCGATGGTCAAACACCTGAAAATACAACTAAAATTTATGCTAACGCATACGCTATTTTCCGTGAACTTAACGCTATTAACTTAGTTTCACGCGGATACAATAAAGGGGATCAATTAAATAAAAAAGCACCTGTTAGAATGACTATCGGTCACCGTGACGAACCAAGCGTAGGTCTTTTATTCGACGCTCAAGATAAATCGTTCTGGACTCCTGACGCTGCTCCATTCAACCAAGTGTTCGTATTAGATAAAATTCCTAACGTAACAAGCGTTACCGCTCACAATATCGTACTTGCAAACTCGCTTTACAGTTTAATTTGTACTGAAATTGGCGATAGATTTGACAGTGAAATTTCTAACCATGAACTCGTTCGTTCGCAAAACAACGGTAGTAGCGCTATTTACGCAGGTATTTCTACTTCTGAAATTCGCTTCCCTAAAGATACTATTTTAGACTACGTTGCTCACAAGAAAACTATTATGTCTTGTGAAGGCGAAATGTTAAGTTTACATAAAGCGGTTGAAGCTAGAATTAAAGAAAAAGAAAGACAAGAAAAGGAAATGGGCAGAGCTTACGTTCCTAAGGATACCGACTACGCTGAAACTATTATAAACGAACTTATTAACGACGCTGAAAACAACGATAGCCAAATTAACGATATCGTTGATAGGGGAACTTGCGTATACGATAAGCAAGGTAAAAAAGAAAAGGGCACTAATACTGCTATTAAGTTCTTTGAATTTATGGATAACGGTATTGGCGAAAGAATTCCTGATGAAGAAAGCGCTAAGAGTGCAATTGAAGATGCTATTAGCGGTGTAAAGAATAATAAAAAGGCTACTCCTAACTCAGTTCATGATACAGCGTTAGAAGTAAACGAATTAATTAGATCTTACTTCATTTCTTGCGTAGATACTATTAAGAGAACTAAATCTTCTTTAGGTAACGCAATTATTGCCTTTGACAATAACGTAGAAGTAGACAAAAAGAATAAATATTCTTTAATTAACGGTATTTTAAAAGATAAAGACGGCAATTTCCTCCACCCAGTTGCTGCTATGGCTCAACTTAGCAGATTAAAACTTAAAATTGCTGAAGAAATTTTACCTGAAGATGAAGAATATAAGAGAGTTTTAAAGGGTAGAGAAGTTACTGAAATTCCAGATACTTTCTATGCAAGAGCAAAATTTGCCGCACCTAAGGGCGAAAAAATTAACGTTAAGAAGAGCGTATACAACAAATTAAACAACCGTTTCACTGAACTTTTAAAAGGTGATAACGCTTACGTTAAAGTTCCTGCTAAGAAGACTGATTGCAAAGCAGACGCTTACATTCTCGGTCTTGACGCTATTGCTACTATCGACCAAATTAAAGAAAATTCTATTAACGAATTAAAGACGCTTGTATTTGGTATTGTCAATAAAGCAATTGATACTTTAATGGCTAAATATCGTTCATTCTTCATTAGATTTGAAAAGGAAAAAGAAAACCTTCTCGAACTTGCTAAAGACGTTCGCCGTAAAGATGCTACTACTCAAGATAGCGTTATTAACGTTTACTCTTCAGCAGAAGAAAAAGACAACATTTTAGATAAAGTTCTCAATAGTGCAGGTCCTGTTAGCGCTACAGATATAGTAGAAACTGACAATATCGTAGGTAAAGGCGTATTTGCCGCTGCGTTTAACGCCGCATGTGCTGAAATTAACCAAAGCCAAAACTTCAACGATAAAGACGCAGGCGCTATCAACGGCTTATTCAAAGCAATGATCGACGCTTACAAGAAATCTATTAAGAATAGCGAAATCTTTAATGAAATTTACAACGCTAACGTAGTTGAAGCTATCAAGATGGAATGTGGCGACAACAAAGATAAGGCAAAAGGTAAAATTAAGGCTTACTTCGCTACTGCTAACGAAGCCGCTAGACCTTCTATCAAGATTGATATGAGAGATAATATCGGCGATATCGTTAAGCCTGCTAACGTAACGGTATTTATGTTAAGTACTAATACGGGTAGATTTATTAAGAAAAATAGCGAATACTTTGAATTAAAAGTTCCTACTGATCAAAATAAGGAAAGCAAAGTAATCGAAGCTTGCGCTGAACAATTCATTAGAACTTACTCTGGTGATGAAACTGCAAGGGTAGCGGTTGTTGATAATATTCCAGACAACGTAATTTACTGTACTGGTGAAGTTATGGACGTTTCCGCTCTTAGAATTGCTAAATTCAATGAACTTGGCGACGATAACATATACTTCAGCTACTACAACCAAGCAATTAGAAACATTAAACGTTACGAAACTGAAATGTGGAACCCACACCTTGGCAACAACATGCACTTACGTGGATACCTTCCATACATGAACGAAAGAATGGAAAAAATCTACGACGATAAGATGGTTAAAGCGTTGTTCTACGGTTTATGGAAAGAAAACATTAAGTTTGATAAACGTTCAACTGCAGGTAAATCTAATGCTAAGATGTTCTACTTAATCGACGGTGAAGGTAGAAAGAACGCTATTAGAACTATTGACGGTAATGAAATTAACCTTGAAAATGCTGCTCAATTAGTTAAATGGTTTAGAAACCAAGACGAATTCATTCAAGAATGGTCTGATAAATTTGACGACGAAATTACAAGAATTAAAAACAGCCTTCCTAATATTACAAGTGATACTCAATACGATGAACTTGAAAGAAAGATTACAGGTTGTGACTTTATGGAACTTCTTAACAATACGTTATTTAAAGTTGAAGGCTACGTAGACGAATTCGCTCCTAAGTGCAAGATCGTTGAACCTACAAAGAGCAAAAAAGGTCCAAGCATTATCGAATTAGCATTCTTAGTTAAGAATAGCGAAGAATCTATTAGAGACTGTGACGATGCTGAAAGAATTATTACAGTTGCATACGACATCTTCTTAGATATTTGTAAGTTCCGTGCAAATCCAGACATTTCTCTTGAAAGATTTATGAGAATTTACGATTGGGAACTTCGTAAAGTATTCGAAGGCATTCTCAACACTAAGATGGTTATGAAGGAAGAAAAATACTGCAAGGAATACGTTGAACAAATCGCTGCATGGTTTAACAACGTTAAGATTTTCCAAGCACTTTCTGAAGCAAAACCATTTAATGCTAATCATGAATTAAATATTACTGATAAGTTTGATTATCAATCTTCAGCTAATATTATGAAAGCAATTAACAAGGCTGCTGTTCTTAAAGCTAAAGACAAAGCGGAAGAAGCCGCTAAAAACGCTCAAGAAGTTTTAGTTGCTAAAGAAAATGCAGTTGCATCAACTGAAGGATTTGAAACGGTTAATGAAGAAGTAGTTTCATATAGTACTGAACCTGCTCCTGTAGAAGCTCCTGTCGTTGCAGAAAAAAGAGGTCGCGGTAGACCTGCTGGTACAACAAAACAAAACTAATTAATATTAACCCGTAGGCAAGTTTTTGCCTACGGGAAAAAATGATTATGGATAAGAAATATTACGTTATAGGTTTAGGTGGATACGGCTCGAAATTGGCTGAAGAACTTAGTCTTAAAATGAAAAAAGACGGTGCTTCAGTTATTTCGCTTGCTTTTGATACCGACCATAGCGAAATAGAAGGGCGTAATTGCGACTATAACTTCGACTTATCTTGCCAAGGGGATTTTTCTACGGTAGTTACAGACTTACTTAAGAAAAAAATAAAAGTTTTCGATGATCCTGACGCCATTGAACTCAACTATGCAAAGTGTTTACTTATGGATAGGGGAGCATCTCTTTGGAGACTTAAAGCGTATATTTCCTTCATAAACTTTATGAGCATTAACGATAATAAAAAGCGCCTTGATAATTTAATTGAAGAAATCGCATTTAACCCAAGCGTAGAAAGTGAATTTTATTTCGTTGGTTCGCTTGCGGGCGGAACTTCTAGCGCATTAGCCCTTCCCATATCATTATATATTAAAAAATATTTTAGAGAGTTGAATTATAGGAAATTTAAAACTATCTTTTTTGCATCAACTCCGGATATATTTGCGCTTTCACTTAACGCAGAATTAAAAACGAAAGTTTTTGCAAACGCTTATGCAACTCTTTCGGAAATAAATACGGTTAACTTAATTACCACAAAACATTTAAATAAAAAATTTATTATAGGCAAGGAAACAATGCCGTTTGGCGTCCTTTTCGACGGTACAAGTCAAGAGTATAATTTTAAAGCCTGTGCTCCGTTTAACGACGTTGTATTGTTTGATAGAATGCCTTCAACTACTTCTGTTGACACATTCCGTTCAACGGTAGAATCTTATATTTTTTACTATTATAAAGGTCTTATTGAACTTGAAAAAAATAAAGAGTTCGACGACGTTGGTATATATAGTTCCTTTACAGTATCTGAACTTAATTACAATTTAGAAAACAATTTAGATTACGTTTCAAGGCTTATAACTAACAAAAAAATAAAAGAAGAATTTAGTAAAGCGTATCACTCTTTTAAAAATACTACTTCAATTAAAGCAATAGGCGGAGATAGTAAAGAGCAATATTCAACTACTGAAAAGTTTACTATAACGGTTGCCGATTACGTTGAGAGTTTAAAGGGCGAAAGTTTAGATAGGACGTGTATATTATTAAATAGAGACGAAACTTATAACTTTGGCGGGGAAATAGAAAAAGACAACGACGTTTCAAGATATTACGAAGAAATAGAAAAATATTTTTACAATTTAATTAATGAAGACGAGAAATATTCTCAATTAAAAAATAAATTAGAAAAATATTATTTTACTAAAAAAGAAGAAAATAAAATAAATTTCAATAGTAAGGGTAAAAAGGGGAAATTAATTGAATTTACCAACTACTACGAAGAATTATTTAAGGAATTAAATTCCGTTGTAAATAATTTAATTGGAAATTATTTTAATAATATAGAATTTGAAAATTTAATTTTTGAAAATACCGATTTATCTATTGAAAAAATAATTAAAGTGGACGATAATTTTATACATCCAACTTTAGCGTTATTTAAATTATCGCAATTATTTAATTTTATTTCCGATAAAAAAAGAAATTATTTAGAATTAGAAGAAAGCGAAATACACGAGGCGATAATTTATAATAAAATCTCCGATAAAATCTTCAATTTTTATCGCGTGCATAGGGGAAATAAAGGATATTCTAGGCTCTCTAATACAAGACTAGTCGATACCTTTACTAAAAAATCGCAAATTAAAAAAATATTAAAAATAAAAGATAAAAATAATTATTTATTTAAATATCCTAAATTTGAAGAAAAATATTTAATTAGCGATTTTAAATGCGCCATGCAAAATGCGTTTAATAACTTGCTTGGGATTTTTATTTCTAAAATAACTAATTCTATTGAAAAATTAATTAATAATTATTGCGAATTTTATAATAATTTAAATTTTATTGATAGAAAAATTCAAAACGAAATAGGCGATTTAGAATATTCCGATAATTCATCTAACGGCTTTTTTGAAATTCGCGCAAATAAAGAAGATAGAATTAACGACGCTAATAATTTTATTTACGAAATTAAAAAAGGCAATTACACTAATATTGATAGCGGTTACGGTAAAGCAATTTTTGAATTTGCTAAAGGCTTTAATAGCGAAAAGGCTAATTCGCAATTTAAGGAAATAGCAAATGACCTTTGCGCAATAGAAAGAGATAATTTAAAAGATACTAAATATTATCAACAACTTCTTTTAAAAAACGTACTTTCTGCAATGTGCGAGCCTACTACTAAAAATTATTCTAAATCAATTTTAAGTAGGGCTACTAAAATTAGGCCTAGTTTCGTTACTAATAATAAACCTAACGAAATTGATAAAAGAACTCTTCATTTATCAAAAGACGTTGCAGAATATATTTTAAGTAACGCTAAAAATCTTTTAATACGCGAAACTAACTTAGAGTTAGCGGTTGAAGAATTATTATCTAATATCGGCGAATATGAAACCGCGGTTATAGTTAACGACAATCTTTCATCTAACGAAGCCTTTATCGTAGCGGAAAAAAGCGGGGTAAATTTATCTAATATAATTAAGATAAAATGTGATGACGGGGTTTCTCTATACAAAGCCGAGTATGATAAGGCGGTTAAAAATAAATCGGATTATTATTCCGAAATGTGGAATCCTCACGTTTTTCTATTAAACGGAGAAACGGAATTATACGATATATAAATAAACGGGAAAAGGTAAAAGTATGGTAACTTATGTTATAAACACGTCAGAGAATAAAACTTTTGACAGCGATCAATTGTTTAGACTTGCCGGATATAAAAAAATACACTGGTTAAATATTGGCTTAAACAAAATTGAAAAGTGTATTGATTATATCAAAAATAAGCAAGGTGCGATTGAATCGGAAGAATTTAGAATATCAGTACTTGTGGATTTTTTCGGTTTTGACAAAATTAGAAAACCATTTGGAAAGGAAAACTATGCTGAAGATAACGGCGTAGAATGTGGCTTGTATTTACCTTATATTGAAGGGTATTTAAAAGACAAGCTCTTTTATGCTTTAGAAAAACAAGATTTATATAGTTCTGATTATGAAGTTTTCTATATTAAAAACGACAAGATTGAATTAATCGACAACGTTGATAATTTAAAAGAGCAAACCGACCAAATAATTAAACCTGTTGAAAGTACTTTTAGAGAAAGAAGAAAGAACTACGTGAAAGATATGGAAAAAGTTTACGTATCTTCTAGTGGTGACGTTTATACTGAAGAAGAGTACAATAAAATTAAATCGGAGATAGAAGAACTTAACAAGCGCCTTTACGAAAAACTTACTAAAAAGGAAAGAGAGGAAACGCTTGATAAAATACAAGATCTATCAGATGAAATTGACGACTTAAAGGCTAAAACTATTGAAGTTAAAAAAGTAATTGAAGAAGATGCTTATACCGCGTTTAAATTATACTGTACTGAAGATATGTCTTTAGAGTTTGATATAAACGAATTCCCGTACGTTGTAAACGTTAGCAAAAAAGACGGTATATCAAAGCGTCAATTCTTTGAGGCGTTTAACGATAGAACTAGAAAGGGCAAAAAAATCCGCCGTCATTTTTACAGTACTAGCCCTGGCGGAAGCCCTGCAAAGGCTGCGTTTGAAAACCTTGCGCTCTCGTTAAATCTCGTGCGTTTATATGAAAGAGAAGACGTGATTAAAGAAGAGGGCGAAATTGAAGTTAGCGCTGTTAACGCTAAAGAATTAAAAGACCTTTTACTTCTTGCTTGGAATAAGATTATTCAAGCAAAAAAAGTTGCAAGGGAAAATAATTCTTTGTATTTTGCATTAAAAAATATTTTTAAAGACGAAAGCGCAAACCAAGAGGTTAAAAAGGTTTCGTTTGCGGAAAACTTTGCAAGCGTTAGGTCTAAAATCTATATTCCATATAATAGTGAAAACGATTCCATCGAAAAACAATATTCTATTATTATGAATATGGGTAAAAAGGGTGAAAAAGTTTTCTTAGATGAAGACAAAGAAGAATTCGACGCTATTTTAACAGAATATCTTAAAAAGCGTAACGATATAACTGAAAGAGAAGTAGAAGACGAATTCCAAGATAGAATTAAAACGGATAGACTTGATAGAACTAATCAATGCCCGCCAAAACAAGAATGCGATTACTTAGTAGGCTTAAAGCAAGATGAAATATCTAAACTTATGGGTAACGTGTTAGAGGCGGAATATTCCGTTCAAAAATTTGAACAAGAGCAAAAATCCGCTAAAAAGTATTACAAAAAATATTTAGAGGCGAAGAAAATTCTTCAAAGGGGAACGGTCGGCGATATTATTTTCCTTGTGTTAACGTTATTGACGGTAATTTTACCATACGTTATTTCTAAGGCGATAGTAGGTTTTAAATTTAATAACGCCATAATAATCGTTTTATGTTCCTTAGCCTTTTTCGCGTTGTTCTTACTTTCTTTCTTTATTTCCGTATTGCCATCTATAAAGAAGATGAACAAAATGAAGAAAATGATGCGCGAATGTTATAAGGATTGTCTTGCTAAAAAGAAGATTGCACTTCAAGAATTAAGACACAGATACGAAGTAGACCTTATAGCAATAGAAGAACTTAGATATGAAATTAGGCAAATCGTTTACTTATATCAATTAAACGTTAAAAAGGATAGAAACGTAAACGTACATAGAAACGTTCTAGATAGCGTTGAAGATTGTTTAAGTACTATTTTAAACAATTTAGGTATCCATCCGGTAATTGATAGCAATATAGGCGTTGACGGTGAATTTAATATTCATAAACCTATTTTATCTTATGAAAATAAAGTTTATAGGGTATTTTCTTTAGACGCTATTGAAACCTTGCTTGCAAAAAACAATAAGGGGGGAATTGAATTATGACGGCAATTAAAATAATTATAATTATAGCAATAATTCTTATAATGTTTTTCCCAATGTTGCCTTTTTGCGCAAACGTTAAAAAGGTTTCTACTATTCACGCGTTAAAATACGAAGAACCGCATAATAAAAAGAATTTATACTTCGTGTTGTTATCCGTTCTTTTTTGTGTAGTAATTTTAGCGGTACTAGGTCTTTTAGATACCATTGCCGACGCTATTTTAAGCGTAGGTTTTATAAATAGATTATTTTCTAAAATTTCAAACGCAACTTCATCTAACTTAGATTTCGTTACGGCGATAGTTTTGGCTATAGTAGTAAACTTAGTTATGGTTTACGGCTATGCGTTAGTAAAACTATTTTTAAAGAAATGTATTTTAAACCCTGCGTACAAATTAGAATTACGCCCAAAGAAGAAAAAGAATAAAAAGAAAAAGGGTAAAAAGGGCGAACAAGAAGAAAAACCTGAAAATCCTGAAGATAAAAAAGAGGATGAAAACCCAACCGAAGAAGACAAAAAGAGAATTGTCGTTCGCGAGCGCAAAATTGTAAATGAAGAAGAAAGGGGTAAAATAAGAAGCGCAATATGGTCGTTATTCTTTGAAAAACCTGATTTCGTTTACGCTAAAAACTGGGTAGTTCGCACTAGACAAGTATTACAATGTTTCATTTATTTAGTTGAAATTTTGTATATAATTTTATTCGGTTTATTATTATGGGATATATTCTTCGTAGCGCCAGACTTCGTGTATAATCTTTTAGTAAATTTCTTAAAGATTCAAGAATGGTATTTATATCCGTTTATGTCTTTAATCATTTTACAAGAAGTGTGCAATTTCTTTAAAACTAAAATGAAAGAGATTGACGAAAAGGATGAAGACAAGATAAAAGACGAAACTGAAGAAGAGGAAATGGAAGACAATCTTCGCGCTCTTCATTTAGAAATTCAAAGGCGTTTTGACGGAGAACATAACCTTCGCTATTATCCTGAAGCGGGTAAAGATACCGCTATACCTTACGTTTGTACCAATAGGTTATACGCTAGTTCGCTTGATTTTATTCAAACGAAAATGAAAGAAAAATCAGGAAGAATAGTTCATAGTTATATGGAGTGTTTAGACTCTTCGTATAACGATAAAAACGTGTATTTCTGTGCATCATTCTATTCGGAATTCGGCGATTATTTAATTCACTATACTTATACTAGATTACTTTCCGGTATGCGTATGATATTTATCGTATCCGAGCAAAGTAGAGTATTGGCGCTTAGAAAATATATTAGCGATGCGCTTATGAATTTAATCGACGCAACGGAAGACTGCACGTGGAGAGTTTATACTAGCAAAGAAAGGCTTGACCAAGCGGATATTTTAATCGCTACCCCTGATGATTTCAAAGGGGAAGAAATGGTTGAAAACTATCCAAGTTTCTTTGAAGAATTAAGTACCGCTGTCTTTATCGACGCGGACAAAATGGTTGAACTTGAAAGTTATTTGTGCCCGGTTATCGCCAAACGTTTACAAAGGGCAACAAACGATAGAATTAGATTTATTTTCTTATCTAAAGCAATTATTCGTGGTTTTACGGCGTCTACTTTACCAAGATTTTTCTGCGTTGACGAAGTGCTTAGTTTCTCAAGCGCAAATGAAAACGAAGCGGTAGCGTATACGTTATGGAATAAGGAAAGCAAGAGAAACGTAGTTTACAATAGACACGGACAAACTCTTACAAACCTTGAAACGATTTTAGCGGAGTTAGCGGTTAACCATAAGGTTGACGGCGTAAGGGTAGTTACTCCTTGCGTTTTAGATCGTTCCGAAAGAGAAGTTTTAGAATTCCACGATATAGAAATAAATAAGTTCTATAAACAACCACTTCCTAACGTCAACTTTATGATTTACACCGACGATAGAAGTAACCTTTCTGCAGCGCTTTATACTGCAACTAGGTTTAGGGGTGTTAAAAAGTCGTTAGTTCATATCATAAGTCATCCGTATTTATTGCGCGAATACTTTATGGATAGAATGCTTTTAGAAGAATATATTAATAGGTCTTCTTTCATTCAACCAAGAGTAGCAGAGCACGTAAGTAAAGCGAAATTAAGTTACTTAAAACTTTACTGCGACGCGACTACTGAAGAAGGTATGAACGTTACCGAATTCGTTGAAAAAATGCTTTCGGTTATAGAAATTTCTAAACAACGTGGCGACGCTCCGTTATGTCCGTATTGCGCTAAAGATCCTGAGTTGGGCGAATACTTAGAAATAAACGTAGAAAAACTTGCAGGTTATCTCCTTGCATCGTTATACGACGACGTCAATACTCCTGAAGATGATAGCATCGCTAAAAAGGTTAAAGATTATTACATAATTATCGACGCTCCAGAGTATGACGGATATACTTTAGTTAAAGATAAAAGAGTTAAGTTTAAACACGTAAAAGAAATTTTAAATAAAGTTTACACTAACAACGAGAGAACTAAACTTTGCATTAACGACCAAATTATCGGCGAATTAGAAACTTTCCCATCACGCGTTCCACTTGAATACGTAGTTGGTCAAAGTATGGTTCACGATAATACCGAATACGAAATTGATAAAATTTCAAAAGACAATAAGATTATTTTCTTAAGACACGAAAACGTTACGTTTAAAAACTGCCTTGATACTATTTTCTTAAGAAGATATAGAATTGATAAAGACTACGGTTTAGTTGGTTCTGAAGGCGTATTCCACAAGACTAACGGTATGCTAGAAGAAATTCGCGTAGGTTTACACAACGCTGATTTCCGTGGCGAAACTTACGGCTTTTACAGTCTTTTATCAAATTGCCAAACTTTAGATTTCGTAAGGGGCGCTGTCGGCAATCCGCACATTAAACAAACTCTTGTTGATGAAAACGCAAGAAATATCAAGTGCGGTAAAATTTTATACGTTACGTTAAAGGCTAGAATGGAATGTAATGACGAAATGAGATTGCTTTTAAGCGCGGTATTTAACGAATTTATTCGTACGATATTCCCAAAAACTTATCATTGCGTATCAATTTGTCCCGTACTTGAAAATCCATTACCTTATAACGATACCGTAGAGCCAAACGACTATTTAAGTAGGGTTAAAGCGTTATATCCATATCTTACTAATTTAGGTATTGAAAAGGGCGAAGAAGGCGACGATAGTTACAAGCGCGAAATGCAGTTCTTATTTATTAACGACTGCGTGGAAGACGTTGGCGTGCTCGATTGGTTCTACGATCAATTCGGCCACTATATGCACGAATTCTTAGCAAACGTTTACTCTTATCTTCACTGGTTAAAACTCCGCCCAGAACTCAATCACTATATCTATTTCGGCGCGGATAAACTTGCAGAATGTTTCGATATCGAAAAATGTTGCGACCTTTTAGGCGATTATAATATTATTTTGAGCGAAGAAGGTAAGCAAGAATACGAAACTGCAGGTGATAATCTCTTAGAAGAAGAACCTGAAAGATGTGATTTCTGCGGTAGTATTTTACAAAGTGGTAGATATATTCAACTTGACGACGGTAGATACGTTTGCGTAGATTGCGATAAGCAAAGCGTTAGAACTGCAGACGAACTTGCTATAGCAGAACAAAACGTAAGAGATTACCTTCAATCTGAATATCCTGAAATTCTTTTCGGTACTTCTACCGTTAAATTTAACGAAGGTTTATTCAATAAAGAAGATACTACTCCTTCAAAAATAAATTATAGGGTTGATTACGATACCCGTGAAATTTTAGTAGAGAAGGAAACTCCGAGAATTGCTATTGAGTGTTCTATTTTAAGGGGCATTATTCAAATGTGGCAATACGATAACGAATTGCTTATCCATTATGCCGGTGCTCAATTAGAATACGAAGAAGACAAGTACTTAAGGCGTAACGGTTACGACGCTAAAGCGGATAGTATTCCGGAAAGGTACGATGAAGAACTTTATTTCGGCGTTGAATTAATTAAGGAAGAAATTAATTCTGAAGATTCTAACGTTAAGACAAGTTTCGCGTTTATGCGTGAAAAATATCTAGAAATATTAGACGATTCTGAAACGGACAACGTTATTTCCGATGAAGAGCCTGGCGAACTTTACGACCCTAATAAGACGCCAAGATTCTGGAAGAGATATTTGCGCGGTGCTAAAATTACCGACGGCGTAGACGAATTATCTTCCGATGAAGAAGAGGAAAAAAAGTCTAGTGATGAAGGCGAAAACCTTGGCGAAGGCGAAGAAACTTCTAGTGAAGAAAATTCAAATACTGAAGAAGTTGTTGAAGAAAATCCTACCGAAGAAGAAACTTCTACTGAAGAAGCAGTTGAAAATCCAAGCGAAGAAGAAACTTCTACCGAAGAGGAAGTTTTAATAGAAGAGCCGTCTGAAGAGGTCGTTAAAGAAATTCCTACTGAAGAAGAACAAGAAGTAGCAATTACTAATGACGACACTACTGAAGAAACTTCTAACGAAGAGTTTTAAAGGAGGCTTATAATATGTGTTTTTTCAAAAAAAATAAAAAAGATAAGCCTTCTAAAAAGGCTTCAAAGATTTACCTTGAGTTTGAAAGTGAAGAAAATTCTAACCCAAAGATTAAACTTTATAACGACCTTGTAAGGCACGCGTATAATTACGATTCTGAGTTTTTCTCTACGTCTGGAATATCGGACCCCGTAGAGATAAAGCGTATTTTCTATTACTTTTTATACGATTATCCTGAAGTGTTCTGGACTGACGGTTACACCGTTCAAGGTGTTGGCGATACTATTTCAGAAGTTCGTATAGATTTTAGATGCTTAACGCCAGACGGACAAATCGACGTAAAAGATATAAATAGAAAAAGGGCGGAACTTAAAAAAAGCGCAAAGTATTTTACGCGTGGCATTACTAAAAAAACTAAGCCTTACGACGCGCTTATTACTATTTATAGAAGGCTTATTTTAGAACTTGACTACGATGGACTTGGCTTAAAAACTCAAAAGAGAAACGGAGATGCTCACGACTTATACACGGATGATAATTTACGTTCTCTTTATAGTGCGCTCGTTCATAAAAAGGTAGTTTGCGCAGGCTATGCAGTTGCGATGCAATATCTTTTACAATCGGTTGGTATTAGTTGCGCAGTCGTTTCTAGTGAAACTAGCGACGGGTCTGGTCACGCGTTTAATGCGTTAAAAATTGGCAAATACGTTTATTATTTAGACGCTACTTGGGGCGATAGTTCTAATACTGCGACGGGCAAGCAATACGCGGAAGATATTTCTTACGATTATTGTTGCGTTCCTCTTAAAGAATTCTTGCTTACTAGCGAAGAAATGAAACCTTACCACACTCCAGATAGCGAGTTATATCCCGACCTTGAAGAGTTTACGGATATCAATCACGAGTATTATAGGTATAGAAAGTCTTATCTCGTTCGCTACGATGAAAATCTTATTGCAAACGCAATTGCCAATACGGCTATTAGTTATAATCCTAAAGAAATGGGTAGTTTTGCCGTTTCTTTCCGCTGTCACGATACAAGGCTTATGAATTACGTAATCGGGCAGTTACAAAACGGATCGAATATGTATAGGATTTTACAAAAGGCAAGGGGTATTTGCAAGGCTAAAAGGTCAAATAAGGCAACAAAACTTCTTACCGATACTTATGCTATTAGAAAATCTAACGGTGGAGAATCGGGAATTTTCTTCATAAGTTTTAAACAAGCATAGTCAAATATTAAAAGATGGAAAAGTTTTCTTTTCCGTCTTTTTTAATTGCGTTAAAAGATTGCTAATTTTTGCCCTTGCGTTTTGAATTTTATTGTGATATAATGAGTTAAATTATTAAATTGTGGTCATTTTCAGTAAATATAATTAGCGTTATTTGAAAATCGTTCACGTAAAAATAGATTAAAGGAGTTAATCGGAAGATAAATGATTTGGTTTATATCAGCGGGAATAGCTATTGCTTCAGTAGTTATAGGTATAGTCGTATATGCTAAAAAGCAAGGCATAATGCAAATACTTTTAACGGTTACGACTTTTTTAGTTGCTTCTTACGTTATATATCTTCCGGTATACGTGCAAAACGGAGATATATTAAACGGTGTTTTTGCCAATTTAATACATACTCTTCAAATGTTAACTGTCGATGCGGATTTCTCTGAATTTTCAGCGTTAATTTCTATAGAATTAAATTCTAGCGTATTTAATGCTATTTATACTGTAATTCGCGGTATTTTACATATAGCGTTGCCTTTAATGTCGGCAATGTCGTTATTTAGTATTATATTTAAATGTTTTTCCACGATAGAACTAAAGATTGCAAATATAAAAAATAGACCTATATATATTTTTTCGGAAAGAAACGAGCGTGCTTTAGAACTAGTAGAAAGTTTAAAAGGTGTAAAATGCGATATCGTTTTTACAGGCGTTGAAGATACCGATTTAGAAAATAACGGAGAATCTAGCCGTGGGTTCATCTATAAAGAAGAAGACGTAAGCGATTTAGAAATAAGCAAAAAAAAGAATAAAGAAATCTATTATTTTTGCTTGACTGAAGACGGCGATAAATGTTTATCTCAAGTGTTAAGCCTTATTGAAAAACTTTCTAAATTAGATAGTGACGAGCAAGATAACGTTCACGTATATTTATTTTCTAAAAGTGAAGATTATTCTATTTATATCGATTCTTCAAACAAAGGTAATATAAATTTACATTGTATTAACGAATACGAAACGCAAGTACAAAATCTTCTTGATAAATATCCGTTGATAAACGGCAAAGACTCAAAAATACACGTACTTTTATATGGTTTTAATAAACTTAATCAAATTGCGTTTAAGAATATAATTTGGTGTGGGCAGTTAGCAAATCACCTTTTACAAATATCTATCGTTGGGGTTGACATAAAAAAAGAAGTAGAACAAGTTAAGTATGAAGCCCCTAACGTATTTTTAAATAGTAAAAATATTAAAATATACGACTGTAAATCTGAAATTGAGGCGTGCGAAGTAGTAAAAGAAAAGTGCGCGGATGCAAATTATATTATCGTCAACGGCAAAACGGACAACGAAACTATGGACCAGGGCGTTAGTTTGCGTAGATTATTTTATTGCAATGATAAAAGTTTTTCGAATTGTCCTCCAATTTACTGCTACGTCAACGACCCCGCTAAACATAATATTTTAAAGAATTTAGCAACTGCAGAGGCTAAACCTGAAAAAAAAGTTAGTTATAATTTAATTCCTTTTGGCTCTATAAGTGAAGTGTATTCAAGTAGTTGCTTACTTAATTCTGACGTTGAAAGGCTTGCTAAAAACGTGCACCTTGCGTATGAAGAAATTTTCTCCGATGGTCCTATCGACGTCAAAGAGGCTATTAAAAGGTATAATTTATTTGAAATAAATAAACGTTCTAACAGGGCAAACGCTTTACATATAAGATATAAATTAAGGCTTTTAGGTTTAGATTACGTGGAAAGCGACGGTGCTGAAGGCGAAAATCTTTTAGATTATCTAAATGAAGAAAATAAAGAGATGCTATTTAGGGCAGAACACGATAGATGGCTAGTTTTTTACGAGTCGGAAGGTTGGACGCAATCCACTAAAGAAGACGTGTACGCTTATAGGAATAGCGGAATAAGTAAAGGTAGGCATAATTGTCCGTTACTTAAAAAACACCCTTATATTTGCGGGTATGACGACCTTAAAGATTTGTCTGAAGAAATAGAGGGTAAAGATACTACCGTTTACGATAAAGAACTTATTTTGCGAATCCCAGATATTCTCGGAGATAAATGGGGCGTTGCCAAAAAGAAATATAAAATTATAAAATTAGAAACAACTGATAATAAAGAGGTTAAATAATAGTGAAAGAACTTTTTATAATTTATTGTATTTATCTTTTACTTTTGTCTTTTATAACCTTTTGCGCTTACGGTATCGATAAAAAAAAGGCGCGCAAGGGTAAAAGGCGTATAAGTGAAAAAGCATTGCTTTCAATGTCCTTTTTAGGCGGTGCGTTAGGCGGAATTTTAGGCATGACAACCTTTCGCCATAAAACCACTTTAGAACATTGGTACTTTACCTTTGTAAATATATTAGGTTTACTCGTTCACGGCGCGCTTGCGGTATACTTATTCACATTAATTTAATTTTAAACGCCCCTAATAAATTTAAAAGGGGCGTTTTTTATTTATATTGTTGAAAACTTTTTAAATTCGTAGTAAAATATATATAGTTTAAACTAAAGGAGAAATATGAAATACGTAGTAATAACGGGCGCGTATGGCGGTATGGGTTATAAAACGACTATGATGCTAGCCAGTAAAGGGTTTACCGTTTTTGCCCTAGATAAAGCCGTTAAAAAGCCTTCTTTTAACGTAATTCCCATAAAAGTCGACTTAACAGACGCCGAAAGTGTAAAGACCGCTTTAAACGCCGTTAAATCCGTTACCGACAAAATATATGCAATAATTCATTTTGCAGGCGTCTATGCGCTTGATTCTCTTATTGAGATAGGGGAAAAAGAATTTGATAAAGTGTTTAAAATTAATCTATACGGCGCTTATTACGTAAATAAGGCGTTTTTCCCACTTTTAAATAAGGGGAGTAGAATTATTATGACTACTAGCGAACTTGCTCCGTTAGATCCACTTCCTTTTACGGGTATTTACGCCGTAAGTAAAAGCGCGCTTGATAAATACGCTTACTCTTTAAAAATGGAATTGCAACTGCTTGATATTAGCGTTTCGGTACTTCGCGCGGGCGCTGTCGACACGGGTATGCTAAAAGTTTCGACCGACGCGTTAGATAAATTTTGTATAACTACCGATAATTACGAATGTAATGCCGAAAAGTTTAAAAAGATTGTATATAGTGTAGAGGCTAAAAAGATTTCGACGGAAAAAATCGCTAAGAAAATCGTAAAGATTATAACTAGTAAAAAACCTAAATTCGCCTATAGTATTAACCGTAATTTCTTGCTATTATTGTTAAATGCATTGCCAAAAAGATTACAGTTTTTCATAATTAAAAAAATTTTAAAGAAGTAAAAAAATTTTCCACTAAATATGCCACTTTGTGCCTTATAGTTAGATATTTTTCACCCGAAAACGCTCGTTTTCGGGTGTTTTTTATTGTTTTTAAGCATTTTTTATAAAATGAAATTCCTAATTTTACAAACTTTTTCCCAAGATTTTAAAAATAATTTTTTTGGGAAAATCAATTGATTTTTATAAGTAATTGAAATAAATCTTACTATATGCTATAATAAATAAGAAATTTATTTAAGGTTATAACTATGTTAGAGAAAAAAGAAAAGAAGTATTTAATAGATAATCCTACCTTAATGGCAGAATGGAATTGGAATAAAAATAACGAATTAGGTTTAGACCCTAATAAACTAACTCTTGGTAGCCACAAAAAAACTTGGTGGAAATGTAGTAAGGGGCATGAATGGCAAGCTAGAATTTCGAGTAAAAATAATGGAACGGGTTGTCCCTATTGTTCTGGGCAAAAAGTTTTAAGAGGCTATAATGATTTAGTAACTGTTAAACCGCAAATAGCAATAGAATGGAACTATGAAAAGAATGGTGAATTAAAACCAGAAAATTTTACCGTTAATAGTGGAGAAAAAGTCTGGTGGAAATGTAATAAAGGGCATGAATGGCAGTCCGTAATAGCAAATAGAAGCAAAGGGATAGGATGTCCATACTGTAGTGGTAGATATGCGATTAAAGGTGAAAATGATTTAGCAACAATTAACCCTAAACTTGCAAGCGAATGGGATTATGAAAAAAATGGTGATTTAAGGCCAGAAAATTTCACTGCAAATAGTGGTATAAAAGTTTGGTGGAAATGTAGTAAAGGACACGAGTGGCAAGCAACCATACATAATAGAAATACGGGTCGTGATTGCCCAATCTGTTCTTCAGAAAGGAATACATCTTTCCCAGAATATGCAATTTTATATTATCTCGGAAAATTGGAAATAAAGACTATTCATAGACATAATGAAAGTGGTTATGAATTAGATATTTATATCCCATCAAAAAAAATCGCTATTGAATATGATGGGTACTTTTGGCATAAAAACAAAGCAAAAAAAGATTTAGATAAAAACTTAAAATGCAAAAATGATGGAATTTTATTATATAGAATAAGAGAAGGACTACCGTCGCTAAATGATTATTCAATAGATTATATTATTGATAAAAATCAAAAAAAATTGGCAGAAGTTATACAAGAAGTTTTAAGTAAAATTATTGGAGATAATGTAGATGTTGACTTAAAACGAGATGCTATTGAAATAGAAAGTTTACGCGAATATATAGAAAAAACAAATTCTCTTTCATTTGTTAATCCAGAATTAGCAAAGGAATGGAATTATGAAAAAAATGGAAATTTAATACCAGGGAATTTCACAATAGGCAGTAATAAAAAAGTATGGTGGAAATGCGGCAGAGGACACGAGTGGCAAGCATCAATAGTAAATAGAAATAAAGGTCGTAGTTGTCCCTATTGTTCTGGGCAAATAGTTTTAAAAGGCTATAACGATTTGGTAACGATTAATCCAAAATTAGTAAAGGAATGGAATTATGAAAAAAATGGTGATTTAAGACCAGAAGATTTTACTGCAAATAGTGGCAAAAAGGTGTGGTGGAAATGCGATAAAGGACACGAGTGGCAAGCAGAGATTAGAAGTAGAAATAAAGGCAGTGGCTGTCCTTATTGTTCAGGTAATAAAGTTCTAAGATATTATAATGATTTACAAACACTTAATCCAACTTTAGCAAAAGAGTGGAATTATGAAAGAAACGATGAATTAAAACCAGAAGATTTTATGCCTAATAGCAATAAAAAAGTTTGGTGGAAATGCGATAAAGGACACGAGTGGCAAGCATATATTGCAAATAGAAATAAAGGTAGTGGTTGTCCATATTGTTCAGGCCGCAAAAAACCAAAATAATAACAAAGGAGTAAATATGAACGATTATTTAGAAATTTTTTATAAATTTAGAGAAGATAAAGAAATTACTGATTTGATTGACGATGTTCAGAAACTTCGTTTTTATTATTCGACAAAACAACACGATGCTATGATTCAACATATCAATAATTTAACTATAAAGTATCTTACTGAAGCATTAGTTTGGAATAGTGTTAATACAATACAGCCTGTTAATTATGAGCAATCCTATCAGAATGCAGAAGACTTTTTAAAAGCAAAAGGTATCGATATGCTAATTAAAAAAGGCTATCAAAAATCACAAAAATAACAAAGGAGAATTTACAATGGAAGAAAAAATTAAAGTAATAAATAGCAATACAAGTTTTAGTGAATATTTTGAACTAGAATCAATATCCGATAACACTAGAAAAAAATTGGAAACTGTTGATTTTGTTGCCGTTCCTGCTAAATATGGCGATAACGACTTTTGCTTTGCTCAAGAAACTATAGAGTTTATTAAGTTTTGCCGTCAAAACGACACACATCACTCATATGATATTTTAGCGGATGCTGATATAAAAGTTCGTTCCCTTCATTCGTTTGATATTTGGGCTCCTATCATTTGGATTGCAACAGAAATTTTATTGCCTATCGCAATAAATGTTGTTGGAGATTTTATTAAAAGTAAACTTAAAGGCAGAGAAAAGGAAAATGCTAATATTGATATAACCATGATTGTAAAAAGAAAGCATGAAGAAAAAACTATTCATTATAGTGGCGACGCTAAAACATTTAAGGAAACTTTTGAAAAAATTGATTTAAACAAAATGTGAGGATAAAATGCTGAAATACTTTATTGAATATATGAACCTTGACCAAGTAAAAAGTATTTGTGTTGCAATTAACTCTATGAAAAGAAAGTTGCAAAGCGGTGATTTTATTAACCCCATGCAAGAGTTCGAAGATGTTGAGCCAATGTTTCAAGAAATTAAAGAAATAGCCGTTAAAACTAAAAACGAACGTTTAGCAAACGCCCAGTATGTGTTTAAAGAATATTTCTTGCTGTTTTGTGAATTAAGAAATTATTTTAACAAATTAAAAATTAAGGATTATAAAGCTTCTTGGGACAAATTGCAGGACTGTTTCGACATTATTAAATTTGTTGGTAAATTTACTAATGAAGAAAACCGCTTTGAATTGCCTTCCTTATATGATTTATTGTTAGAATATGAAGCATTATATCCTTACAAATTATTTTGTAGTAGCGAGTTTGTTATTGAAAAAGCAACCTGTAGCATTTGTGGAAAATCTGTGCTTGGCTTAGATTGTCCTCACATTAAAGGGGAACTATATTGGGGAGAACCTTGTATACACAAAATTGAAAAAATTAAATATTTTCAAGGCGTAGCACTTGTTGCACATCCAGAGAACAAACGTTGCATTATGCAAGTTGTGGATGATGATATTACGGATGATGAAAAATTTAAAAAATTAGATGATTTCATTGGATTAAATTTACCTTTCTTACAAATGTTTTCGATTAATAGCAAAATCGAAAGAAAAATGGATGTCAAATACAAGAATGTAGGAAGAAATGACATTTGCCCATGTGGTAGTGGTAAGAAATTTAAGAGGTGCTGCATATCAAAACTCTATTATCAGCATATTAAATACTCTGTTACACCAAGTAAAAAAATAGAGTTGTTTTATTTTTAATTGTGATATAAAAGCAAAAAATTTTTGTATAAATTGTAGATTATTTAGGGTTTGGGCGCTTGCATATTTTTATAAATATCAAAACCAGTATAAAAAAGTTTGCCCAGAAGCAATTTAAGAAACAAGTGTATTTTTATTATATCTTTACTTTTTAGGCTAAAATTGGCTTTTAAAAGTAAAGATTTTTGTTTTTAAAGTAATTAAAAAAACAATTGAAAAAAGTGTTAAAAATATGTATAATGTAATAAAGGAGTAAAAATGAAACCTTATATTATTTTACATATGCTCGTTTCTATTGACGGAAAAATTACGGGCGATTATATGAATACCGATACCGCAAATGCGCTTTGCGAAGAATATTATCGCATAAACCGTGAGTATAAAGCCGACGCTTTTGCTTGCGGAAGAATTACTATGGAAGGTAGTTTTACAGGCGGTATAAAGCCCGATTTAACCCCTTATAAAGGCGCTAAAATTCCACACGAAGATTATATTGCGAAACAGCACGATTATTATGCCGTTTCAATAGACCCACACGGTAGATTGGGTTGGCAAAATAGCGAGATAAAGGATGAAGACCCAGGATATGATAATGCGCACGTTATCGAAGTTTTAACTGATGATATAAGCGATGAATATTTGGCGTTTTTGAAAGAAAAGGGAATATCGTATATCTTTTGTGGCAAGGATAAAATTGACGTTAAATTAATGAACGAAAAACTCTATTCGCTATTTAACATCAAAAAATTGATGTTAGAGGGCGGTGGACTAACCGACAGTTTGTTTTTGGATGCCGATAGTATTGACGAAATGAGTTTAGTAGTTGTTCCTTTAGTTGACGGCTCTAAAACTGGAATTGACCTTTTCGCAGGGAAGAATTGTGACGTTCAAGAATATGAACTTGCTAATTGCAAAAAACTTCCACAAAACGGCTTATGGCTAAATTATAAGAAGAGAAAATAAAACCGTCTTACCAGATAAAAAACAAAAGGAAAATTATTATGATTGATTTAATAAACCAAAATGTTAAGCACAGAAATGGACAAATATTTGTAATTGAAAAACAAGATGATAAATATTTAACTTTAAGCAATGGAAAAAAATTTGATTATACAATAATGTTTTCTTCAAACGCATTTGTTTTAATGGATGACGATTTGCAGAAAAAAGTTGTGATGGATATAGAAAATATTCTCAAAGAAAAAGATGAAAAAGCCAAAGCGATAAAAGCAAAAGAAGAACTTGAAAAAGAATGGCGAAAAGTTAAAGATCTGCTTGATTGCAAATCAATAGGTAGTGATGTTTCGTATGACTTTGGAACAGATTTGGCAATGCAAACTGAATTTGTTTATAAAAAACAATATGGTGGAAAGGCTTTAACAATTTATGAAAATGGTATTAAACATTTATATTTTAATCCAGTAAAAAAACATTTTTTTGATTTGCAACAGATTTTGTTTGCTCAAGACTGTACAAAAGAGGGGTATTCTGTTTGGATGTTGCCTTATTCTACACTTAATGGAAAGTCGAATGGTAGTTGGGCTAATTTTATTGAAATAGAAAAACAAGAGATTATACAATATACTTTCGTTAAAGATGTCTATATTCATAAACAAAATGAAAAACGTTTAGTGTTTGTTAAACAAAAAAATGGCAATTATGTTTTTTTAGGTGTTTATTTCTTAAAAGAAAAGGTAGAGAATTATTTTGATGGGAAGTGCGTTGCTAAGGAAATATATGGTTTAGTAAGTGAAAATTATCCAGAATAAATGAACTTTGTTTTAGGTCAAATAATATAAAAGCGAAAAAACTATAATCGTCTGCGATTTAATAAACGATCGCGAACAATTAACTGATTTTATAAAGAAACTAACCGATAAATAAAAATTAGTATGATATTATACTAAGTAAAAATAAATTGACATAAAAAGTAAAATATGATATAATCGCAAAAATGAATAAATACAAATGGAACCAGCTGACTGTAGAGAACGTTGGTTCCTTTATGCTTTTTAGAGGAAAATCTTATGGTTAGAAAAAAGAAAATCAAGCTTTCGACCACGCAGATTATATTGCTCAGCTTTCTCGTGACGATTCTAGTGGGTAGTGCGTTGTTGGCATTACCGCTAAGTTCCGCAGATGGCAAAGCAGTGCCGTATCTTGACGCACTTTTCACGGCAACAACTTCTACCTGCGTAACGGGGCTTGTTACGCTCCCTACGGTCTCTACTTGGAGCGTGTTTGGTCAGATAATAATATTAATTTTGATACAGATTGGTGGACTTGGTATAATCACTATTATGTCGGGGTTAATGCTTCTTTTGAATAAGAAAATGGGCATTGGTGATCGTTTGCTTATTCAAGATGCATTTAATCTTAATACGATGTCTGGACTTGCGAAATTCGTTAAGAACGTGCTATTTGGCACGCTGATTATTGAAGGAATAGGCGCTATTATGTATATGTTTGTCTTTATTCCTGAGTTTGGTGCAAAGGGTATCTGGATATCGGTATTCAATTCAGTTTCTGCTTTCTGTAATGCAGGCATTGATATAATCGCAGAAAACAGCCTTTGTAATTACGCCACGAATCCATTAATCAACGTCGCAACGTCGTCGCTTATTATTCTCGGCGGGCTTGGTTATATTGTATGGTGGGACGTGCTTCGCGTATTAAAGAGCCGTTCACAAAAGAACCGCAAGATATTTAGGCATTTGACCTTACACTCAAAGATTGCCATTACCTTTACTGCGGGGCTCATACTTGTTGGGGCGATTTTCATATTTATTTTTGAATATTCAAACCCCTTAACAATCGGAGAGATGTCACTTTTTGATAAAATTCAAGTGTCTTTCTTTCAATCTGTCACTACGAGAACAGCAGGCTTTGCCACAATCCCACAAGAGAATATGACAAATGCCTCGGCTACTGTATCGATTATTTTGATGCTGATTGGTGGTTCACCCGTGGGAACGGCAGGTGGTATGAAAACTGTGACCATCGCCATTCTAGTTTGTTCTGCATTCGCTACGATAAGGAATAAGAAAGGTGCAACATTATTCGGCCGTCGTGTTTCAGAGGAATCAATAAAAAAGGCGGTTGCGGTTGTCGTAATGTTCCTTACGATTTGCGCTATATCCGCTATACTTTTGATGGCAACGAGTAATGCTTCTGCTATTGATGCGGTCTACGAAGCGGTCAGCGCAACGGCGACTGTCGGTCTTTCAAGAAATTTAACAGCAACGCTTAACACGGTTGGAAAACTAATTATCATCTTAACGATGTATTTTGGCAGAGTCGGTCCAATCTCACTTGCAGTGGCGTTTGGTAGCAAGAATGAAAGTCAGAACGTTATTTCCGAGCCGACGGAAGATATCAGTATAGGATAAGGAGAAGATTATGAAAACGAAGAAAACATACGCAGTCTTTGGACTTGGAAGATACGGCACAGCCGTGGCAAAAGAACTTGTAGAGAACGGTATGGAGGTCATCGCTATTGATTCCGAACAAAAAATCGTTAACGATATGGCGGCATATTTGCCAGTGTGCAAGTGTGCAGACGTGACCGATGCGGAGGTTATCTCTCGCCTTGGTATAGGTAATATTGATACTGTCATCGTGTGTATGGCGAGCAATCTTGAAGCAAGTGTGATGGCAGTCACACTTTGCAAGGAGGCTGGTGTAAAGACTGTTATTGTAAAATGTGCAAACGAGATGCAACAAAAAATACTGCTTCGTGTTGGTGCGGATCAAGTAGTCTTTCCTGAGAACGAATCAGGCATCCGTCTCGCTAAGAACTTACTTAGCTCCGGCTTTATTGATATGATTTCTCTGTCAAAGGATGTGTCGTTGGTTGAGATCGACGTGAAGGATGAATGGTGCGGTAAGAATCTGATCGAGTTAAATCTAAGAAAAAAATATGGCTTCAATATCGTCGCTATCAAGAAGGGTGAAAAGGTCAACGTAAACATCAATCCCGAGCAAGTTCTTGATGCGGAAACTACGATGATCGTTATCGTAAATACGGCAAAATTGGAAAAATTGGAATAAGCTGTAAAATTCTAATTTAGCGCGACTTATTATGGATGAAATTTTAATTAAAATAGTAGTGTGTTTTATTGCGGGCGCTGGGGCAGGTATTGGAACGGGTTTTGCTGGTATGAGCGCTGCCGCCGTAATAGGTCCAATGCTTATAACCTTTTTGGGCATTCCAGCCTATGAGGCAGTAGGGATAGGGCTTATTAGCGACGTTTTAGCAAGTTTAGTCAGTGCATATACTTATAAAAAGAGTGGGAATTTAGACGTAAAGAATAGTTTACCTTTGCTCATAAGCGTTCTTGTCGTAACAATGATAGGAAGTTTTGTGGCAAGTTTTTTGCCCGAGCAGGCTATGAGTGGCACTATGCAAATAGCGTTGATTATCATTGGTTTGCGTTTTATTTTAAAGCCTGTTAATAAAACGAGAGAGCAATTAGAAGAGAGTTCTTATAAATCAAGAGTTATAAAGGCAATAATCGGTGGCGCATTCGTTGGTTTTATCTGTGGCTTTGTTGGAGCAGGCGGTGGAATGATGCTACTACTCGTTTTAACTTCTTTCCTTGGCTATCCTATGCATTTAGCGGTGGGAACAAGTGTGTTTATTATGGCGTTTACAGCGCTCACCGGTGGTGTTAGCCATTTTATAATCGGTGGATTCCCTGACGTTTTTTGTCTTGTGCTTTGCGTTACGTTTACTTTACTTTGGGCAAGAATTGCGGCTAAAATTGCCAACAAATCTAATGCTAAAACGTTAAACCGTGTTGTAGGTATCGTTATGATTGTTACAAGTATCGTGATTTTAGTGGTGAATTATATATTATAAAATTATAGTAATTTGTAATTCAATGAAAGGAAAATTAAAGCCCGAACCCTTATTATGAGCCAAGCAAATAACAGAGTTCTGCGTAGCAGGTTCTTATAACGACAGAAAGAGATAACAAATCGGTTATTCGCCGAAACGTTATCTCTTTTTCTATGTGCTTTTCCGTCTTAAATATTTCCATAATAATGTGATAGCATCAAAAATACGCGCTTGTCAATAAGTTTTATCTAACCTACAAACGCGTATTTCCTTCTTATTTAACTTTAATCGTGATAATCTCAAACGGCTTGTAAGGAAGAATTATCTTTCCGCCCGTAATTTCGATTTCTTCTATCTCATTTTCTAGCATATCGCAAACGTACGCCTTATTTCCAAATCCCACGTTAATTTGTGCAACTCCGCGCTTGCGCATAGGCTCGTACGCACGTATTACTACGCCGTCACCATCTTCCGCAATTTTGAACGCCTCAACGACAAGTTCGTCGTCTTTGACGCAAATAGGCGCATACGTATCGGGCAAACTTCCACCACCAACGCAAGGAACAACTATTGCGGGATTGTTGATTTCATACGCTTTTTTAAGCGTATCGCTATTTGCAAGCGAACCTTTGTGCGGACAAAGCGCATACTTCATTTCGTGTACCTTCATATCGCATTCGGCATCGGGGCTTTTAGGCGAACGAAGGAGAGTGAGCGTAATATTGTTGTCGTATAATCCGTGACCGAACTTACTCTCGTTTATAAGCGATACGCCGTAGTCGTTTTCGGACACGTCCACGTACTTGTGTGCGCAAACCTCGAACTTTGCATTATCCCACGACGTGTTGCGGGTTGTAGACCTATCCGCATAGCCGTACTGAATTTCGCAACTTGCTCTATCGGTTACGACGTCGATTGGGAACTCGCGCTTGAGAAGAACGTGGCTTTCCTTCCAGTCGACAGTATCGTCAAACTCCACGACGTCCTTATCGTCGTACAAGTACACGGTGTCGGTAATAATGCTATCGCCTAACTTTCTTACCGTCTTAATTCCCGCTCCGCAGTTGTCTTTTACTACCTCGCACGATACTACGTCGTTTACGGCAAACTCCTTTTCTTTATAGTAGTTAGCAATCTCCCACGCATCGTAATTGTTTGGCAAATCCTCATACGAAACAAAGCGAATACTCTTGCCGTTTTTGAGTACTTCTCTGCAATTTTTCTTGTCGTATACCGACGTAATATTCTTATTTTTGTCAAGCGTAATTTTAAGATATTCGTTCTCTAGTCCGCTCTTGCTTGCCTTAACTTTGCTCCTGCTTTCTTTTAGCGAAACGACCTTATAACCCTTTGCTGGAATTCCGTTTACCTTATATTTTTTACCCTCGTACTCAACCGTTCCGTCAAACGTAAACGAGTTGGGATTATAAACTAAAAATCCGCTCGATTGTACGTTTTTCGCGATACCGTATAGTAGTTTTTGCGTCGTTCCGTTTATATACTCGAAGATTTTTCCGTACATATATTCGCTATCTGCATACACTTCGTTTATAGACGAGCCAGGCAAAATATCGTGGAACTGATTAATAAGGATATCCTCCCACTTTCTATCGTGCTCCGCCTTGTCAAAGCCGTCTATTCCAAACTTGTTTGCAAGTACGGACAGAGCCTCTACGTTGCACATTCCAAACTCGCTCTTTCTGTTGTATTTCTTGTTGTTCGCTTGCGATGTGTACGTGCCTCTATGAAACTCTAAATACAACTCTCCAATCCATTTGGGAAGTTCTTTTTCGTTCTTGGCAATATTCGCTTTTGCCGTATCTATATACTCTTTTACCGACGTAAAACGAGCCGAGGGGAGGGCGGGCAATGAATTTTTCATACGCTCTACGTATTCTATGTCGTGCGTAGTAGTTCCACCACCACCGTCGCCGTAGCCTACCGTCATAAGCGCTTGAGAACTTACCTGTCGCTGTTGATTTCTAAAATACGTTCCATACACCGACGCAGGCGTAATATGGGAGACGTACGTGTTTTGCGCTTTCCAATTAGCGTCGTGTTGTCCTAAAATAAAGTGAGTGATAACCTCGCTTCCATCTATACCTTGCCAACTAAAAGTGTCGTAAGGCATCGTGTTAGTGTCGTTCCAACTAATCTTGCTAGTTACGAAATCGTCCACACCGCATTTCTTCATAATCTGCGGAATAGCGGCGCTATAACCAAACACGTCGGGAAGCCACAAAACCTTGCTGTCTACGTCGAACTCTTGCTTGAAAAAGCGCTTACCGTACATAAACTGACGAACAAGTCCTTCGCCTCCAGTAATATTACAATCCGCCTCTAAGTACATTCCGCCCTCTACTTCCCATCTTCCTTCTTTTATGCGCTCTTTAATCTTTTCGTACAGCGCGGGATCTTCTTTTTTTACCGCCTTATAAAGTGGGACTTGAGAGGACATAAAGCGATAGGATGGATAACGCTTCATAAGTTCGATAACGGTAGCAAACGAACGTTGAGACTTTTCGACGGTTTGGCGCAATCTCCAAAGCCATGCTACGTCTATATGAGTATGCCCAATGCATGCAACCATAGGCTTTTCGCCCTTGTCTTTTCCATAAAATTCCTTATCGAGATATGCGCTAGTTTTAACCGCGCTCTTTATAAACTCTTCGCTTCCTATCTTTCGCAAATCAAGCATCGAAATAGCCTTATCAACCACCGAATACACTTTCAAATATTCGTCGCTATTCTTGTTTGTATATCCCAAAATTCCGTAAGGCACGGCTAAATCGTAGTATAACTTTTCGATACGCTCGTCCACGTAGTTTACACACATTGAAAAAGGCAAATAATCGATTGTTTTACTACGCCCATAGTTTGAAGTATAAGTGCAAGCATATACGAAAACGTCGTGCTCCCCCTCTTCTTCTATTAGGTAGTCTGGGTGATTTACGTCCATTCCTTGCTTTATCTTGCCATCTATATAAAGTATAATTTGCGGACAGTACCACGCGTCGACAGTCATAGAAGAAATACAAAGCAATCTCTTGTATTCGCTCTTTTTAAAATTCACTCTAGCATAAAACCAAGCGTGCTTTTCAATTCCTCCACCCCAAGTATCGCCATTTAAAAAAGGAGTCATATCCGAAATATCAGGCATTTCGCATCCACTCTTATAGTCACAGGGCTTGTATAAAATATTCTCAACCACTTCAGTCTTTACCGTCTTTGCTCCACTAATTTGACCAAGTATTGCCGACGTTCTTTTTACTATATCGTACATAACTTATTCCTCCTAGCATTGCTATACTAATATTCTACTACATTTCGTATAAACTTTTCTAACGATATCGTATTAAAAAATAGCGATTTCATTAAATTTAATATTTTCGTTGACAAAACCGTTCTTTTTTTAGTAATATAGAAAAACACTTATACGTAATTGAGGGAAAATATGGAAAACGCGAGAAAATACAACAATGTAGAAAGATCGGACTACACGGATATAAACTGCCACTTATGGCAAGGCGAACACGTTAGAACGCATGCGCACGCGGACTACTACGAGATTAACGTTTTTACTGTCGGCGAGGCGGTAACGCGACTTAACGAAAGGGAGTTTAGCGTTAAAAAGGGCGACGTTGTCATAATGAGTCCAAACGTAAGCCACGAGATTATTTCCATTGGCGTAAGCACGCATTATAACGTTGCGATACGCTCGGAGTATTTTGTTTCTATTCTATCTTCAAAACCGTTCTTACAAAACTTACTAAAAAACGGGTACGCGTGTTTTTCACTCTCTTTAACCACTCTTTCTTTTATATTGTCTCAAATCCCACTCATTGACAACGAGCAACAAGACGATGCGACTACTACGGTGTGCGAAGCGGTTATCTACGCTATTTTGTCCGACTCTATACGGCACTCTTCTAACGAACTTGGTAGCAAAAACAAGATAACGTATTACGTAAAAGATGCAATAAGCAAAATTGACAACGGAAAATACGCCGACAAAACGGTGTCGGATATCATTAGAACCTACCCCGTGTCAATACCCTCGTTTGTTTTCCATTTTAAGAAAATCACAGGCAAAACGCCCAAGGATTATTTATTAGATAAAAAGATGTCTTGTGCGAAAAAATTACTGCTCACAACCTCTATGTCCATACTAGAAATCGCGCTTGCAGTAGGTTTTGATAGCACGAGCCACTTTATTAAAGTGTTTAAAAACAAGTATAACCTCACTCCGTTCGCGCTAAAAAAGAACGCCGAAAAGAACGGAAAAGTTTTTGCAAAAGACACGAAATACTAACCTAAAAAATCAAAAAATTTTACGATTAAAAATATTAGAAAAACAAAGATAAATCTTGGCTTTTTTCTTGAAAAACTTAAAAAGACTTGTTCCCCAAAGGGCTTTCGGCCAAACTTAAAAAGCCTTAAAAATTTTAGTTTTTTCACTATTTTTTGCCTCATCGTCCCATTGAGTTAGATGTTTTTCACCCGAAAACGCCCGTTTTCGGGTGTTTTTTATTACTTTTAAGCATTTTTTATAAAATGGAAGCCCTATTTTACAAACTTTTTCCCAAGATTTTAAATAAAATTTTTTTGGGAAAAGTTCAAAATTATTGACATTATATAATTAAAGTAATATAATGGAATTGCAAAGGATACATAACTTACGTTATATGTATTTTGTTTAATACACTTTCTATTTAGAAATAAATAGCGTTTGTAATAAGCCAAATATATAAAATTTAATTTATGTATTGTTTGCTCACTAGGGGAGGTTTCTCTTTTGTTGTGGGCTATTTTTATATCCTTTGCAAGAATAAAGCAAGGGATTTTTCTTTTTCCCGAAGGAGTATTTATGTTAAAAAAAGAAGCATTAGCAACAATTGAGCAAACAATCGGATATCAATTCAAAGATAAACAATTGATATCTCAAGCATTTACAAGGTCGTCATATCATTATGAACACCCTGAAGAACAAAGCAATGAAGTAATGGAATTCGTAGGTGATTCAGTATTATCATTGCTTGTTGTTGATAATCTACTGGATAGATATACAGGCAAAGATGGTAGTGGATTATACAGTTGCTTAAATGAAGGTGATTTTTCGTCAATAAGAAGTTTCATGGTTAATAAAAGTTTTTTAGCAAAAAAAATGAGAAAACTTGATTTGCATCAATTTTTAAGAATGAGTATAGGAGATGAGAAACAAGGAATTGAAAATAGTATTTCAGTATTAGAGGACTTATTTGAAAGCATTGTTGGTGCTATTTATTTAGATGTGGGTAGAAACCTAAATAAAACTAAAAAAATTGTCCTTCCTTTATTAGAAATTGAAAGTGAATTAGACGAGTATGACGGAAAGATTAAAATTAGTTATAAAAATTTAGTTCAAGAGTGGTGTGATAAGTATGGTTATAGTAAACCAGTATATAATACTTATCAAACTCAAGATGGTTTTATTTCAACCTGCTATGTTAGGGAACAAAATGTTAAAGAAGAAGGTTGGGGAAACAATAGAAAAGAAGCTGAAAAGGCAGCTGCTGAGATAGTTTATCTAAAATTAGAAGATATAGAATCATCTTTTGCTAGTGTAGATATATCATTTGAAAACGCAATAAATATGTTGCAAGAGTATTGTCAAAATAAAGATATCCCTAAACCCGAATATAAGACAATAAAGGATGTAGTGTTTGATGACAATAGTCATGAATTTACAGTTCGTTGTACTCTTAATGGTAGACACACGGAAGGAAAGGGCGAAAGGGTAAAAGAAGCTAAAAAAGACGCAGCATATAACATGTTAGATTATTTAGGGTTAGTAAAGTAAGGAGTAAATAATATGAAAGATTCACAAAAGAGAATAACTCAAGCTGATTATATTAGAGAAGGAATTAAATTTGAATCATATATTAGAGAAAGTGATGTACGGTTGCGTTCGGACGAGTATATTGTAATTCATTTAGATGGTGTAAAATTCACTGGTAATTATTATAAAAAATATTCAAATGACGATAAAAAGCAAGTTGTAAGAGCATTAGCAAATGTTGCAAAATTGTTATGCGATAAGTTTTCTAGTGCACGTATTTCTTATGTTTATGGGGATGAAATTTCTATTATATTGGATGGCGTAGATATAAAAACAAATTATCATAATAGAATACAAAAATTATGTTCGTGTATTTCAAGTCAAACGACAATTTTGTTTTTTAATGAACTGCAAAAATTAAATAAAACACAGTTTAGTGATTTAATGCAAAATTGTGTTTTTGCATGTAAGGTATATAATTTACCCAAAGAATTGATTGATCCATATATGAAATGGCGTTTACATGCTTGTGGAAAAATGATACATGATCGTCACGAGCAGTGGAACAACAAAAAAAATTGGGAAAAGTTTGGCTTTCTCATTACAAAAGAAGACGATTGGAGTATTAGGTCTGTAGATTTTTCTTCGAAGAAATTTCAAAAGAAACCACAAAACGAATTTTTTAATATAGACTAAATCTTTACTTATAAACGAACAAAACACTTAAAATCTTTACTTTTTTGGCTAAAATCGGCTTTTGAAAGTAAAGATTTTTATTTTTAAAGGCAATACTAAAAACAATTGAAAATTGTAACAAAAAAAGGTATAATATAATAAAGGAGATATGAGTTATGAAAATCGTAATCGTGGGTGGGGTTGCAGGTGGTGCAACTGCCGCAGCAAGAATAAGAAGACTCAATGAACACGCAGAAATTATTATTTTTGAGCGTTCGGGCTTTATTTCATACGCAAACTGTGGTTTGCCGTATTATATCGGTGGCGTTATTGAAGATAAGGAAGATTTGACACTTCAAACTCCCGAAAGTTTCTTCCGCCGTTTTAGAATTATTGCAAAAGTTAATCACGAAGTAACCTATATTGACGAGCAAAATAAAACTGTCCACGTAACAGACCTAAAAACAGGAACGAGTTTTACCGAAACCTACGATAAACTCATTTTATCACCCGGTGCAAAACCGATTTTGCCCGATTTCTATACTGAAAACGGAAGCACTTTTACACTTCGCACGGTAGAAGATACGCTTAAAATTCGTGGCTTTGTAGAGCAAAAACAGCCTAAAACGGCAGTTGTTATAGGCGGGGGCTTTATCGGTCTTGAAATGGCAGAAAACCTTGCTCAGCTCGGCATTAAAACCACTATCGTGCAACGCTCTAACCATCTTTTGCCGACGGTTGACTGTGATATGGCGTCGTTTATCCATGCAAACTTCCGTCACCACGGCGTACAATTGTTACTAAACGTTAACACAAACAAAATGAGTATTACAGGCGAGAAAGTTTCGCTTGACCTTGATAACGGCTCAAATATAAGCGCTGATATGGTTGTGCTTGCAGTTGGCGTTACGCCCGAAAACACGCTTGCTAAAAAGATAGGTTTAGAACTTGGCGTAAAAGGTGCAATTAAAGTCAACGCCAAAATGGAAACTTCAATTCCCGATATTTATGCAGTAGGGGATGCAGTTCAAGTTAAACATTTTATAACCGATAAAGATTCGGTAATTTCGCTTGCAGGACCTGCTAACAAGCAAGGGCGAATAGTTGCCGATAATATTTGTGGGTTAAATAGTGAATATAAAGGCACGCAAGGCTCTTCGGTTATTAAACTTTTTGATATGACTGTTGCAACGACAGGTATTAACGAACAGCAAGCAAAAGCAAACGGCATTGAATACGAAAAAGTTATTTTAACGCAAAACTCACACGCCGGCTATTATCCAAATGCTACTGCAATGACAGTTAAACTTATTTTTGAAAAAGTAACTTATAAAATTTTAGGTGCGCAAATCGTTGGCTACGACGGTGTTGATAAACGCATTGACGTTATTGCAACGGCGGTTAGGGCGGGGATGAAAGCCAATGAATTAAAAGATTTAGACCTTGCGTACGCTCCACCTTATTCTTCTGCTAAAGACCCCGTAAATATGGCAGGTTTCGTTGTTGAAAATATCAAAAACGGCATAGTTAAGCAGTTTTATTATGAAGATATTCCGTCTTTAAGAGAAAGAAAGGACGTGATTTTACTTGATACTCGCACACCTTTTGAATACATGCGTGGGCGTGCGGACGGGTTTATCAATATTCCACTTGATGATTTAAGAGAGCGTTTAGGCGAACTTGATAAAACTAAAAAAATCTACGTTATGTGCCAAAGTGGTTTGCGCAGTTATCTTGCAACACGCATTTTAATGCAAAACGGCTTTGATGCCTACAACTTTGCAGGTGGTTTTAGATTATATAGCAGTATCAAAAACGAAGAAATGCTATCCAAACAATGCTACACCTGTGGCATGGAAAAATAAAAAACTCTACTTGAAGACGTAATTAAAAACGACGATAAAACAGGTAAGTCGGTGGCTAAAACCACCGACTTTTTCTATGCTTAAATTCAAATCTTTTATTTGAAAAGTCGAATATATCTATTGATTTTTTTATGAGAAAATGGTATAATAAGTTCAATTATTATACCAAGGGGTATTTTTATGGCAGCAAATTATAATAAACTATGGAAATTACTTATTGATAAAGGTATGACAAAGACCGATTTACGTATGAAAACCGGTATGTCTACGTCCACACTCGCAAAGATGAGTAAAAACGAAAACGTATCTTTAGACGTTATACTTAGCATTTGCAAAGTGCTTGAATGCAACATTGGCGACGTTGTTGACGCAACAGAAAAAGAAGAACAAATTTTAACAAATAAAAAAATTTAGTTGAATACAAGCACAATCTATTATTAGTTGTTTTATATAACAGTAGTTTTGAGAAATTCATTGATGCTGATGAAAATTCAATATTAGGCACGATGTGAGAAGTAATTGAATTGATAGTTTCGTGTGTTGGAGAGTAAAAAGGATAGCACCACATAAAACACACTTGTGGATATATAAAATATGTATAAAAAATTTTACAAACACCCGTATAAGGGTAAATATAAATTTATTAAGAAGTGGTTTGATGATAGAGAAGGAACCGATTTTGAACATCAAGTTGATGTATGGTTATCACAATTTGATGAGGAGGAGAAGGAGTTTCTACTAGAATGTTTGAAGAGATATTCATATTTTAGAGCGGCAGAATACAATTATGGTATTAAATATGTGTTTTATAAATTTAATAATGACAATAAAAATTGGAAAAACCGTACTTTTATATTTAAGATGCAAAAAGAGGAGTCGAAGGTATCGAATTCGGATGATTTTTTTGTGAATTTTTGGAAAATTAATGATTTAAAAGGATGCTGTAAGCATGACATTCGTTGTTATGAATCGGATTTTGATTTGTTTAAAATGGTTACTTTTGTTGATGATTATATTGGATCGGCAAATACAATTATTTCATATTTAGACAGTCTATATGAACAGTTTCCAAAACTAAAAGAAAAACCATTACACATTATGTGCTTATATCTAACGAAATCGGGCCAGCTTGCTCTTAATAGTTATGCTATAGATAATAATATAGAATTGCATCTATATTATTATAAAACAGGAGATAAATTTTTCAAGGAAGGAAATTATTATTCAAAGCAAGCGTTGATTGAAAAAATTGCGTTATATAATAAACTTTGGGCCAAGAAATTTAATGATGAAAACCATAAGTTTGGATATGAAAACATACAATCATTGGTTTCGATTAATAGAGATACGCCAAATGATACATTGGGGATATTTTGGAAAGGCAATAGTAATTATAAATCATTATTTGATAGATGTTTTGAAGAGACAACAGGTCTTGGTGCAATGATTAAAAATAGAAAGTTGCAGGAAAAAGCAAAAAAAACACGTTTATGGAAAGACAATATTGATTCGTATCAAAATTTGTTATTTGTTGGATATTGCGCAAGAAAAAAAACAACTTTTGATTTTAGGGATGCATGTAGAAGATTTAATCTTACCCCAGAACAATTGAATATAAAATTAGACTACGTTTTAGATAAGGAATATATAGAAGTTAAAAATTCTCGATTTGTTGAAACGGAAAAATTTTGGGCACAAATAAAAAAAAGAAAATACAAGGATTATTTTCAAGATTTTATAAATGAAGTAATAGAAGAAAAAAATTTAGACATAAGAAATACGAATTATTTACCTTGTGATTTTGAAGAAAAATTTCAAGGATATTCAAAGAAAGGAGGGTAATAACAATATCAACACCTAGAAATCGAAAAACGAGTAGTTTTTCTTATTAACAAAGGTACTTTGTTCACAAACGCAAGCGTTTGTTATGTTATTTCCTCAAGGAATACATTCCTATCGTAAATAACATATCAAATAGTGGCGGTGGGCACAAATTTTGCGTTGGTAAACCAATCGCAAAATATTTGTGCTTCCACGCTTGCTCACCATTTGAAGTTATGGCATTGCCAAACCAATATAAAATTTAAAGATAAAGTAGGTGTTGATATTGTTTTACATATATGGACGATTTTATTAATATCAGTATGGCTTTTGACAAAGGTATAATCGACGAATGTCAAAAAAAGTTGCTAACTGAATATATCGAGCGGCTTCATATGAATAATGTTCCTATTATTTATAACTTAAGGCATTTAAGGAAATTATTTGACATACCTCGTGACGAGCAAAATAAATTTTTTGGACATGAAAGGAGTTTATTATATAAAACATTTTATATTCCTAAAAAAAATGGTGGATATAGAAAAATTGAAGCGCCTAATGAAAAGCTTGAGAAAATACAATGTTGGATAAAAGAAAAGATTTTAGATAATTTTAACGTTTCGGAATATGCAAAGGGGTTTAAAAAGGGGACTAACATTGTTGATAATGCTTTGCCGCATTGTAGTAAAGAAGTATTGATAAATATAGATATTAACAACTTTTTCCCAAGCATAAAATACTCAAGTGTATTTAGAATGTTTAATTATATGGGCTATACCAAAGAAGTTTGTCATCTATTAACCCGGCTGTGCACCAATGCTGAAAACGTACTTCCGCAAGGGGCTCCTACAAGTCCTGCAATATCAAATCTTGTTAATTTAAAGTTGGATAAACGCTTGTCAAGCCTAGCTATTTCTGGTGGAGCCGCATATACAAGATATGCCGATGATATAACATTTTCTGGGGATAAACTAATTCTAAAATATATAAAATTAATTAAACGAATTATAAATGAAGAGGGTTATAGCATCAATGACAAAAAGTTTAGAATTCAATTTAAGAATCAGCGTCAAGTTGTTACTGGATTGATTGTTAATTCTAGAGTAAAAGCAAATAAACAAATATTTAACGAGTTAGATAAAGCCATATATTTCATTAAAAGATATGGAATTCAAGATCATATGGCTCATGAAAACATAAATCGTTCGGCATACAAGGAGCATTTATATGGATTAGCATATTTTATTAATATGATAGACCGGACTCAAGGAAAATACTACATTGAACAGCTTAATAGTATTGAATGGTTGTATTAGTCGATTTAAGAGACATAAAGATCAGTAAAGAAAAAAGCATTTACTAAAAATAAATTTTATATGACGGAAATTGTCATATTTACTGTGCTAAAATCAAAACGATTTTAGCAAAACGAGGAGAAAATAGTTATTTGTTATGAGTCGTTGTTTATATAACAGCAGTTTTGAAAAATTCATTAACACTGATGAAAATTCAATATTTGGTGCGTTGTGTGATAATTATCACGGCGATGCGCTTACTACCACAAGAGAAGCGTGGAAATCAGAAATATCTATAATAAAGGGCGTTTTATCAAATTATGAGGATAAAAACGGACAAGTTATATTTGAATATGATATTCCGCGTCTTGGTAAGAGAATTGACGTGGTTTTGCTTCTCGAAGGCATAGTTTTTTGCGTTGAATTCAAGGTTGGCGAATCAAAGATATTAGAGGCAGATATTGACCAAGTTCTTGACTATGCATTAGACCTTAAAAACTTCCATAAATTTAGTCAGGACAATCTTATTGTTCCTATTTTAGTTGCAACAAATTATCGTAATTCTTCGACCGATATTAAAATGTCTATTTATGATGATAGAGTAGTTAATCCTCTTGTAACGGGCGAAAGCGGGGTTTCAAATTTAATATCAAAAATCTTAGAGAAGTATCCAAACGAACCTGAAGTAAATCCAGATTGGATTATTAGTCCGTATGCGCCTACGCCTACGATTATTGAAGCGGCAAAAACGCTTTATGAAAGCCACTCGGTAGAAGATATTACAAGACACGAGGCGGACAAGGTTTCTACTGATGCAACGATTGCATATATTCTTGACGTAATACAAAAGAGTAAAGCAAATAGAGAAAAAAGTATTTGCTTTGTAACTGGTGTTCCCGGCGCTGGTAAAACGCTTGTCGGGCTTGATGTTGCCGTAAGACAAACTTATCAAGGACAAGACAAGCCTATTGATGACGAAGGCGCGGTTTACCTTTCAGGTAACGGGCCGTTGGTTGCAGTTTTGACGGAAGCGCTTGCAAAAGATAATTATCAAAAATGTCGCGATAGAAACGAAAGTAAAAAACTTTCAGATTCGCGTAGAGAAGTTGGCAAGTTTATTCAAATAATCCACCGTTATCGTGATAATATGCTTGCAAAAATCAAGAATCCTGTTGAAAACGGTGTTTTAGAGATAGATGAAGAAAAAGCTGTAAAACTTGCAGAGTCTGGTTACGGCGAGGTCGAACACGTTGCAATTTTTGACGAAGCACAACGTTCTTGGACGCATAAAAGACTTGCCGATTATCTTAAAAGAGGCGGAACGTACGGTAATAAACTAAAAGTACCTAATTTCCCTATGTCAGAGGCGGCGTTTTTGATTTGGTCGCTTGACCAACGTGAGGACTGGGCAACGATTATTTGTCTTGTTGGCGGCGGTCAAGAAATTAACACAGGTGAAGCTGGTATTTCTGAGTGGATTTACGCGCTTAATGAAAAATTCCTTCATTGGAACGTTTATATTTCGTCGAAATTAACGGAAGCAGAATATGCCGAAGGTAAAGTAAACGAACTGCTTGAAAAGAATAATAAGGTTACATATTCTGATAATTTACACCTTGCAGTTTCCTTACGTTCTTATAGAGCAGAAAAACTCTCTGCGTTTGTTCACGCATTGCTTGCGCTTGAGCCTACTGCCGCAGAATTATATAAAGAAATTAAGGACAAATATCCAATTGTGCTTACAAGGGATATGGAAAAGGCAAAAAGGTGGTTGCACGATAAAGTTAGGGGAACGGAGCGTACAGGTGTTTTAATAACAAAAGAATCGGCAAGATTTAAGCCGTTGGGTATTCACGTGTTGCCTTCGGGAGACGAAAACGCCGTTCATTGGTTCTTGGAAGATAAGATTGATACAAGAGCATCCAACTATCTTGAAGATGCCGCAACAGAAATTCAAGTTCAAGGATTAGAACTTGATTATACTTGTTTGCTTTGGGACGCAGATATGCGATATGAAAACGGCGAGTGGCGTTTCTACAGATTTAACGGTCAAACAAAGTGGGTTGAGCAAATGCCAATTAGCGAAAGTAAGCAAGACTTAATGAAGTATATGTTAAATGCTTACCGTGTTTTATTGACGCGTGCAAGAGCTGGTATGGTAATTTGCGTGCCTGAGGGCAATGGAAATAAAACAGTTAGTGGCTTCTGGGAAGACAGCACACGTTTACCTGAATACTATAACGGCACGTATAAATATTTAAAGAGTTTAGGAATTGAAGAGATATGATTGGCAACAGTGTAGTCGTGCCAGTTATAAGAAGAATCGCAGAAAAGATTAAAGAAAGTTATGAAAAATAAACCAAAGGAGAATTTGTTATGAATTGGATGATTTCAGCAAATGGTAAAATGTATGACCACGCTTCATCATTTGCCACTTTTGGCTTTATAGATTGGAGGCAGAGAGCTAACTATTCAGTTGGAGATGTTGTATTTATATATTGCACAAAACCTATTAAAAGGGTTATGTATAAGTGTGAAATCGTTGAATGCGACAAATCTTTTAATGAATGTGTTGATGATAGCAAGTTTTGGTTAGATGTTGAAGAATATAGAAAATCACAACAAGGTAAATATGCACGTTTAATATTGGTTGAACAAGTGGATTCGCCTTATTTAGATTTGAAATGTTTATTCGATAATGGGTTAAAAGCGGCTCCTCAAGGCCCTATAAAATTATCAGAAAAACTGTACAATTATATCAATAAGCATTTTAACGATCATTACACGAACGGCTTCTTTCAAGACGTTGAGTTAACTGAGAATTATAATGAAGGCCATGTTATAAAAACTCAAGTTAATAGATACGAAAGAAGTTCAATTGCTAGAAGAAGATGTATTGAGCATCATGGTACGGCATGTAGTATTTGTGGTATGGATTTTGGTGAGAAGTATGGTGAATTAGGCGAAGGTTTTATTCACATTCATCACTTAAAACCTTTACATAGTATTGGTAAAGATTACATAGTTGATTATAAAAACGATTTGATTCCAGTTTGCCCGAACTGCCATGCAATGATTCACAGAATAGAAAATGTAGACAGTAAGACTCTAGAAGAAATAAAATTAATTTTAAAAAAATAATATGATATATTTGATTAAAAATATTGACTTACTTATTGTTTTATGATAACATAACTATACCTAGTGAAAATTTTTTTAATTTTCCCGTTTTTGCGCCCAGTAGGGTAGGGGTTCCAAATGTGGTATAATATCACTATGATATTAAATTTGCATTTGCGAATAAAAGGAGAATTTATGCCAACAATTGACATTAAGTTCGACTATCATGAGTAATTTATTTATTCATGTTACAAAGTTTACCAAATTAATTTTGAATTTGGTGTGAGCAAGAAACATAAATTCAATTGCTCAATAAAAATAGGAATTATGTTTCGGTAATTAGGTCAAGTTATCTTGGCCTAATTGTTTTTTTTGGAGAGAAAATGAAGTTAGATAAAATTTTATTAGAACAATTCAATGAATTAAATTATATTAACATGTTTGAGTCCCTTATTCAAAAGAAGACAGATGTACATACAAAAAACATAAAATTGCCTATGGGTGTCGATGGGAATGATTATAGCAATATTAGAAAAAATATTAAAATATTTGCCAAAACATTTTGTGATAGAGCAAAATCGGGCAAATATCTTTACTCACCATTTAGAGAAATGCAAATTCCTAAGGCGCCTTTTTCAAAATTTGAATTTGAAGAGGCTGAAAAGGTAGGCAAATTAAGGACTTTGGCAATATCAACAATTAATGATACTATTTTTCAAAAGATGATTTATAACGCAATATATGATTATACGAACGATAAGTATCAAAAAATTGATGACTGTATTTATGGGTATAGAAAAGGAAAATCCGTAAAACAGGCAATTGAAAAAATACAGCAATATTTCAATATGGGATATGTTTATGGTATTGATGGTGATATAGAAAAATATTTTGATAGAATTAATCATGATAGATTGACTAATAAAATTCAGAAATTTTATAAAAACAATCCACTTGTGATAAAGTATTTGCTTAGATTTTTAAAAGTAAGAAGAGTTGCTATAGAAAACAAGAAAAGCGCAACAAAATATTATACGGAAAAACCTATTACAACATCACGTGAGATAGGAATCCCCCAAGGGGGAGTTTTGTCTGGTTTATTGGCAAATTTATATTTATTTTCTTTTGATAGTTATGTTGTAAAAAAGTTGGGCGCTAAGTATGACATAAAATATATACGATATGCAGATGATTTTATTATATTATGCAAAGACAAAAATATTGTTGAAGATATGTATAAATCATTACATAGATATTTTGCTAGAGAGAAACTTAATTTGCATCCAATAGATAAAAGCGCGCTTGATGGAAGTTTGGCAAATGACAATAAGACAAAGGCTATAAACTTGGAAAATAAATTTAGCATTGAATTTTTAGGATTTAAGATATCGCAAACTTATCTAGGGGTAAAACAAGATAATATCTTAAAGTTTAAGAAAGTTATTAAACACATTGTTGATTTGGGGATAAGAGACAAATGCGATTATAGTAAAGTTGTTTATAAAATTAATGCTAAAATAATGGGTAACTGGATATATGGGAAAGGCTTTTTTGTTGAATGTAAGCATTGTGGTAAGCCTCAGAAGCCCCAAAGTTGGATAGGATTCTTTATAAACATTACAGACATGAGACAGTTAAAAAACTTAGACAAATGGATTAGAAATCAATTACGCCATTTTTATTTTACAAGATATGGTAAAAGATTGAGCAAAAATTATTTTAGGTATTCCGATAAGTTTGCTAGCGGTAAGAATTTAAATTATGCAGTTGTTTCATTATTCTATGAGGCTTGTTTAATAAAAAATTATTTGAAGGATAATCCTAGTGTAGAGTTTTGTGAATGTGAAAGATATGATCCGGTAGAAATAGAGATAGTATCTTGATTTGGTAAAAGATAAATGATTTTTCAAAAATTATTATAGATAAATAAAGTGTGAAATATAATATTCCACGATACGATTCGCGATGGGAGTGAAATTGCAAAAAATGCGTTTTATAATTCCAAATTTATGACCAATTAATAACCAAAAGTAGGGTGACTACAATGGAGATTCTTTTTGGTGCGATTCTCGACGAGAGTGGTGAAATTTTTGGGACCCAAATTTTCCGATATGGAATAGAAATTGAATTATTTTTATCAGAAAAGTTAGAAAACGATACAAATTTTTCGTAAGGATACGAATTTTATTTCACGTTACAAAAATCTCGTGTAAAGACGAAAAATATGCTTTGATAAAACGAATAATATGTTCGCAAAATCAAATAAAAAATTAAGCGTTGATTCTATGGCTTACATCCTAATAGGGTGGTGGGGAATTGATTTTTTGCTGATAATGAATAAGCAATAAAATAGAATAAAAATTTAAAAACCCAATAAAATAAAAAAACGACTTCGAGATGAAGTCGTTTTTTTGGTGCCGCTGGCCACGTCACAACACGCTACTTGGCCTTACAGTTTATTAAAATAAATCGTAAAACTTTTTAAGCGGTTGCTCCTTCTTTCCCAAAAATCTTTTGTTATGCAAAATCTTTTTCGGGAGCCCTAAATAAATATAATCAACTTCGTTATTGACATCAAAAAAAGGACCTGAAATAAATCAAGTCGTTTTTTTGGTGCCGCTGGCCGGAGTCGAACCGGCACGGCTGTTACACCGAGGGATTTTAAGTCCCTTGCGTCTGCCTATTCCGCCACAGCGGCGTTAAAATTGCTCTTAACAACAAGTATAATACTACTTTCTTTTACTTTTGTCAATTGTTTAGTAGCAAAATATTTTGAAATTTTAAAATAAAATAATTTTTAATAATGATAGACAAATGTTTTTATCTATGATAAAATATTAACGTATGGTCTTTAAGACCTAATGGAGAAAATTATGAAATACGACGTAATCATTATTGGCGCAGGCCCTGGCGGTATTTATTCTGCGTACGAACTTTTAAAACTTAATAGTGACATTAAAATTGCTATGTTTGAAACGGGTAAAAGTCTAGAGAAGAGAAAATGCCCAATCGATGGTGACAAGGTTAAATCTTGTATTGGTTGCAAAACTTGCGCTATTATGAACGGTTTTGGTGGCGCGGGCGCATTTTCTGACGGTAAATATAACATAACCAACCACTTTGGCGGTACGTTATGCGAATATATCGGCAAGCAAAAAGCGCTTGATTTAATGAAATACGTTGACGATATCAATATGGCTAACGGTGGCGAAGGCACTAAACTTTACTCTACTGCAAATACTAAAATAAAAACTTTATGTTTAGAGCACGACCTTCACTTACTCGACGCGCAAGTGCGCCATTTAGGTACGGATAAAAACTACGTAGTTTTAGAGAATTTGTATAACGTATTAAAAGATAAAATGGACATCTTCTTTGAAACGCCTGTTAAAACAGTTAAAGTTGTAGACGGTGGATATAACGTAATTACGGCTAAAGGCGAATACTTTGCTAAAAACGTAATTTCGTCAGTTGGTAGAAGTGGTAGTAAATGGATGGAAGAAGTTTGCCACGACCTTGATATTCCAAAGTCTTCAAACCGTGTAGACATCGGCGTAAGGGTAGAACTCCCTGCGGAAATTTTTGCACACTTAACTGATGAACTTTACGAAAGCAAGATTAAATTTAGAACTCAAAAGTTCCAAGATATGGTTAGAACTTTCTGTATGAACCCACACGGCGTTGTCGTTAACGAAAACACTAACGGCATCGTAACGGTTAACGGTCACAGTTACGAAGACCCGTCTAAGCATACTGGAAATACCAACTTTGCTCTGCTTGTAAGTAAGCATTTTAGCGAGCCGTTCAAAGACAGTAACGGCTATGGCGAAAGTATTGCAAGGCTTTCTAATATGCTTGGTGGTGGCGTTATCGTTCAACGTTTCGGCGATTTAGTAAGGGGCAAGAGAAGTAATCAAAATAGAATTGAAGAAAGTTTTATGACTCCTACTTTAAACGCAACTCCGGGCGATTTGAGTTTGGTTATGCCTAAGCGTATTTTAGACGGCATTATCGAAATGATTTACGCGCTTGACAAAATTGCGCCTGGTACTGCTAACGACGATACTTTACTTTACGGCGTAGAAGTTAAATTCTACAATATGCAAGTTGAGATTGACAACAATTTAATGACTAAGCACAAAGGTTTATTCGTAATAGGCGACGGTAGCGGGGTAACGCACTCTCTTTCACACGCGTCGGCTAGTGGCGTTTACGTAGCAAGATATATTGTGGAGAATCTTATCTAAAATGTTCATTGCAACTTTAATTCAAGTATCTACCTTGCTTATATACATTTTAGTAGGGTATTTCTTGAGAAGGAAAAACCTAATAAACGAAAAAACTGGCAAAGTTTTATCTAAACTTTTAACCTTATTGTTTACACCTGCGTATACGATAATAAATCTATCTAAAAACGTAAGCGTTGAAAAGATTAGCGTGTATTTATCCTTGCTTTTAGCGGGGCTTATAATTCTTTTTGTTTTAATATTTATAAACTACTTTTTCTCTAAACTGTTTTCTAAAGACGAAAATATAAGAAATATGATTTTATATATGCTTGTGTTTTCAAATATGGGCTACTTTGGTTATCCGCTTATAGAAATGGTTTTCGGCGCGGAATATCTAGTACAGTTTATGATTTTCGGACTACCGTTTTCTATTGCAATTAATACTTATGGATATTACATTTTAACTAAGCCAACTAAAGAAGAACTTGAAAATCAAAACGGGAATAGCGTAGAGAGAAGAAGTTTAATACAATCTATTATATCTCCACCGCTCATCGGCGTACTGCTTGGTTTAATTTTTGGTTTTTTACCATTTGAAATACCAAGCATCGTGTATACGATTTTGACGCCCGCGTCAAATTGTATGAGCGCAAGTGCTATGCTTTTAACGGGCTCTATCCTTGCAACTTTGCCGTTTAGTGAACTGTTTAAATCGAAAAGAGCGTATTTATTAACTTTTATAAGATTAATTATAATACCGGTAATCGGTGGCGGAATATTATTTTTACTTGGCGTAAGTAAAGAAATTTTTATTGCATCAGTAAGTTTATTATGCTTACCGTCTGGTATGAACGTAGTAGTTTTTCCAGAATCGGTTGGCAAAAACAGTATAGAGGGTGCTAAGGCGTGTTTCGTTTCTTATATTATCGCATTAGCGACTATTCCTACCATATTTTACGTTATGGAATATTTAGCAACTTTATTATAAAAAATATTTAATAACGGGACGCTGTTTAGTTAAACGCGTCCCGTTTTAATATTGAAAATTAAAGATAATAATGGTAAAATATAACGGCTAGAAACAATCAACGCTTATAATAGGAGTAAAAATGTTAGAAAAATGGAATTCCGTTTTAGAACTTAATTCTAAAAGAGAAATTGTAAAAGGTACGCCTGAAGAACTAAGAAAGGCGATTAATAACGGCGCGGATTTACGCGTTGCAACCGATTTTTATCATAACGAACATATAGACGTAAGGTCTGATAATCACGACTTAATTCACGAAGTAAGCGATTTTCCTTGCACCTATTTTATCGATAATAGATGGGTAGCGGGAATGATGACTTTTCGCCAACCCGTACAACTTCCGGGTGTTTTCGGTCCGAAAGAATCGATGTCACTATTTATGTACAACGAAAACGGATTGCAAGCGATAGCAAGACCACTTCTCAACGGCGGAAGAGAGCCGGTAGGGGAAGATACCCCTATTTTAGAAGAAAAATATCATTTATTATCTTCTTTTGACGGAGAAACTAACGGGCCTTCATCAAACTTTATTTACGATTTCGAGTCTTATAGATTTTTAATTAACGACTGCTGGGAAGAGATATACCATCACGACGCTAACGGCAACGCTATAAGTGGTAACGCTAGGGATTTAGAAACCGCATCGCAAAACGGTACGGAATTAAAAGTTGGCATAGTTAACCTTGTAGACGGCGGACTAAAGCATACCGTATTCGTTCAAACGGGTTCACATTATTTTTATCATAATGAAAATTGTATGGTGGCGCAAACTAGACCTATGGTTAGGTGTACTCCTAATATTCCTATGGAATATAAAAGTGGTAATTGGGATTACGGTTGGAATATCGTTAGAAGTGACGGCAAGGTTTCTACTTTATACTATAACCCATACACTTTAAAAGCGGAAAGAGAATTTAAAAATTGCGAAATTAGATGGTTTGCGAAAAAAACGAAATAACGAATAGCCCGAAAGTTTAACTTTCGGGCTTAATTATTAAGTTTAAAAGTTAAATATATTAATTTAATATTAAAAAATATTGCAAAAAACAAAAATTGATTATATAATTAAATATATACGATAAAAGGTGATAATATTATGTTAGATATTGATAGAATTAACGAACTTGCTAGAAAGGCTAAAACAGTAGGTCTTACAGAAGAAGAAAAGGAAGAACAAAAAATTTTAAGGCGCGCGTATATCGATAGCGTTAAGGCGAGTATTATCGGTCAGTTAGGAACTCCTGAAGAATATAAAGATAACAAGGGGGATAAAAGCAATTGAAAAGTTTAGAAAATTTCGATTTAATAGAAAGTAAAATTAAAAACTATAAGAAATTTTCAAATGAACTAGAAATTAAAAAGGCAAGGCTACAAGAAGTACTTGCCCTTTTAAAAAGCATTAGAAAAGACGTGACCGTAAAAAACGTTAAAGGTGAAATTTTAACGCTTAATATGGAACGCCAAGTTTTAAAAGAGAGCATTTCCGAACTTAAAAAGAAAATCAATAAAGAGTATAAAGAGGCGGAAACCTTAATTTTAGACGGTATTGAAAGCGATTATAGTGAAGTTTACGAAAAGCAACTTTCCCGCCTTTACGGTGTTAAAATGAATATTATCGTTAAAAAAATAGGGGAAGATTTCGATAACGAAACTTGCCTTGCCGAAACGGTAATTTCCACAAAAGATAAAAAACAACACTTAAAAATAATAAGAACTATTCATTTTGGAATAAGGGACGTTGACAATAATAGGGTGAAGAGTAAAGCGCGCGTAGAAGTGTGTGTTTATAATAAAAAACTAACCCCCGGAACGGTTATTCCATACGACAGCGTGTTAATATGAAAAAATTTAAAGTGATAGTTTCCGACTACGATGGGACTTTAGTTAACGACAAAAAAGAAATAACCCCTAAAACCTTAAAGGCGGTAAACGACTTTATTGCAAGGGGCGGAATATTCGTAGTTTGTACGGGGAGAATGACTACGGGCATCGACCATTATTTATTAAATTACGACCTTAAATGTCTGCTTGCCTCATATAACGGCGGTGAACTTGTAGATTTAAATAGTAAAAAAGTTTTATATAGTTATTCTATTCCAACTACTATTAGTTACGAACTGTTTAAAAAATTTGAAGAACTTAATATCTACGGGCATTGTTACGACAAGGGTACTTTCGTTTCTAAAAGGGGTGACCCAAGGCTAGATTTTTATCAAAAAATGCAGGGAACAGAGCCTATTATCGTAGATAAAGTTAGCGATTATATTATAAAAAACGGCGTTAAAAGCGTAAAACTTTTAGCCTTTGACGATAAGGAAAAATTAGACGCTAACTACTTAGATATTAAAAATTCTTTCCCTACTTTAGAAGTGGTTAGAAGTAACGACGAGCAAATAGATATAAACTTAAAAGGCGTGTCTAAGGGCAACGCTCTTAGTTTTATCGCTAAAGAATTAGGCGTTGAAGTTAGCGAAATTTTAGCGGTAGGCGATGCGGGTAACGACCTTTCTATGTTAAAATCCGCAGGGTTTTCCGTTGCAATGGGGAATGCTTACAAAGAAATTAAAGAAGTTTGCAACGCCGTGACGTTAGACAATAATTCCGACGGTATTAAAAAACTTATTGAAGATTACTGTATTTAAATATTAAAAAACCGCGTTAAAACGCGGTTTTTTTACTCTTCTAAAATATTTGATATAACTCCACCTAAAAAGGTAAGACTATAAACGCTAGCCCTGTCGTTTAAAATTACAACCGCTTTAGATATATCTTTATAATAAGGGAAAACGGCTATCGGCTTTCCTATAAATTCGTAAATTTCTTTTTCGCGGGCTTTTAAATCGTTAGAGAGTAAAAATTTAACGTCGGCGCTTAGCGCAACAAGTTCAAAAAAGGCAACGCTAAGTAGTTTACTATTTATTTCGTGCGGTTTTTTAAGGTATTCAAACTCTTTAGATAATAGGTTAAAATTATAGTCGTATTTTTCTATAATATTTATAGGTATTAAGGTATTATAGCGGGTTATAGTCGTAAAACAATCTGCAACGTTAAAGTCGTTTAAAAAGTTTTTATAAATTAGTTTATTAGCGTTTATATCAAATGCAAAAATTATAGTTTTTATACCGTAAAATATAATAAAAACCACGTTGTTAATTTCTTTTACTTCAATATTTTCTACGTTAAAAGGAAGTTCGTCTAAATAACTGATTTTGCCGTCTAAATAAAACTTAAAAGAGCCGTCTTGAATAACGGTTACAAGCAAATTTCCGCTACTTATATTAAAGTTTTTTTGGTAAATTAGTTTATATACTAAATTTCTCTTTTTTTCAAAAACGGGGATAATAATAGTATCACTAAAAAGGTTGAAAACCTTTAAATTAAAAGCGTCTAATAAAGTCGTTTCTATTGAGTGAAAGCCATTTAACAAAGGTATAAAAGTTAAAAAACTTTCCTTCTCTATATCATTTAAAATTCTAGGGTTTTTAGTAACTTTGCCTAAATAATTACCGTCAATTTTAATATAGCAAGGCGTTTCGGAATAAAAAATAATAGCCATATTTTATTGTATTTTTAACTACCTTTAACTATGTATAAAACTTTAAAAGTTTGTTAATAATCTATTTATACTATCATTAAAGGAGTTAAATATGAAAGGATTTAAAGAAAGCGAATTAAAAAAGTTAATTAGCGCGGTTAAAGAAAATGATAATAGGGGACTAACGAGCGTTTTTAAACAGTACGCTTTAGTTTCCGGTAGAGCGCAAGGAAGTGTTAGAAACTTTTATTACAAAACCTTAAAAGAGTGTAAAACTAATGATAAATTAAGGGAAAAACTAGGCGTCACTAAAGAGATGTTTCCCAATTTTATTCTAGAGTTTAACGAGCGTGAATCTGAAGAATTATTGCAAATTATTTTGCGTGGCGTTGCGGATGGAAAGTCCGTTAGAAGTGTAATTTCTTCGCTTGCAAACGGTAACGAAAAGTTGGCGCTACGCTATCAAAACAAGTATAGAAATTTACTTAAAAACAATAGAGAACTAGTCTTAAACGTCGCGTCTAAAATCACCGATAAAAACGGCAACACCGTAAACCCTTACAAAACGGAAAGGGAAACGGGCGAATATATTAAACTAGAAAGCGAAATAGACAACCTTTTAAAAAGACTTTTTAAAAGTCTAAAAGAAGAAAACGAAAGTTTACTTGAAAAGAATTCTATTCTTAAAAAAGAGAATGACAAATTAAGGGAAATATTTAAGAAAAATATAAAAGATAAAAACCTTGATTTTAACTATTTTTTAAAAAACGACGGAATTGACGTTATTTAACATAAATTTTAGCGGTTTATTTAATATAAGCCGTTATTTTTTTATATAAAAATAATTGCCAAAACACACGGTTATATGGTAGAATAAAAAAAGCGTTTCAAATTTATTATATAAATTTATTTTATAGCGCTATAAGAGGGCAAAATGTTAAAACTTATTGACGTAAAAAAGATTTATACCACAAAAGCAGGTGACGTTGCCGCAATGGACGGCATAACGGTAGAATTTCCCGATCACGGTATGATTTTCATAAACGGTAAAAGCGGTAGTGGTAAGACTACTCTTTTAAACGTTGTAGGCGGTCTTGACGGATTCGATAGCGGTGAAATTATCATTGACGGTAAGAACTTCTCTACCTTTACCGATTCCGATTACGACAGTTATAGAAACACTTTCGTGGGCTTTATTTTCCAAGAATATAACTTACTTCCAGACTATACGGTAGAAAAGAATATCAAAATTGCAAACGAGTTACAAGGTAAGGAAACCACTAAAGAAAGAATTAGCGAACTTATGGCAGAGTTTGATATTGCAGGTTTAGAAAACCGTAAAATATCAGAACTTTCGGGCGGTCAAAAACAAAGGGTGGCAATAGTTAGGTCACTCGTTAAAGACCCTAAAATCATTATGGCGGACGAGCCTACGGGCGCTCTTGATAGCGTTACTGGTATTCAAGTAGTAGAAACGCTTAAAAAACTTTCTAAAGATAAACTCGTAATCGTCGTATCGCACGACCTTGAACTTGCCGAAAAGTTTGCCGACAGAATTATTCGTATCGTCGACGGTCAAATTGTTGAAGACGTAACGCTTACCGATACTGAAATTAGGGGCAATTTGCACGCCGACGAACTAGCGTTAACGGTAAAAGCGGGCGCTAACTTAAACTTTAACGAAACGGAAGAACTTTTAAAGGCGATAAGAGAAAAGAAAAAAATCAACTTTACCGAAAAGGTTATCGTTAGACAAAAGCAAAAAACTAAAGAAGTTAAAGATATTAAAGAAGAAGGTCAAGTTAAACTTATAAACAGTAAAATGAAGTTTACAAGCGCCGCAGAACTTGGCATAAAGTCTTTAGGAATAAAACCAGGTAGACTTATTTTCACTATCATTTTATCGGTTGTAGCGTTTGCGGTGTTCGGTTTATTTGATACCATTGCATCGTATAAAGACGCTAGGGCTATTCAAAACATACTTAAAACTAGCGATTATCAAGGCGTTTCCGTTTATCAAGAATACGACGTTTCTTCGCCGTACTACTACAACGGTTCAAACTCAAACGTAAACCTTGTAAAGTTTACCGAAGAAGAAATTAAAAAACTATCAGAAGAAACGGGCTATAATTTCCGCCCAGTATACGATTTAGCGGATGCCTATCCAGCAGATTATAACAATTTCTATCAAATTACTAATATTACCGACGTTGACGGTAACGAATTAAAACTTGAAGTTGGTAAAACTATTTCAACTAGCGTAGGCGCTCTTTACTATATTCCGCAAGTAACTGGTTTCGTTGAATTTAAAGAAAGCGAAATTGAATACCACACGATAGACGAAGTTGAATACGCTAAAGTTATAGATAAAAACGGTTTTAATTTACGCCTTGTTGCGGGCAATTTACCAAAATTCTATTACGATGAAAAGTCTGGCGTTGCAAACGATAGGGAAGTTGCAATCAGTAAGTATTTAGCAGAAAGTATTTTATATTGGAACGGCGGTAATTTAGACCCTAACTTATTAAAGCCCGAACTTTTAATCGGCAGTCAAATTAAGGTAAATAACGTAAACTATTTTATAACTGGCGTTTACGATACTGGCGATATCTTATCTAAGTACGACGAGTTAAAGACTATTCCTAAAATGCCAAATAACTCTTTAGGAAACGACTTTAAAACTTATTTAAATTCAGGTTTATTTACTAACTTTATCGTAGGCGAAGGCTTTACCGATTATTATAGAACTAATAAAACGGTAAACCACGTAGAAAAACAACGTATTGCAGGATGTTACGCACAAAATACCGCGTATAAATTTGACTTTGGCGACGGTACTAAATCTTACGAACTTAGAATTGGTACTAGGGAAAATAAATTCTATAACGTAAAAGACATTGATACTTCTAAAATCGTAATGTTTGACGAAGATAGAAATGAAAATATCTCTTTAGCGGACGACGAAGTTTTAGTTAACCTTGCATATTTAGACGAGTTATATAAATACGAAAGCGATTTTGCCTATACTTACGCTGCAGGCGATTCCGCTATTTTAGAAATTTATAAAAACGCGCTTGTAAAAGACCACTTTATAACTGCGACAAAAGAAGTAAAAGACAATATCAAAAATTATATCAATAGAATTAAATTAATTATCAAAACGCCAGGTTGTCAAGTTGAAGACCATATTAAAACATTAACGCTTACTATCAATGAAGATAAAACTAAAGAGTTTAAAGTAGTAGGTGTATATATGGGCGTTGATACCGATATCAATAAGCCAACTTCAATTTCAGTAACTTATCCGGTTGCGTTAAATACTAAAGGCTTAGAAAGTATCGGCGTTAACCCAAATCAAGGTGTTTACGGTAGGGCAATTGCGCCTATTAACGATAGTAGAAAAGCAACTAAATCTTTAGCAACTATGATGACTAGCGGTAAAATAAGGCTCGTTTGGTATGGAAATACTATCCTTAACCTTATTAACGAAGGTGGGGAAATGATAATGCAATTTGCAAACCTTTTCTTATACATTGCAATTATCTTAGCGGTATTCTCTATATTTATGCTCTATAACTATATTTCTGCAAGTATCGTTGCTAAAAAGCAATCAATCGGCGTACTCCGTGCGCTTGGCTCGGGCAGTAAAGACATATTCTTAATGTTTATGACCGAAAGTTTAATTATCTCTTTAATTAACGGCGTGCTTGCATCTGTCGTTGCGGGGGTTGGCTGTATTTTCGTAAATATGTATATAAGAAATATTATGGACCTTGCAATTGACTTTGCTTTATACGGCTCTAGACAAGTTATAATCATTATGATTGCAAGTATCGTAACGGCAACGGTATCTTCACTTTTACCTATTATTAAAATTTCTAAAGAAAAACCTGTTAAACTTATAAGAGAGCCTTAATATTAGGAGTTTATATGGATTATATTTATTTAGACCACGCCTCAACCACTAAACTTGACGGTAGGGTGCTAGAGAAAATGCTCCCGTACCTAAAGGAAAATTACGGCAACGCTAATTCCGTACACGGAATTGGTAGAAACGCAGTAAAGGGGTTAGACGAGGCAAGGGGAATCGTCGCGGATATATTAAACGCCGACTTTAACGAAATTTATTTTACTTCGGGCGGTACCGAAGGGGATAATTTCGCCCTTAACGGCTTTACTAAAAAACGCGGAGAGAAAAATAAAATAGTTATATCTTCAATAGAACATTCCGCAATGCTCAAAACGGCTAGCGAATTAAAGGGCGTTGAAGTTGTAAAAATAAAACCTAATAGTTTGGGGCTAGTAAATCCTAACGACTATTTAGAAAGTATTGATGAAAATACCTATCTCGTATCGCTTATGATGGCAAACAACGAAGTAGGAAGTATCGAGCCCATTAAAGAAGTTTGTTATAACGCCCATTTAAAAGGCGCAAACTTTTTTACCGACGCCGTTCAAGCAATGGGCGCAATGGAAATTGACGTTAAAGATTTGGGCGTAGATATGCTTTCATTTTCCGCGCACAAGTTTAACGGACCTAAAGGGGTAGGCGCAGTTTATATTAAAAACGGCGCGCAAATCGGCGGTATCATAACGGGCGGTCATCAAGAAAGGGAAAAACGCGGTGGCACAAGTAACGTTGCGGGCGCAATCGGGCTTGCATACGCGCTTAAATACAACAGAGAAACTCTCAAAAAAGATAGCGAATATATAACTAATTTAAGGAACTATTTTATCGATAAAGTTTTAAGTTTAAACGGCAATTTCAAACTTAACGGCGATAGAGAAAATAGGCTACCTAATAACGCGAATATCTTATTTAAGGGGATAAACGGCGAAAGACTTCTATATAAACTTGACATTATGGGCGTTTGCGCGTCGCTTGGCGCGGCTTGTTCGGCAGGCTCTATCGACCCGTCGCACGTTTTAACGGAAATGGGGCTTACTTCTATTGACGCCAAGTCTTCAATTAGGTTTACCTTTGGTAAAGAAAACACTTACGAAGAAGTTGATAAAGTAATAAGTATTATTAAAAATTTAATAGAAGAATAAAATAAAAACGCCTTTAAAGGCGTTTTTAAAAAAGATTATTCTTTTTCTTTTGGCTTTTTGTCTTGGCAACACTCTTTAGAAAGTTCTTCGGCTTTATCAAGTATTTGCTGTTGGCTATTTTTAACCGCGTTTCTAACTCTATTTGAATTAGCAACGATTAAAGCACCGCCAACCATACCAAGCGCAAGGCCGATACAAAAAAATTTTCCGTCCATATTATCTCCTTTGACTATTAGTCGAGATAAGTATGGGGATTTTTGTCGAATTTATGCGTTTAAAGCCCTATAATCTTCGCATTTCTGCGTTAACTGCTTTGGCTTTGGACTTCGATAACCAACAAGGTTAATCTCATCCCAAAACCTTCGCGAGCCTTGAACTGCTCGTTATTAGTGCTTTAAATAGTACTTTAAATTAGCTAAAGTAAAGTTTAACAAGTGTGAGCCTCGCTTAACTCGTTATTAGTGCTTTAAAAATCACTATATTTAGGTTGGTGTAAGATTTAATGAGTTAAGAGCATTGACTTGTTCGCAACTATGACTTTAAAAGTATTTTAAGTAAAAAAAAGGAATTATTATGAAATATATTGCATTTGATATAGGTGATAAAAGAATAGGTATAGCCGTTTCCGACCCGTTTGGCGAAATGGCTTTACCACTTGAAACTTATTACCGCAAAAACTTCAAAAAAGATATAGAATATCTTGTAAAAATTGCGAAAGATAGGTATGCAGACGTTATCGTGTGCGGTCTTCCGCTTAATTTCGACGGGTCTAAAAGCGAACAAACTTTAAAGACGGAAAGTTTTATTGAAGAACTTAGAAAAAATACCGATATAACGATTGTTACCGAAGACGAAAGGTTTACCACCCTAGAGGCGAAAAGGTTGCTTTTAGAGGCGGATATGCGCCGTCAAGACAGAAAGGCGGTTATAGATAAAGTCGCGGCGTCGTATATACTTGAAACGTATATGCTAAAGCAAAAAAATAAGCAAAATTAAAGGTGTAATATGGATAAAGATTTTAAAAAGTTTAGCGAATATACTGAACTTGACGATATTGACGAACTTAGCGAACTTGACGGGTTTAACGAAAGCGATATTTTAGAACAAGAACTTGTAGAAATTAGTAACGACGACGGTACAGTTAGCGAATATTATCAAATAGGCAAAATAAACTATAACGGATTAACTTACGCTTTCTTTACTCCTGCTGAAGAAATTGAGGGGATAGAAACAAATCAAGTATTAGTTTTTCAAATTGACGAAGAGAATTTAGAACTTATTGAAATTGAAGACGATAATTTAGTTGATGAATTATTTCTTGAATTTACCGCAAGGTTTAAAGGTGAGTATATTGAAGACAAGGAGAACTTAAACTAAATGAAGGTTAATTCTTTTAAAGTTGCCTTTACTTACGCAGGTTGTATAGTTGGGGCAGGGATTTTATCCGGTCAAGAACTTTGGCAATTTTTTGGAAGTTACGGATACCTTGGAATGCTCGGTTTCGTACTCTCTATAATTTTGCAAGCGGTACTTGGCTATTTAATTTTAAAATACGCTTTTATTTCTAAAGAAAAAGAGTTTGATAAATTAATTGTTAGGCGTGAAATTAAGCCGATTAGGTGGTTTTTTATAATTAGCGAAATTATCTTTATTTTCGGCGTAGTAATTATAATGTTTGCGGGCGCTGGCTCGCTTATAGAAAGCGCTTTTAAATTAGATAATTTTTGGGGCTCTATTATTTTTGCAATAATTATTACAGTTGTTGCCTTTTTAGGTATTAACGGCATAACAAACGCCCTTTCAATGACTATTCCTTTTTTAACGGTAACTACTCTTATAATAAGTATTTTAGCGTTAAATAAGTATGGTTATCCTACTTTTTCCACCCTTGAAGTGACGGGCAAAACGGCGTTAATGCCTAACTTTGTGGTTGCTTTTATACTATTTTGCGTACATAATCTATTTTGTAGTTTAGGGGTTTTAGGACCTTTAGGGAATATGATAAAAAAAGAAAAAACAGCCCTTAACGGAATGGTTATTTGTAGTATTGTAATAGTAATTATTGCCGTTTCGGTTCTTCTTCCAATATACTCGGCAACTGACTTTGCTAAAACGGATTTACCTATGCTAGAGATTGCAAAATCCGTTTCAACTCCGCTATTTTATATCTATGCGATACTTTTATTGATAGGAATGTTCGGCTCGGCGCTTTCGCATATGGTATCGGTTATGGAATTTGCCTTTCAAAAAAGCGAATTTTTAAACAAGAAAAAATATTTACTTATTATTCCAAGTTCTATTTTGGCTTTCGTTTTAAGTAGATTTGGCTTTGCTAACCTTATATCCGTATTATATCCTATAAGCGGATATATAGGAATAGTAGGATTGATAATGGTAATATACAACTTATTTACTTTTAAAAAAGAAAAGTTTTCCCGTTAAATTTATTGCAAAATAAAAGTTAATGATATATAATTATCAACGGAATTCGTTGGAGGTTAATATGTCTGCCATAGTAAATCAAAAAGTTGACTTTACCGAAGGTAAAATAACGCCAAAACTTATCAAATTTGCAATACCTATAATGCTTACTGGGCTACTTCAAATGCTCTATAACGCGTCTGATATGATAGTTGTTGGCAACTTTGCTGAAAACGGCTCTCACGCAATGGGCGCGGTTGGCGCATGCGCAGCGCTTATCAATATGATTGTCGGGCTATTTATCGGTATTTCAGTAGGCGCGGGCGTCGTCGTTGCAAGAAACGTGGGCGCTAAAAGGCTTGACAATATTAAATCTATTATAGATACGTCTATCGTATTTTCGTTAATTTGCGGTATTTTCGTATGCGCGTTTGGGGTGATTTTCGCTAAGGACTTGCTTATTATAATGAAGACGCCTGATGAAATTTTATCTGAAGCCGTGCCTTATATGCAAGCATATTTCGTAGGTGTGCCCGCAAGTTTAATTTACAACTTTTTAGCGTCAATTGTAAGGTCTACGGGCGATAGTAAAAGACCGCTTATTTTCCTTGCGGTGTCTGGGCTTATAAACGTAGCATTTAATCTTGTAATGGTGCTTTGCTTTGGCATGGGCGCAGTCGGCGTTGGTATCGCTACCACCGTTTCACAATACTTTGCAATGCTTTTTATTATTATTTATTTAATAAGAAGAAAAGACTATTGCAACCTTAATTTTAAAACGGTACGCTTTAGTAAAAACGTGCTTAGTTCTATTATCATTATAGGCTTACCGGCGGGTCTTCAATCTTCACTTTTTGCTATATCTAACGTGGTAATTCAATCTTCAATAAACGCTTACGGGCCTGACGCTATTAGCGGAAACTCTGCCGCACACAGTCTAGAGGCGTTCACGTATATGGTTATGAACGCATTTTATCACGGCACGCTCACTTTTGTTGGTCAAAATATGGGCGCGAGAAAGTATGATAGAATACCAAAAATTGCCATATCTTCCGTTTTATCCGTGACTGTTATTGGTCTTGTTATGGGTTGGGGAATTTATATTTTTGGAGATTTTTTCCTTTCCATTTACGAGCCTGAAAGCGCTATCGTTAGAGAGTGGGGCTTAAAAAGGCTTGCAATCGTATCTACTATGCACTTTATGGTCGGCGTTATGGATATTGGCTCGGGCGTAAATCGCGGTATGGGTAAATCGATATTATCTATGATTATTAGTTTACTCGGCTCGGTTGTACTTAGAATTATATGGGTGTACACCGTTTGCGTAATTTACCCAAATGATATTACGGTGCTTTATATATCCTATCCGATAAGTTGGGTTATAACTGCAATTACTCACTTTATAGTCGCTTATTTTATACATAAAAAATTAAAAAAGCAAGACGGGGTGCAAAAAATTGTCGCATAAAAAAATCGCTAATTTATATTAGCGATTTTTATTTTATTTAGATTTAGCGTCGAAAATTTTATTGCAAATTTCGCCAGCAAAGTCCTTTTCGTGACTAACTAGTATTATTGCGCCTTCGTATTCGATAAGCGCTTTTTTTAACGCCTCTTTAGCCCTTACGTCAAGGTGGTTAGTCGGTTCGTCAAGAATAAGTAGGTTAGACGGAGTGTTACAAAGTACCGAAAGTTTTGTTCTAACTTGCTCGCCACCACTCATATTCGATATAGGCTTTTGCGCAAGTTCGCCAATAAGACCAACTTTAGCAAGTTCACCGCGTTGTTCTTTAACGTTGGCGCGTGGGAATGCTTCGTTATAATATTGCATTGCCGTCATATTATCGTTTTCAAAGTCTAGTTCTTGGTTAAGTAGGGCAATTTTAGTTGCAATATGGTATTGAAAAGTACCCTTAAGCGCAGAAATTTTACGCGTTATAGTTTTAATAAATGTCGTTTTACCAACGCCGTTCGTGCCCCTTATCCAAAGTTTATCTTGCGAAGACATATGGATATCAATAGGCGGAATAAGCGCTTTGTCGTAGCCGACTTCAAGCCCCTTTATAATTAAAAAGTCTTTACTATTAAGGGGAATATAAGGGAAGTTAAAAGTCGCGTCGTAAATAACGGTTGGCTTTTGCATAACTTCAATTCTATCAAGCATTTTCTTTCTAGAGTTAGCCATACCCGCCGTCGCCGCGCGAGCGCCGTTTTTAGCGATATATTCTTTCATTTTCTTAATTTCGGCTTGTTGGCGAAGGTAACTTTCTTCGTACTGCTTTGCGTTCATTTCACGTTGCTTTGAAAATTCCGTATAGTTGCCCGAATATTTTTTGATATTGCCGTTTTCTATATTGATAATACCTTTGCAAACGCCGTCTAAAAAGTCGGTATCGTGCGAAATTACCATAAAGGTCTTTTTATAGCCGTTAAGGTATTTAATAAGCCAATCAATATGCTCGATATCCAAAAAGTTAGTAGGCTCGTCAAGAAGCATAATGTCAACTTCTTCAAGAAGTAGTTTAGTTAGCATAAGTTTGGCGCGTTCACCGCCAGAAAGCCTAGAAATAGGGGAGTCGTAACCGATATTTGCTATGCCAAGCCCGCCCGCAACCCTTTTAATTTTAGAGTCTAAATCGTAAAAGCCGGAATTATCTAGTTCTTCTTGAAACCTAGAAGACTTGTTGATTAGTTTATCAAGTTCGTCGGGGTCTTCTACTTCGCCCATTTTAGCGTATAAATTTTCAAGTTTTTCGTTAATAATATATAGATAAGAAAAGGCGTCGCGCAAGTATTCCATAACGGTAAGCGAGCGGTCTATATCAGCGTGTTGGTCTAAATACCCCCAGCGCATATTTTGCGCCTTTAAAACTTCGCCGTCGTCTTGAGAAAGTTTGCCTGCAATAATGTTAATAAAGGTAGTTTTTCCCGCGCCGTTTAAACCAACTATTCCAAGGTGTTCGCCGTTGTTTATAGAAAGGTTTGCTTCGCTAAATAAATACCTATCGTCGTATCTATGCGTTAAATTTCTAATTTCAAGTATACTCATAACCTATTTAATATATAAAATTTTTACTAAAAAGTCAAGTTTAGAGTTATATTGCAAAAATTTATTGTAAATTTACGTTATTTGTGATAAAATAAGTTCAATGGTAATTGAACTTAATGAATTGCTTACGGCATGAGTTGAAATCTACGATTTCATGAATTGAGCCTTTCGGCTCGTGAATTGCACTATCGTGCATTATGGAGCAATTCAATTCATGGAGCGTAGCGAGAATTCATGGCGATTAGCCAATTCATGACAATGCAATTGTCAATTTATAAAATAAGGATAAAAATGAAAGAGAATAAACTTATAGACTTATCTAAACAATTTGCAGTTGACGTAGTTAATCTTTGCACTGATATTAAAGAAAATCGTAAAAGCAACGTTTTATTAAATCAATTATTGCGTAGTGGTACAAGTATAGGCGCTAATATTCATGAAGGGAATTATGCGTCAAGTAAAGCAGATTTTATAAACAAATTTCAAATAGCATTAAAAGAATGTTATGAAACAGATTATTGGTTAGGGCTTTTTAAAGAGACTAATTTAATATCGGAAAACGTATATAGAGATATGCACGACAAGTGCAGTAAAATTAGAAAGTTGCTTACTGTGTCAATAAATACGGCTAAAGAGAAATGAGATTACGGCATAAAATTAGTTCAATGGTAATTGAACTTAATGAATTGCATACGGCATGAGTTGAAATCTATGATTTCATGAATTGAGCCTTTCGGCTCGTGAATTGCACTATCGTGCATTATGATGGAGATAAATATGAAAAAGTATAAATATAAATTTTCTAAATTAATAACAATAGTTGGTATCGTTGGAATACTTCTTGCAATTGCTTGTATGGTAGTTGGCGTTTTAAGGTTTATAAATTATAATAACAATAATATTCAATTAACTATGTATCAATATATAACTTTTGCGCTTATTGCAATACTTCCTATCGTGTATATAGTGGTGGCGGTTTCCGCTTACTTTAATTCTTACTATTTCGTAACCGATACTGAAGTAGTTTTAAAGTGGGGAATTATTGCCAATAGGTTTAATTTAAACGATATTGAAGAAGTTAAACTTATAACTAACCAAAGTAAACTTGAACTTTGCTTTAAAGACGAAAGTTATTTTTTAGTTGCGACCGACCCTAAGTGGTTTGACGAATTCGTTGACGAAATTAAAGCAAAAAAACCACATATTTCATATATAGTTATAACCGAACCTACAAAATAAACTAAAAGCGTTGGCTAGTTAGCCAACGCTTTTAAATATTTTTATATCATTTTTAAATCTTTTGCAAGGCGGGTAAAGTATGGAATAGAATTTACCGCCGTTTCTTTTGATACGCAAGTGGCAATTCTAACGTAGCCTTTTACCCCAAAACTATCGGACGGAACTAGTAGTAAACCGTAAGTTTTAGCAATATTGCTAAATTCAACCGCGTCTTCTATTGGCGATTTTACAAACAAGTAGAACGCACCTTTAGGGTTAACGCAAGTAAAGTTTAATTTTTCTAGCGCGTTAATTAAAATGTCGCGGTTATCTTTATAAGGGGCAATTTCCGAAGTTTTGTCGGCGTGCTCTATTAAAACCTTTTGGAAAAGTGACGGAGCGCAAACGTAGCCAAGCGCTCTTCCCGCGCCCATAACGGCAAAGTATAAATTTTCTTTATTATCCGCTTCAGGTGAAACTGCAAGGTAACCAATTCTTTCGCCGGGGAGAGATAACGCCTTACTATAAGAATAGCAAATAATAGTGTTTTTATAATATTTTGGAATAAACGGACAAAGTTCGCCGTCAAATAAAATTTCACGGTAAGGCTCGTCTGCAATAAGGTAAATAGGTTCGCCGTATTCTTTTTGCTTTTTATCTAAAATTTCGCTAATTTTAATAATGGTTTTTTCATCGTAAACAGAGCCTGACGGATTGTTAGGGCTGTTTATAATGACGCCCCTTGTATTGTTAGTTATGGCCTTTTCAAACGCGTCAAAATCAACTAAAAAGTTTTCTTCATCGCATTTAACGTAATTAAACTTAGCGCCACTAGTTTCGGCAAACACCCTATATTCAGGGAAGAATGGAGCAACCGCTAAAATTTCATCGGTATCACTTGAAATAATAGAAGAAAATGCAATTTTAATTGCCGCAGCCGCACCACAAGTCATATAAATTAAGTTTTCGTTTAAAGAATAACCGTACTTATCCTTATTGTATTTGACAATTGCCTTTCTAACCGCCAAATCGCCTTGTGCGGAAGTGTAGGCGTGAACGGAACTATCTTCTAAAATAACTTTAGATGCGTATTTATTAACTTCATCAGGGCACGGTACGCTTGGGTTTCCTAGGGTAAAGTCAAACACTTTATCTTCTCCGATTTTTTCTTTTAAAATTTTACCATACTCGAAAAGTTCGCGGATAACCGAGCGACTACTTCCAAGTTTAATCATTTTTTCGTTAATCATAAACGCTCCTTAAAATCAAATTAAAAGTATAGTACCACACTTATATTAAAAAGTCAATAATGCAGGCAAAAAGTGAAAAATTATTGCAAAAAAATTAAAAAAAACACTTAAAATCCTTTTTATTGTGTTGACATTTGAAAAATAAAGGCATATAATTATGGTATTATGAAAAAACAATTTTACGCATTTTATTTCGGATATTACTTTTTTAGACCATATTTTTAATATCGGTTATTTTTTGCGTACTTAAAATTTTTTTCAAATTTAAAGGAAATGTATTTAATGGCCGATTTAGTAAAATCGGTCATTTTTTTATGAGGTGAAGTTATGATTATTATCGTAAAGCAACAGCACGACGAAAAACAACTTAACAACTTAGTAAAATGGATAAAAAACCAAGGCTTAGGCGTAGATTTAAGCGTGGGCGCACACTCTACCATATTAGGCGTTGTGGGGGATACTAGTAAAGTGGATATCGACCTTGTTCGTTCACTTGACATAGTAGAAAACGTCAAGCGTATTCAAGAGCCGTTTAAATGCGCTAACCGTAAATTTCACCCCGAAGATACAATAGTTGATATAAACGGCATAAAAGTTGGTGGCGATAACTTCCAAATAATTGCAGGGCCTTGCTCGGTTGAAACGGAAAAACAAATAGTTGAAGTTGCTAAAGCGGTAAAAAAAGCAGGCGCAACTCTTCTTCGTGGCGGTGCGTTTAAGCCAAGAACTTCGCCTTATTCTTTCCAAGGCTTGCGCGAAACGGGTATCGACCTACTACTTAAAGCGAAAGAAGAAACGGGTATGCCTATCGTTACCGAGATTATGAGCGTTAGACATATCGATTTATTTAAAGACGTAGACGTCGTTCAAATAGGCGCTAGGGATATGCAAAACTTTGAACTACTTAAAGAAGTTGGCAAAATGAACAAGGTAGTTTTACTTAAAAGGGGTATGTGCAATACCATTGAAGAATGGCTTATGAGCGCGGAATACATTATGAGCGAAGGCACTAAAGACATTATTTTATGCGAGCGCGGTATTAGAACTTTCGAGCCGTATACGAGAAACACTTTAGACCTTTCCGCTATTCCACTTTTAAAAGAACTTACTCACTTGCCAGTTGTGGTAGACCCATCGCACGCGTCGGGGCTTTCAAGGCTTGTTAGACCGTTGTCGCTCGCATCCGTTGGCTCTGGGGCGGACGGACTTATGATAGAAGTCCATAACGACCCTAAAAACGCACTTTGCGACGGTGCTCAATCAATTAAACCTGACGAGTTTGAACAAATCGTTGAACATATAAACGTAATGTTACCACTTTGCGGTAAGAAAGAGATAGTATGAATATAGGAATTGTTGGCCTTGGGCTTATGGGCGGTTCTTTTGGTAGAACGCTTATTAAAAAAACTGATAATATCGTTTACGGATACGATACTAATCCGCAAACTATGATAAAGGGCGAAATGCTAAACGCCTTTTCTAAAGAGTTGACGGTTGAGAACGCTAGCGAACTTGATATGCTTATCATTTCCGTTTATCCCGACTATTTTTCTAGCGTTTTATCAAAGTATTTGCCACGTCTTAAAAAAGGTGCGATAGTCATTGACTTTTGCGGTGTAAAAAGACCAATCGTAGATGAAATGAAAAGGGCGATGCTTGAGTATCCCGATATTATTTTTATCGGCGGTCACCCAATGGCGGGTAGAGAATTTTCGGGCATTGAAAGGTCTATTACTACCTTGTTTGACAAGGCGTCAATGATACTTGTAAACGTAAACGCCGATATCTTCACGCTAGATAGCGTAAAAAAATTCTTTTTGGGTTTGGGTTTTTCGGAAGTAGTTTTAACCACTAGCGAAAATCACGATAAAATGATAGCGTTTACTTCGCAACTTTGTCATATAGTATCTAACGCCTTTATCAAAAACAAAACGGCGGAAGAGCATTTCGGATATTCGGCAGGCAGTTATAAAGACTTGACTAGGGTTGCAAGGTTAAACCCGTTTATGTGGTCGGGACTTATGACGGAAAATAACGAAATGCTATCTAGCGAACTTGACGAGTTAATTGAGAATTTAACAAAGTATAGTAAAGCGCTTAAAAATAAAGATAGAAAGGAGTTAGAAGAACTTTTAAAAGAAGGCAACGACAGAAAACTTTCTATCGATACAAGGAGTAAAAATTAGTGGAAGTAAAAGTTACTGCGTCTAAAAATTACAGCGTTGTAATAAAAGACGATATTTCAAGTTTTAATAGTTACGTTAAAGATTTAAAAGGGGATAAGGTAGCAATAATCACCGATAGCAACGTAGACGCGTTATACGGCGGTTTATTAGATAAGGCTTTTTCTAATAAAAAAGTATCGGAATACGTAATAAAGGCGGGCGAAGATAGTAAAAACGCTAATAATTACCTTCAAATTTTAAACTTTTTAGCGAAAAACGAATTTAAAAGAAACGATACTATTGTCGCGTTTGGCGGTGGCGTCGTTGGGGATTTAGCGGGTTTTGTCGCAGGGACTTATATGCGCGGTATTAACCTTATAATGATACCTACAACCATTTTATCTATGGTCGATTCGTCCGTCGGCGGAAAAACTGCAATCAACCTTGATAGCGGTAAGAATTTAGCGGGAGTATTTTATCAGCCAAGTTTAGTTTATATTGCGGTAGACTTTTTAAAAACCTTGCCAAAGCGCGAAGTTTTAAGCGGTATGGGAGAAGTTATTAAGTACTACTTTATAGGCGATACGATAACTTACGACGATATCGTAAAGGGCGCAACTAAAGACTTGATTAGAAAATGTGTTCAAATTAAAGCGGATATTGTAAATCGCGATGAAAAGGAAAGCGGAGAGAGAAAACTACTCAACTTAGGACACACGGTAGGTCACGCCATTGAAAAGGCAAGTAACTACTTTATCTCACACGGAGAATGCGTGCTTTTAGGTTTAAAAAAGGCAATTGTTATTTCTAAAGCGGTCAACGGATTAACGGAAGAAAACGCTAAAAAAGCGGAAGAAATTTTAGCATTGTCAAACAGTAAATTATCGATTAGTTTTGATAAAAACGAACTTATAAATTACCTTAAAAACGATAAAAAAGGCAAGGGCAACAAGGTTGATTTTATTCTTTTAAACAACAACTTAAAGAGTGAAATCGTAACTTTAGATATAGAAAAAGTGTACGAATTAATTTAATTATGGATATAATAGTTTCGCCATCAAAACAAATAAGCGGGGAAGTTTACGCTCCCCCTTCAAAATCTTACGCGCATAGGTATATAATTTCCGCATTTTTAAGTAGAGAAAGCGGATTTATTGAAGGCGTAGGTACTTCTAAAGACGTTTACGCAACGCTAAACGCCTTATCTTCAATCGGGTTAGAGTACAAAATGAAAGATAACGGCGTAGAAGTTCATAATACGGGTAAAATTAAATCTAATATTTTAGACTGCAACGAAAGCGGTTCGACAATTAGGTTTTTATTCCCCGTTATATCAGCACTAGGAATTAAAGCGGAGTTTACGGGTAGCGAAAAACTTCTATCTCGACCTATTGACGACTTAACCGATTGTTTAAACGCAAACGGCGCTAAAATAGACGGGTTTAAGTTTTTAGGTAAATTAAATAGCGGTGATTTTCATATCACGGGTAAGGTTAGTTCGCAGTTTATTTCAGGGCTTTTATTTGCTTTACCTATATTAGATGGCGATAGTAAAATAATTATTGAAGGGGACAAGGTTAGTAAAGACTATATTTTAATAACCTTAGAAGTTTTAAATAAATTCGGTATAAAAATACAAGAAACAGACTACGGCTATTTCGTTAAAGGCAATCAAAAATACGTGTGCCCTAAAAAAATGCAGGTAGAGGGCGATTATTCGGGCGCAAGTTTTACACTTGCTATGGGCGCGTTGAGCGACGGCGTTAAGGTGTTAAACCTAAATAAACAAACTTGCCAAGGAGATAGAAAAATAATAGACGCAATCAAACTTTTTGGTGGAATAGTCAATGAAGTTGACGGTGGCTACTTCGTTAAAAAAGGCGAACTTAAAGGAATTACTTTAGACTGCGAAGATATTCCCGACTTAGTTCAAATTTTATCTGTAATTGGCGCTTACGCTAAGGGCGAAAGTAGGTTTTTAAACGTTTCAAGGCTCAAAATTAAAGAGAGCGATAGAATAGAAGGCATTATTAAAAATCTTAAAGTGGCGGGCGTAAAAGCGGAATATAACGGTAACGATTTAATAGTTTACGGTGGTAACCCTAAAGGCGGTGTTTTTAGTGGCGATAACGACCATAGAACGGTAATGTCGGGTGCAGTACTTGCTACCTTTAGCAAAGGCAATTCTACCATTTTAGGCGCAGAGGCAATTAGTAAGTCTTACCCAGATTTCTTTAAAGATTATAAAACGATCGGAGGGAATATAAGTGGCGATATTTAAAGGTAAAACTTTAACGGTGGAAATATACGGCGAATCGCATCAAGAGAAAATTGGCGCTACGGTTAAAGGCGCTCCTAAATACACTTTTGACCAACAAAAACTATTAGAATTTTTAGATAGGCGAAAGGCGAAATCTAGCGTTTATTCTACTTCTAGAAAGGAAGACGATTTACCGGTATTTACAAACGTTGTAAATAGCACGATAAACGGCGAATTTTCCGTTGATATTTTTAATAAAAACACCAAAAGCGGAGATTACGACAACTTGTACGGCAAACCAAGACCGTCGCACGCAGACTACACGTCTTACCTTAAAGAAGGTAACTTAAACTACAAGGGTGGCGGTAGGTTTTCGGGAAGATTAACCGCTCCACTTTGCGCGGTTGGTGGTATTTTTAAACAGTATTTAGAAGAAAAGGGCATTTTTATTCACGCTTACGTTTCTAAAATAGGAAAAATTAAAGGAAAGTCTTATTTAGACGGCGAAATTAAAAGGGAAGAAATTTTAAGTATAACCAAATTTCCCGCCCTTTCTAATAGTGAAGAAATGCTTGAACATATTAAAGAAGTTAAATCTAACGGCGATAGCGTAGGCGGAATTATAGAGTGTATCGTTTACGGTATGAAAACGGGTGTGGGCGATAATCTTTTTGAAGGGTTAGAAGGTAAAATTTCTTCGCTTATTTACGCCGTTCCTGCAGTTAAAGGGGTAGAGTTTGGCTCCGGCTTTAGTTTAGCGGAAATGCTAGGTAGCGAAGCAAACGACCCTTTAGCGTATAAGGACGAAAAGGTTGAAATTTTAACTAATAACGCAGGCGGTATTAACGGCGGTATATCAAACGGCAATCCTATTACTTTAAGGGTGGCAGTAAGACCTACTCCGTCGATAGCAAAACCGCAAAAAACGGTAGATTTAGTAAATAAAGAAAACGTAGAAATACAAATTCAAGGCAGGCACGACGCGTGCATTGTGCCAAGGGCTGTACCTTGTATTGAAAGCGCCGTTGCAATAGCGTTAGTTGACGAATTATTAGGAGAATAAAATAATGGATTTAAAAGATATTAGAGTAGAAATTGACAAAATTGACGATGAGATTTTAAATTGCTTTTTAAAGAGAATGGAACTTTCGGGCGAAGTTGCAAAAAGCAAAATTGAAACGGGCAAAGCGGTAAACGATAGTAGCCGTGAAGATAGCATCGTTTATAGATTATCAACAAAAACGCCGAACGAACTTAAATTTTATCTTAAAGAGTTGTATTCTACTATGTTTGCGGTAAGCAAGTCTTACCAATCTACGCTTATGAATAAAACTTCTAAGTCGGTAGAAAAAATTAAAGAGGCGGTTGTAAAAGAAGATAGAAAACTTCCGGTTTCGGCAACCGTTGCTTGTCAAGGCGTGTTGGGCGCTAATAGCGGTGTTGCCGCAAAGAGATTTTTCCCTATCTCAGACGTAAGTTATTTTAAAAACTTTGAAGGGGTATTCACGGCGGTTGATAAAGGCTTATGCGAATACGGCGTACTTCCTATTGAAAACAGTACTGCGGGCTCTGTGCTTGAAGTGTACGATTTAATGAATAAGTATAGTTTCTATATTGCTCGTTCAATTAGGGTTAAAATTAGCCATTGTTTAGCAGTTTTGCCAGGCGTAGAAAAATCGCAAATCAAAAAGGTTATTTCTCATACTCAAGCGCTTAGTCAATGCGCGGAATATCTTAAAAATTCTAAATTTGATTATGAAGCGGTAGAAAACACCGCGGTTTCCGCTAAAAAGGTAGCGGAAAGCGACGATAAAACTTTGGCTTGCTTATGCTCTAAAGAGTGCGCTGAAATTTACGGTCTTAAAATTTTAGAAGAAAACGTTGAAGATAATTCTAACAACTATACTAGGTTTATCTTAATTTCTAAAGACTTAAACGTATTCGACGGTAGCGATAGAATAAGCATTATGACTAGCGCCCCACACGAAAGCGGTAGTTTAAGTAAAATTTTAGCAAGGTTCTCAGCCCTTGGGTTAAACCTTACTAAACTTGAAAGTAGACCAATCCACGGCAGTGACTTTGAATTCTTATTCTACTTTGATTTTGAAGGCAACGTTCAAGACAACGGCGTTCTTAACTTAATTGCAGAGATGGAAAATAGTTCAATGCTCTTTAACTTCTTAGGCGCGTATAAGGAAATTTTATGAAATACTGTTTAATAGGTGAAGTTTTAAAGCATAGTTACTCGCAAGTTATTCACGAAAAGTTCGGGCTAGACTATAAACTTGTAGAAGTTAAAAAAGATATGCTTGATAACTTCTTTAAAGAATGCTCTTACGACGGCTTTAACGTAACTATTCCCTATAAAAAAGACGTTTTGCCGTATATGGCGGAACTTTCGCCCATAGCCAAAAGCGCGGGCGCGGTAAATACCGTAGTTAATAAAAACGGGGTGTTTTACGGATACAATACCGACGTTGACGGTATGAATTATATGATAAATAGGATAGGTCTTAGTTTAAAAGACAAGCACGTTATGATTTTAGGTAGTGGTGGAACTTCTAACACCGCGGTTACTTTATCTAAGCGTGAGGGGGCTAAGAGTATAACGGTGGTTAGTAGAACGGGAAAGGTAAACTACGAAAACTGTTACGATTTAGTTGATACCGAAATTATTATTAACTGTACCCCCGTTGGAATGTTTCCTAAAGTTTACGCAAAGCCAATTAATTTAGCGCCGTTTAAAAAACTTTTAGGGGTGTTCGATTGTATTTACAATCCTAAAAACACCGAACTATTAATGGAGGCAAAATCGCTTGGTATTCCTTGCGAAGACGGGCTTTCAATGCTTGTAGAGCAAGCCTTACTTGCCAAAGATATTTGGACGAATACTTCGCACGATAAACTAGTTACCGAAAATACTATAAAAGAGATTAGAAAATTAACTTATAATATAATTTTATGCGGAATGCCGTCTGCTGGTAAAACTAGCGTAGGTAAACTTATTTCTAAAACTACGGGGCTTACTTTTTACGATAGCGATGACGAGATTATTAAAAAGACGGGCAAAACACCATCGGAAATAATTAACGAGCAAGGCGAAGTTGCGTTTAGGGATATAGAAAGCGAAGTTATAAAAGAATTGTCTATAAAAAGCGGGGCGGTAATTTCACTTGGTGGCGGTGCTATTTTAAGGGAAGAAAACGTTACTAATTTAAAGAGAAACGGCACTATAATTTATATTAAGCGCGACGTTAATCTTTTAACTTCAGACAATAGACCAATCTCTCAAAAAGAAGGTATTAAAGCGCTATACGAAAAGCGCAAAAGTATATACGAAAGCGTTAGTGATATAATAGTGGAAAATGATTCTACTATTGAAAACTGCGCTAAAGAGGTGATAAAAGATTATGAAAATTCTTGTAATTAACGGTGTAAATTTGAATATGCTTGGCATTCGCGAGCCGGATTTGTACGGCAAGTCGGATTATAAAAGTTTAGTAAAAACTGTTAAAACTTACGCCAAAGAAAAAGGGGTAAAGGTTGAACTTTATCAATCTAACTCAGAGGGCGAAATTTGTACTAAAATTCAAAAGGCGCTTAACAAGTTTGACGGAATTATTATCAACGCTGGCGCGTATACTCACACTAGCGTTGCTATTTTAGACGCGCTTAAAGCGGTTAATATTCCAACCGTTGAGGTGCATATTACTAACATAAACGAAAGGGAAGAGTTTAGAAAACATAGTTATATTAGCCTATTTGCCGAAAAAATGTACGCGGGCTATGGTGTTAAAGGCTACACAATGGCAATAGACTATTTTTTAGATAAAACTTGGTGTTAAAAAGGAGATATTATGGAATTTACAAGATTAAATGAAAAAGCCAAAAATTATTGGGCGCTTACTTATTATATTTTTGCCTTTATTTTTATAGTGGCTAGTATTAATACACTTATTTTCGTACCTAAAATCTTAAAATTAGTTTTAGGGTTATCGGTAGTTTTACCACTTACGTTACTTGCGATATTTTTTATGATTTATCCATTCTTAAAATACCGCTATTACGGATATTTTTACGATAACGAAAGGGTAGTTATAAAATACGGTGTTATATTTAAACACGTTTTAGTTATTCCAATTTGTCAAATTCAAGATTTACATATAGTTCAAGGCCCTATAATGGCTTTATTTAAACTAAAAGGCGTTATTTTTTCAACTGCAGGCTCTAACTTTGAACTCAGTTGTTTAGATAGCGAAGTTGCAAAAACTATTGTTAGTGAAGTTGAAGTAAATTTAAAGAAAAGATTAGAGGATTTAGCAAATGAAAAAATTCAATAAAAACTATATTTACTACCATTTAGTAGTGGATTTTATAGTAATTTTCTTTATTGTTTTTTGCTTGTTTACCGAGTTCTTTTCGGATGGGGAAGTTCCTATAAATGAAGAAACGCTTTCTAAAATAATTCTTTATTTTTCTATAATTTTTATCCTAGCGTACGCCGTTAAAACGGTATATAGTATTTTTTACTATAAAACGTCGGGCTACGAACTTAAAAATGATAAAATAGAATGCCAAAGGGGCGTTTTATTCAAAAAGAAATCTATTTTAGAATATAGAAAAATCCACGCTGTTAATAAAAAGCAAAATTTATTCCATAGGCTATTTAAAATTGCCGTGTTAACGCTTGATAGTGGTTCTGCAAATACAGGGCATATTGCCGAAATTTTAATTGTTGAAAACGATAAAGAAGTAGATAGGCTTTTAGAAGAAATTAAACTTAGACAATCTGGCAAAATTTGTGACGACGAAGAAGTTGAAATAAAAACGGAAGAAAAGGAAAACCTTTACGAGTTTAATGCAAAATCTAAGTTTTTATATTCTCTTATCAACGCCGTAACTACGCTTATAGTGTTATTTGCATTATCGTTTATCGTTCTTATTGTCTTTGGTTTAGGCTTGCCGTTTTTATTAAAGTATATTAGAAACGAAGACTTTAACATAATTATAGCCGTTGTTCTTTACGTTTTATTAGGTTATTTAGGAATTAGCGTTTTCGCTTTTATTATCAATATTTTAGTGTCTTTCGTTTCTTATTATAAGTTTAGGGTATATAGAAACGAAAATGATATTGAAATCAATTACGGTTTATTTGTAAATAATAACAACACTTTTAAACTTAACAAAATTAAAGGGGTAGTTATAACTCAAAATTTAATACAAAAACTCTTTAAATTCGTTTCCGTTAAACTTGAAGTTATAGGGTATACCGAAGGGTCTAACGAAAATAATACCAATAATACTATCGGCGTGTTGTTCCCACTTTGTAAAGAAAGCGAAGTAAATGAAAATATAAGCAAGGTTTTACCTAGTTACGTTCCTGATATTAAAGAGGAAAAGACTAAAAAGTATTTTCCGTTTATTTCTTGGACTTCATTCTTTACGCTTGTGTTTAGCGGTCTAACTATACTAATTATTGCGCTTGAACTTGTAGTGTTTAAAGTTTCTAGCGAAGTCGTTTTAACGGTTGTATTAATTTTAACGCTTGTTACTTTGCTAATTTTAGCCTTCGTTTTAATTTGCGGTTTGTTTGAATATTTTAATAACGGCATAACTATAAACGGGGATAAACTAACTATCATAAACGGCGGATTTACTAAAAAAACTACGGTTATAAATCGCAAGCACGTTATCGGTATTGAAAATATTACAACGCCGTTTAGAAAAAAGGCGGGTATATATTCATTTAAAATTCACTTTAGGGCAAACGACCAATCAAACGTAATAGTTTTAAAAAACGTAGATGAAAGCCTTGTTGAAAAATTAAGAAATATCGTAATTTACTAAAAATTAAGTTATGCCCGAAATTTTCGGGCATAACTAAAAAGCGAAAATAAATAAATTTTATAAAAAATGCGAAAATATTTTGACAATATAGTTTTAATGTGTTATTATGTTTAGGCTAACTTAATAAAAACTAATGTTTTGAGCAAATGGAAAAGTACCCAAGTGGCTCAAGGGGCTCCCCTGCTAAGGGAGTAGTGTGGCTTAAACCGCAGCGCGGGTTCAAATCCCGCCTTTTCCGCCAACAAAATAAGGATGCCGTGTGCATCCTTTTTTTGTTGCATTGAATAGCCGTGGCGGGATTTGAACGGGGCGTTTAAAAAATATGCGTTGCTCCGCATATTTTTAGCCAAGGGTTCAATCGCTAGGCGCGAACGCCAAACCTATATAAAAATATATAATAAAACCCCACGAACATAAGTTTGTGGGGTTAATCTTCTAATTCTAGAAGATAATCTGTAGTAACTTGGTAAAATTTGGCAAGTCTTATTAAAACGTCAATAGGTAGTTGGCGTTTTTCCGTTTCGTATTGCGAATATGTGTTTTGTTTAACGTTTAAGTATGCAGCAATTTGGTTTTGTGTTAAATTATTCTCTTCTCTTACTTCCTTTAACCTCATATAATTATTATAAGGTATCTCGTTTCGAGCTGTTGACAAATATCTCAAATTGTGATATACTCACATTACATTGCAAACAAAGGAGAATTATTATGGCAAAAGAAACAAGAGTTGAACAAGTAGCGCCTAGGCAAGAAAATGAAATGATACAGTATTATGCTAGATTTGGTTGGGAAGTACATACAAATCAAAGATGTCAAGAACGAAGAGGGGACACTTTATATACTTTTAATAGAATTACGTTTACTAGAGACAAAAGCGCTCCTTGGTATAAAAGAGCTTGTGAATTAGAGGAAGAATATAACGATGTTCGCACTAGTACTTATGATCAAATAAAGTATAAATATAATTATAACGAGAAATCAAAATTAGGAGAAAGACCTGCAAAACCTATAAAGCCTAAATATCCTAACGTTGCAGAACCTAAATTATTTTATAAATCATTACGAACTTTAATAATTTTTATAGCACTCAGTTTAGTGTTTATGTTTTTAAACAAAAATGATGCGTTCACTGTTCAGGTAAGAGATATTTTACAATTTTTAACTAGAGCGTGTTTAATTGCTAGTGGCGTTGGTTTAATAATTACTTTAATTAGAATTAAATATTTAACAGGATTGAAAGGGGAAGAAAAAGAGAAAGCCATTGCAAAATATAATAAAGATATTAAATTATACGAAAAGAAAAAAGCCGAACTTAAATCATATAACGAAAGTATAGAACAATTTATGATAAATAGAGAAAAAGAAATATTAAAAGAACTTGATAGTATAATAGAATAATAATTTTTAATTAATATGTAAAGACGTAAAATGTAAAGATAAGTTGTTAAATTTACAATTTTACGTCTAATTTTTACTCAACGTAAGATTATAAATGTTTGCACTTTTTAACAAAGGAGAAAGTTATGTGTAAATTTAAGAAAAGATTTTTAGCATTATTAGTAACGTTTACCGTTGCTTTCACGTCGTTATTTTCAACGGCGGGTTGTATTTCTGTTGTTCAACTTGACGCGCCTACCGGTCTTAAGTATTCCAATAATAAACTCACTTGGAATTACGTAGATTCCGCAAGCGGATACATAGTAAACGTTGACGGCGTTGAATATTCAACTAGTAATAATTATTATGACCTTTCTAATTTAGATTTAATAGATGGCAACGAATATACGGCAAAGGTTAAAGCAAAGGGCGACGGATACGTAAAAACTAATTCCGATTATTCTTTAGATTACGTATTTATATATGAGAAAAATGATGAGCAACCCATAGACCCTGACAAGAAGGAAGATTTAACTGAAGCGGAAAAAAACGACATACTTAACGATGCTAATTCCAAATATATGGCTATCGGAAGAACGGTTAACGCCTTAACGGATAATTATTGCGATACGAGTTACCTTGGTAAAACTAAGATTTTTGATTTTAATAAACTTAAGCAATTAGACTGGTTTAAAATTAGTGAAGGTAAAATGACGTCAAGAATAGTCACTAAAACTTCCGCCGAAGATTATTTTAAAGATTTTAACACTAAAATTTCAAACAAAATAGGTGCAGAAGTGCAATATGATGTCTTTAGTGCAAGTGTAGATAGGTCGTTTGCAATGACGTTTACTAATAGTGACGTAAAAGCGACTAACGAAATTTATTGTACGTTTGAGCAAATATACGCGGATGAACTTGTAGGTATAGATTCGTTTGCATCTACTTCGCAATATCAAAATATACTAAGTGAAGAATTTTTAAACGATGCGTCTAAGGTAAATACTGTAGATGAGGCGAAATCTTTTTTATCTAAATACGGTACTCACTTTATAGGCGCTGCTTATTTTGGCGGTAAAATTTCTTTTGATTATTATATTGCTAACAGTGAATCTAAGTGGTCTCAAGAAACGGGTGTGCAAATGACTACTACTGTTCAAGCGGGAATAGACGGTTTAGGACAAGTCGGCACGTCGTCAGGATTTTCAATGCTTTCTTCTTTGGGTTTAAATAAATCTAAATCATTTGAAAAATTTTCCGCTCAAAGTACTGGTGGCAATAGTATACCTGCATCTTCTTTAGAACAATTTATGCAAGGTTATTCTGGCTTTGTTGCCGACTTGAACGACCAATCAAAAGCGAAGAAGTCTTTAGTAGATTACGCTGATAAAGGTTTAGTTGAAATTTGGGAAGTATTGCCACAAGAATATAATCAAACTAAAATTTTAATAGAGCAAACTTTCTTAGAAGAGGCTAAAAGTGCAAATTCTAGGGTTTTAAGCAAATATTATAAAGAAAATATAAAAACCACACCTATTATCACACCGTTGGATGCAAAATGCTGTTTGAATGATACGGGTTATGACCCTAATAAACCGGAAACAGATGAAGTTTGGTATACTTCTAATGAAAATTTCGATATGGGTCAATTAATATTATATGGATGCACTGTGAATAGCGATGGTAAATATATTTTACAAAATGAAGATGAATTTGCAATACAGTATAATATTTTGACAAATCCTGAAAGCCTGCCTTTATCTAGTATTTTGGCGCAACATAATACTCACTCGTTTTATTTGTCTGACGATACGTCAACTAAAATAGTAAATTGTAACGACTTTAATGAAAGAATCGGATTAGGCGCGTCATACGTTCAAATAAGATATAAAAATAGTGCAGAGCCTACAACAATTTCTTTAACTAACATATTTAAGAATCAAAGTGAAGATAGTAAAGTTAAAATAGCCTGGAATAAACTTCTTGATGAAGATAAGGAAATTTACGCTTTAGATTCTGGCGAAATTGAAAGTATAAAAGTAGTTGTTGTGTATGAACTATTCTTTGAATGGGGCTGGTGGGCCTGGGAGAAAGGTTGGGGTTACCCTAACTTTAGAGAAGAATATATTTACAATTTTGCGTAAAAAATTTATAAAAAAGCCGTTGAATAGTCAACGGCTTTTAAATTGTCTTTTAATTGATAGGGATTTACAATATATAAATAAACTATTGATAAATTTAGTAATATATGGTAAAATATATGCGTTGTATACAAAGGAGGATAAAATATGTCTATACTAGTTGATATTATTTTAGTTGTAATTTTCTTAATTATACTTATATTCTTTACAAAGTACGGTCTTGACCGTGCGCTTTATAAAATAGGTAAGGCGTGGCTAGCACTTGCTTGTTCGTTCTTTATCGGTCCTACAATCACTGGTTTTTTAGAAGATATATTTTTTACAGGCTTTATAACTGACGCCGTACACTCTTCGCTCGTTGAACTTATAGAACATAACGCCAACGGCTACAACCTTGCGGAACTTTTCGCATCGTTACCGCAAAACTTCGTCAACTTCCTTGACAGTTTTGGCGCTAGCCTTACCGCGTTAGAATTAGAATTCGGCTCTTATACAGAGGCGTCTTCGGAAATTATTAGCGCTATGGCAGAGCGTATTGCAACTCCTTGCGTTTCAACAATTTCTAGCATTTTAGGTCAAGTTATCGGTTTCCTTGTACCTTGGTTATTCTTTAAGTGGATTGCTTACGAATTGAAAAAAGACTCTAAGCACTCTTTCTTCCGTTTCTTTGACCACGTCGGCGGTTTTATTGTGGGCGTTGCGCTCGGTTACCTTGCGGTTATGGGTCTTTCAGTTTTAACTAGAACAGTTTTCCAAGTAATAATTGCGTTTAACAGTAACGTTCAACTTATGACTATTTATGATAATTCTTTCGTATTTAAATTCGTTGCTGAATTCGATATCTTCGGCATAATTGCCAATATTTTCCAAACTGTATCGTCATCATTACAAAATTTAATGAATTAATAATAAATAAAATGCAAGCCAACTAAGGCTTGCATTTTTAATTTATTAAGTAAATATTTTACGCTTGATTTTAACTTATTATAGTGATATAATGTTACTACTAAGGATAAAATTATGAAACTATTTAAAAAGATAATAGCGCTACTTGTAATAACCATAACGCTAATTAGTATAACGGGTTGCCAAGAAATAAAAGATTTAGGCGTGCCCACTATAAAAAGATACCCTGGTGGCGGAGCAGTGCGTTGTATTTGGGATACTAAAGTTTACGACGGCAAAGTATACGTCGGTATGGGTGACTACGATAAAAACACTCATCCGTCGGACGTTTGGGCGTACGATATAAAAAAGAGAAAATGGGTGCTAACAGGTAGTGTTGACGACGAGGCGGTTATAAGATTTATTGAACTTGGCGGAAACGTTTTAGTTGTCCCGGGCACGGACCCGTCGGAAGATTGGGAAATGGGCAATTATTACATTCTTCAAAACGGAACGTGGCAAAAACAAAGGGTACTGCCTAACGTTATACATAACTTTGACATTATTGATTACGACGGAAAAAGAATGTACGGCGTAGGTGCAGATTACGGTCTTTTGCCTGCAATTTATACCGAAGATAACGGAAAAACCTTTAAAACTTTTGAATTTTTCAAAAATGGCGAGCCTTATCTTGTAAAGAGTGAAGACTACGCTAGAGGATACGAATTTTTTGAAGTTTTTAGCGAACTCTATTTACTTGTTCATCATACCTACGTTGGAATACAAAAGGCAAGCGCAAGTATTTTTAAATATAAAGACGGCGCGTTTTATTATTACTGTGACGGTAGAGAATTTTTTATGGCAAGTAGAATAAATATGACGATAACACCCGCAAAAGCCCCCTTTAAAAATAACTATTTTTACTGTACCGACTATTTATACTATACTAAAGAAACGGAAACCTTTAAAACTAAATGGAAAGTAGAATTGCCTAATGGCGAAAGGGTAAGTGATTTCGTTATTCATAACGGCGAAATGTATATTTTATCTTTTATAGAAAAGGAAACGGAAGGTTATACAGTAACCATTTACAAAACCAATTCGGGCGTTTCTGATTTTAATAAAGTTTACTCTTTTGACTACGGCGTACCGCCTATTAGTTTTGACGTTTACAACAAGTACGCCTACGTTGGAATGGGGGATAGAAAAACGGTAAGCGACCTTAACGGAAAGGTGCTTAGAATTAGAATTTTATAAAAAACTTTTAGCAAAAATGCTAAAAGTTTTTTTAGTTTTTACACTATATTCTACTATAATCGCGTTTTTTTACATAAAAACCTTATTGTGAAAATGTTAAAAATTCGCACTTTTGTGTAAATAATTAGTATTGAAAAAGCATGGTAATTATTGTATTATAATACAAAACTGTAATAAATTTAAAAATATCGTATACTTTACCATATAGAATTAGCGCTAAATGTATGATAAAATATTAAATAAAAAAATAACGCCTTGATAATAATGCTTACAATTTTCAATATATCGTTATTTTATATATAATAATTTTTATTGTAATTATTTACACTTGCCTTATTATATTGTATAATTAATTAACTAAATAAAAAGGTGGTAACGTATGGAAAATAGAAAAGCGTGGCTTAAAAAAGTAAGCGAAGGAAAAACTGATAGAGACAAAAGCCTTTTAAAAAGGGCGTCTGAAACTTTACAAGGCAATATTTATTTAGAAGAAGATAATTATCCTTGGTCGCCGTATAGATGCGTATGTCCAAGTAAAAAGAAATTCAAAGGTATTTGGAATTGGGATTCCGCCTTTCACGCAATGGGGCTGTCAAGATGGGATACCGACCTTGCTAAAGAAAGCGTTTTAGGCTTTTTGCAATTCCAAAAGGAAAGCGGTTTACTTCCCGACGTTATTAGGACTAACGGCGTCATTGAAGACGAGTATTCTAAACCACCCGTTTTCCCGTGGGCTACTAAAATCGTTTTTGATAGATGCAACGATTTAGAATTTTTAAAAGAAGTTTACCCTAAATTTAAACTCAACGAAAAATGGTGGGTTAAAAGAAGGCAATATAACGGTTTGTTCCATTACGACGCGGAAAACGAAGGGGACGAAAAGTACGAAAAGTTTATCCGTTGGGAATCCGGTTGGGACGATTCGGTTAGATGGGATAGCCCGATAGTTGAGCAATGGGCAATCGATTTAAACTCGTTTATGGTAGATTACTACCGCGCAATGTCTTACTTTGCTAAAATTTTAAACCTTGATAACGATTATGAAGAATACTTAAAAAAGGAAAAAGACTTAACTAAACTTATCAACGAAGTTTTATGGGATGATAGTCAAAAATGCTACGTTGACGTAAATAGGTTTACGGGCGAAAAGTCAAAAGCGATAACCCCTGCAAGTTTTATGCCGTTATTTATAAATATTGCACCGCTTGACAAGGCAAAGCATATGGAAAAAATAGCGCTAGAAAAGTTTTATAGCGGTATGCCTACCGTATCGTACGATAATAAAGAGTATTCTACGACCTATTGGCGTGGACCTACTTGGCTTAACGTTGCTTACTTTGCCGCAAAAGGCTTAAAAAATTACGGCTTTAAAGTTGCCGACGATATAAAGGAAACTATTTTATCTTGGGTAGATAAAAACGAAGACAGTATTTACGAAAATTACGACTCTAAAACGGGCAATGGTATATACGGTCAAGATTTTTCTTGGAGTTCGGTGTTTGTAGTTGAGTTTATTCTCAATTTTTAATATAAATAGATAAAAATACTAAAAATTTTAGTATGAAATAATAAAAAATATTTTAAGGAGAAAATTATGAAAAAACTTTTAATGCTTTTATTATCAGTAGTAATAGCATTCAGCGCAGTTGCCTGTGGTGGCGAAGAAGAAATGCGTGAAGATACGTCTTACTTCTTTATTATCACAACTGACTCTGGTTACGGTGCGGACGCCGTAGAGGATATTGCTAGTAGGTTTGAAGAAAAGTATAAAGACTATTCTTTCGCGCCTGGCAAAAAAGGCGTTGTAGTAGACGTTGAGGCAAAAGGCTCTAACTTATATACTACGGCTATTGCTCAAGAAGCGTACCATTGCTACATTAACCCAAAATCAGTAGACACAAGTATGATTGGTTCCGGTGGCTTTTTAAACATCGACGAATACATGAAGACTGAAATCCCTGGCGAAGGCAAAACTATTGACGATAAGATTAAAGAAGGCGCTAAAGAAGGTTTACAAGGCGAATCTTCTAAATGGGGTAAAGGTTATTACTATACTCCAGGCCTTGCTTTCATGGGCGGTATGACTTACGATAAAAACTGTTTTGACGAATTCGGTTTCTATTTCTTAGCGCCAGACCAAGAAGAATATAACTGGTTCCATAGTGAACTTATGGACCAAGACGTATACTTTGCAGACCCAGAATCTTCACTTTTTGAAGAAGCAACTGCTGGTAAGGGTTTTGATAACTGGGATGGTTGGAACTCTAACCAATACTTGTCTTGCGGTCCAGACGGCGTTTATGGTACTCTTGACGACGGTATGGCATCTTCACTTGATGAACTTGTTATGCTTTGCGAATATATGAAATCTTTCAGTATTGCACCATTCGTATTATCTGGTAAATATCCTGCAAACCACTTCTATTCTTCAGACGGTTTAATGAACTCTTTATTAGGCCCTGAAAATATGTACACAATGAAGACTTTTGAAAGTGAAGGTCTTGAAATTGTTACAGGTTATGACACGTCTAAAGTTTTATGGAAATTAGACGGTAAAACTCCTACTTACGCGCCAACTACTGCAGTTGTTCCAGTTACAGAAACTTCTGGTTACTATGCAACTTGGTCAGCAGCAAGATATTATAGCACGGCATTCTGGAAACTTGCTTATGAACAAAACTGGTATACTGACGCTGTTAAGAGAGATACTTCTCACATTGAAGCGCAAGCGGAATTCATCTTCAGTGGTTACGATTCAAGCCGTCCACGTTCTGCTATTATGTTAGAAGCATCTTACTGGATTAACGAATCACAAGAAAGAAATAACTTTACAGACTTTACAAAGATGAACTACGGCAAAACTGGTAAAGAACGTGAAAAAGAAATTAAATGGATGTCTCTTCCACGTGAACTTCACGGCACAGTTACTGAAGGTAACGGTACACCTGAAACGTTTATGTTTTTAGGTGCTGGTACTCTTTCTCTTTTCAACGCCAACTACGCTGGTGACCCAGAAGCAGAAGAAATGGTTAAACAATGGTTATTATTCTACTTCTCTGACGAAAACATTAATTTCTTAACGGCAGTTAGCGGTTGTCCATTGCCAAAGATTGATTACGAACTCACGCCGGAATCTTCACTTTACGATGACGAACCATTCTACAGAGATTTATATTCAAGACTTAATAATGGTATAGTAGTATCTCCGTTAGATGCTAAGTCAGGTAGTCTCTTCACACAATTCCCAGAATTGTTTGCTGAACACGGTTGGTCTTCATGCTGGGTTGGTTTAGATAGTGAAAATAAAACACAACTTTACAATGCCTTTGCAACTAAAAAATATTCCGTTCAACACTGCTTTGAAAATGCAGAAATGTTCTTTGATGAGGCTGAATGGAAGAATATTTTAGAAGCAGGACAAAATATTCAATCTACAGTACCAACTTGGGTTGAAGATGAAAATGGCAATAAGATTGTTTATAAAAACAAATAATATAAAAGAAAATCGCTCCACGTAGGAGCGATTTTTTATTTTACTATTATTGCGTTTTTAATATCTACTAAATTATTATTCGTAATAACAAAATCAATTTCATTTAAATTTATTAGGTTATACGGCGCTTTTACGTTAAATTTAGAGCCGTCGCATAAAAATACCGACCTTTCGCTTTGCGATATAACCGCCTTTCTTAAACTTGTTTCAAGTAGTGACGTATCTACGATATTTAACTTTTCGTCAACGCCGTGGCAAGAGAAAAATACCGCGTTAAAATTAAAGTTCTTAATAAAGTTTTCACTAAACACCCCTGCGTAGCACATCGAGTTTTGTTGAAGTTCTCCACCCGTTAAGTAGTTTTTTACACCTTTTTTAGTTAGCATAGAAGAAACTAAAATACTGTTAGTAACTACGGTAATAGGGCTATTGGGCGGTATAAAATCCACCATTTGCAAAGTGGTAGTAGATGCGTCTATAAAAACTATATAATCGTCTTTAATAAGTTTTACGGCGCATTCGCAAAGTTTACGCTTTTCTTTATAATTTACCGTTTTTCTAAACTCTACGGGCATAACCGCTTTGTCGGGATTAATTTTTTTAGCCCCGCCGTGATGGCGTATTATCAATTCTTTTCTCGCAAGTTCGTTAAGGTCACGGCGAATAGTCGGCAAACTAGCGTATAGCGTTTTTGCTAGTTTTACCGCGGTTATATAGTTTTCTTCTTCTAAAATTTCTAATATTTTTTCTTGTCTTTCTTCTTTTAACATAATGATTGATTTTGATTGTTTATCAATATTTTAGCCGTTTATTGACAATCGTTTTTGATTGTTTTATTATAACTTTATAAAATTATATTGTCAAGTAGGAGTGTTATGGATATCGTAAAATTACGCAAAAAATTTTCAAATTGCCAATGCGGGAAAGAGCACAATTGCAACACAAAAGCGATAGAGATTAAAAAAGGCGCAATAAATAAACTTAAAGATTTATGTGAAAATTTTAATAGCATATTAGTCGTTTTTGATGAAAACACCTATATGCTTTGCGGAAGTAAAATTAAAAGTCTTTTAAACGGTAAAGATTTTAGCGAACTAGTATTAACGGCGCAAGAAAAAGTAGTTATTCCAAACGAAGAAAAGTTAAAAGAAATCGAAGAAAAAGTTTTTGATAAAACCGACCTTATTATAGGCGTAGGCTCGGGCGTTATTAACGACCTTTGTAAACAGGTTAGTTTTACTAAAAATTTGCCGTACTTTATCGTTGCAACCGCTCCGTCAATGGATGGCTACGCATCTGTTGGTAGCGCGCTTATTTTAAAGGGTATGAAAGTTACCTTAAACGCAAGACCGCCTATGGCGATTATTGGCGATACCGAAATTTTAAAAAATGCGCCTATTGAAATGATAAGGGCGGGCTATGGCGATATTATAGGCAAGTATTCTTGTTTAGTAGATTGGAAGTTAAGCGCTTTTATCAATAACGAATACTTTTGCAAAAAGGTATATAATTTAACGTATAAATGCGCAAACTCCGTAAAACGCCTTGCTAATAAAATTAAAAATAGAGATGAAAAAGCGATAGGTAAACTTATGGAGGGCTTAGTGCTCGTCGGCGTACTTATGAGTTTTGTCGGCTCTTCAAGACCTGCATCGGGTAGTGAGCATCACTTGTCGCATTACTTTGAAATTACGGGCATTTTAGATAATACCGAATATTTTGCGCACGGGATAGACGTTGTTTATTCCGCAACCTTTTTAGCCCGTTTAAAAGATAAAATGTTGACTTCTAATCCTAAAAAGGTGGAATTTAATAAAGAACAGTACCTAAAAGATATTGAAAGAATTTATACTAAATCGGCTAGCGAAGTAATTAAACTTCAAGAAAAGTTAGGTTGGTATTATAGTGACGATAGCGCTTTTATTTATTCTAATTGGGCAAAAATTAAGAAAATTATTAAAAAATCGCCAAGTTTTGAAAAGTTTAACAAAATGGTTACGGCGGTAGGGCTAGATTATAGCGAGTTTGAAAAATTATATAGTAAAGAAAAGTTAGACGGCGCTATTTTATACGCCAAAGATTTAAAGGATAGATATACCGTGCTTTGGCTTTATTATAACTATTTTAGATGATAAAGCCCTATAAACGGCGTTGGACTGCGTTAACTGTTTCGTTTGTGCGACCTCAACAACCAACAAGGTTAGTTGTGTCCTCCCAAACTCACGAGCCTTGTCCAACTTGTTTCTAGTGCTTTAAATAGGTGCTTTATTCAAATTTCTAAACGTCATTCTGAGCCTTGCTCACTTTGATATGCTACCGAAGAATCTCAAAACAATTAAAAAAATTATACGGAGAAGATTATGGACGTTAAAAAAATTAAACTTATAGCATTTGACCTTGACGGGACTTTAACCCAACACAAATCCCCGCTATCTAGCGAGCATCGCGAAATATTATTCGCCCTTCAAAAAAAGTATAAACTCGTAATGGCAGGGGCGGGAATGTGCAGAAGAATTTTCGAGCAAATGGGTAAATTCCCTATAGATATTTTAGGTAACTACGGGCTTCAATACGCAAAGTATAACCCTAGCACTTTAGATATAGATATTATCGAAGATAATAAACTTGATTGCGATAGAAACTCTTTAGAAAAAAGGGTTACGTATTTAAGGGGAAAGTACGGCTTTACCACTTTTACGGGCGATAACGTAGAGTTCCACTCTTCAGGTTGTGTAACTTTTCCTATTCTTGGCACAAAGGCAAACATTGAAGATAAACTTAAATTCGACCCCGATAGAAAAAAGAGAAGGGCAATTCTTGACGACGTAACCGAAGTATTTAACGACTATAACGTCTTCGTTGGCGGTTCTTCATCTTTTGATTTAGCGCCTAGGCCGTTTAATAAGTATTACGCTTTAGATAAGTACTGTAAAGAGTTTGGCTATTTGCACGAAGAAGTCGTTTTCGTAGGCGATGACTACGGGCCGGGCGGTAACGACGAGTCCGTTTACAAATCGGACTTTAACTTTATAAAAGTGGATAATTATTTAAAATTTCCTGACAAAATTAAGATATTATTATAATACAACTAGTAAAGTTACTTGTTAAAATTCCAATTATATGATATATTAAATAAGTTAGTTTTATTTAAGGTACAAAAGAATGGAATTATTAAACAGTTTAAAGAATTATAAGAAAAGTTATCTAATAAACGATATTTTAAGCGGTCTTTTAGTTGCTATTATCGCGTTGCCACTTTCTATTGCGCTTGGATTGCAATCCGTACCCGAAAGTGTTGGTGGTGGTATTCAAATGGGTATTATTACCGCTATTATCGCAGGCTTTTGCATTTCGGCGTTTGGTGGAAGTAGGTTTCAAATCGGCGGTCCTACCGCTGCGTTCGTAGTTATAATTTTCGGTTACCTTGCAGACCCTGAAATCGGGCTTATAGGTCTTCAAATCGCCACGTTACTTGCGGGTATTCTCTTAATTATAATGGGGATACTTAAGGGCGGTAATTTGGTTAAATATATACCGTATCCTATAGAAGTGGGATTTACTACGGGTATTGGCATAACCTTACTCGTTGCGCAAATTAAAGATTTTTGCGGTTTTACGGGTACGGGCGTTCATTTTATCGATAAAATTGTAGCCTACGCTACGACTATTACGTCGTTTAACTTGGCAACTTTTTTAATCGGTCTTGGCACTTTAGTTACTATTTATATAATACCTAAAATCAATAAAAAACTCCCTGCGCAATTTATCGCAATAGTTTTATTTACCATTGTAAATATATTAATAGGCGGTGAAAAGTTTGGGGTTATGACGATTGGCGGTAAATACGGCGAAATTTCGGCTAGTTTTTCAATTATAAATTTCGGCTCGATTGCCAGTTTAAATTTTGGTAAAATAATAGTTCCTGCAATAGTTATTGCCTTTTTAGGCGCATTAGAAAGTTTGCTTTCCGCCACCGTTGCCGACGGTATGACTAAACTTAAAAGTAACTTCAACGTGGAACTTATCGGTCAAGGTGTGGGCAATATCGCGTCTACTATGCTAGGTGGTCTTCCTGCTACGGGCGCTATTGCTAGAACTTCGGCAAATATTAAAAGCGGTGCTAAATCTTCGCTTGCGGGCGTATTCCACGCGGTATTCTTACTTATTTTCTATTTTGCTTTAATGGGCGTTATGAAGTTTATTCCACTTTGCGCTCTTGCAGCGGTTTTAATTAACGTTTCAATTAATATTTGTAACCCTAAAAAGTTTATTAAAACGGGTAAGTTTGGTATAAGGGATACAATCGTACTTTATACTGCAATGCTCTTAACTGTATTTTTTGATTTAACTTACGGCGTTTTAGGCGGTTTTGTTTTAGCGCTTATTTTAAATATACAAAGTTTTAAAAATCCGCTTAAAATTGAAAAGGAAGAAAACGCTATTAAACTTCAAGGTGCAATTTACTTTTTAAACGCAAATAAATTAGTTAAAGAAATTAACGCTTTATTATTAGAAAACGAAGAAGTTGTAGTTGACTTTGATAAAGTTACTAAAATAGATTTAAGTTCGGCGGAAAAACTTCATATATTAATGGGTGACGTTGAAGAAAGCGGAAAACGCGTAATTTATAAAAACGTAAGCGAAAATTTAGATAAAAGATTAACTATATATTTTAATAAATAGATAAAAACGGCTTTTTGTGAGCCGTTTTTTTACTATTAACGAGTGTTTGTCCACAAAATACACTTTAATCTGCTAAATTGGTTGACAAATTAAAAATTTCATAGTATTATAGACATAACAATTAAATTACGAATAGAGGCGCAGTCTTTATGATAAACTTTATTAGGGCTTAGAATAAAGTGGTAAAGGAAAGATTGCCGAAGAGGGTAAAATCCCAAGTTTACCTATCTGGGTGTAAAGAGAATATCTTTACAACTGTCACGCTTACGGTGTGGAGTGCTATCAAACTTTTTATAATTATAAAATCACGGTTTGGTAGACCGTGATTTTTTTGATTTTTTACTTAAGGAGGCTATTATGGCTGGTACTTTTTGGGCGTTTGTCCCTGCGATAGTTGCAATCGTTCTTGCACTTATCACAAAACAAGTTTACGTATCACTTTTTATCGGTATCTTCGTAGGCGCAATGTTCTACGTTGGCGGTAATCCTATTAACGCGCTTGGCACGTTATTTGCAGTTATGAGTGAAAAGGTTGGGGCTAACGTTCCTATTATCGTTTTCCTTGTAATCTTAGGTATTTTCGTAGTATTAATGCAAAAATCTGGTGGCGCTAAAGCATATGGCGATTGGGCTCAAACTAAAATTAAATCTAAAAGAGGCGCGCTTGGTGCAACTGCAGCGCTCGGATGTTTAATTTTCGTTGACGACTATTTTAACTGTTTAACAGTAGGTTCTGTTATGCGTCCTGTAACTGATAAGTTCAGAGTATCTCACTCTAAACTTGCATACATTATCGACGCAACTGCCGCTCCCGTATGTATTATTGCTCCTATTTCTTCTTGGGCTGCCGCAGTTGGCTCTAACCTTGAAGGTAGTGACTCTATTGCAACATTTATCAAAACTATTCCATTCAACGTATACGCTGTTTTAACAATAGTTATGGTATTCGTTCTTTGCTACACTAAACTTGACTTTGGCAAAATGAAGAAAAATGAACAAATCGCAGAAGAAACTGGCGACCTTGATGCTGGCGAAACTGAAACTGCTGCGGAAAACGACGCGTCTATTATTTCTAACCCTAACGGTAAAGTTCGTCACCTTGTAGTACCTGTTATTACGTTGATTTTATGTTGTATTGGCGGTATGATTTACTCTGGTTACTTCTATAACTGGGATACCGGTTTTTACGGCACGGAACTTCAATCGGGTAGCGTTATTGAAGCATTCTCTAACTGTGACGCAGGTTCTTCACTTGCAATCGGTTCAACTGTCGCTTTAGTAATCGTTTCTATTTACTATATGGTAACGAAAGTAGTTAACTTTAAGGCTATTACAGATAGTTTCACTCAAGGCTTTAAGGCTATGGTTCCTGCAATCTTAATTTTAACTTTTGCTTGGACTATTTCTGGTATTATGGGCGCTAAAGGCGGATATCTTGACGCTCAAGCATTCGTTCAAAACAACGTAGAAAAAATCCCTGCAACACTTCAAGCGTTATTCCCTGCAATCTTCTTTGCTCTTGCTTGCGGTATCGCGTTTGCAACCGGTACTTCTTGGGGAACGTTTGGTATTTTAGTTCCTATTGCCGTTACTTTCTTAGGCGGTTCAAGTACTTTAGCCGTATTAACGGTTTCTGCTTGTCTTGGCGGTGCGGTATTCGGCGACCACGTATCTCCTATTTCAGATACTACAATTATGGCGTCAACTGGTGCGGCTTGTAACCATATCGACCACGTTAAAACTCAATTCCCATACGCAGGAATTGTTGCGGTAATCGCATTAATTTCTTACGTTGTGGCAGGTTACGTTGCTACTCTTGGCGGTGTACTTTGCGCGCTTATTATGTGGGCGGTTGTTGCAGTACTTTTTGTTGGTACGATTTTCGTTATCAAATACTTAGAAAAGAAAAAAGCATAATAAATTAAATAAAATTACGTCCTTTCGGTTAAAATTTCCGAAAGGGCGTTTTTTTATAGTAAAAACAGTTTACAAAATTATAAAAATATGTTAAGATACTAAAGATAAAAATTCACACTGGCGGAAAACGCCGTCTTCGTCCTTGCAAAAATAAATTTAAGTCGGGCAGGGTAAGCGGGTAAAACGTAGCGCCGGGAGGAATAACGGAGGTATTTTATTATGGCAGTATGTTCAATGAAACAATTGCTCGAAGCAGGTGTTCACTTCGGTCACCAAACTTCAAGATGGAATCCAAAGATGAAAAAATACATCTATGGAGCAAGAAACAACATTCATATCGTTGATTTACAAATCACGGTAGAAGAAATCGAAAAGGCTTACAAGTTCGTTGTTGAAATGGCAAAAGAAGGTAAGACAGTTCTTTTCGTAGGTACTAAAAAGCAAGCTCAAGAAGCAATCGCTCAAGAAGCAGAAAGATGCGGTCAATACTACATCAACTACAGATGGCTTGGCGGTACTTTAACTAACTTCAAGACTATTAGATCAAGGGTTGATAGGCTCAACAAACTTGACAATATGGAAAAGACGGGCGAATTCGACCTTCTTCCTAAAAAAGAAGTTATCGCATTAAAGGCAGAAAGAGATAAACTCAACACTATCTTAGGCGGTATCAGAAACATGCACTCTCTTCCAGGCGTACTTTTCGTAGTAGACCCAAATTGTGAAGAAATTGCTATTAAAGAAGCGAAAAAATTAGGTATTCCAGTAGTTGCTATTACTGATACTAACTGCAACCCAGACAACATCGATTACGTTATCCCTGGTAATGACGACGCTATAAGGGCGGTTAAACTCGTTGCATCTATTATTGCTGACGCTGTTATCGAAGCAAACCAAGGTGAAGACGCTGTTAAGCACAACGTAGAAGATGAAGAAGTAGTTTCTATGGAAGACGCATCTTTAGATGTGAAGGCTGACGAAGCAATTAGTGAATAGTATTTTAAAGGAGATAAAAATATGAGTTTTACAGCAAATGACGTTAAAACACTTCGTGAAAGAACAGGCGCTGGTATGATGGACTGCAAAAAAGCACTCGTTGAAACTGACGGTGATATGGAAAAAGCAGTTGACTATTTAAGAGAAAAAGGTATTGCTAAAGCCGCTAAAAAAGCAGGCAGAATCGCTGCTGAAGGTATCGTTGATAGTTATATCCACATGGGTGGTAAAGTTGGCGTTTTACTTGAAGTAAACTGCGAAACTGACTTCGTTGCTCGTGGCGACCAATTTAAAGAACTCGTTCACGATATCGCTCTTCAAATCGCTGCTGCTAACCCTTCTTACGTAACTAAAGAAGAAGTTCCTGCAGACGTTATTGAAAAAGAAAAAGAAATTTTAAGAGCGCAAGCAATCGAAGAAGGCAAACCTGCTCAAATCGTTGATAAAATGGTTGAAGGTAGAATTAAAACTTTCTATGATGAAAACTGCCTTAACTGCCAAAAATTCGTTAAAGACCCTTCTAAGACTATCGAACAATTAGTAGTTGAAGCAACTGCTACTATTGGCGAAAAGATTTCTATTAGAAGATTCGTTCGTTTTGAAATGGGCGAAGGCTTACAAAAGAAAAACGAAAACTTAGCAGACGAAGTTGCAGCACAAGTTGCAGCAATGAAAAACTAATTATTAAAAAAGGAACTTTTACGTTCCTTTTTTTTACAAAATAAAAGGCTAGTTTAGCGTTGTTTTTAATAAATAATCGCGCTATAGCCTAGATTTTAAGAGGTGTTTATGGATTTAAAGTATAAAAGGGTAATTATCAAAATTAGTGGCGAGGCCTTAGCGGGCGATAAGGGTATGGGTTTTGACCAAGCAGTCGTTGGCCGCGTTGTTGACCAAATTAAACACGTACACGATATGGGCGTTCAAGTTGGTATCGTAGTTGGTGGCGGTAATTTCTGGCGTGGTAGACAAGGTACTGAAATGGAAAGGACTACTGCCGACCATATGGGTATGCTTGCAACCGTTATTAACGCGCTTGCCCTTCAAGACGCGCTTGAAAGAAAGAACGTTCAAACAAGGGTTCAAACCGCTTTAACTATAACAAGAGTTGCAGAACCTTACATTTTAAGAAAAGCGCTCTCGCATTTAGATAAAGGTAGAGTTGTTATTTTCGCTTGCGGAACGGGTAACCCATTCTTCTCTACTGATACCGCCGTTGCTTTAAGGGCTGCGGAAATCAATGCGGAAGTAATACTTCTTGCTAAAAACGTTGACGGTATTTATGATAGCGACCCTAAAACTAATCCTAACGCTAAAAAATATAAAGAGATTAAGTACATTGACTTTATTTCTCAAGGCTTAAAGGCGATGGATACTGCCGCCGTTGCAATTTGTATGGAAAACAAAACTCCAATCTTAGCATTTGGCTTAAATGAAGAAGACAGTATTGCAAGGGTTGTTAAAGGCGAAGAAATCGGCACTTGGATAAGATAAATTTAAAAAACTTCGGTTAATGCCGAAGTTTTTTATATTTTTCGACAAAGCATTTATTTAGACAAAATCGCAAAAAGTATTGATTTTAGGTGTTTACTATGTTATTATAAAATTAATAAGGAATATGGGAGAACGCTTATAACTACGAGTTATTTCCAACGCTTTCACAAACAATAGGTCAATTAAACCTTTACGCTTATGCTAACAATAACCCAATTAATTTTACTGATGAAACAGGGGAGACACCTCTCTGTGTTATTAGTTTTTTCAGATGGTTGTTTGTTTGAGAGGGGAGGTGAATATGGAAAAAATAAACAATAGAATACAGTCATCGTTATCACATGGTAAAGTTTTTATCGGGAAATCAAAAGTTATTTTGAATATACTTTTAGTGGTATTTTCATTCTTTGGTGTTTTATCGCTCTGTGCTATAATTATGTTTCTAGCACAAAATGAAGTTAAGCCAGTACCATTAGAATATGTTTACATAGCAATTGTTGGTTATATTTTGCTTTTTGTTCTTCCGATTTCGGTGGTCATTTGGCGTATTATATTCAATAATAGACTTGTAAAAAAAATAGAGGAGTGGTTAAAAGATTCGGAATTGCTTAGCGCAAAGGCAAGACGTTTGACAAACTCTCGTTATTCTTCAAAACAAATAGAATTGAAATTTTATTATAACGGGAAAAAACAAAAACGGATAAGCACGGCAGGAAATCCTATCATAGGATATTATAAGTTTTTTTCAGAAAGCGAAAAAAAACTAGATATTTTATATTCTGCAAAATATGATGAAGTTTTAATTTTAAAAGAAGAAAGTTAAGATAAATCTTGACGGTTCAACAATAATAGCAGAAAATCGTAAAGTTGGAACAACAGATAATTTAATTTATTATATCTATGATATGATGGGATTATCTGGATGGTATTGATATGAGAAAAAAAAGAATAAAATTTTTACCAGGTATAGCATCCGCTATATATATTTGTGAAATTATAATTTATAGTATCTTACTTATTCCGTTTTGTTTAATATCGGAAGTACAAAATTTATTATGGTTAATGACAATTGTTGTTTTAGCAGCCTTTTTATTATGGAGAATAATTTTTTTTGTAAATGCAAATGGATTTGAGATTTATATAAAAGTAAAAAACAATAAAATATTTTCTTGTACAATTCCTTTTAAATCTAGGGAATGTTTATTAAACGATGAATTGTGCATCTATAAAACAAAAGTATCATCTCAGTTTGGAGCAGGGTGTTTTCCGTCTATAATTGTCGATTTGCAAAATGGCGAAGAAAATGCATTTATAATTATATTTAACGAAAATTTTGTTGATGAAAATTTAGTAAAAAAACTACATAGAAATATTGAAACAATGAATATGCAGGAAAAGGTGAAATACTCAGGTAATTTAATGAAAAACAAAAACATAATACTTCTTTCTGGTAGTAAAAGCAACTATAATTTTTTACGGCAATATTTAACAAAGGAACAATTTTGTGGGCTAACTGAAAAAGATAATAAAGACCTTGAAAAATACGAAAAAATTTATCAAAGAAAATTATCAAAAAGTAAATGAATAATATATCGTAGCGATAACTCCCCCGAAATATCGGGGGAGTTTTAAATTTTAATGAAAAGCAGAATAAAATTTAGTTGTCTATATTTAATTTCAATTTAGTTTGGCGTGGTATTTTATTAAAGCGTAGGGTTGGTTTAGTTTAATTAGCATAAATAAAATAAATAAATGTTAAAAATTAAAAAACTCTTTACAAATTTAGTTATTTAATATACAATAATAGTGTATAAGTATAAAATACTATAATTAAGGAGATTTTATTATGGCAGTAGATTTTGAAACTTTAGATATGATGATTATGGAAGTGGAAGAAAGAATGGGCAAATCGCTTGACGTTTTAAAAGCAGACGTTTTACAAATTAGAGCAGGTCGCGCCAATCCACACATTTTAGATAAAATTCAAGTAGAGGCATACGGCGCAATGTCGCCTATTAACCAAATTGGTAACATTTCGGTGTCAGACGGTCAATGTTTAGTTATTTCTCCTTGGGATAAGTCTTTACTTAAATCGGTAGAAAAGGCTATTCAACTTTCTAATATCGGCATTAACCCAACTAACGACGGTAACGTTATTAGGCTTGTTTTCCCAATGCTTACAGACGAACGTCGTCGTGAAATCGTAAAACAAGTTAAAAAGATGGGTGAAGACGGTAAGGTTGCATTACGTAATATCCGTCGTGACGGTCTTGAAAGTTTCAAAAAACTTAAAACCGCTAAAGAAATAACTGAAGACCAATTTAGCGATTACGAATCTCAAATTGAAAAACTTACTTCAAAAATGGTTGAGGCGGTTGATAAGGTAATCGGCGATAAAGAAAAAGAACTTTTAACTGTCTAATTAGGCGAATAAATGCAAGATAATATAATTATGCCCCGCCACGTTGGGTTTATTATGGACGGCAACGGCAGATGGGCAAAAAAACAAGGTAAACCGAGAAATTTCGGTCATATTAAAGGGGCAGACAAGGTTGAAGAAGTCGTTAAATGGTGCTTTGAATCGGGCATTGAATGCGTGACCTTGTACGCCTTTTCTTCGGAAAATTGGGGAAGACCTAAGGAAGAAGTTGATAAAATTTTAGAACTTTTAGTTAAGTTTTTGAAAAAACATCTCAAGTCTTTACTCAAAAATCAAATTAGGCTTGTAGTTTCGGGCGACTTGTCGCCACTTAGCGAAGAACTTAGAAATGCTATTTATAGCGCCGAAGAACAATCTGCAAATTTTATAGGTAAAACTTTAAATATAGCCCTTTCGTACGGCGGTAGGCAAGAAATAGTCAACGCCGTTAACGGTTTAATAGAAAAGGGCGAAAAGGTTACGGTAAATTCACTTTCGGGCGAACTTGCTAAAAGGGGTATTCCCGATATAGATTTAGTCGTAAGAACTAGTGGCGAACAACGCGTTAGCAATTTCTATTTATGGCAAATTGCCTACGCAGAACTTTATTTTACAAACGCCTTATGGCCGGATTTTACAAAGGAAGAATTCGACAAGGCAATTGAATGGTATACTTCAAGAAATAGGAGATTTGGTAAACTTTAATGCTTAAAAGAACGCTATCATCAGTGGTACTCGTATTAGTAACGGTAATATTTTTCTTACTTAGGCGTGTACATTATAAATTATTCGATATATACTCGTATATTATAGCGATAGTATGTACTTTTGAACTTTTAAGGGCGTATGGTGACGACCTTACTAGAATTCAAAAGATTTTAGTTATGGCGTTTACTTTAACCGTTTTTCCAGTAACTTCGCTTTTGCCTAGTATTTTAATTCAATTCGTGGCATCTTTCGTTGCAATTATACTTTTCGTTTCCGTTTTAACTACAAGTTTAGATAGAACTGACGGCGTAACTAAAGCGGTATTTGCAACTTTTTATCCAACTATTCCGCTTTTGGCGTTGCTAATGCTTAACGTTCAGGGTGGAAACGGCGTATACTATTTAATTACCGCGCTTGCAATCCCTGCGTTTACCGACGTTGGCGCGTACCTTTTAGGCTCTTTATTTAAAGGTCCTAAACTCTGCCCGCATATTAGCCCTAACAAGACTATAAGCGGTGCGGTAGGCGGTTTAATTTGCGGTATTATAGCAACGTTTATCACTTATTTTTCACTCCGCGCCTTTGATATTGACGTGTTTAGGGGTATGAAAACTATAAATATAGTTATATTTTTAGTGGTTTCGGGAATATTCTTAAGTGTAGTTGCTCAAATTGGCGACCTTGTTGAAAGTTACTTAAAAAGGCGTATAGGCATTAAAGATATGGGCGCTATTATCCCCGGTCACGGCGGAATGCTCGATAGGGTTGACGGTATAGCGTTTACTTCTTTATTTACATTCGTTATTTATTCCCTTGCTTTAATTTGAGGTTAAAAAGTATGATTAAAATAGCACTTTTAGGTAGTACGGGCTCTATTGGGCGTCAGGTTTTAAACGTCGTTGATAGATACCCCGAAAAATTTAAAATTGTTACGATGGCGGCTGGTTCAAATGCCGCTATTTTTAACGAACAAATTAATAAATATAAGCCGACTATTGCGACGCTCTCTAACCCCGAAAAAGCGGTGGAAATAACTAGTATACCGAACGGCACTAGTTTTTATTACGGCGAAAATTCTCTTATTCACGCAATCACTGACGACGTTGATATAGTATTCGTTGCGGTAATGGGTTATAGCGGTTTAAACGCCGTAAAAACTGCGATAGAAATGGGCAAAAACGTCGCGCTTGCCAATAAAGAAACGCTCGTTGCGGGCGGTGGGCTTATTATGCCACTTGCTAAAAAACACGGCGTTAAAATTATTCCCGTTGATAGCGAACATTCGGCTATTTGGCAATGCTTAGATTTTAACGAGGGTAAAAAGTTTAAAAAGTTAATAATAACGGCGTCTGGTGGCGCTTTTAAAAATAAAAGCGTAAGTGAACTTGAAACGGTAACCGCTAAAGATGCGCTTTGCCATCCAACTTGGCAAATGGGCAAAAAAATCACTATTGACTGCGCTACTATGATGAATAAAGCCTTTGAAGTTATAGAGGCAATGTGGCTTTTTGATACGCCTATTGATAAAATTGACGTCGTTATTCACCCGGAAAGTATAATTCACTCTATGGTAGAGTTTGACGACGGCGCAATTATCGCGCAAATGGGCAATCCGTCAATGGAAGTGCCTATTCAACTTGCTTTGACCTATCCTAATAGGTTTAATAGCGACGTAGAACCGTTAAATTTAATAGGGAAAAGTCTAAACTTTAAAGAAGTTGACTACGAAAAATACCCTTGCTTTCCACTCGCTATCGAAGTTATTAAAAAGGGTGGGGTGTATCCTTGCGCTATGTCCGCGGCGGATGAAGAAGTAGTTAAATTATTTTTAGAAGAAAAAATTAAATATTTAGATATTAAGCGTTATTTAGAGTACGCTTTAAGTAAAGTGGAAGATTTACCGCTTTCTTTTGAGAACTTAGAAAAAGTTGATAAAATGGCAAGAAAAGCGGTTTACGAATTGTATAATAAGGAGTTAAATGGTTAATTTATTAAGTATAGCATCCGTTTTGTCTACGGTTGGCTCGGTACTACTTGCAATATTAGTACTTTTAATTATGATAACCGTGCACGAATTCGGGCATTATATCGTGGGCAAAATTTTCAAATTCAAAATTAACGAATTTGCAATAGGTATGGGCCCCGCGATTTTCAAAAAAGAAAATAAAGAAACGGGGGAAGTGTTTTCCATAAGGGCTTTACCTTTAGGCGGTTTTTGCGCGTTTGAAGGGGAAGATGAAAACTCCGACAATCCTAACGCCTTTAACAATAAAGCGCCTTGGAAGAGAATTTTAGTTTTAATTGCGGGCGCTACTATGAACTTGATTATAGGCGTTTTAGTGCTCGTTTTATCGGTTGGTATTTACGGTCAAATATCAATTAAAACATACGATATAAGACCTGACACGAGCCCAATTTACGCTGGTTATAGTCTTGAAAACGACGATTTAATCACTAAAATTGAAGGTAAAACTATCTTTATGGCTACCGACGTTGTAGACGCGCTCAAAGGCAAGAAACAGGGCGACGTGGTAACCGTTGCCGTTACCGACAAAAGTGGTAACAAAACGGAGAGAAAGGTAAGGCTTAGAAACGACGTCAATAGCGAAAACTTAACCGACGTCTTCTCGGCGTTTACCGCAATAGGCGTTTCTACGATTGAAGAGATAGAAGAGATTTCAAACGGCTCTAACTTTTTGGTTGGGGATTTAATTTTAAGGGTAAATAGCGCCGATAATTACGACGACTGCCAAAGAATTTTTAACCTTTCAGAACTTGTAGAGTATGCAAAAACGGTTAAACTTGGCGATACGTTAGGCGTTTACGTCATTCGCAATAACGGCGACAAGCCGTATTTAGTAGAAACTAGAATAGAAACAGACTTTAACGCTTTAACAGATAGTGAAATTTTAAACGCTATCGGTATAAAGAGTAATAAATTATATTTAAAATATCAAACGGAAAACGTTAAATTCGGCTTTTTTGAAACGATATCTAGGGGCGTTAAATATTCCGTTACCGTTGCAGGCACTATATTTACTACGCTTGGCGAACTTTTAACGGGTAAACTCGGCATTGAGGCGGTTGGCGGACCGATAACTACTATTTCGGTAACTAGCGAGGCAATTAGAGAAGGCGGTTTCAATTTCTTCTTAGAAATGCTTGGCTTTATCGGCGTAAACCTTGCGGTGTTTAATCTTTTACCTATCCCTGCGCTCGACGGCTCTAGGGTGGTGTTTACCGCAATAGAATGGATTAGAAAAAAACCGGTTAATAGAAAGGTTGAAGGAATTATTCACGCGGTTGGGCTTATGGTTTTACTTGGTTTTTGTATACTCGTAGACCTTCTACAAATATTTTAAAGGTGAAAAATCCCACTAATTAGTGGGATTTAATTATTGCATTTAATTTTGTTGTAAAAAAATAATAATAGTGGTATAATTAATAAGTTATGGAAGTAATTAGCGTAAAAGACGTCACTTTCAAATACGAGGGAGCGGAACTCCCCGTCATAAACAATCTATCTTTATCGGTAAGTAGGGGGGAATACCTTTGCGTACTCGGCGAAAACGGCAGTGGCAAGTCTACGCTTGCAAGACTTATTAACGGGCTTTTAACGCCAAATAGCGGGCGCGTAGCGGTATACGGGTTTGATACCAAAGACAAAGATAAACAGTTTGAGGTTAGAAAACGCGTTGGTATGGTTTTCCAAAACCCGGACAACCAAATGGTTGCAACTATGGTGGAAGACGATATTGCTTTCGGCCCCGAAAATTTAGGCGTGCCGTCAAAAGAGATTGGTGAGAGAATAGACTTTGCATTAAAGTCTACTAATATGGAAAATTTTAGGTTTTCGCAAGGTCAAAAGTTATCGGGCGGTCAAAAGCAGAGGGTGGCAATAGCGGGCGTTCTTGCCATTATGCCCGAAGTTTTAATACTTGACGAGTCTACTTCTATGCTCGACGCTAAAGGTAGAAAAGAAGTGTTAGACGTAGTTAAAGAACTTAACGATAAGGGTATGACGGTTATAACTATAACTCATTATATGGACGAGGCGGTAAACGCGTCTCGCGTGGTGGTTTTAAGTAAGGGTGAAATCGTTAAAGACGGTAAACCAAGCGAGATTTTCAAAGACAGCAATGAACTTGTATCTTACGGTCTTGAACTTCCTAGGTCTACCTATATTGCAAATAAATTAATTAAAAAAGGTCTTCCTTTAAAAGAGGGAATTTTAACGGCTGAAGAACTTTCGGAGGAGTTATGCAAATTATTTCAAAAGGGTTAAAATTCACCTATAACAAAAAAACTGAATTCAAACGCCAAGCGTTGAACGGCGTAGACTTGACTATTAACGAAGGGGACTTTTTTGGAATAATCGGTCAAACGGGTAGCGGTAAATCCACCTTTATAGAGCATTTAAACGGCTTAATACCCGTAGAAAGTGGAGAACTTACGATAGGCGAATTCGACCTTTCCGTTAGCGCTCAAAAGCCTAAAAAGGCGTATAAAGAAAGGCTTAAACTACTTAGAAGAAAGGTGGGGATGGTTTTCCAATACCCCGAATACCAACTTTTTGCCGAAACGGTTTTTGAAGACGTTGCTTTCGGTATAAAAAATTTCTTCCCCGAAATTGAAGGGGAACAGTTGGCGCTAAAGGTTAAAAATGCCTTAGAACTTGTTGGGCTTAACTATTATGAAGTTAAAGATAAATCTCCGTTTGAACTATCGGGCGGTCAAAAAAGGCGTGTTGCAATAGCGGGCGTACTCGTTTTAGAGCCCGAAGTTTTAGTTCTTGACGAGCCCGTTGCGGGTTTAGACCCCGTAGGCAAAAGAAATTTAATGGAACTTCTCCATTCTCTTCACGGTACGGTTTTAAAAACTATCGTTATCGTTTCGCACGATATGGACGAAGTTTCGGAAAACTGTAATAGAGTTGCGGTTTTCTCTGACGGCGTTGCAGTCAAGGTTGATACAATCGAAAATATCTTTGCCGACGTCGATTTTTTAGTAAAACACGGCTTAGAACTTCCGTTAACTGCTAAAATCAAAGAAGATTTAAAAGCGGTTGGCGTAGATATTATAACTGATTATAAAATTGATAATTTAATCGAAAAAATCTATAAAAATTATAAAGGTTAAAAATGCTTTCAGACATCACTTTCGGTCAATATTATCCCGCGTCGTCATTCGTTCATAAAATGGACGCTAGGATTAAATTGCTACTTTTAATTGCATATATTGTCCTTGTTTTCGTAGTAAAAAACTTCTACGGATTTTTAGTGGTGTACGGCGTTTTATTATTCTTAACGTTACTTGCCAAAGTGCCTATAACTTCGCTTATAAAGAGCGCGTCGGCAGTCGTATTCATTATAATTTTTACCTTTATTTTAAATATTTTCTTTTATAAAACCAACAATCCAACCTATTTATTTTGGATTATTACTAAAGAGGCGCTAGAATTTTCTACCTTTATGGCGTTAAGGTTGCTTGCTCTCGTATTTTTCAGTATGTTGCTTAACTTAACTACAACCCCCGTTGCGTTGACCGACGGTATTGAAAGCCTTTTAAAGCCTTTAAAAGTTATAAAATTTCCAGTACACGAACTCGCGCTAGTTATGAGTATTGCGCTTAGGTTTATACCTATTTTAATGAGCGAGGCGGATAGAATTATTATGGCGCAAAAGGCAAGGGGCGCGGATTTTGAAAGTGGAAATTTACTAAAAAGGGCAAAGGCTATGCTACCTGTATTAATTCCACTTTTAATAAGTTCGTTTAGGCGCGCGGAAGAACTTGGCGACGCTATGGACAGTAGGTGTTACAGTTCTAGTTCTAAGAGAACTAAGTTTAGAAAATTAAAGGCGGGTTGGCGCGATTTAGTTGCCGTAATATTTACGGCTATTATCTTTACCGCCGTTATTTTACTTAATAATTACGTAGGTGGTTTAGTATGAAAGTGCTTTTGACCGTCGCGTACGATGGAACGGATTTTTGCGGTTATCAAGTTCAACCAAACTTAAGAACGGTAGAAGAAGAACTTGAAAACGCCCTATATAAATTACTTAAAAAAGAAACCAAAACGGTTGCAAGCGGTAGGACGGATAGCGGTGTGCACGCCCTTAATCAAAAGGTGCATTTTGAAACGGACGCGACCATTCCCGCTAGTAAGTATAAAGAGGCGCTTAACTCTTTACTACCTAGCGACGTTAAAGTAGTTTCTTCAAAAAAAGTAAGCGATAATTTTAACGCAAGGTATTCGGCAAAGACTAAAACATATAGGTACAGTTTATATTTTGGCGATTTTGAAAACCCAATGCTAAGTAGATATAAAACCTTACTTAAATATCCGCTTGACTTAGAAAAAATGAAAGAGGCGTGCAAGGTAATTGAAGGCGAGCACGACTTTAAATGTTTTTTATCTAGCGGTAGTTCGGTAAAAGATACGGTGAGGACGGTTTATTCTATAAAAATGGTAAAAAGGGGCAATTTGCTTGATTTTTACGTTAAAGGTAACGGTTTTTTATATAATATGGTAAGAATTATCGTTGGCTCGCTCGTTGCAATCGGCGAAGGAAGACTAACCGTTTTAGACCTTGAAACCGCTATAAAAACGGGGGACAGGAAACTTGCGGGCAAAACTATGCCGGCAAAAGGCTTAACTTTGTATTCGGTATCATATAAATAGTGAAATAATTTATAAAATTATTAAATATGGGTTAAAATGCTTGACAATAATTAAGATTTTTTATAAAATAGTTTAGCGATATAATGGATTGGCGTGCGGATTAGCCCCCCAAACGTAAATCTTTAAATATTATACTTTTATAAAAGGAGACACATCATGAAAACTTTCATGGCAAAAAACGGTCAAATCGAAAGAAAGTGGTACGTTGTTGACGCTACTGGTCTTGCTCTTGGTAGACTTGCATCTCAAGTAGCAGCAGTGTTAAGAGGTAAAAATAAACCTACTTTCACACCTAACGTTGATACTGGTGACCACGTTATTATAATTAACACTGATAAGGTTATCCTTACAGGTAAAAAACTCGATAAGAAATTCTACACTTATCACACAGGTTACGTTGGTGGCCTTAAACAAATTCCATACAGCAAAATGATGGCTGAAAAGTCTGATTTAGCAGTATACGAAGCAGTTAAAGGCATGCTTCCAAAGAACAGTCTTGGAAGACAAATGATAACAAAACTTAGAGTATACAAGGGTGCAGAGCATAATCACATCGCTCAAAAACCCGTTGAGTTAAAACTTGACAGATAAGGAGAGATAGATTATGGCAAAAGTAGCAAGCAAAAAGAAACTTCAATTCTGGGGAACTGGTAGAAGAAAAAAAGCAGTTGCAAGAGTTAGACTTATCCCAGGTGGCGCTGGTAACATCGTTATTAACAAAAGAAGTATTGACGATTACTGCGCAACTGAAACTGTTAAACTTATCATTAAACAACCACTCGTTTTAACTGAAACTTCAGCTAAATACGATATTTTCGTAAACGTTGTTGGCGGTGGCTACACTGGTCAAGCAGGCGCAATTTGTCACGGTATTTCAAGAGCGCTTATCGTTGCAGAACCAGAACTTCGCGCTACGCTTAAGAAAGCAGGCTTCTTAACAAGAGATCCAAGAATGAAAGAAAGAAAGAAATACGGTCTTAAGAAAGCACGTAGAGCTCCACAATTTAGTAAGAGATAATTACGGCTTTACGCTTATATTTCAAAAAATTACGGCACTTTTCAAAAGTGCCGTTTATTTTTTATATAATAAACCAATCTACTATCAGTAGAAAACTCTCCACTCAACCAACGGTATGTAGACTTTTTATAAATTCCTTTATATAATAAGGGCAAGGAGGTAGGTATGGACCAAATAAAAATAGGCAAATTTATAGCAGAATGCCGAAAAAAGCAAAATTTAACTCAAATGGGCTTGGCGGAAAAACTAAATATTACGGATAGGGCAGTTTCTAAATGGGAAACGGGTAGAGCGTTGCCAGACTCTAACATTATGCTTGAACTTTGTAGTATTTTAAAAATTACCGTTAACGAATTATTATGTGGAGAGGTGTTGTCAATGGAAACTTATAACAAAAACGTAGAAGAAAATTTAATAGAAATGATTAAAGAAAAAGAAAGAAATGATAAAATGCTACTTGCGCTTGAATGGGTAATTGGTATTTTATCGGTAATCGTTTTATTCGTACCAATAATTATAGGCTCACTTTTACCTATGGAAGAGTGGCAAAGAATACTTATTGTATTTTCAGGATTTATTCCTTGCCTTGTTGGAGTGTTTTTTGCTGTTAAAATTGAACAGATTGCAGGCTACTATGAATGTAAAGAATGTGGGTATAGATACGTTCCAACTTATAAAGCGGTTAATTTATCTATGCATATGGGCAGAACTAGATATATGACTTGTCCTAAATGCGGTAAAAAATCTTGGCAAAAAAAGAAACTATCTAAAAATAAATAAACTTAAAACGCTTTGCAATTTTGCAAAGCGTTTTTTTATTTTTCTTTATAGTATAACATACAATGGCAATAGCCTTCAAAATTAGGGTCGGCAATTTGCTCTCTAAATTCACGGCACATACAAATATTGTCTTCCGTTTTTTGTATTCTACAAGGGCAGTAGCCCTCTCTTTTTATTAGTCCACTCCTAATCGCGTCTACAATTTTTTTATCTTCGTTAAATCTAATCTTCATAAGTTAATTCCTCTATTTTTAAATTACTATCGTTATATATAGATAGACTGTACTCTCCGTCTATTGTATTAATCGTTTTTGATATTCCTTTAAAATTATTATCAAAATCTTTAAAGACGTTTAAATTTAGCGCTTTTACAGTCGCCTCGTGCTCCGTCCATAATCTAAATAAAGTTGTGGTGTCTTTTTTAGAAAATTTGCTTGAAAATTTTGATAAAAAACTAAGGTCTTTATCTCTAATTCTTTCAAGGTCTATTCCAATATTGGCGTTACTTTTAGTAAAGGTGATTGCAACGTAATTATATGAATGAGATATAGAAAAGTTAAGCCCCTTTAAAATAGGTTTACCGCTTTCTAAAAAAGTTACGCTTTTAAGGTCTACTTTTGTAAGTTTTTGCAGTAAATTCCAAGCGTATAAACTATCTTTATTATTTTCGCCACGTTTATCGTTTATATAATCTACAATATTTTTAGGTAAATTATGTTCAAAACTAATAGGCGTTTTTTTAACTATATAATAAATTGCGTTGCTCTTCATATAAAATAGTTTATCAAACTTTTTAGCGCTTAGCAACAAAATAACAAAATTTCTTACAATATTTAATGTAATATCTTTAAAAAATTAACGCAAAAATCCTTAAAAATACATCATTCGACTAAATTAAACAAAATTTGATTAAAACATTTTAATTTCGCATTTAAAAACGTTTTGAATTTTAATCAAAATGTTATATAATTGATTTATTAAATGATGAAAGGAGCGCGTTATGCAAAATATTTCAGTTTTTATATTGCAAGATAGTTTAGATTCTATAAGCGACGTTAAAAGCGCAGTAGACGGTTTTTCTAATTTTACGGTAGTTGGTAGTTCAAGCGACGGAGAAGAAGGTTTAGAACTTATTAAAAAACTTAACCCCAATATTCTCGTTATGGGAATAGTATTAAAAAATTACGACGGGTTTATGGTGCTAGAAAAGTTAAAAGAAATAGGGTATAATGGCAAAATTTTAGTAGTATCGTCATTCGTTAGTGAAACGTCTGTTAATAGGGCGATGTCGCTTGGCGTCAGTTATTATTTGGCAAAGCCCTTTAAAGTTGAACTACTTAAAAATAGAATGAAAGAACTTTTAGAAGAAAAACCTACTATTAGTTATGAAAATATAAATTTTGAAAGAAAGGCAAACCGCCTTGACGAAAGGATTAGTAAAATATTTATTTCAGTTGGTATTCCACCGCACATAAAAGGATACCAATATCTTCGTGAAGGTGTTAAAATGGCGGTAAATAATCCCGACGTTATCAATAATATAACTAAAAAACTCTATCCGCAAATAGGCGAAAAATACGATACTAGTGCAAGTAAAGTAGAGCGCGCCATTCGCCACGCCATAGAAGTTGCTTGGAATAGGGGTAGAATAGAAAGTATTAACGCAATGCTAGGTATTCGCGCGTATATTGGTAATGAAAAACCAACCAACGGTGAATTTATAGCACTTATTGCCGATAAAATGATTTTAGAGGGTGCATAAGGAATTTACTGACAATTTGCGGTTTTTATACCGACCAACACTATAAAAATGTTACTAAAAAATCGGTAAATAACCTATAAATATTTTTATTTAGACCGATAAAGTTTAATAATTTATTGCCCTATGAAATAGGCTAAAAAACTCTCTTTAAGAATAAAACTTAAGGAGATTTTTTTATGGAAAAAATTAGAGAAAGAGATTTAACGTGGCAAATCGAAGAATTTATGATTTGTTGCAAAAGCAAAGACCTTCGTCGCAAAACAATGCAGAGTTATGAACAAACACTTCGTTTGTTTGAACGGTGGTGTAAAGAGTCGCTTGACATTTGTACTGTTGATGAAATTAGCGAAAACGTCATTAGACATTATATTGCAGAATTGCAAGAACGTGGCAAATATACTTATTATGCTAACGACAAAGCAAAAGTTTATAATATGCCCGATAGAAGAAGAGATTTTCGTAAACCAATGTCGGCAATTACAATCAACAATTACTTACGTAATATAAGGGTTTTCTTTACGTGGCTTGTGGAAGAAGACGTTTTAAGGAATAATCCTATGCGCAAGATAAAGGCTTTAAAAGAACAAAGAACGCCAAAAGAATATATGTCAGACGAAGACTTTAACAAACTTATTGCAGGGCTAGATAAATCTTATTTTACCGAACACAGGGATTATGCAATGATAATCCTTATGCTTGATAGTGGTATGCGTTTGGGTGAGTGTAGTTGTTTGTTTGTGGAAGAAGTAGACTTAAACAAAAAACGTATTTATTTGAAAGCCGATAACACAAAAGGGCGAAAGGATAGGGTTGTTTATTTTTCAGATAAAACAGAACTTATTCTACGTCGTTGGTTAAGGTTTAAGGATAGGTATATGGAAACAGATTATCTTTTCCCAAGCAGAACAACAAAAAGTCACGTTACCGTATCTTCTTTTGAATCTAACTTTAGAAGGTATTTAACACGTTTTGGTATTAAACAAAAGTTATCCCCGCATTGTTTAAGAAATAACTTTGCCAAACGTTGTTTAATGAACGGAATGGATATCTATACTTTAAGTAGGATTTTAGGTCACTCTAGCGTAACAGTTACAGAACAAGCATATTTAGACTTAAACGAAGACGACATTGCACATCGTTATAGAAATTACAGCCCGATTGACAATATGACCCGAAACTAAATTGAATCTACACTTTCAAAAAGGGGGGGAAACTATGATAAATTTTATTGTTTTCTTTATAATATGAGTTTTCCCCTTGCTTATATTATATAAAAATAATATAATAGTACTGAGGAGGCGAGTATATGGAAAGAAAAGTATTAGATGTTATTGATGTAGGTGCTGATTTAACCCCTTATGGGTTTAGTGCAATTTATTCAGGGGTTGGAACTGGGAAAAACACTTTTATAGAGGGCTTATTGACGGAAGACGGCACGTTCAAGGGTGGGCTTTCTAGTCGTCATAGGGTGTTATTAGTTACATCAAGGAAGGCGAAAGTTGAAGAAACTTTTAAACGTCATGGTAATGGTATAAAAAATTTTACAAATCAAATATATGACAAAGAAGATATTGCGTATTCTTGGGAAATAGAAGAACAAGGTAAGAGTGTTGTTTGTACTAACGCCCATTTTGCAAATAGGTTAAAGCACGTTAGAATGGACGACTCTAATTATTATTTTTGGGAACAGTTTGACTATATTATATTTGATGAATTCCATTCTATAGTTATGGACGCAACTTTTACAGAGAATTGTCATCTAATAAAATTCTTCTTAGATTTTTTTTATAAAAGGTATGTTAAAGACAAAAAAACTGAAGAAATTAAAAAGCATATACTTTTTATGTCTGGTACCCCTGAGCCTGCAGAAGGAATAGTTAAACAATATAACACAAATGTAATCGACTATAGAAAGATAGTGCCTTATAAAAAACCAAAAAAATACTTTATTATTACTAAGACAAAGGTTTTTGGTAATATTAGTGCTTGCATATTACATAATAAAACTAATATATATTTTATGAGTTATCTAAATTCTATTGAAAAGATAATAGATGACCTTAATAAAAAGGGGATTAACACAAGCGATTGCGTTGCTATATACATATCTGATAACGATAAAATGAAAGAAATACAACAGGATTATCCAGAGATATTTAAAAATAGCGAGATTGTAAGAACATGCTTGTCGGAAGGGAATCCGCTTCCTAATAATATAAAATTGTTGCTTACCAACAATGCCTGCAAAGAAGGTATAAATATTTTATCTAAAGTTGAAAACATTTTTGTAGAAAGTCATTTATTAATTGATATTATACAAATGTGCGGTAGAGTCCGTGACGTAGATAAAGTCGATAGTGTATATTTAGTTAAGGACGCTAATCAGTTTTATGCCCCAAAAGATAGATATATAAAAGAAAGAGAATACCAAGTAGAATACGCAAAAAAGGAAGCAGATAGATTCTTGCTAAAATTAGCCAATGAAGTGGGGTATTACGATTTGCTTCATTGCGCATACGATTTTCCAGAGATAGAAGAATTTATAAATTATATAGAAAATAACACTAAGCGAATAAGATATAATCCTTTTATTGAAAAATTTGACGAAAATATTTGTTTTGATATTGCAATACAATATATTTCTGAGAATTTAGAAAAATATACAAAGAATTTGGAAGAGTATAAAATCACTAAAAAGTTTTTAGATGATGATTATAAGGACCATTTTGACGGAGCTTCAATAAACAATTCTTTGATATTTGATAAGGAAAAAATGGTGTATGATTATTTTAGAAATAAATGGGGGATAGATAATCTTGAAGGGTATAAATTTAAGAGTGAAGATAAAGAGCGAATTCATAATGAATTGCAAATGTGTAGCAAGGCGTGTGGGATAAGTAAAACATACGAGGGTGCAGGAACTTTATTAAGAGCTTTTGGTTTCCGAATTGTTTATGATGATGACCACAAAACAAAAACGTCAAAATTTAAGATAGTCAAGAATAAAAAATAATTTGAATATACACTTTCAAAAGGGGGGTAGAAATATCCCCTTTTTTATTTTTAATTCTTTTATTAATGAAATTCAAAAACCAAAAAATCAAAGAAAAGGTTTAGAAATTCAAACCAAAGTATTGAAACACTAAAACTGATGTGATATAATAAATAAAAAACTTTAGAATAGGGGATTATTATGGCTGTAAATTATAATAAACTCTGGAAACTTTTAATCGACAAGGGTATGACAAAGACAGAACTTCGCAAAATAGCGGAGATGTCTTCATCTACTATGGCAAAAATGAGTAAGAACGAAACCGTATCAATGGACGTTCTTATCAGAATATGTGAAATCCTCAACTGCAACGTTGGGGACATAATGGACATCAAAAAAGAAGACTAATTATTATATATGACTAAAACTGTCATATATACTGTGCTAAAATCAAACTGATTTTAGCAAAAGGTGCATTGTATGGAACATGATTATAATATAGATAATGCAATAACTTTCGAAGAAATTGCAGAAATAAAGAAAAGAGCATATCAAGTAAATAAAAATAGTGGCATCAATATTGAAAGAATATTGTCTGGCCTTTACAAGAATCCTACGCATTTTATTTTTGAGTTGTTGCAGAATGCGGAAGATGCCAAAGCAAATAGTGTGCAAATAACACTTGAAGATGATAAACTGATTTTTAGACATAATGGTCGTCCGTTTGATTTAAGAGACATCAAGGGAATAACGGGAGTAGATTATAGTTCTAAGACGGATGATATAACGCAGATTGGTCGTTTTGGAATAGGTTTCAAGGCTGTTTTTGGCATTTGCGAAGCTCCTGAAATTTATTCAGACAACTATAATTTTAGGATTAATAATTTTTATGTACCTGAAAAGATAGGGGAATCATTAAAAGAGCAAAAACAAGGTTATACCTATATTGTTTTGCCATTTAAGGAAGAAATTAAAGAAAATATTTATGAAAAAATAGAAGAAGCATTAGTTGATATGGATCCTGATACGGTTTTGTTTTTAAGGAACATCAATCAACTTGACTATTTAACTAAAACAAAAAGTGGGTATTATGTAAGGAAAAAAGAAGAAAAGTTTATAAATGGACAAAAGTATTATCAATGTCAAATTATTGGAGGACAGGGTGTAAAGTCTAGTTATTTATTTTTTCAAAAAAACATAGGTAATAGCGATAGTTTACAAGTTTCGATTGCCTATGGATTGGATTTAGAAAATAATAAATTGACAATCGAAGAAGATAGTACAAAACTAGTAGTGTTTTTTCCTACGGAGCGTGATACTTTCTTAAGTTTTAAGATTAATGGACCGTATCAAACTACGCCTACTAGAGAAAATATTCCCGAAACAGACGAAAACAAAGAAATTCTGGCGCAAACTATAGAACTTTATAAAAGCAGTTTGATTTGTTTGCGAGAGTTAGGATTAATGAGTGCAGAGTTTATTGATGCTCTTCCTGTTTCGAAAAGATCGTATGGAAATTGGTCGAGTGCGGATTTGTTTTATGACTCTTTTTATGATGCAACAATAGAGAGTTTTAGAACGAACAATATTTTACCGACAAGTGATGGCAGATTTACATCAGCAAATGATTGTGTTTTGGCGCGTGGTCCAGTTGCTGATTTGTTATCTTCTGAGGATATAAATATTATATTTGGTCGAAAAAATTGGTTATCGACTGAAATTACGAGAGATAAAACAAATAGATTAGTGCTATTTTTAACCAATACCTTAAAGGTCAAAGAAGTTGATTACGATGTGATTTTGTCGAATATTACTAAAGGGTTTTTAAAGACAAAAGATAAAGCGTGGTTTTCGTTGTTTTATAGCAGGGGGAACAACAATATATCGACAGTGAATAAGCACTTAACTAAAGAGTTTATACTTACGGAATGTGGAGAATTAGTTTCGCCATTTGTTAAAGATTTAATGGGGAACAAAACGAAGAATGTCTATTTACCTTCGAAGTTGATAAGTGATAATAAGAAAATCGTAGATAAAGAAGTTTTAGAGCATGAAGAAGTAAAGACGTTTTTTAGTGCAATCGGCATAACGGAAATGGATATTGTTGAAAGCATAAGAACGCAATGGTTGCCGAGCATAAGAGATAGCGAGGATGAACTTTCTTATTTTGAATCCTTGCAAATTCTTTGTTTAGAATTTATGGAGCAACCATCTACGACACAAAAAGAATTAAGAGAGTTACTTTGTGCATCTAAGTGTTTAGCATATCTGGATTCTAATGGTAAAATGGTATTTACTGAGCCAAAGAACTTATTCATGGCCCATGGGGAATCAAGAATATTATATGATAGTTGTGAAAAAGCGAAATTTTTAACTAGACTTGTTGATGAAGAAGCCCAAAAAGACAAAGAATTCTGTGACTTTTTGAAAAAGATAGGCGTAAACACATCTATAAAATTAATTCCTGCGACTAGTGGTTTAAGCTATGAAGAAAGAAGGGACCTTTTGCAAAACGCAAATTACTCTTCAATTAAAGAAAATTCAGTAGATATTTGGTGTTTGGCGGATATATTAATAGATATAACTAAGCAAAAATCTAAGGCGTTATGGAATGCACTTAATAATATAAACGAAAGTAATTTTACGAGTAAACTTGAATGGTGGTATTATAATAGGTATAATTCTACAACGTATAAGTCAAATTTTGTTAGGCAGTTGCAGAACAGAGCGTGGCTTTTCAATGACGATGACGAATGCGTATATCCAAACGAAATTTTTGAAGAAGATGTGCGTGTGATTTATGGTGGTGGACCAAGTCTAAGACATTTTACGTTCAAGCCTAACGCAGTTAAGTTATTGCCAGAAGAAGAACAACGCAAGTTAGAACTGACGAAGGATATACCGATAGAAGTTTTGGAACAGATGCGAGAGCAGTATGTTAGTTTAACAAAGCCAGAAGAGGTCGATATTGTCCCAGAAGAAACTTCCGTTGAGATAGAAGAAGTTGAGTTGGAGAATCCTAGAGATGACTTAACGGCTGAAGAACTAACCGAAAGCCAGGCGGATGAAACTGGTGATGAAGAACAGGACGCAACGGATCTAATTGAAGAATTGTACTCTGATGTTAACATTCCCGATAAAATTATCGAGCAAATTGTGGTTAAGAAATTTTCTAACGAGGCAGAACTTGACGGCGATTTGGGAGAAAGGTTTGTAATTTCGGCGTTAAAGAAGAAGTATCAAAAGAAAGAGTACGCTATTTATAATGATACGGAAGACGGGTTTACAGCGATAAAGGACGAAAGAGTTGTTGACGTTGTAAGACATAATAAAGGCGGAAAGATCCAAAAGGGATACGATATTAGCGTTTCAAGTAAAGGAGAAGTTCTTGCGTACATAGAAGTTAAATCAAAAAAAGGTAGCGACAAGGAATTTTTTAAAGTATCTGGTTTGCAATGGGAATTTGTAAAGAAATTGAACGAAGAGGGAAACGGAGATAAACATTACGTTTATGTTGTTACTAACGTTAGAGAACAAGATAAGACGAAGATTTATAGCGTGAAAAATCCGTACAAGTTGTGGCTGGACGGAAAGTTAGAAGTTGACCCAGTAAGAATTAAGTATTAAGAAAAAAGGAGGTGCAAGGATTTGCTAGAAGAAAAGAAAGAGTTTGACTTTGGCAGAGCCAACGACGAACAGAAAAAAGCGATAAAAACAACTGAAGGCCCTGTTCTTATCATAGCAGGTCCTGGCACAGGAAAAACTTTTACGCTTGTTAAGAGGGCGATATATCTTATCGTAGAGAAAAAGGTTGCTCCTGAAGACATAATGATTGCCACCTTTACGGAGAAGGCAGCAAAAGAACTTTTAACAAGACTTTCTAATGAGTTGTTGGCGCAGAACGTTACTGTTAACGTAAACGATTTATATATCGGCACGATACACTCTATCTGTTTAAGATTTATTAAGGAAAATCTTGAATATACACATTTAAGAAAAGATTATCGCTTGGTTGACGACTTTGAACAGAAGTATTTAGTTTACCAAAACAATAAAACGTTTAGAGCGATACCGAATAGTGATTTAGTGTTTGGGGCAAATACCAGTAGTTGGAATTTGGCCGAAACAGTTTGCTATTATGCAAATGCCATTGCAGAAGAACTTGTTGACGAAGATGAGCTTGGGGCAAGTGGCAATGGCGAGATAAAGGCAGTTGCTGATATTGTTGCAGAGTATAGGAAACTTCTAAGACGTGAAAATGCGCTTGACTTTTCGTCTATACAGAGTGAAGCTTATCGGATGCTAAGAGACAATCCTAGCATTTGCGAGGCTTTGCAAGAAAAGATTAAGTATATCATGATTGACGAGTATCAAGATACTAACTACGTTCAAGAACAGTTAGTTATGTTGCTCGGCGCTAAAAGAAATAATATTTGTGTTGTTGGGGATGACGACCAAGGTTTGTATAGGTTTAGAGGCGCAACGATACGAAATATATTAGAGTTTCCTGATAAGTTTGAAAATTGTGCTAAGTTTATTCTTAACGAAAACTATCGCTCGGAGAAAGACATTATTCGGTTTTATAATGACTGGATGCAGACGACGGAAGGGGACGGCTTTGAATTTAGGTGGGATAATTATAGGTTCGACAAAAACATTATTCCGTCAAAAGGAAAGTTTATTGAAGGACAACCTACCGTTCTAAAAGTTCCAGGGAATGAAGATTCTGAGAGTTGGATGCAGAATGTGGTTGACTTTATTGGAAAGTTAAGAAATTCAGGCAAGATTACTGACTATAACCAGATAGCGTTCTTGTTTAAGTCAGTAAAACATCACAACGTTATAGAACTTGGTAAGGCAATAAATTAGTTAAATTTTTGAAGTTGAAAATAGAATATTTTAGGTACATTTTATACGCTTATAAACAACATAACAAAAAAACTCTATCCGCAAATCGGTGAAAAGTACGATACTTCCGCTAGTAAAGTAGAGCGCGCCATTCGCCACGCCATAGAAGTTGCTTGGAATAGGGGCAGGATTGAAAGCATTAACGCAATGCTAGGTATTCGCGCGTATATTGGTAATGAAAAGCCAACCAACGGCGAATTTATAGCGCTAATTGCCGACAAGATGATATTAGAAGGCGCTTAATTTAAAGCCATATTAACTTCGCATTTCGTCGTTAACTGCTTTGGTTTTGGACTTCGATAACCAAAAAGGTTAATCTCATCCCAAAACCGTCGCGAGCCTTGAAATAATTGCTACTTCAACACAAACAGTAGAAAAATATTTTTTATCAAAAACCGTTTTATAGGGTAAAAGTTATATAAAAAACACTAAAAAGGCAAATTTTTGAAAAAAATTAAAAAAATTTCAAAAAAATTAGTAAAAACTATTTACAAATTTATTCTTTATTATTATAATAATTTCGCTATATAACATAATATGCAAGTAAGGAGTAAATTTTTATGCCTAAATATACGTTATGCCCAAGGTGTGACCTCAATTATATGTTAGAAGGAGAAGAATATTGTGACGTTTGTAAAGCGGAACTTAAAATTGGTCCGCAACTAATGTTTTCTGCAAACGATGAAATTAACGAACAAGTTCTTTGCCCAATTTGTAAAGTTAAATATATCGGCATTGATGAAGAGATGTGTTCTAAATGCCGCGAAAAGTTAGAATACGAAAAGAACAACGATATCGACGTTGATAAGGACGATGAATGGCGTCAATATTTGGATGACGATGAAAAAGACGTTGCCGCTATTGAAGACGAAGAGGAACTTTTACTTTCTCAAATTGAAGAAGAAGAGGCTTTAAACGACGACTTCGATGAAGAAGACGAAGACATCGATCCATACACTAACGAAAAGATTTCTAAAGACAAAAAGTCTGACGATGACTTCGATTATATCTCAATAGACGAAAGCGATTTTGAAGATTACGACGAAGAAGAGGACGAGGAAGAAGAAGACGAAGATTAATCTTTAAGTATAATTTTACTTTTTTTGCCAAAACTTAAAGTATGATTAAGCAAAAAGGTAATATTTTGGACACTAAAGATAAAATCAAAAACTATTACCAAAAACTTGTAGAGGTAAAAGTTAATCTTGGCAGAAACAAGTTTGTTAGTTATACGGGTAAAATTACAAGCATTTACCCGGCGCTATTTACTATAACTCCGCTTAGCGAGTATAAGGGAAAAACTGCTTTTTCCTACTCTGAATTTATGTGCGGAATAGTAGATATTAAAGAATTATAAGAATAGTTTTATTATAATAGGATAGTTTAGGCTATCCTATTATTTTTTGCTTTTAATTATTAGCCGTTCTAATTTTAAAAGCCCACTCATATAATTTAGCGTAATTATATAGTAGGAGGCGCAAATGTCAATTAGTCCTGAATTTGATAAAATACGTAGTAGTGAAACGTTTAAGGTATCTTCTTCAAACGGAATAGAGTGTAAACTCCCCCTAACCGAAGAAGAGTTTAAGGAAATAATAAGTGTAGACGCGAGCGTGTCGCTTGTTAACGCCGAATGTTTAAACGGCGAAATAAAATATAGCGGTAGGGGCATTTTTACCGTAGTTTATAAAAGCGATAACGCCATTAAAAAGCAAGAAGTTGGGGTAGAGTTTAGTTTTAAATGTGAATTTGATAAGTCGTTAGAGGGTATGACTAGTCTATCCGACGTTAAATGCGATAACGTAAAGGTTAATTTTGTAAACGGAATTGCTATTGCAAGCGCGGTAGTTATTTTTAACGGAGAAATTGCAAAGCCGTACGAAGTTGATTACTTTTTAAAAGATAATCAAATTATGGTAAAAAACCAAGACTTAGATTATTCGTTAGAAGTTTGCCGTGTAAAAAGGGAATTCAAACTTGAAGACGAGTTCGAGTTGCCCGTATTAGTTGGCGACGTATTAACGCATAGCGAAAAGGTTGCCATAACCACCGTTCAAAGCGGTATCGGGGTTATAATTATCGACGGCGAAGTAGAACTTACCTTTTTAATTAATCCGCTAGAAGAGGGCAAAGAGCCCGTTACCGTAATTAAAAAAATTCCCTTCAGAACGGAAGCGGAATGTAACGACGCGCTCCCCGAATACCTAGCGTGTGCATTTGCTATGGTAAAGAGCGCCAATTATAAAGTTTACGTTGATGAAGGAAAGAATAAAAGCGCGGTATCGGTTGAAATTTTACTAGATGCTAACGCAAAAGTTTATAACTATAATACCTTTAGTTACGGGGTTGACGCGTACAGTATTGAAAGTGAAATTAAACTTATTAAAGAAGATAAAAAAGTAGATAAAGTAATCGGTTTTAAATGTCTTGAAGAAAGGGTTAATAGCGAAATATCTTTCGACGTTACTAAAAACAGTAGACTAATCGGGGTTATTAGTGATAAAATAGAAGACGTAAGATATTCGTTACTTGACGGCGAAATTCTAGTCGAGGGTATTTTAAACGTAAATTGCTTGTTTTTTGAAGAGAAATATTTTGCCAAGTCTTCATTACTTCCGTTCAGCGTGAAGTTTAGTTTAGACGGCAATAAGTTTGAATTTGTAAAAAGCGAAGCGCTTGACGTTAAAGTATCTAAAAACCATGCGGAATTTATCTTAAAGGTTTGTTTTTTAGACCTTTTAGAGTGCAAATTTAAGGCCATAACGGAAGTTAGCGAAGGGCAAAAGAAAAAGGTTAATGATTCCGCTATTAGCGTTTATATTCCAAACGCGGGCGACGAACTGTGGGACGTTGCTAAAGAACTTGGCGTAAGTAAAGAAGATATTTTAAAAACTAATAGCGATTTAGAATTCCCTTTAAATGGTAATGAAAGAATAGTTGTTTATAGGGAAAAATAAATAACGAAAGGTGAAACTTGTCAAAGTCGGTTAAGGTCTATGCAAAACTTAATATTGCGCTCAACGTTTTAGGTGTAAAAGAGGGCTATCACGACCTTGATAGCGTAGTTACAACCGTCAATAAATATAACGTTATAAAGGCGTCTAAGCGTAAAGATGATAAAATACTAGTTAGTTTTATAGGCAAGTACGGGTTTATTCCCGAAAGGCAAGAGGAAACTAACGCGTATAGGTCTGCTCTTTTGTTTAAAGATACCTTTAAAACCAAGGGCGCTAATATAGAAATTACCGTAAATATTCCAAATTGTAGCGGAATGGGTGGTTCTTCCGTTGATATCGTCGGCGTTTTAGGGGTGCTTAAAAAACTATACAAGGTAGACGGAAGTTTAAAACCGCTTGCCGATAGTTTAGGTAGCGATTCGGGGTACTTATTAAAGGGCGGTTTTGCAAGGCTTAGGTCAAGGGGAGAAGTCGTAGAATATTTTGAAAGTAAAATCAACCCTTATTTCGTTGTTATTTATTCTACTACCGGCGTCAATACTAAAGACTGCTTTAAACTCTTTGACGAAAGCGGCAATAGCGGTGTCGTTAGCGACGTTGACGGGCTTGTAAAAGGTTTAATAGACGGGGACGTAAATTGCCTAGACGGCAACGTTAAAAACGCTTTATTTTCCCCTGCAATCTCTTTAAACGGTGAAGTTTTAAAAAATTCTAACGCGCTTAAAGAATTATCTCCTAGGTGGGAGAGTATGTCGGGTAGCGGTGCAACGGTTTTTGCCGTTTACGAAAATTTTGAAATGGCGTCGTGGGCGGTAGATAAACTTAAAAAACAAGGCTATAGAGCGGAACTTCTTGAAACTTACGACTATAAAAGGGCAAATTATTTCGACCTAATATTAGATAAATTGGTTTACGAAGATTAAAAATTTTTATATTTGGTTTATAATTCCTAAAAGTGTCAATACTTATCCTATCACGGAAATAGTATCACTTTTAGGAGTTTTTTTATGAAAAATTTTTGCATAAGTTTAATTTTAATATTCATAATATCTTTGACGGTTGCGGTCGGAGTAAAATCTGATAACAGTAGCGAAAAATACCTTCGCATCCATATCCGCGCCAATTCTAATAGTGAAGAGGACCAAAGCGTAAAATACGAAATAAAAGATAAAGTTATTACTTATTTAACGCCGTATATTGCAAATTGCACGTCTAAAAGTCAAGCGGAAAGAGTTTTAAATGAAAATAAAGCCGAAATTACTAAGATGATTGATAATTTGCTAAAAGATAGGGGCTTTTCATATAAGAGCAATGTGGTGGTAAGAAACGAAAAGTTTCCTACAAGGGTTTACGAAGATTTTACGCTTGAAGAAGGCTTTTATGATGCCGTAATAGTCGAACTCGGAAAGGCAAAAGGGGATAACTGGTGGTGTGTAGTTTATCCTCCGCTTTGTTTTACGGGTAACGGTAGCGAAGTTAAATATAAAAGCAAAATTTTAGAAATTATCAATGATTTTAAAGAAAAATTAGATAGATAAGTTTAATGAATAATGCTTTTTTTGATAACTTTGCAAATTTTATAAGGAGAATTTATGAAAAAAAGCTTTAAAATCGGCGTAGTAGTTGTACTTTTACTTTTATTAGTAGGCTGTACGTCACAATTTTTATTAAACGAAAATAATTATCAGATTATAGAGCCGACCGCAATCATCAACTCAAGTAGTAGTTCTCAAGATGTCAAACTAGTTCAACAAAAACTTAAAAACTGGGGATACTACAAGGGTAAAGTCGACGGTATTTACGGCTCTCAAACAAAGAGCGCGGTAAGATTATTCCAAAAGCGAAACGGTCTTAAAGTAGACGGTATCGTCGGGAATAAAACTCTTGCTGCAATGGGTATATCACCGTCAAAACTTCAAGGCGGTTCAGGTTCAAGTACGAGTGGAACTAACGGTTATAGTAGTTCCGACGTGGCACTTTTAGCCAGATTAATTCACGCCGAAGCGCGTGGCGAGTCTTACACCGGACAAGTCGCAGTCGGCGCGGTCGTTTTAAATAGAGTTAAAAGTTCCTCTTTTCCTAACACTATATCGGGTGTAATCTATCAACCTTACGCATTTACTTGCGTTAACGACGGGCAGATAAATTTATCGCCGAACAGCACCGCTTTTTCAGCGGCAAGAGACGCTATGAACGGATGGGATCCAAGTTACGGCGCGCTATATTACTATAATCCAAAAGTAGCGACGAGTTCTTGGATTTATACAAGACCTACGATTATTACTATAGGTAGGCACGTTTTTGCGGCGTAAAGGAGTGAAATATGGAAGAAAATAAAAACAATGCAATAGAAAAGACGGAAAACTTGGCAAATAAGCCTCAGGTTAAAAAATCTAAAACGACTAATAAAAAGAAGAAAAAGCCCGCGAAAAAACCTACTGAAAATAAAAGGGAAAAAATAAGAGAACAAAGGGCGGAAGAAAAGCACAAAAAAATGCTTTTGAAAAAAAGAGCAAAAGAAGAAAAGAAGAAAGCGTTGTTAGAAAAAAGAGAAAACGCTAAAAATATAAAACTTCAAAAGCAAGCGGAAAACAAAAGACAAAAAGAGGCAAAACTAGCAATAAAAAGGGAAAAACTAGCCGAAAAAAGAGCAAAAAGGCAAGCGCTTCATGAAGAGAGAATGCATAAGCGTGCCCTTCGCAGTCAAGAAAGGCGTGAAAAGCGCAATCGTGGCGTGGGCGGATGGCTTGCGGCGGTTATTTCTTTAGGTTGTGCGGTGCTTATTTTAGGTAGTCTTCTTACTTTAAACGTGTTTACACCGCTTGATAATTATATGATGACTAACACCGCCGAAGAGAGAAGTTTTTACGATTTAGTAGGCACGGTTGACAATTTAGACGTAAACTTAAGTAAACTAGTCGTGTCTAAAGATAGCGAAAAGCAACAAAAACTTTTAAGCGAAGTTAGGGTGCAAAGCAATTTGGCAACTTCAAGTTTAGGTATGCTTGCCCTTCACGATGAAAGTAAGTACAATACCGCTAAGTTTATTAACCAAGTGGGCGATTTTGCTAAGTATTTAGAAAATAAACTAATCGACGGCGAAAGTTTATCTAAAGAAGATAAAGAAACTTTAAACTTAATGCATAAAATCAATCTTGAACTTAAAAATAATTTAAGTGAACTTGCCTCAAATATCGATAAAGACTTCAACTTTAAGTCTATATACGAAGGCAAAGACGACAACTTATTAATTTCTAAGTTTAACGAACTTGAATCTAACGCGACGAACTATCCGCATATGATTTACGACGGCGCTTTTTCAGATAACGTTAAAAAGAGCGAAAGTAAGTATTTAAACGGTTTAGAAAGCGTTACTAAAATGCAAGCGGAAGAAAACTTTAAAAACTACTTTAAAGATTATAAAATTAAAGACGTTGAACTAGTTGGCGAAACTATAAGCGATAAGATTGAATGTTACGACTTTGAAGGTAAAAGTGAAGACGGAACGGTTTTAACTGCCGAAATTAGTAAAAAGGGCGGTAAATTAATTTTATTTAACCATTATAAAGACTGTTCTAAAAAGGTATACTCGGTAGAAGAACTTGAAAAAGTCGCCGATAAGTTTTTAGAAAACGCAGGTTATGAAGGATTAAAAGCCGTATGGGTAGCGGAAGGCAATAACTACGCTAGTTTCAATTACGCATCGGTTATAGACGGCGTTATTTGTTATAGTGATTTAATCAAAGTTAACGTTTGTACCGAAAGGGGTATCGTTTCGGGTATCGAGGCAAGCGCTTATGCGTTAAATCACGTTAGCCGTGATATTCCTAAAGTGGAAATTTCTTTAGAAGAGGCAATGGATAAAGTTTACGGCGAAATTGAAGTGGAAAGCAGTAGGCTTGCAATTATTCCTTACGGCAGTAAAGAAAAATTAGCCTACGAATTCTACGGAAATAGTAACGGCGACAACTATTATATTTATATAGATACTAAAACGGGTAAAGAGTTAGAAATTTTTAAAGTTATAAAAACTACTGAAGGAACTCTATTAATGTAATAAAAAAATCCACGGTATGTGTCGTAGTGATAGGGATTTATCACTACGACACTTTTTATTGGTTCTTTATTTTTATAATATGGAAAAATTTTAATATTAATTGAATAAAGTATAGTTTTGTGTTATAATCAAAAAAGAGGTATAAAAAATGTTTTATTGTGAAAAATGCAATTCACTTTCTCAAACACAAGAATGTGTTCATTGTGGATTTAATCAACTTAGAGAAGTTAAAGATGAAGATTTTTGCTATTTGACCACTACTAATGAAGATTTTGGAAAAATGTTTGTAGAATATTTGCGTAATGAAGGAATAATTTGTGCTAGTGTGCCTTATGGCGATGGTGTTAGAAGTCAATTTGCTTTATCGCTTGGTCAATATAAGCTATATGTTCCGTATAAGTTTTACAATAATGCGTGTGAAATTCTAGGGTATTTTAATGAAAATTATTCAACGAACAAAGTAAAAGAAAAAATTTTAAATAACGAACACAAATGGAATATTGAAAATGTAAAAGTAGAAAATAAAATGCGAAAAAAATTCAAATTGAATCAAGACGATAACTTACTTGACTTTATAAAAGGAAAAGTTGAACAAGCAGAAAGTGTAACTGACGTAGGAATGATGGTTAGTGGAGAACATGGATTGCTTGTAAAAAGTGGTGAAATTGTAATATGGTTTTCTTCAGAAACTTTTACGATAAACATCTAAACAAAGAGAGCTCATAAATATTTTATTTTTTGTAAATAATAAAAGCCCGCTATATTTCGCTTTCGGCGAAGTATAGTGGGCTATACTTTTACTATCTCGAAAATTCCCTACGGAAAGAGCGGTTATTCCGTGGATTTTATTTTTGTTTTTTTGATGATAATTCGTAGAATAACGTAAAGCCTAATATTAAAGCGCCGCCTATAATTTGCAATAAAGTTAATTCTTCCGCTAAAAGTGTAACTGAAAGTATTATTGCAACTAGCGGGTCAATATAACTGAGTATTGCTGTTTTTTGTCCCGAAAGTTCCTTAATTGAAGTAAAGTATAGGTAATAAGTAATGCCTGTATGAACTAAACCGACTATTAAAAGTAGAATAAAGCCGTTTGTGTTTAAAGTAGTTATAGTAAAACCGCCCGTAAAAATAACGTAAGGCGTTAAAACGATAACGGCGGATAAAAATTGAAAGAAAGTTCTATAAAGCCCGTCAACTGTGATAAACTTATTTATTAAAACTACCGAGGCGTAAAGAACCGCCGCGATTAAACCAAATAAAACGCCTAAAAGATGATTTGAACTATTAGACAAATCGCCTATACCCGTAATTAAAACTATACCGATAGTTGAAAACACAAAGCAAATAATTTCTTTAACGCCAAACTTTTCTTTAAATAATATAGGGCAGGCAATAGTAACTATAACGGGTGCGAAATAATAACTTAAAGTTGCAACGGAAACGGTTGTGTATTTATACGCCTCAAATAAAAATATCCAGTTAAAGCCGATTGCTACGCCCGATATAATAAGTAAAGGTAATGCCTTTTTAATTTCTTTAAAAGAAAACTTCTTTTTAGATAATAATAAAATCCCCAAAATTAAAAGAGATGCAAGAAGCGCGCGGTAAAGGGCAATTTCTTGAGAAGGCAAATTAATGTTTTTAACAAAAACGCCAATCGTGCCGAAAACGACCATTGAAAATATTAGTTTAAGTTCAGGGCTAAAAAATCTTTTCATTTACTTCTCCTTTATATTAATTATATATAATAATAAAAATGCTGTCAAGCAAGCGTTTTAGGTGGCGTTAAAGTAAAAAAATGGGCTATAGAGCGGTTTTTTAGTGTGAAATTTTGCAAAAAATAGCCGATTTTGTAGTTTTTTTGCAATTATTTTTCATTAAAAACCGACCTATAGCGCGATTATTCGCATTTTTTAAATTGTTTTTGTTAAACTTTAAATAAAGATAGGTAAATCTATTGATAAAAATTTTAAATTATGGTACAATAGTAGCGTAAAATAAAAATAAATTTTATTTTAACGTGAAACTTCGAAAACGGGGTTAAATTTAACCCTATTTTTTTAATCAAATTTTAAAGCGTTGCTTTAAAGTTTATAATTTAAATTGGTCGAATAGCAGTTTGCTAGTTGGGGTGTTTATGGATACGAATACGTTTTTAAAAATTGTAGATTTTTTCAAAGGGATATGGGCTTACGTTTTATCGGCGTACGCTTTTGTTGAAACTAACTACGTTTTCTATATGGACAAATTTTTCAAAGTTTCTAAACCGATAGATTTGTCTTACGTTTTAATTTTTCTTTTAGGTTTAATCGTTATAATTATAATCGTTAGCGCAATAGTGAATAAAACTAAAAAGAAAAAGATTACCTTTTACGTTGACGGCAAGAAGTATTTAGTTTCCAAGTGTAAATATCGTAGTGAAATTATTTTCCCTGGCGAAATTAGAAAAGAAGGCAAAAAGTTTGAGTGTTGGTGTACTGATAAAAACTTAACTAAAGAATTTTTGCAAACTAAACTTAATAAGAATAAAAACGTTAAACTTTACGCTAAATTTGTTGATGAAGAAAAAATTGAAGAAAAAGTTGAAGAAGTAGTTGAGCAAGTTACAGAAACTGCAGAAGTTGTTGAAGTTGAAACTAACGCGGAAAAGGTTTTCGATATCGGCGAATTATACGATTCAATAAGATACGAAATGTTAACTTACGAAAGGGCTACTCCATTTAAACAACTTGGTATTTCTAGAAAGCAAATTATTGCCGAAATGTTTGAAAAGAACGGCAAGATTTATCTGTACTTCGCAATAGACCCTAACCTTATGCGTGAAAAGGGTTATAACGTAATGGACTATCAAGAGCCAGAGTTTAAGATTGTACCTTGCAAAAAAGTGGTAGAATCTTTTAAAGATTACGACGAAGTTGTAAACATCATTAAAGAAACGATGCTTTTAAACAACTTTGTTAAAAGTGACGTGGTATTAGCAACTAAAGTAAAAAGTGACGAAAACGTTAGAAAAAGCGGTTTTGCTTTTTACGTTAAAAACGATATTATCGCAACGTCCGCATCTCAGTACTACATTTTATTACGCTCTATCGTTTTAAGTTATAAAATGTCTGCTATAAAGAAAAATTCGGAAATTGATGATAAAAATATGATTTTAAAGATTTTCAAAAAGGGAGAAAAGGTGTCGTTATACCTTGCGTTAAACGCTGAAATTGAAGGTCTTGAATTCGTAGGTTACGATAAAAACTTTATGGACACGCCTGCAAAGTTTGAAATCAATACCGCGGACGATTGTATTAAAGCGCAAGTTTTAATCGATAAACTTATGTACCGTTACGGAATGGAAAAGCATCCTAGCGAAACGGAAATTGACCTTGAAGAAAACTTAGAATCAAGTTGTGGCTTTGGGTATAAAATTAGGCGATAAAAGAATAATTTGCCGGGGTTTTGCCGGCAAATTTTTCCGTGATTAAAAAGTTTTTAATTTATTAAACGTTATAAAAATATTAAAGAATGTAAAATTAAGGAGCATATTATGGAAAAAATCAAACTTACCGTTGAAGGTAAAAGAGAACTTGAAGAAAGACTTAAAGAATTGAGAAACGACCTTATTCCTGCAGTCGTACAAAGAATTAAAACAGCAAGAGAGCAAGGCGATTTGTCGGAAAATGCTGAATACCATTCCGCTAAAGACGAACAAGGCAAACTTGAATGGGAAGCAAAGGAAATTGAGGCAAAATTAAAAAACTGCGAAGTCATCAAGATGGACGATAGTGACAGAGTTCAACTTGGCTCTAAACTTAAATACCTTGATATCGACGAAGATGAAGAATACGAATTTACAATCGTAGGTACTGCTGAGGCGGACTTTACTAAAGGTAAAGTATCTATTGAATCTCCCGTAGGTCAAGCCCTTAACGGCAAAAAGGCGGGTGACGTGGTTACGGTAAAAGCACCAAAAGGTGGAGATTATCAAATTAAAATTTTAGAAATTATCGGTTAATTTTATGGATAAAGGTACTTTAAAAAACAAACTTAAAACCTTTTTCACTTACGATTTTTTAAAAGTTACTGCAATTTGTGTTGTAATATGCCTAGTTTTTACCTTTGCTTATTATATCGTAGAGAAAAAGCCAACCGAAGGTCAAAGGTTTGCTATTTTATACGCTGACGACGTCGTTTTAGGTGAAGAAGTCGACTCTATTATTATAAACGCTATTGATGAAGAGACGGAAAACTCTTTTTCTTACGACGTTTTGGTTATTGAGCCTAAGCAAATAATGGTAAGCCCAGAGCAATCTGCATTATCTCTTTTAACCACTTATTCCGACCTTCACGATGACGACGTGTTCATTTGTACCGATACCTTACTTGAAAACTACGTTCAATCGGCAAGGGCGCAAGATTTAGACGCTTTTGTAAACAACGCCTTTAATTATTTATACTCTAACAGCTTTTACTCTGAAAACGGAGATATAAACGAAGATAAAATTATCAAAGCCTTTTTAGATAAATATTCTAAAGACAATCGCTTTAAAAAAGAAGAAGATTTAAAACTTGGCAAAGAATACGAAATAAAAAGAATTAAGGCAATTTATAACAACGCTACTATTTTAAAAAAGGTGTTTGAAGAAAATCCGCAAATTTTCGACACTACGCAAACGGAAATTGAAGTAAACGGCTATAAAGGTAGATTTGCTATCGATTTAGGAAAACTTACAGGCGGAGAAAAAAGCGTATTCAATTCCTTTAAAAAGGCGGTTTACAACGAAGAGACTAAAGAGACTTCGTATACGGCTGACGGCGTGTATTTACTTATTGGCAACAAACAACAAATAAACGGCGATTTGCATTTTGAAGGTCTTGCTTACATAGTAAGCGTTTTAAAAACATATTCTAATTTAATTTAAAAGGTACGTATGAAAAAAGGGAAATTTATTACTTTTGAAGGTTGCGAAGGCAGTGGGAAATCTACTCAAATTGCCCTTATCAAAAAGTATTTAGACGACAATAATATCGATTATATCTTTACGCGTGAGCCGGGCGGTACTTCAATTTCCGAAAAAATACGTTCGGTAATACTCGACGTTAACAATAAAGAAATGTGCAACGAGTGCGAGGCGTTATTATATGCGTCGGCAAGGGCGCAATTGATAAGCGAAAAAATTCTTCCTGCATTAAGCGAAGGAAAACTCGTTTTTTGCGATAGATACTTAGATTCTTCAATGGCGTATCAAGCGCACGCGCGCGGTCTTGGGGAAGAGTTTTTGAAAAATATCAACGCCTATGCGATTAAAAATTGCTATCCCGACTATACCGTGTTTTTAAACATTTCACCTAAAGAGGCGTTTAAGAGAAAGGGCGGTATGGATAAAGATGATAGACTAGAACAATCGGGTATGGATTTTCATAACAGGGTATACGAAGGCTACCTTAAAATTTTAGAAAAGGAAGGGGATAGGTTTATTTCTATCGAGCCTACTGGAAGCGTTGAAGATACTCATCAAAAAATAATTAGCGAACTTAAAAAAAGAGGAATTATTTAAAAAATGAACGTTAATTCACTAATCAAAAAGACTAAAGCGTACGAAATTTTTAGCGGGGATAAGAAAAACGGTACTTTATCTCACGCTACTTTAATCGTGTGCGACGATAGTGAATTATTAGAAACCTATCTTAAAGTTTTTGTAAAAACTTTAGTATGCGATAGTGAAACTTTTTGCGATAATTGTAGGGTTTGTCGGCTTATAGACTCTAAACAGTATGAAGACGTTAAGTTTTATCCCGAAAACGCCAAAATCGTTACTAAAGATATTGACGATTTAGTGGAAAAATCCTATTTAAAACCGCTAGAAGGGGATAAAAAGGTGTTCGTTTTAGTAAACGCGCAAGAAATGAACGCTCAATCGCAAAACAAACTTTTAAAAACGCTTGAAGAGCCACCTAAAAATACGTATTTAATAATCGGTGCTACTTCAACGTATACCTTATTACCAACTTTGTTATCAAGGGTTAAAAGGCTTGATATTTTGCCTTTTTTAGACGGAGATATAATTGACGCGTTAAGTGATGATTGCGACGATTTAACTAAACTTAAAAGCGCGGTAGCGGTATCGGGTGGTAAAGTTAGCGAATCTATTAAAAAATATCAAGGCGAAGAAATAAAGGAAGTAGAAAACTTAGTTTTAAATATTTTTACTAAGATGAAATCAAGTAAAGACGTTGCCTTTTTTTCTTCAAAAATCAACAAAGAAAATATAAAAGACGTGTTAGGCGTGTCTTCAAGGTTAGTTTCCGAACTTTTAAGATGCAAGTCTAATTGCGTTACTAAATCTACTTTTACTAATATTGAGGCGATTGCCGATGTGTATACCGTCGGCGCGTTGCTTCATTTTTCCGAAAAGATAAGAGAAATTGAGAAAAATTTATATTTTAACGGCAACGCTCAAGTTGCGTCTGATAGTTTACTTTTCGGATTATTGGAGGGAAAATACAAATGGTCAAAATAATAGGTGTAAAATTTAATCACACTTGTAAAATATATTATTTCGACCCAAGCGGTATGGAATTCAAAAAGGGTGACGGCGTCATCGTAGAAACCGCTAGGGGCGTTGAATACGGAAAGGTCGTAATTGAAGTTACGGAAGTTGACGAATCTACGATTGTTTCCCCATTAAAGCCTGTTTTAAGAAAGGCTACTAAAAAAGACGATGAAATTATAGAGCAACACGAAAGTAAAGTTCCATGGGTAATCGACGTTGCAGTTAAGGAAATTGAAAAGGCGGGCTTAGATATGAAAATCGTAGACGCCGAATATCCTTTTGACAACTCTAAAATTATCATTTACTTTACCGCGCCAAATAGAATTGACTTTAGGGACTTAGTTAAATCACTTGCAACTGTGTTAAAGCAAAGGATAGACCTTCGCCAAATCGGTACGCGTGACGAAACTAAAATTTTAGGCGGTATTGCTCCGTGCGGTAGGGTATGTTGCTGTAAAAGTTTCTTGCCAGATTTTAAAAAGGTTACTATTAAAATGGCTAAAAATCAAGGTTTATCTTTAAACCCTGCTAAAATTAGCGGGCTTTGCGGTAGGCTTATGTGCTGTTTAGAATACGAAAACGAGCCTTATGCCGAAGCGTACAAAAAAATGCCTAAAATCGGCTCTGAGGTAACTACTCCTGACGGGAAAGCGACGGTTATTTCAAATAATATGTTAAAAATGCTTGTAAAAACTAAAACCATAATGAAAGACGGCTCTTTAGTTTACGGCGAATATAAACTTGAAGATATAAAGTTTAAAAAGTCTAAAGAGCAAGAAGTTGAAAACGATAACGAAGTCGATGAAGAATTAATTTAGTTAAAAGTGCATAAAATACTATACAAATTAATTTTATTGTGATAAAATATATTTGTTAAATAAAAATTAATTTTTAAATTTTAAACGGAGGAATTATTATGGCATACAAGATTAAAGAAGATTGCATTTCATGTGGCGCATGTGCAGACGTTTGTCCTGTTCAAGCAATTAGCGAAGGTGAAGCAATTTACGTTATTGACGAAAACACTTGTATCTCTTGCGGTGCATGTGCGGATACTTGTCCAGTAGGCGCTCCTGAAGAAAATTAAAAATCGGGATATAAAAAGTGGCGTTAAGCCACTTTTTTTATAGGTGAATATTTTGGAAGTTATTGAAGAATTAGGTATTGACAATTTAAAAATTATTCAAGACGATACGCTATATCGTTTCACTAGTGACGCAGTTATGCTTACCCGCTTTGCAAGCAGTAAAAAGGGTGACGTTGTTGCGGATTTTTGTAGTGGTAGCGGAATAGTCGGCATACACTATTACGCCCTTAATAAAAATATTAAAAGCGTAGACTTGTTTGAAATACAAGAAGAACTGTATAACATTTCTAAAAAGAGCATAGAACTTAATAACTTAGAGCAAATTTTCACCGCGTACAATACTCCCTTGCAAGAAATTGATAAAACTTTTAACGCTAAATACACTTTAATTTTGTGTAATCCGCCTTATAAGAAAAAGTCTAGCGGGGAAACTTCAACGAATATAAAACTAGCAATGTGCAAGCACGAAATTACTATAACCCAAGAAGAAATTATAGAAATTTCGGCTAAAAAGCTAAATTTTGGCGGTAGGCTTTGTATGTGCCAAAGAATAGAGCGCTTTACCGATATGGTGGTAAAAATGCGCGAACGTGGGTTAGAGCCGTCTAGAATACAGTTCGTATCTACAAAAGAAGGCGGTACGCCGTACCTATATTTAATTGAGGCGGTAAAGGGTGTAAAACCACAACTTAAAGTTTTACCACAAATAGTTAACGGAGGTTAATATGCTTTATTTTATAGCAACCCCAATAGGCAATTTAAGCGATATTTCTTTAAGGGCGTTAGAAACTCTTAAATCGGTAGATTTAATCGCCTGTGAAGATACAAGGCACTCTTTAAAACTACTTAGCCATTTCGAGATTAAAAAACCGCTTATAGTCTACCATAAGTTTAATGAAAAAAAGCAAGCGGAAACGCTTATTCAAGAATTAAAAAATGGCAAAAATATTGCCGTTATTTCCGATGCGGGCACTCCCGTTATATCAGACCCCGGCAACGTTTTAACTAAAATGCTATGCGAAGAGGGGATAGAATATACCGTAATTCCCGGTGCAACTGCGTTCGTTAGCGCTCTTATACTTTCGGGGCTTGACGCGTCGCGCTTTACCTTTATAGGTTTTTTACCTGAAAAGACTAAAGATAGAGAAAATTTGTTAAAACAATATAAAAATAATAGCGAAACGCTTATATTTTATTCCGCTCCGCACGACGTAAATAACGACCTTAAAACCCTTTACAGCGTTTTAGGGGACAGAGAAGTTGCATTAGTTAAAGAGATTACTAAAATGCACGAAACGACTTATAGGTTTACGTTAAGTAATGCTAAAATAGAAGAGCCAAAAGGTGAATTTGTAATAGTAGTAGAAGGAGCAAAAGAAACTGCTAACGAGTTTAATTCTTTAACCGAAAAGGAGCATATAGACCTATATTTGTCACGCGGTTTAAGTAAAAAAGAGGCGATTAAAAAGGTTGCTGAAGAAAGGGGAGTTAGCAAAAACTCTCTTTATAAATACACGATAGAAGATTAAAAGCTAAATTTATGAGGGTAAGATAATGACAAGCATATCTTTCACTGGAGACATTGCATTTTCTAAATATTTTAAAGATAAGTGGAAAGAAGACTTTCTAGATGAAAAAGTCGTAGAGTTTTTGACTAGTTCTAATCACGTTGTAGCCAACGTTGAAGCGCCGTTAACCGCGCGCACGGTTGACAGTGATAGAGAGATAAATCACTTGTGTTCACCTAAGGCTGGCGAGTGGTTTCAAAAAATTTCCGCTAATATTTGGACGATTGCAAATAACCATATATTAGACTGTGGTGAAGAGGGTATGGTAGATACTATATCCGTTGCAAAAAAATATGGCGCAATGACAGTTGGGGCAGGAATAAACCAAAAAGAAGCCGAAAAACCCGTTATTATTGATAGTGAAGGCGGAATAGGAATAATCGCCGTTACTTATAAACGTGGTGAGTTTATACGCGCAACTGAAGATAGCGCAGGCTGTGTTTTATTTGACGAACCTAAGAAAATAAAAAGCATTATTGAAAAGGTTAAGGCTAAAAATAGGTGGTGTGTAGTTATTGCGCACGGTGGGGACGAGTTTTCGCATCTTCCATTGCCGTATATCAAAAAATTATATAAAAAATTTTTAAAAATGGGGGCAGACGTAGTTGTAGGCCATCATCCACACGTAGTTCAAAACTATGAAAAAGTGGGAGATAAAGCGATTTTTTATTCACTTGGAAATTTTGTTTTTGATACCGATTATCAAAGAAAGCAAAAACATAGTGAATACGGTATTTTGTTAAAACTTCACTTTTCAAAAGATAAATTCGAGTGGGAATACCTTGCAACCAAGGTGAATAGAAGTAGTCAAAGAATAGAAACGACTGTTCCGCCTGAAATTTTTTGCGAAATAGGTAAAAAACAATACAAATTGTTATGGCCACTAGTTGCAAGGCTTTTTACTGAAAACTTCGTAGTGGCAAAGACGTTTGCAATTCCTAAAACTAGAAATTACACTAAAAAGCAGTGGTTTAATTTTCATAAAGAAAAAATAGGATTAAAAAACGCTTTATGTGTTTATTTAGGGAAGGCAATATCTTATTTATCGCTATGGAAACGCGCACCGGAAAATTTAAAAAACTATTTATTGAAATAACGTAGGTATTTATATAAAAATAGAGGATAGCAAAAATTTGCTATCCTTTTATACGCTTTAAAAATTATTAATAATTAGGTTGTAATGATTATTTTAAGTATTTATTTGCGTTTTTGGTTTTTAGTATGAATTTTTCGGTAGTTTCTTTGTCTTCGTTATATAAAAGTTCAAGCACGCTACTAAGTAGTGGTGATAGAGATAATTCTGAAGAATTATTTATATAAGAAACGGCGTAGTTTATAAACTGTTTTAAAATTTTAACGTTGGCGTCAAGCGATAGATTAAATTTAGAATAACTATCGTATAAATCAAGCGCTACGTTATAAGAGTTTACTTTATCTCTATTAGAAATAAAGGAAAGTAAACAAACTAAAAACCCAACCGCTACTATTGACGTTGCATAAAATAATATAGAGTTTTCTAAAATTAAAGAAAAAACTAAAAGAGCAATGGATATAACGGCGGATAAAATAGTTAAAACTCTAAATACTTTAACCGCTTTTTCTCTGGCGTAGTGGCGGGGAATACCGTCTTTTAAAACGCTTTCTAGCGATTGTATAAGGTGCTCTGCCTCTTGAGTCTTATAGTCTTCAAACTCTTCAGTAGACATATTTTGTTTTTGGTAATAGTCTTGATATTCCGCTTTTAAACTCTCTTTTTGTTCATCGCTAGCAATGGTTATTGCCTTTTTAAGATAGGGCAAATGGCTTTTATCGTCTAACTTTTGGAAATTTTCCGTTTTAGCGTAAACCATAGCCATATATACCCTAAAGTCAACTTCGGTGTATTTAAGGGCTTCAAGGGTTAATTCTTCCGCTTTAGCGTAGTCTTCATTATCTAAATAATAGTTGATTTCATCTAAAAGTCTATCAACTTTTAAATAGGCTTCGCCTTTCGCCTCTACCGCTTTTTTACGTTCTACTTGAATAGCGCTATTGTAAAACTTTGCGCCTCTGTCAGTTGAAAAGGAGTTAGCGCATTTTTCACATATGCTATTCGCAGTATTTTCAGTTGTAAATAGATGTCCGCAATGTGGGCATTTTACGTTAATTTTATTCATAACTACTAAATTTCTTCCTTTATATCTAAAAAAGAATTATAATATTTTTCGCAAGTTTTTTTCATGTCGTCAGTAAAACCGCGCCCCGCCTCATCAAACAGACCAACGGTATATAAACCTTGGCTTTTTCCCGTTTTAACGGCGTTAATATTATCGTCAAAAAATGCGATTTCGCTAGGTTTTGAGCCTAACTTTTGCGCTACCATTTGATAGATGTTAGGGTCAGTTTTAGTGGTGGAAAAATCTTCGCAACTCCAAACGTTATCAAACAAGTCCCAAATTCCAACGCGCTTTAAACAAGGGTCTAACATAGGGTGTGGGCTTGCGGTTAACACGTTTAAACTAACGCCTTTTGCCTTGGCATTCCTTAAAAAGTTTTCAACCCCGTCTTTTATTGGAATAACGTTGATATAGTTATAGTAGGCTTCGCTTGTCATACGTTTAACCAATTTGTCTACGTTTTCATTAAGATTTAAGTTGTTTACAAAATATTCCGCAGTTTTTTGATAGCCTAATGGACAAACTATGTCTAAAATATTATCGGGATAGTCAACTTTATAGTCCTTTAAAATATCTAACATAATTTTTGACCAGTATGGCATAGAATCAACTAGCGTTCCGTCAAAATCGAATAAATAATATTTGTACATAATTACTCCTTAATACTTAATTAGTATATCATATATAATAAATAAAATCAAACTGAAAATAAAAAAGTGATAGAATTTCTATCACTTTTTAATATTGATAAATATATTGAGTTATAACATTAGAAGAAGTACTACAATTATAATATTAAATTCTATTTAATATTGTAATTATATGTGTCTTAATCTCCAGAACCATTTGTCCATATTTTTTTGGTTAATGCGGTCACCTTCCGCACCGTTTCCACTTACCCAAACGTCTGGTTTGATGCCACGTTCTGCAAGGATTTCACAAACGCGTGCATTGATTGCATCAACTATAAATAAATTGATAATAGTTGAAGCAGGGCTTGCTTTATAATTACAACCATTTATAGGAACGATTGCTTCGCCTACTGGTGTGTAATTGTTGATAACAATGTCTGCAAGTTCGTAAAGGCAAGCGCCTGATGGATGACGGTTGTGTTGATTTTTAGGCACAGTGTTTGTAAGTTCAGGGCAGGTAATCGCTATAATAGGAATATTATTTGCACGACAATAATTTGCCGTATCGATGGTTACAGCGTTAATGCCGTATGCGTTGATTTGTAACATGACGTCACCCGTTTTAACGCGGTAATAGCGCATTACTTCATTAGCGTATCCAACAACTCTTTCATTCCAACGCGTTGCACCGTGTTCACAAGAAAGACCTGGGTCAAGAATAGCACTTGCACAGCATAAATTGCCTGCGCGGTGGCACATTTCAATTGCTGCCATATTAGAGTGACCGCCAGTGCCAAAGACATGGAACATTCCACCGTTAGAAATGGTATCTGCGATAAGAGTTGCAGCGCGGTTGATGTTTTCAGATTGTTCTTCAGTAACGCGTTTTAACGTTTTAGTAACTTCATTATAAAAAATATTAATTGATTCGTACATTTTTAAACCTCCTATTAAAGATGCCTAATTTTTGGCAATAATTCATCTTCATATTGTTTGTTAATAGCATCTCCGCCTGGCATATTAGCACTTTGCCATACTGCAGGCTTAATTCCTTCGTCAAGTAAAAGTTGTGCCGTTTGCATCATTAAAAGATTTATTGAAAAACAGTTTGCATAAGTTGACGTAGAACCCATTTTTTGTTCCATTCCGTTTAGTGTTACGATAGCGTCTCCAAATGGTAAATGGTTATCAATATAAACGTCTACTAAGTCTGATAAATTTTGTCCTGATGGATGACGGCTTGGCGAATCTTTTGGTACTACGTTTGCAAAAGAAGTAGACGTAATTCCAATGGTTTTTATTCCACGTTCACGGCAAAGTAATGCGGTATCGATTGTCATAGAGTTAATACCGTATGCGTTTACGATAATTAAAACGTCACCTTCTTTTAATCTGTAAGAGTCAAGTACCGCTTTAGCATAACCAGGGGTGCGTTCTACAATATTAGAGCGTTTAGCACCGTGAATAAGGTTGGTGCCTGGGTCTAAAATAGCGTTGACGTGAACTAAACCACCTGCGCGCCAAAGAACTTCTTCTACCGCAATATTAGAGTGTCCGCCAGGACCTATAACATTGATTAATCTTCCGTTTTTAATTGTTTCGGCGCATAACTTAGCCCCACGAAGAATATTATCTTCTTGCGTTGAAGCGATTTCACGAACTAAATTAACAACACCATCACAATATCTTGATGCAATTGACATTATTTTATCCTCCTAAAATAAAATTTATAATTATATTATAAACTGATTAAAAAAAATCGACATACGCTTTTCTATAAAGCAGTTATGTTTTTCTATGATTTTTAGTATCAGTCTTGCATTTTATGTAAGTTAGATATATAATAAGATATATTGCAAAAATAAAAAGGGGGGAGTAAAATGACAAACGGTATTCCAAAGCGATGGGATATGAACAACGCTTTGTTTGATGCATATTGGACAGATTGCACTGAAACGGCTGATACGCATTGGCATTCGCATTTCTTGCTTTGTTTAATTACGGGTGGTAGCGGTGTTCAAGAAATCAATGGAAAGAAATATCCTATAAAGCGTGGTAATGTTATTTTACTATCTCCGATGGATTTTCATAGAAATATACTTAATAATGGAGAGCATATTACCTTTTTTGCCGTAAAAATATCGGAAAAACAATTTTATCATTCCGCCGGGGAATTGTGTGATTTGAATAGTTTTCCATTAGTATCGGAATTGACAGAAGATAATTATAAAACTGCAAATAAACTTTTCGAGTGGTTAATTCAAGAACAAAAAGAGCATAATGCTATCGGTAAAGAGCGTTTTTGTTCCGCGTTGATTGATCAATTAATGATTTTAGTTCTTCGCTCACTTAAGGTTTCTACTAACGCTTCGCCTTCCGAAATGCGAAAAGCTTTAATCTATATTCACTGTCATTTTAAATCATCTATAAAAGCTACGGACGTTGCGTATCACGTAGGGTATACACCTAATTATTTTAGTGCCGAATTCAAAAAGGAAACGGGTATTGAATTTAGGAAGTATTTACAAAATATGCGACTTGATTTTGCAAAAAGTTTGTTGCTTTTTTCACATTTTACAGTAAAGGAAGCGTGTTTTGAATCGGGGTTTAACACGTTATCGCATTTTTCGCAAATATTTAAAAAGCGTTTTGGAATAACTCCAGAGCAAGTTAAGGAGGAAAAGTTATGAAACATTGGAAATCGGGTAAAGTTATTCTCGCGTGTGATGAATTAAAAGAACAAATTAGTGGTAAAAAGATTGCACTTATGATGAATACCACCGCTCTTGATAACGAAGGTTGCCTTTTACTTGATAGAATTGTAGATGAAAAGTGGGCAAACGTAGCGTTTTTTCTTGGTATGGAACACGGTGTACGCGGTAATCTTATGGCGGCTGATAGTAATCTTTCTGCTTATGACGAGCGTACGGGAATTCCTATCGTAAACCTTTATGAATACCCCGAATTTAAACCACCTGTAGAACGTTTAAAAGAAGTAGATTGTGTTGTGTTTTGTGCTCAAGACGTTGGAGTTCGCCACTGGTCATATACTCCTTGGATGATGAGTTTGATGGATTCTTCCGCTGAAGCGGGGTGTGAAGTTATTATATTAGACCGCCCTAATCCTATTCGTGGCGATATAGTAGAGGGTGCACCCGCTCAACCGCCTTATGCGGGAACAGAACTCTTATCGGGGTTTGAATACCCATTGCGTCACGGTATGACCATAGGTGAACTCGCATTAATGTATAACGACGTTAAAAAGATTGGCGCAAAAATTACGGTATTGAAAATGAGTGGTTGGAAAAGAGATATGTGGTATGAAGATACCGGGTTACCTTGGGTTCCTGCAAGTCCTAATATGCCAACTGTGGATACCGCTTTATATTTTGCTGCAACTGGTTTAATGCAAGGTGCTGATTTTTCGCACGGAATAGGAACTACTACTCCTTTTCAATACGTTGGTGGGGTAGGGTTTGACGGTAGGCTTCTTGCTGATACTTTAAATTCTAAAGGGTTAGACGGCGTTTATTTCTTGCAAAAATATTATAAAACGTATACTTGCGTGAAAGGTGATAATGGCGAGAAAATGAGAGAAAATGCCCTTTGTGACGGTGTTTTAATGCTTATTCAAGATAGAAACGTATGGCGTCCTGTCGCTACGCAGTTGCAAATTATGGAATCCTTGCAAGAACTTTTTGGTGACCAAATTGATTTTGAGCATCATAAATTATCTCGTCCAAGAATGTGCACCGATGAAATTTGTGATGCGCTTAAAAATGGTGACAGTTTAAGTATGATAGCAAAAAAATGGGAAAGTGGGGCTAATGAATTTTTAGTTGCAAGAGCACCATATTTACTTTATTAAAATATTTATAAAAGCCTTGTGAAAACAAATTCACAAGGCTTTTAAGTTATAAGGTTTTAATTATTATTTTTCTATCGGTTTAAAGCCAAATTCTTCTCTAAAATAACCGCGAGTATGCGCCCATTTGCCATTTTTATCGACTATTGCAACGCGGACGTAGCGCGCATCTTCGTGAATTTTAAATTCGGCGGAAGTGAAAGGGCTATCATCGTTAATAGCGTGCACGCGGGCTGGAGACTTACTGCCCATATACACGAATGCGTGCGTTACTTCAGAACATTCTAAATGAAGAGTATCGCCGTCTATAGAAACTTCGTTTATTATAGGGCCCATTGACGCGTACGATTCACCACTTTCTAAAGCGTTAAAAATACTTTCGTAAGTAAATTCTTTAGGCATAATCATAGTGAACGCACCGAAAGAGTCGCAACTTGGGTCGCCTAAAGGATGAGAATTGTGATTATCGTCCGAGCCGTGGCAGAATACCTTTTTACCCGCTAAAAGCATTTTGTCGTAAAGGGGAGCATTGTTTTCTAAAAAATTTATAAGGTAAGAAGAATAGTTTACGATTTCTAAACTGAAATAACCATCGTAAGAAAGGATTTCTTCTTCGCTTTCCATAGACCAGTAAGGGTGGTTATAAGTCACGATATATCCGTTTTCTTTAGCCGTTTGAATAAATTCGTTAACGTACTTTGTCGTAAGTTCACGTGGGCGAGTAGAGCCAACCTTATTAAAGGTATCTAGCGCGTTGTCACGCTTTGCGTATTTAGCATAATCTTCGTTAAAGCATATAAAATTTACGTTGTCTACGTCCCTTGCAAAAAGGTTAAGATGAACTTCTTTTCCATAACGGTTATATTCACCGCCGTTAGGGCGAATATACGCTTCATAACCCGTTAGCATAATAAAGTCCTTATCCGTTAAATTTTTATGGCAATAGGGACGCTCGTGGTCGGTTATAGATAGAACGCTATAGCCGTTTGCTTTATACATTTCTTTCAGTTCTAACGGTGTTTTTTTACCGTCTGAAAGCACGCTATGGCAATGCAAATTAGCCTTATATTGTTTTTTGTTTGGCGATATAAGATAAATCATTATAAATTCTCCTATACTAAATTATAAAAAATGGTTATTACTTAAAAGAAATTTTAATAAAACTGGCCTAAACTTGAGTTTAAGCCAGTTTTTGATTTTTAAATTATTCCCACTCAATCGTGCCGATTGGCTTTGGTGTTAAATCGTAAAGAACGCGGTTAATACCTTCAACTTCACTAGTAATTCTATTTGTAATATGTTTTAAAAGTTCAAATGGAATATTTTCAACGGTTGCAGTCATAGCGTCGGTAGTGTTTACCGCACGGATAATTGCAGGCCAACCTTCGTAGCGTTTGCCGTCTTTAACGCCAACGCTCTTCATATCGGGTACTGCGATAAAGTATTGCCATACTTTGCCTTCAAGGCCGTTTTTAGCAAATTCTTCACGTAAGATAGCATCTGCTTCGCGAAGAGCGTGAAGTCTATCGCGAGTAATTGCTCCTAAACATCTAACGCCAAGACCTGGGCCTGGGAATGGTTGACGTTCAACCATAGAAACTGGAAGACCTAAAGCCTTACCAACAACCCTAACTTCATCTTTATATAAAAGTTTAACAGGTTCTACTAAAGAAAATTCCATTTCTTCAGGAAGACCACCTACGTTGTGATGGGCTTTTACACCTTTACTTTCAATAATGTCAGGGTAAATAGTACCTTGCGCTAAGAAAGAAATACCACTAAGTTTGCTTGCCTCTTCATCGAATACTTTTATAAATTCGTTACCGATAATTTTACGTTTTTGTTCAGGGTCAGATACGCCTTTTAAAAGGTCTAAAAACCTATCCGTTGCGTCAACGTAAATAAGGTTAGCGTCAAGCCCTTTTTTGAAAACTTCAATAACTTGTTCGCTTTCGCCTTTACGCATAAGGCCGTGGTTTACGTGCACGCATACAAGTTGCTTGCCAATTGCTTTAATTAAAAGGGCGGCAACAACTGAAGAGTCAACACCACCAGATAAAGCGAGCAACACTTTTTTATCTTTAACTTGTTCGCGTACGAGTTTAACTTGTTCGTCAATAAAGGCGTTGGCAAGTTCAATAGTTGTAATTCTTTGCATACTTTCAGGTCTGAAATCTGTTTGCATAATATTTATCCTTCCTTATTAATTATTAGGGCTGTAGTTTGGCGCTTCTTTAGTGATTGAGATGTCGTGTGGGTGGCTTTCTTTAAGACCGGCATTAGTAATTCTAACGAATTCCGCGTTGTTTCTTAACGATTCAAGGTCTTTAGCGCCACAGTAACCCATACCTGAACGAATACCGCCTAAAAGTTGGAATACGATATCGGAAACAGTTCCCCTGTAAGGAACACGACCTTCAACGCCTTCAGGTACTAATTTTTTAGCGCCTTCTTGGAAGTATCTATCGCTAGAGCCTGCAGCCATTGCAGAAAGAGAACCCATACCGCGGTAAACTTTGAAACTTCTACCTTGATAAAGTTCAATTTCGCCTGGGCTTTCTTTAGTGCCGGCAAGTAAACTACCGAGCATTACTGCATTACCACCTGCCGCTAACGCTTTAGTTATATCGCCAGAGTATTTAATACCGCCGTCCGCAATAATAGTTTTGCCAAGTTTATGAGCAGTTTCCGCGCAGTCCATAACTGCAGTAAGTTGTGGAACGCCGATACCTGCAACGATTCTTGTCGTACAAATAGAACCAGGGCCAATACCTACTTTAACGACGTCTGCGCCCGCGTCGATAAGCGCTTCAACTGCTGCTGAAGTTGCAATGTTACCTGCAATTACAGGTAAGTTAGGGTAAAGGGCCTTAACTTTTTTAACAGTTTCGATAACGCCTGCCGAATGGCCGTGAGCAGTATCGATTGTGATAATATCTACCTTGTTTTTAACAAGTTCTGCAATTCTTTCAAAAGTGTTGCCTGCAGTACCTACTGCCGCGCCTACTAAAAGTCTACCGTTAGAGTCTTTTGCTGAATTTGGATATTGAATAGATTTTTCAATATCTTTAATAGTGATAAGACCTTTTAAGTTATAGTTATCGTCAACGATAGGAAGTTTTTCAATTCTATGTTTACCAAGAATCTTTTGCGCTTCTTCTAAACTTGTACCAACGGGAGCAGTTATAAGGTTATCTTTAGTCATAACGTTTTTGATAGGTTGGTCAAAGTTGGTTTCAAATCTAAGGTCACGGTTAGTTAAAATACCTACGAGTTTGCCGTTTTCAGTAATAGGCACACCACTAATACGATATTTAGCCATAAGGTCTAACGCATCGTTAACCTTATTCTCAGGGCTTAAATAAAAGGGGTCGGTAATAACGCCGTGTTCACTGCGTTTTACTCTGTCTACTTCACGGGCTTGCGCTTCGATAGACATATTTTTATGGATAATACCAAGACCACCTTCACGCGCCATTGCTATTGCCATTTTGGATTCAGTTACCGTGTCCATTGCAGCCGACATAAGTGGAATGTTTAATACTACGCCTTTAGTGAGTTCGCTTTTTAAACTAACTTCTTTAGGGAGTACGTTACTTGCCTGTGGAACGAGTAATACGTCGTCAAATGTTAATCCTTCTCTGATGTTTGCCATTTAAATTGCTCCTTTTTATTTATTTATACGTTGATTGATTTGTTCAATTAAATTATTTGTTTCTTCAGTTTTATTTTCAATAGCCCTTAATTTTTTTAAGATTACGGCTAAAGTTTCAGTATCGTCTTTAGCGGTTACGATTGCCACCCTTAAAGTGTTTGGACCGCTATTGCCTTTGTAGTAAGAAAATGCTACTTCAATAAATTTTTCAATATTATTCGTTTTGTATAAACTTTCAACAAGTAAACTTGCCACGTAATTTTCTAGAGTTGGGTCTGAAACAAGATAGTCGTAAAACCCTTCGTCACTTAATAAAAGGGGGGCGTACTTGCTAGTAGACGAATAATCTTTTGCCCAAGCGGAGCGCTTTACTAGTAAAAGTAAATCTTTAACGTCTTTAGACTTTTCGTATTGTTTTATCGTGTAAGTTACGCAAGTGTTTTTCGCGCCTAAATTAAAAGCGGTATTTGCTATAATCGATGGCGACGTTACGCTTACTATTCCAAAAACAGAAAACCCAGCGACCAAAATTATTATTAAAGTTAAAATGCAAGTTTTAATAATAAGTTTTTTCATAAAATCCTTCAAAACACTAAAAAGTGTAATTGTTATTAAATATAATAACAAAAAACTAACTAAAAATCAACTATCCTAATAAAATTTTTTAATATTTGTAATATAAAAAGGGGTAAAATAATAAAAATATTACTATGAAAAACAAAATTTTTAAAAATGCGATATTATTCATAGTAATTTTAACCCTAACTTTAATTGCATCTTCTTGTAAAAACAATTTAGATTTAACCGTTTACGTGTCCGAATATAGGTCGGCAATTTACGAAGGGGAAAGTGACGGTTATTTGGTAACCGTATCGGTTGAAGAAAGGGAAGACCCGTTTATTATAGACGGTTTCGTCGGTAGCGTAAAAAAGATTTTAAGCGTTAAATTAGAAACTAAAAACAGTCTAATTGACGACGCTAAAATAGAACTAAATTACGACGGGTATTTAGCAAGTGGCAACTTTGTTTATTCTCCGTTAAACGGCAAATACGTAGCGGAAATTATAACGGAAAAATTGCCGTCTACTCCAACAATTTTAGGGAAATTAACTAGTGGGGAAAACGAGTGCAAAATAGAGTTAAAATCTAAGGTTATAAGCGGAAATTTAAATTATACTGAAGTTTTAGAAAAGGTTAAAATACAAGACGGGAAAACGGTTGAAAAATTGTTCGACAGTTCTAGCGTTTCAACGGAAATACATATAAGGTTAATTTGTGAAAAAAACAAGAATTATTACTACGTTGGTTTTTGTTGTAAAGACGGTAAAACTTACGCCTATTTAGTAGACGCGAAAAGTGGCGAAATATTAGCGACTAAACAAAATTAAAAACGCTTGCTCATATTTAACGTATGAGCAAGCGTTTTAGTTTAAGCAAAGAATGAAAGATATCCAAATATGAATAATATAACAATTATTATAGGTAAAATAAATTTCACGTAAGGTTTTAGAAATTTAGGAAGTTTTGCGCCTTCGCCCGCATTGACTTCCCTTTCAAAGTTTTCGTATCCCCAACCGAATTTATAACCGCAAAATAGGGTATATAGTAAGCAACCTATTGGAAGTAAGTTGTAACTTAAAATAAAGTCTTCTAAATCTTGAACGGTAGTACCTGCGCCAAGCGGGTTAAAGGTTTTAGACAAATGCGAGAACCCGAATATGCAAGGAAGTACTAAAATAAGCATTATAGCGCCGTTAATAATACACGATTTCGCTCTAGAAATGTTAAAGTGGTCGCACACGATAGAAACTATATTTTCAAACACCGCAATAACGGTAGATATTGCTGCGCAACACATAAACAAGAAGAAAATACTTCCGAAAATTTGACCAAAAGGTTGTGCCATATTAGCAAAAACAGATGATAATGCAATGAAAATAAGCGGAGGACCAGACATTTCTGCGCCACCCGGATTGTAAGTGTAAAGGGCAGGGAAAATAATAAGACCGGACATCAATGCAATTGAAGTGTCAAGGATAACTATTCTTATAGTTTCGCCAAGTAAACTTCTCTTTTTATCTAAATAACTACCAAAAATACCGATAGAGCCTATACCAAGACCAAGCGTGAAGAATGCTTGACCCATTGCGGCGGAAATAAGTTCAAACACGTTATAATCTCCATTTTTAAGACCTTCAATCGAAGGGATAAGGTAGGCTTTAAGGGCGTCTTTTGCACCGCTTAACGTAAGGGAATAAATAACCATAAATATAATGAGTACAAATAAGCCTAGCATTATGTATTTAGTTACGTTTTCTACCCCTTTTTTAAGACCTAAACCGCAAACGGTAAAGCATCCCACAATTAAAACTAAAGCGAAAATAATTTGAAGTATAGCGCTACTATTTCCACCGTTTACAAACCCGCCGAAGAAAGCGCCTGAAACGCCCATATCCGTAAGGCCGTTTAAATTACCGCTAATCATTTGGAAAAGGTAGTAGATAAACCAACCTGAAACGGGTACGTAAAACGCCATTAATAAAAAGTTACCTAAACTAAGTAGTTTAGCGCCTTTCCAAGCCTTTTTTTCAGGCGCTAGCGTATCAAACGACGATACGATACTCTTTTTGCTCGCTCTACCTACGGCAAGTTCCATAAGCATTACTGGAATTCCTAAAATAACTAAAAAGGCAAGGTAAATTAAAATAAATAAAGCCCCGCCGTATTTAGCGCTTAAGTAAGGGAATTTCCAAACGTTGCCAAGACCTATCGCGCATCCCGCCGATAAGAGTATAAAACCTAGCCTTGACGATAATTTTTCTCTTTCCATAATTAACTCCTTTCGCTAATATTTAGCGTAAAAAAATAAAAAAAACCGATAGTGCGTAAACACTATCGGGACGAATATAATTTCGCGGTACCACCCGAATTGATGCAAAAGCATCCACTTTATCGCGTACCAACATACGCGCTACTATTTTTACAAGTGTAGTTCTTGTCGATTGCTACTAACTTAATAACTTAAGCGTTCGGTCGCCCTCCGCAGTCCATTCACTTTTAAAAGAAGATTTCGTCACACCAAACCGAAACTCTCTTAACTCCTTTATAAAAGATACTACTCTGCATCACAGGTTTTACTATTAATTTACATAAAGTATAGTCGGTTGAAAGTTATTTGTCAACCGTTTTTTTATAATTATTTAACTTTTTTGTTTTGTAATAGGGCTAAAACTGCCTTTCCTATGTGAAGTAAATTTTCCGTTTGCTTGGTAATTAGCGAGTTTTCACCGTCAAACACTTCAATAGTAGAAAGGTTTTTACAAACGGGAACGGAACTCATAATCTTAACGTTAGGGCAAACGCTTAAATCTTCACTAGATACGAAAATTCCATTTTCACTTTCAGCAAAGTAAATATAGTCCGCGTCTTTTAACGCTACGCCTTTATTATTAGTAATTTTAACGTCTGCAAATTGGCTTAAATAGTCAAGGGTAGATTGTTCTGGACGCTCAGACTCATTACAAAGTAAAGTAACGTCCGCGCCAAATTTTAAAAGCCCTGTTAAAAGTGAGTAATCGCCCGAAGACAAGTCGCCAACGACCGTTACCTTTAAACCTTTAAAGTTAGGGGTGTAGTCGGCAATAGTCATTAAAGTTGCAAGCGCTTCAAGTGGGCTTTTGATTGCCGTTGCGTTAATAACGGGTACGGTGCTAGTGCTGTGGAATACGTTACTGTCCGCGCTTTTACTAGTGCATACCATAATAGCGGAAAGCCCAGAGCCCGCAAGTGCTTTAACGTAGTGGGTGTCTTCAAGTAAACTTTCAAGTTGTTCGCCAGAAAGCGACGTGATAATAGGCTCGCCCGAAAGTTCTTTTATAGCGACTTGAAAGGTTATACTAGACCTTGGTAGGTTAGGTTTTGTCACTAATAAAACGTAATGACCTTTATAGATGGTAGAAATTTCGTGCACGGCGCGTTTGTTTTTAAATTCACGCGCGGATAAAATCACTTCGGCAATATCGTATTCCGAAATGCCGTCAAGCGAAATTAAATGCTTAAAAGATACGTTTCCTTTTTTAATATATTGATTAATATTCATAAATTACCTTATTTTTAGGTGTGGTGGCGGAGAATTACGCTTCTTCTTCCGCTTCTTCTAAAAGCCTTTCGTATTCGGTTAAAACGCCGTCAACTACTTCGTCGTCACATTCAACGGTGAATTTAGCCTCTTCTTCGCCGTTTTCTTCAACTTTGAAAACGAGGCAAGCGTCTTCGTCGATACCGTCAAACGCCTTAAGAGGTTGCGCTACTACGTAGTAACCGTCTTTATAAACGATGTCTGCAAGTTCAACGAAGTCGATTTCAGTACCGTCTTCACCAATCATTGTTATTATATCTTCATCTTCAAATTGAATTTTGTTGTCTTCCATAATAAAAATCTCCTTACTTATAATTTAACAAATTATACCGCTATTGTCAAGTTTACTTTTTATCGCTTTTTAAAGATTTATTAAAAAATATAACCGAAAGTAGCGTAACAACTATTAAATACGCGAAAAATACTATAAACGCTAGTAAAATATTATCGTAATTGCCGTTGATTATTCCCTTTAAAATATCAACGCAGTATTTGAACGGCAACGCGTTACAAAGGGTAGCGAAAAATCCGCCGACCATATCGGAAGAAAACCACATTCCGCTAGTAAAGGCTACAAGTTGAACGATAACGCTAGCAACGCCAGGCGCGGATTTATCGCCGACAAGCGAGCCTAAAAGTATGCCGAACGCAATAAATAATAGCGAAACCACAACGCCTACTAGTAGTGCTAAAAGTAAATTTACGCTAAAATTAAGCCCTAAAATCATCGCTAGTAAAATAAATAGTACTATTTGAATAACTACTATTGGCATGCTTGATAAAAAATAACCTAAAACGTATTCGTAACTTTTCATAGGGCTAGCGGAAAGCCTTAAAAGTAGAGAACTAGACCTATCTTTAGATACTAGCACTGCGGTAAACATAGTTATAAAGGAAAAGCCGAAAACTATAATGCCTGGGGTAAAGTTCGATATAATATACGCCTCGTTTGGAATTTTAAATTGTTGAAAAATCCAAAGCAAAAATAACGGTAGAACAAGAGCAAAAATAGAACTTAACGGGTCGCGTATAAGTTCTTTTATATTACGGCTTGCAAAGTTTAAAGTTCTTTTCATAATTCGCCTCCCGTAGCAATTTTGACGAATGCGTTTTCAAAGTCCTTTTCGCCTGAAAGGGCGATCAGTTCTTTAGCCGTTCCGACCGACGATAGTTTGCCGTTTACCATTATGCCTATTCTATCCGACAAACTCTCCGCCTCTTCAAGATAATGGGTAGTTAAAATTATGGTGGTTTTTCCCTTTAACTCTTCAATAGTTTTCCAAAGTTCACGGCGCGAAAGCACGTCAAGCCCTAAAGTAGGCTCGTCTAAAAATAGTATTTCCGGGTCGTTAGTTAGCGCTAGGGCAATAGAGAGTTTTCTCTTTTGACCGCCCGATAAAATCCCCGCTTTTTTGTTTTGAATTTCTTCAAGTTTAAAAGTATTTAAAAGTTTATTAACTTTTAAAGTTTTATCTTTTATTTGATAAACGCCCGCCATAAACAAAAGGTTTTCCTTAACCGTTAAGTTTGGCGCTATAGCCGTTTCTTGTGGAGAAAGGTTCATAATTCGTTTAATTTTATTAGGGTTTTCTTTTAAGTTTTCGCCTTTAATAAAAATATCGCCAGACGACGGATTGGATAGGGTGGAAAGCATTTTAATAGTGGTAGTTTTTCCTGCTCCGTTTACGCCTAAAAGAGAAAATAATTCCCCCTTTTTTATCTCTAAATTAAGGTCGATAACCGCTTTTTTGTCTTTAAAATTTTTGCATAAATTAACTGTTTTTATCATTGTTTCCACCTAAAATGTCGTCGGTAAAATTATCAAAAACGTCCGCTTTAACTAGCGCCATTCCCTTTTTAGCATCGCACAAAATTGCAACGTTGTCGCCCGGGTTAATGCCAAACATTACGCGCGCCTCTTTAGGAATAACTATTTGACCTTTTTCGCCAACTTTACAAATTCCAATATATTTGTCTTTCATAAAATTTCTCCTATTTGTATAAAAAGTTATACTTCTCATACTTATTATACAACTAATTTGTATACCTGTCAAGCGTCTCGCTAAAAATTACTTTACAAAAATAAGGTTAAAATGTATAATAATTATATGTTAAAAATTTCTAGCGTAGACAAAAACGGAATAGGCTATGAACTAGGCTTTGAAAAGGGGGATATTATAAAGGAGTTTGACGGTTTTGAGGCTGTAGACCTTTTAGATTATACCTTTTACGATTATAAGGAAGAGTTTACTATTACCGTTATAACGAACGGCGGGGAAGAAGTTAAAGTCGAAATAGAAAAAGAAGAAGACGAAACCTTAGGTTTAACTTTTGAAAGTGATAATTTAGACCTTAAAACTTGCCGTAATAAATGCGTTTTTTGTTTCGTTGACCAAATGCCTAAGGGGTTAAGAGAGTCCCTTTACGTTAAAGACGACGACTATCGCCAAAGTTTTTTATGCGGAAATTTTATAACTTTAACTAACGTTTCGGATAGTGATATTGATAGAATAATAAGGCTAGGTTTAAGCCCTATTTACGTTTCCGTGCAAGTGACCGACGGTGAACTTAGAGAGAAAATGCTAGGCAACCGCTTTGCAGGGGATATTATATCTAAACTTAAAAAGTTAACGGATAACGGAATAAAAATAGAAACGCAAATAGTACTTGTTCCATCATTGAATGATGGAAAGTATTTAGAAAAGTCTATTTTAGACCTTTATAGTTTAAGACCTAATTTACAGTCCGTTGCCGTAGTTCCTTGTGGAATTACTAAGTTTAGAGAGGGTCTATTTCCTATTAAAGACATTACTAAAGGCTACGCTAAATGCGTTATAGAACAAGTTAAAATGATAAATAGCGAACTAGGCGAAAACTTCGCTTTACTTGCGGACGAGTTTTATAATAAAGCGGAATTACCACTAGAAAGCGAAGAAGTTTACGGAAACTTTAGCCAAATAGGAAACGGTGTTGGCGGTACTGTTAAATTCCTTGCCGAATTTAATATTCTAGATATTAAAAAAAGTGGTAAGGGTAAATATTTACTAGTAACGGGCGAGTCTGCAAAAAACTTTATTGAAGACTGCGCTAAAAGGGTAGAAAACACTTGTAATGGCATATCTACTAGCGTTTTGGCGGTAAAAAATAATTTCTTTGGCGAAAGCGTTAATTGTACGGGGCTTTTGACTGCTTGCGATATAATAAGCGCGGTAAAAGAATACGATAAAGAGTACGATTATTTAGTTTTGCCCGATATTTGTTTAAAGCAAGACGAAGACTTGTTCTTGGACGATATGACGCTATTAGAATTTAGCAAAAAAATAAATAAACCTATAATAGTTACCGACGGTAGCGCGGAAAGTTTTATCGACGCGTTAACTTGCGGTAAAAGAGTAAGGAAAGTATAATGAGTAAACCTATAGTTGCCGTAGTAGGCAGACCTAACGTTGGCAAGTCAACGTTTTTCAATAAAATAACTGGTAAAAAGATTTCTATCGTTGAAAATAAGCCTGGTATCACGCGCGATAGAATTTATTGTGATGCCGAATGGTGCGGTAAGGCGTTTACCTTAATAGATACGGGCGGTATTGAACTTAAGTCGCAAGACGAAATGTGGCGTCACATTAAAAAACAAGCGGAAATAGCGATCGAACTTGCCGAAGTTGTAATATTTATGTGCGATATAAAGGGCGGTATTACCGCATCCGATATAGAAGTTGCGTCTATGCTACGCCGTAGCAATAAGCCTATCGTTTTAGCAGTTAACAAAATGGATAACTACGACCAAAGCCTTTTATACGACTATTATGAATTAGGTCTTGGCGAGCCTTTTGGTATTTCTTGCGAACAAGGTAAAGGTCTTGGCGATTTACTTGACGAGGTTTGTTCTTATTTCGACGCGGTTGATTTAGAAGAAGATAGCGAAAGGATTAAAATTGCAATCGTCGGTAAGCCAAATGCAGGTAAATCTAGTTTAACTAATAGGCTTTTAGGCTATGATAGAACTATCGTTTCTAATATAGCAGGTACTACGCGTGATTCTATCGATACTCACTTCGAGCACGATGGACAAAAGTTTACAATCATCGATACCGCGGGTATTAGAAAGAAAAAAAGCGTTAAAGAAGACGTTGAATATTATAGCGTAATTAGGGCGCTTGCATCGATAAGGCGTGCGGATATTTGCCTTGCGGTTATAGATAGCGTTGAAGGTTTAACCGAGCAAGACGTTAAAATTTTAGGTTATATTCACGAACAAGGCAAACCGTCAATCGTAGTAATGAACAAGTGGGACGCTATTGAAAAGGACACGTATACGATAGAGTCGTTCAAGAAAAAACTTGATTGTGACCTTGCGTTTATGGATTATTATAAAAGCATATTCATTTCGGCAAAAACGGGTTTAAGGGCGGAAAAAGTGTTAAATATCGCTATGGAAGTGTTAGAAAACGCCAAAACTCGTATTACAACGGGTACTTTAAACGACGTTATAAACGACGCAGTTAGAGCGACCGAGCCACCTACGAAAAACGGTAGAAGGCTTAAAATTTACTACGCCGTACAAGACGGAGTTTGCCCACCAACCTTTGTTATTTTCGTTAACGACGCCGAACTTATGCACTTTAGTTACAGAAGATTTTTAGAAAACACTTTAAGAAATACCTTTAACTTTGAAGGTACGCCAATTAGACTTTTTGTAAGGGAAAAGGAGGAAGATTAATGTACGTTAGTCTTTACAATCTTTGGTGGCAATTTCTAATACTAGCAATTTGTTCCTACTTAATAGGCAACGTGAACTTTGCAATTATTATTTCTAAACTTAAAGGCAACGATATCAGAAAAGTTGGTAGTGGAAATCCGGGCACTTTAAATATGAGTAGGACTTTTGGTCTTAAAATAGGGCTACTCGTTTTAGTTTTAGATATATTAAAGGGCGTTGTGCCTACGCTTATAGGCTACTTATTGTATAATGGCTATTACTTTAACCATACCACTTTGCCAATAAGTTTAATCGCTAAAGTTTTATGCGGTTTCTTTGCCGTTTTAGGTCACGTTTTCCCCGCCTTTATGAAGTTTAAAGGGGGAAAGGGAATTGCGACTACAATCGGCGTTTTCGCCGTTTGCAATATATGGGTGGCGTTAATTTCCGGCGCTCTTGCAATCGGGTTTATTATGATGACGGAAGTCGGTTCTATGGGCTCGTTTATCGCAACTACACCCGGAGCAATTGCAACTTGTTTATCAGTATATAAAAACTATATTTTGGCAAGTAGTATTACGGAAGGGCAAATCGTTGCCGCGTCTATAACGAATTTACTAGTAGTTGGAATTATATTTTTAACTTGGTACGCTCATCGTCAAAACATTAGAAGATTGCTTGCGGGGGAAGAGCATCCAACGAACTGGCTACAAATGTTAAAAGAGGCTAGAATTAAAAAGAAAGCGAATAAAGATAAAATTTAATCATATTAATAAAAAATCTCTCATATACATTAGGCGTATGGGAGGTTTTTTTATGGAGAAGTTCGACGTCTACAAAGATATAGCAAGTAGGACGGGTGGAGATATTTATATTGGTGTCGTTGGCCCTGTAAGGACGGGCAAGTCGTCTTTTATTAGTAAGTTTATCGATTATATGGTAGTGCCTAATATTATAAATAAGAATAAAAGGCAAATTACCGTTGACGAAATGCCACTTTCTGGTACGGGTAAAACTATCACGACGACTGAACCTAAATTCGTGCCTTCCGAAGCGGTTAAAATTTCACTTAAAAATAAAACGAGCGCAAAAGTTAGGCTTATCGACTGCGTTGGGTATATGGTAGAAGGGGCGTTTGGCGACAAAGAAGAAGATAAAGAAAGACTTGTAAAAACGCCTTGGCAAGATGAACTTATGCCTTTTGAAAGGGCGGCGGAAATTGGTACGGAAAAGGTTATTTGCGACCATTCTACGATAGGAGTATTAATCACTACCGACGGAAGTATTTGCGATATTTCGAGGGAAAACTATATAAAAGCGGAAGAAAAGGTGGTTAAAAAGTTAAAAGAAAGCGGTAAACCTTTCGTAATTTTACTCAACTGTAAAGAGCCGTATACTAAAGAAAACATTGCGCTTAGCGATAGTTTGACGGATAAATACGGTGTAAAAGTTTTGCCTATTAACGTAATAGAGGCAAGCGCGGAAGAAATCGGCAAGGTTTTAGAATGCGTTTTAATGGAATTCCCGCTAAAAACTATTGATATTAAACTACCTAGTTGGATGCAAGTTTTACCGTGCGATAACGAAGTTATTTCTTCTATAATAGACGCGGTTAGAAACTCTTCAACGGTCGTAGAAAAGATGAAACATTACGACGTAATTGAAAGCGCTTTATCTGAAGTTGAAGGTATAAAAAGGATAGAAAAAGTCAACGTTTTAGCGGGTGAAGGTAAGGCGGAATACGAAATTCAACCTAAAACCGAACTGTTTTATAAAATGATAAGCGACTTATCTAGTGAAGAAATAGTAGACGAGTTTGCGCTTATGAATTATATAAAAGAGTTAAACGTTGCTAAAGAAAACTACAAAAAATTAAAAGAAGGGCTTTTTGAAGTGGACGAAAACGGCTACGGCATAGTAGTCCCTGAAGAATGCGATATGAGTTTATCCGACCCTGAAGTCGTTAAACACGGCAATAGGTTTGGGGTAAAGATTAAGGCTAACACTTCGTGTATGCACCTTATTAAAATCAATCTAGACGCCGAAGTTTCGCCAATTTCGGGCACGGAAAAACAATGTAAAGACTTTGCCGATTTTATTAAAACGGAATACGCCCAAAACCCTGATAAAGTTTGGAAAACGGACGTTTTCGGCAAGCCGTTATCTTCGCTTGTCAGTGATGAAATTATAAATAAAATCAATTCTATGAAAGATAATACCAAGACGAAAATGCGCAAAACGGTAACTAAAATCGTAAACGACGGTAAAGGTAAAGTCATTTGCATACTACTATAAAAAATAAAAAAATTCAATTTGCCTATTGAAAAAGAAAAAAAGCTGTTGTATAATATTTATAACAGCTTAATTTTACGGGCTGAATTTATATGATATGGAAGGATTAATATTATGGATGTAGACAGATTGAGGAACATAGCACTTATAGGTCACGGTGGCGAAGGTAAAACTACTCTTGCTGAAGCAATACTTTTTAACTGTGGTGTGACGGATAGACAAGGTAAAGTAGAAGACGGTAATACCGTAATGGACTACGACCCTGAAGAAATAGCGAAAAAATCGTCAATAGGGCTTTCTTGCGCATACGGCGAATATAAAGGTTATAAATTTAACCTTATAGACGTACCTGGTTTTTACGATTTTGAATGTGAAATGAGTGAAGCGTTAGCAGTATGCGACGCGGCAATTATCGTTTCCGGCGCTAACGGCACGCTTACTGTTGGTACTGAAAAAGCAATAGATTACTGTACGCTTCACGGCATACCTGCTATGCTCTTTATCAATGGTCTTGACAAAGATAATTCTAACTTTATAAAAACGGTTGACGCTATTAAGGAAAAATACGGGCATAAGATTGCGCCTATGATCGTTCCTAATATGGTCGAAGGCAAAATGAAAGGCTTTGTAAAAGTTGCTTACGGCGTACTTAGAAATTGGGATAGAACGGAAGAACCTATTCCAGATTATTTACAAAGCGACTATGAAAACGCTAAACTTACCGTTATGGAAGCGGCTGCTGAAAACGACGAAGAACTTTTAGATAAATTCTTTAGTGAAGGCGCGCTCTCTTCAGAAGAAATTGAAAGGGGCGTTAAACTTGGTATTAGTTCTTGTTCTACAATCACCGTTCTCGGCGGTAGCGCGCTTAAAAATCACGGTATCTTTAACTTAATGGATAAAATAATATCTACTTTACCTAGTCCAAAAGACGCGGGTATTCAAAAAGCGCTTGTTAACGGCGAAAAGATTGCCATTGAGCCAAATGCTGACAATCAAACGGTACTTAGGGTGTTTAAGACTGTAGTCGACCCTTACGTTGGTAGACTTAACTATGTTAAAGTTGTGTCAGGTACTTTAAAGTCGGGCGCTACCTTAAAGGTTGCAGGCTCTCACGAAGAAGAGAAAATTAGCGGTATTTACACGGTTATCGGTAAAAAACAAGAGGCGGTTTCAGAACTTAAAGCGGGGGATATAGGCGCGCTTTCTAAACTTTCTAACGTTAAAACGGGCGATACTTTGTATGAAAAAGACGAGCCTATCTTTAGACCTTTCGATATTCCACCTGCGATGTATAAACGCGCTATTTACGCCGTTAAAAAGGGCGAAGAAGATAAGATATTTGCAGGTCTTAACAAACTTAAAGACGAAGATATTTCCTTTAAGATTGAAAAGAACGTCGACACGGGCGAAATGGTTATTGCGGGCGTTGGCGCAACTCAACTTGAAGTATTAAAGAAGAAATTAAAATCTAAATTTGGCGTAGAAGCGTTGCTCGTTGAACCGAAAATCGCTTATAAAGAAACTATTAAAAAGTTAGCCGAAGGCGAAGGTAAACATAAAAAACAATCGGGTGGCGCAGGTCAATACGGCCACGTTAAAATTCGCTTTGAACCATCAGCGGAAGACGTTATGTTTGAATTCGTTGACGAAGTCGTTGGCGGTGTAGTACCAAAATCTTTCATTCCTGCAGTAGAAAAGGGCTTGAAAGAAGCGGTTAAAGAAGGCGTTTTAGCGGGATACCCACTCATCAACTTAAAGGCTACTTTATACGATGGTAGTTATCACCCAGTAGACAGTAAGGAAGTTGCTTTCGTTTCTGCGGCAAAACTTGCTTACCAAGAAGGTATTTCTAAAGCAAACCCTGTAATTTTAGAGCCTGTTATGTCGGTAATTATCAAAGCGCCGGACGATTATATGGGCGATATTATGGGCGATATGAATAAGCGTCGCGGTAGAATTTTATCGGCTGACCAAGAAGAAAACCTTTCAATTATAACGGCGGAAGTTCCTGAAAGCGAAATTATGGAATATTCGGCAGATTTAAGAAGTCTTACTCAAGGTAGGGGAGTATTTACTGCTGAACTAGTTAGATACGAGGAAGTTCCGTTTGAACAACAATCAAAAATTATAGCGGAAGCAAATAAAAATAAAGAATAAAAGGCAAAATAATCATGATACTTAGTGTTTGTACTAACCCGAGTATTGACTTAACCGTTGAACTTGAACAGTTAAACGTTGGGCAACTTAACCGTGTGAATAGTAAAGTTGTCACTTATTCGGGTAAGGCGTTAAACGCCGCGATTGGCGTTAGGCGTTTGGGTAGCGATAGTTACGCAACCGGGTTTATATATGATAACGACGGTGGCGCATTTTCGCAAAGGCTTGATAACGAAGGTGTAAAAAACACCTTCGTTTGGAATAAAGGTGGAGTTAGAATTAACTATAAAATCGTAGATAATAGGTCTATGCTCACCGAAATTAACGACCGTGGCGATACCGTTAGTTTAGAAAAACAAAACGAATTACTCGATTTAGTTTCTAACTTGTCTAAAAAGGCGTCGGTGGTAATACTTAGCGGTTCTCTTCCTAAAGGAGTAGAAGACGATTACTACTTAAAACTTTGCAAAACGGTTAATAAAGACGCAAAAATTATACTTGACACGGAAGGCGAAAAGTTAATAACCGCAGTAAAAAACGGCGTGTATATGGTAAAACCTAACTTGCGCGAACTTGAAAACATAGTAAAAAGAAGACTTACTAAAATTAAAGATATGGTAGATAGTTGTAAATTTTTACTTAATTCGGGCGCGGAAAACGTTTTATTATCACTTGGTCAAGAGGGCGCTATTTTATACGACGGGACTAACTGTTATTACTGTAAAAGCGTAAACGTAGCGGTAAACTCTACTGTTGGCGCGGGTGATAGTATGGTTGCGGCGGCAAGCGTTTTAACTGAAAGAAACGCAAGCAAGGAAGAAATTTTAAAATCGGCGGTCGCAGCGGGCACGGCGTCTATTACGACACCTGGTACAAACTTATTCTATCGTGATAAATTTGAAGAAATTTACGAGCAAATTTACGTAGAAAAATTATAAATGCACATACTACTAAAAGCCCGATTATGTCGGGCTTTTATATAAAAAGTTTTATTTATAAATTAAGACTAAAAATAGGAGAATAATGATTACTTTAAAATCAATTAAGCAAAACGAAGAAGTAAAAGCGCTAATTAAAACAACCGAAAAGCAAATTGACGCGCTTAATTATACCGAACATTCTAATAGGCACTCGGCAATCGTTGCGAGTTGGACGGGTATGATTTTACGCGAGATTGGCGAAAGCGCTAAAACTATTCGGCTTGGCGAAATTGCAGGCTATCTTCACGATATCGGCAACGCCGTTTCTAGATACGACCACGCGGGAAGTGGCGCTTTGCTCGCTTATCAAATTTTAAAGGATATGGGTATGAATTATAGTGACGCTAGTGAAATTATGATGGCGATAGGCAATCACGACGAAAAGAATGGTATTCCCGTTTCAGTTATTTCTTCCGCGCTTATTATTGCCGACAAGTCAGACGTGCATAAATCACGCGTTAAAGATAAGCATTTAACTGCGGAAACTAATATTCACGATAGGGTGAATTTAGCGGTAAATCTTTCGTACGTAAAGGTGGATAAAGAGAAAAAGTTAATCGATACTATTATTGAAACGGATACCGACGTTTGCTCAGTATCAGACTACTTTGAAATTTATCATCACCGAATGACAATGTGCACTAAAGCCGCCGAACTTTTAGGATATAAGTACGGCCTTGTAATAAATAACGTTAGAATGTTATAAAATTTGCTTAAATAATTTAAAACCGTCAATACTATTCGTATGGGCGGTTTTTTTACGTTAATTAAAGAGTTTTTTGTGGCATTATCGAATAAAAAAGGGGCAACGCTTGCGGGCGCGTTAGTGTTTTTTACTTTGCTTGGTATTGTGCCAGTTACTTATATAGTTTCTTTAATTTTTTCCATTTTCGGTACGGAAATAGAAATGATAAATAAACTATTTTCTTACCCCGAATTTAACGAAATTGCAATTTATTTAACCGAAACTGCTAAAAAAATGGGCGCAAGTGGAAATATTTTGGTGTTTTTAGTAGCGCTATATTCTTCGGGTAACGTATTTTACCATTTAAAACAAAGTGGAGAAGTCATTTATAACTACAGTAAAAAAAGTGGAATAATAACTAGACTTTTTAGCGTTCTTTTTACTTTTTTAGCCGTGTTTGCGCTTTCTCTTTGTTTAGTCTTTTACTTGGCGGTAATTCCCGTTATAATTAGGTTTTTAGGCTACAAGATAACTGCTATTTTAAATATAATAATCGCGTTAGTTTTAGTGTTTTTCTTGTCTATTTTAATAAACCTATACGCTTGCCCGTATAAATTAGAGTTTTACGAAGTGTATAAAGGTGCGCTTTTTACTACCGCTTTTACCTTTGTTGCAACTTATTTGTTTTTAATATACTTACGTTATTTTTCAAACTTTAACGAAATTTACGGTAAAGTAGCAACGGTAATTGTCTTTTTATCTTGGCTATATTTAATGATAAAAGGGGTAGTTAACGGAATAATTTTAAACGTATTTTTAATAGGCAAAACGAAAAGAGTGAAAGGGGTAGAAAGTATTAAAATTTTAAAGCCAAACGCAAAAAATTAAACATAAAACAACTATTTTTAGCATAGATTTAAGTAAGGAGATAAATCGTGCTAAGTTACGTAGATAATAGAGTTTTATTGGAAGGGGAATTTATAGTTAAAACAAAATCGACGGTACGCGCTACCGCTAAATTTTTTAATATAGGTAAATCAACCGTACATAAAGACGTTACCGTTAGACTTAAAAACCTAGATATAAACCTTTACGAAAGGGTTAGGGAAGTATTAGAAATTAATTTAAACGAGCGCCATATTCGAGGCGGTATAGCAACTAAAAAGAAGTTCGACGAACTTAAAAACAAAAAATAAAAGGATAACGAAATTTTCGTTATCCTTTTGCATTTTTAGTTATTCTATTGTTGCAGTTTCCACTCTATTAGCAAATTTTTTCTTGTAAATATAGTTCCAAACTACAACGCCTGCAACTAAAAGTAAACCGCCAATATCGGTTGCCCAACCAGGTATAATTAAAAGTAAACCGCCAACTATAGCAATTATTCTAAATAACGGATTAATCTTAGCAAAGCAATGACCTTGTAAGCCAAGAGAAACGCCAAACATACCAACAAGCGACGTTGCAACCGTAAGTATTACGTCGTACCATATAGCGTCAATTAAAAGCATTGATGGGTTAAGCGCGAAGATATAAGGGATAATAAACGCGCCGATAGCAAGTTTAGATGCCGTAACACCCGTTTTAATAGGGTTAGATTTAGCAATAGCAGAGCCCGCGTAAGCGGCAAGCGCAACCGGTGGAGTAATATCCGCAACGATGCCGAAGTAGAATACGAACATATGCGCCGCTAAAAGATTAATACCCATATTCGTTAAGATAGGAGCAGTAATAGTTGCCATAATAACGTAGTTTGCCGTTGTTGGTACGCCCATACCGAGTACGATACAACAAATCATCGTTAAGAAAAGGGCAAGTAAAATAGATTTTTCGGCAAGTGGTACGATTAACGTTATAAGCGTAGAGCCAAGTCCTGTCATTGCGACAACGCCCGAAATAATACCTGCAACCGCGCACGCTACGACTACGCCGATTGAGTTGTTTGTGCCCGTATAGAAACCGTCTGCAACGACTTTAATGTCAAGTGGGCTATCTATTTTTAACTTTTTAGTGAATATAGAGCAAATAGTAGCAACCGCAATTGCAATGAAAAGAGCCCTAGATGTTGCAGATTCAGTTAAAATTAGATTAAATAATACGAAAGTTAAAATTGGTATTAAAGTTAAAATAAGGCTTTTAACCGAAATTAAAATTCTTTCTTTATTTTTAGAAAAGAAGTTTTCAATTAAGTTAACGTCTAATAAACTAATAGACATTGCAAATAAGATTGCAAAGCAAGCCGACATTGCAGGGGTGTAACTATTCATGCAAAGAACAAGCACAACGATAGGTATTAAAAGGTAGCCTTTTTTAAGTATAAGTTTAAAGAAGTTTGGAATAGCATCTTTTGGTAAGCCCTTTAAACCTAATTTCTTTGCCTCTAAGTGTACCATTATAAATATGCCTGTAAAGTATAAAATAGCAGGTAAAATTGCGCATATTACGATAGTTGCGTAAGGTACGCCTGTAATTTGGCTCATTAAGAATGCCGCTGCGCCCATAATAGGTGGCATTATTTGACCGCCCGTTGATGCCGCCGCTTCTACCGCCGCAGCAAATTCAGGTTTATAACCCGTCTTTTTCATTACGGGAATAGTTATAGATCCAGAGCCAACCGTATTTGCAACCGACGAGCCCGAATACATACCTTCAAGCGCGGAAGAAATAACCGCAACTTTTGCAGGACCGCCCGCAGACGCGCCAACTAATGAGTTTGCAAGGTCTACGAAGAAAGTACCAATACCCGTCTTTTCAAGGAAAGAGCCGAAAATAATAAATATTACGATGAAACTACAACATACCGAAACAGGGGTGGAGAATATACCGCAGTTTAAGTTGTAGAATAAGTTGAATATTAAATTTCTAACTACCGTTGCAGGGTTGTTTCTGAATAACCAGTAAATGGCGTACAAGATAAAGCATCCGGCAACCACCATAAGCGGAATACCGATTGCGCGCCTACAAAGTTCAAATAAGCATAAAATGAAGATAATACCAACTATAATTTGCTCTGTTTCAATAATACCGCCCATATAAATAATTTCGTTTTGCTTAATTGGATAATACAAACAACAAGCAAGGGAAAGTAGGGCAAGTACTATGTCGTACCAAGGAATATAGTTTTCTCTTTCGGCATCCTTTTCGCAAGCGGGGAATTTTAAATAACCCATAACGGTAATAAAACCTAAAAAGAGTGGAAGTTTAGTAAACTCCGTCATTCCTTGTGAAATTAAAGCAACGTATAATACGTAAACTGCAAAAGCGATTAAAATACCTTGATAAATCCATTTATAAGCGCCTGTTAAATGGCGGTTTTTACTGTCTTTATCAAATTTTTTCATTAATTCTTCCGCAGAAACTACTTCTTCAGTTGAGTTAATAACGTCTTTGTTTTCCATATAAGTCCTTTTTACATTCTAAAGCGGGGCAAAATGCCCCGCTAAATAAATTTTAGTTAAAATTAAATTTTAGCAATATTTGATACAGTTATACCTAATTCTTTATAGTATTTAGCAGCGCCTGGGTGAACAGGAACGTTACCAATTGTTACTAATGCGTATTTAGTATCCATTGTAGATTCAACGCTGTGACCGATAGAGCCTTTAGATTCCCATAATGCTTTAGTGATGTTGTAAACAACGTCTTCACTTAAAGAGTTTGCTGCAATGTAAGTTGCGCTAACACCGATAGTGTAGATAGGAGCATTAGTAGGAATGAAACTATATTGAGCGTTAGTAATAGGTTGTTTAGAGTAAACGTCGTACTTACCGTCAATTTTATTTTCAGCGATAAATTCGTTCATAACATCGTCGCTTAAACCGAGCATATAAACTGTTTTAGCAAGGGCAATTTCAGTAATAGAAGTTGCAGGAGCGCCAGAAGTAAAGAAGAATACTGAAAGTTTGTTATCTTTCATAGCGTCTGCAGATTTAGCAACTGAAAGGTTTTCAATCTTAATATCAGTAGAAACGTATTTTTTGTTTGCTTCGTCGTAAGAAATGTCAACGCCGTATTTCTTTAAAAGAGCAACCGCGTTTGCTTCAACACCAGAGCCTACGTCACCGATAGAAACACTCTTATTAGAACCTTTAAGGTCTGCAAGTGATTTGATGTTTGCATCGTCAGTTACGATTTGGATAACTTCTGGGTAAACTTCACCAATTACAGAGAAGTTAGTGATTTTGCCAGATTCAGCAAAGTTGTTAGTAAAGCCGTTGTATGCGTTAACCATTGTATCGTTTTGAACGATAGCCATTTTACAGTCGCCTGCGTTCATTGCTTTAAGGTTAGCAACAGAGCCACCAGTATCGCCAACTACTGTGAAAGAGTAACCCGTCTTTTTAGCAAGTTGAGTTTGTAAACCGTTAGTGAAAGCGTAGTAAGTACCACCAGTACCACCGGTATAAATTGTTACGCTTACGCTATCACCGCAAGCAGTCATGGCAAACGTGCCTAAAGTAAGGAATGCTGTTAAAATTAAAACTAGTAATTTTTTCATAATAAATTCTCCTTAAAAAATTAATTTTTGCTTAAAAAATATTACTTTTTAATATTTATAGGTTGATTATATCATAAATATGTGTTATAATCAATTATAAATAATTATATAATAGTTATAAATAAAATTTATAGGGGTGTATTCATGAACGCAAGAGACTACGTTTACGAAGTATATAAAGAAAGGAGTTTTTCTATCGCCGCAAAAAACTTATACGTTTCGCAACCGGCGCTTTCCGCGTCCGTTAAAAAGATAGAGCAAGAACTAGGGATTACCATATTTGATAGGTCCACTTCTCCTATATCATTAACGGAAGAAGGAAAGGTGTATATTGAAGCGCTAGAAAAAATGAAAAACATTTTATCTGAAACGCGCGTAAAACTTTCGGATATGAACGAACTTAAAACGGGTATTATTAAAGTTAGTGGCGAAAACTTCGTGTCTTCTTTCATTTTACCAAAAATTATTATGGAGTTTTCTAAAAAATATCCGGGAATTAAGGTTGAAATTATCGAATCTAACTCTCCAGACTTACGCCAATTGTTATTAAACGAAACGGCAGACCTACTTATTGCGCACGACTTTGATAAAAATTTATATTCTTGCGAAAGCATTTTGGAAGAATCTTTACTGCTTGCCGTACCTGAAAATTTTAAAGAAAATAAAAGATTAGAAGAGTATCTTTTGACAAGGGAAGATATTATAAACGGAAAGCATTTAAGTGAAGATTGCCCTAAAATTAGACTTGGCGAGTTTAAAGACGTGCCTTTCGTACTACTTAAAAAGGGTAACGATACTCGTAGAAGGGCAGACCTTATTTTAGATGAAGAAGGGATTAGTTTAAGTAACGTGAAAATTTACCTTGACCAACTTATTACTTCTTATAATATGGAGTGTTTCGGTCTTGGTGCGGGAATAGTTAACGACGTACTAGTAAAAAGTTCTTCGCAAAAAGGTTGTGTGTATTATAAACTTAGCGGTAGGTCGGCGTATAGAACTATGTCGATTGGCTATAAAAAGAATAGATACGTATCAAAAGTTATGAAAGCCTTTATTGAAACGGCTAAAGAAGTATATAAAAGTAACTAATATTAATATATATATAGAAAAGAACCTTGCGAGCGTCTCGCAAGGTTCTTTAATTTTCGACAAAGCATTTATTTAGACAAAATCGCAAAAAGTATTGATTTTAGGTGTTTACTATGTTATTATAAAAATGGAAATATGGAAATTAAAAACTTTAACAAGATAACAAAACAAATATTTGTCGGCTATGGGTTTAATAAAATTGACAAGCATTACGTGTTAGAACTCAAAGATATTATATTGTTTGTAAGGTTGGACTCTTGGCACGGAATTAAATCGTTTAGATATTGGTTAAGTATTAAGGAATTACATAAAGAAAATGAACCTTTAGAAAACAAATCGGATATTTGTTTTGAGGAAATACTTATACATAATGAAAAAGTAAAAGGACCTAATCAATATAAAATAGATTATAACGAAATGGGAGAGTTAGAGTATAAAGTTTTTTTAAAAAATTTATTGTGTAAGTATTTTAATCCATACAAAGAAAAAGGTTTATTGTATTTAAAAGAAATAGGGTATAAGTTAAATCTTACTCAAAAAGCATCTAGTTTTATTTTTATGCCTGAAGATGTAAATTTCAATTTGAAAAGTAGGATGTTAGATTACTATATTGATGATAGCGCTTATACTGCAATAAAGGGATATGTTATCGACAAAATAGAAAATGGAATTATTAAAGTGCATATTACTACAAAAAATGTAGAACGGTTAATAGATGAAAGTGGAAATCAAAATTTTGTTTTTTATGATGAAAAAACGCAGATTTCTAGAGTAGAGATAGGGCAAGAAATAGCGTTTATTACAACTAGGTTTAAATTTTACAATTCTAATTATCCTATAATTTATTTATTTGATAATATTTCTGTATCGGCCATAACATATTTTTCATGTTTGGACAAGGCAAAAAAAGATTATATAAAATGGATAGATAAAAAGTTTCCTATTCAACAGATATAAAATCTCAAAGCAACATTAATTGACTATATTATATATAGGAGAAGTTTGTAATGAAAAAATTTATTATAATAATATTTATTTCATTTTGTATATTTCATAATACTGGTTGTTACGGTGAATTTACGGATGAAAAAATTTTAGAGATAGAGTCAACTTTTAAGGCGTTAAATAATAATGAAAATTTTGTTGGTTATGGCGAAGGAGATAAAATATATCTATTAAATAAAGTTATAGATTTAAACGAAATTGACAAAACGAATAGCAATAAAGGCATTTTAGGAGTAGAAAAAGAATATTGCTATATTTATAACATTTATAACGAAAATTTAAAATATGAAACCTTAATTATAAAAAGGTTGTATTACGCTAATTTAGTTTTAGAAGAAATAATTAAGTTTGAAAAAATAAATTTAGATTTGCAAGTATGGCAGGCGTATGAAAATGAAAAAGTATGTTTTTCCACCAAAGATAAATATTGCGTGTTAGACTTGATAACTAAAGAATCCGTATGGAGTGAAAATAAAGATTTATCTTGGATAACTGAAAAAAAATTTACTTTTAATATTACTAATAACGGCAAAAACGAATCTGTAATTAATATTACGGATATAAAATCTAAAGAAGTTAAGGCTGTTTATTTAAAAAGAGATTTAAATAAGTTTGAAGAGGGGAAATATATTCAAGAATTAGATGGAAAATTGAAAGTGGCATCTTCTAAATTTTTCGATATGGTTGAAAGTGAAGATAATTGTTATATAATGTTAGCAATTCCATTAGACAATTTAACAATAGAGTATTTAATCGTCGTGTTGTCTTATGATTTTACGTTAGAAAAATTGAATTATTATACAAGTTTTCGTTATAGCGGGTACAATTTACCTACTATAAATTTATTTTCTAAATAAATATAATTTACACGTGGGAATTGATTTACGAGGGTAATTATATTAAAGAAATAAAATGTTCAAAGATAAAGAATTGTGAGAACTTCCTTTATTACGAAAAGAATACTTTAGGCGATATAATTGTTGTGGGGTGATAATAATATGTTGTTCAATATTATATTTAACACTAATCAAACAGTTGTCTTTATGTGCTTTAGTTTGGCGTCAGCATTGATGGCTTGGTCTTTGATAGTTTCCCAAATTGAATATTATAACGGCAAAGCATTTAGAAAATCTTCTTATAAAAGAAAAAATTTTTTTGCAAAATTGTTTTTGAAGGGGTTAGAAAATTTAACTAGTAGATTCAATATTGTTTTAAATTTTATTGAAAATGTACTTTCTATTATATTTATACTTTTCGGTATTTTAAATTTATGTTTTTACTTGCCAATTTTTTCGGATATAATGCTAATTACTGGAATTATGCAATTGATCATAGACACCATCATTGCATTAGAAAATGAAGGATTCAAGCGTTATAGAAATAAAAAGAGATAGTACTCAAGTAGCAACGTATACTTATGACGCTTGGGGAAATATATTAACTAAAACTGGCAGTATGGCGGATGAGACTGGGGAATTTTTTATTTCTCTTATAGTTGGGCTAGGGATTGCATTTGTGATTGAAACGGCACTAGGCAATACTAATTTGCTTTCAATAGAACCGTCCGTAATAACTAGACCATATAATTAAAAAGCAGGAGACAAATAGTGAGAATTAGATTTAAAGGAGAAATATCTAAAGAAAGCAAAAAATATATTGTTAAACAACTAGATAAAGGTTATCGTTTGATGATTTTAGGTTTTCCAATTATATTTTTTTTAGTAGTTGCGCCAATGACGATTATTGATGCTCCTATTATAGCAAGGATTATGTTTGTATCCGTTGTTTGTATAGTATGGCTGTTGTTATGTTTTTGTCCTAGAATGCATTATAAACCATTAGATATTATAAATAATTATCCTATTAGGATAGACGTTGAAGACGGTAGAATTATAACTGATGGCAAAGATGAAAAAGCATATCAAAATAGAGAATTTATTGACGTGAAAAAGGTAATAGATTGCGGTAATTTTTATTACGTAAAATATTATTGGCCGTTTTATAGGTATACATTATGTCAAAAAGATTTAATTATTGAAGGAACAATAGAAGAATTTGAACAGCTTTTTGAAGACAAAATAGTTAGAAAAACCAAATAATTAAACTCACCGACGGGAGTACACATTAAAGAGATATATTATTTAATGTCAATTAATACGTTTGCAAATTTAAGTTTTGTTCAATTAATCCAAACAGGAGAACAAAATTATTCGTATAATAAATTTACGTTAAGAACTCTAAATTACCGGCAGGAATTTAAGTTAAGGTGATAAATATGAATAAAAAACTTGTTAAGCAGATTTCAATTTTGTTAGTTGTAATATTAGTAGTATTTTGTATAGGATGCGTTAGTATTAACAATACTAGGAGAATTGATAAAGACGATAATTTAGACAATTTAAAAAATTACAATTTATCGGAATTATATTTGAATCCTTCATATAAAGAAAAATTGATTATTTTTCCGGAAATAGAAAATTCTAAGATGGTAGAAGATTATTCAAGTGTAAAAGTTTATCAAGGGTTAGAATTGATGGCTATAAACATATATTTACAAGTTGCCTATTCCGAAGAAGATTATCAAATTGAAATTGACAGATTGTCTAAATGGTCAAGGACATATAGTTTTAATGGGAATATCGGAACGGGCAAACTTAAATATGATCATAGCAAACTATTTAATTATTCTGCCTATATCTCTTCTTATAACTACTGTTATGCCTACGAATACGCATTATTAATCGGCGAAAATAAAATAGTTTACGTGTTTTTGAGTAGAGCAAGAGAAAATGAGGCTGTAGTGCCAAAGAAATTTATGCCTATAAGATACTTTGATATTTTGGAAAAATCATTGAGTGGAAATTTAGAAAGTCGCATAGAGGCTGAAACTGAAAATTCCTTTAGTATTTATCATGACATTTCTTTAGCGAAAGAATAAAAACTACGCCCGACGGAAACCCGTCGGGTAAAGAAAAACAATAATATGTGGAAGATTTCATATCACATATGGAGATAGTATGAGCGAAGGTATGACTAAAAAAATATTAAAATACCTGGGTTTTTTAATAGAAGAATACAATTTTAAATTTTCATTTCAAAGTTTTGATATGTGGAAAAATTTTTATGGACCTATGGATACTTATAGTTTTTATAATGAGTTTGGTTGTTTGACTTTGCATAATGCCGTTCAGCGAGGCGAATGGGGTGTTTTTGTGTCTAAACAATTTAGTTCAAATCAATATGCTTTAATGGATAAAGAAGTTTGTTTAGCAAATTATACAAGTAAAAGTTGTTGGACAACTACTGGATGGCTTAAAGTGGTATCGAAAATAATTAAGGCACAAATAGAAAGTGAAAATAGTGTTTTTGATATTCCTATTAAACTGAGTGAAAGATAAAACATACAATAAAATACCGTAGCGATAACTCCCCCGAAACTTCGGGGGAGTTTTAAATTAAAAGAACCTTGCGAAAACGCAAGGTTCTTTTATTTTATAATAATTAAATTTTTCTAATTTTAATAATGCCGTCAATATTTGATAATGCGTTAAAGGCGTTATCGTTAATTTCAGGAATGTCGATAATAGAGTACGCAAAGTTTCCTTTACTAGAGTTAACGAAGTTATCAATGTTGATATTGTTTTCCGCTAAAATGGTAGTGAATTGCGCAATCATATTTTGTTGATTTAAGTGAAGAATACAAATTCTTACGTTAGAGTTTCTAGGCGCAACGCAAGTAGGGTAGTTAACGCTATTTTTAACGTTGCCGTTTTCAATATAGTCGATAAGTTCTTTTGCTGCCATAACCGCGCAGTTGTCTTCCGCCTCTGGGGTAGATGCGCCAAGGTGTGGTATACAAATAATGTTTTCTTCGCCGATAAGTTCCGCTTTAGGGAAGTCTGTAATATATCTAGAAACTTTGCCCGATTTTACCGCTTTTAAAATAGATTCGTTATCAACAAGTTCACCCCTTGCGCAGTTAATTACAACTACGCCCTTTTTCATAAGGTTGAGTTTTTGTTCGTTAATCATATTTCTATTACTTTCAACGAAAGGAACGTGAATTGTGATATAATCGCAACTTTTATAAAGTTCGTCAATATCGTCAGTTACGTCAATGTGGCGTGATAAGTGAAGGGCGTTTGCAACGGATAAATAAGGGTCGTAGCCTAAAACTTCCATACCTAAGCCGATTGCGGTGTTTGCAACCCTTGCGCCAATAGCGCCAAGACCGATAACGCCAAGTTTTTTGCCGTAAATTTCTTGACCAACGAATTCTTTTTTACCCTTTTCAACCGTTTTAGCAAGGTTTTCGTCATCTTTTAAAGTCTTAACCCAATCAATAGCCTTAACAATTTTTCTAGAGCCCATTAAAAGTGCGGTTAAAACAAGTTCTGATACCGCGTTTGCGTTAGCGCCCGGGGTATTAAATACCACAACGCCTTTTTTAGCGTATTCTTCAATAGGAATATTGTTAACGCCTGCGCCCGCCCTAGAAATTGCTAAAACTGACGACGGTAAGTCGTAGTCGTGCATATCAAAACTTCTAACTAAGATACCAACAGGGTCGGTAGCAACGTCAGAAACGTTATAGTCAATTCCAAATACTTTGTCAATTTTGTTGCTAATAGCATTAAGTGTTAAAATGTTTTTCATAATTATTTATTTTCCAATTCAAATTTTTTCATAAATTCAATAAGCGCTTTAACCCCTTCAACAGGCATAGCGTTGTAAATGCTTGCACGCATACCGCCAACTAATCTATGACCTTTAAGTGATACAAGCCCGTTTGCAGTTGCCTCTTTAACGAATTTAGCGTCAAGTTCTTCGCTACCCGTAACAAAAGGTACGTTCATAATAGAACGGTCTTTAGGGTTAACGCTATTTTTATAAAGTGAAGAATTATCGATAAAGTCGTATAATAAGCTTGCTTTATATTCGTTGATTTTTTGAATTTCTTTAACACCGCCTAATTTTTTAAGGTGTCTAAACACAAGCATTGCAATGTAGATAGGGAAACAAGGCGGAGTGTTATACAAACTGTCGTTTTTGGCTTGAGTTTGATAACTAAGCATAGTTGGGCATATGTCCATTTGTTTGCCAAGAAGTTCGTTTTTAATAATAACGATAGTTACGCCTGCAGGGGCAACGTTCTTTTGAGCGCCCGCGTAAATTAAGCCAAAGTCCGATACGTTAATTTCTTCACTTAAAATGTTAGATGACATATCCGCAACGAGTGGGGCGTTAGTCTTTGGGAATTTAGTGTATCTTGTACCGAAAATGGTGTTGTTTGAAGTAATATGTACGTAACTTGCGTTATCGGAATATTTTAAACTGTCAACGTCTGGAATGTAGGTAAAGTTTTTATCTTTAGACGATGCAATAATGTTTGCCGTGCCGTATTTAGCGCCTTCTTCTTGCGCTTTACCCGCAAAGTTGCCTGTTACGATATAGTCTGCAACGCCCGTCGTCATAAGGTTAAGGGGTACTGCCGCGAATTGTTGCGATGCACCGCCTTGAACGAATAATACGCTGTAATCTTCGGGAATATTAAGAAGTTCGCGGAGAAGGGCGTTAGCCTCGTCGTTAACCGCCATAAAGGTTTTTGAGCGGTGGCTCATTTCCGTTATGCTCATTCCCGAATTGTTATAATCTAAAAAGTCTTTTTGCGCCTCTTTTAATACGTCAAGTGGTAAAGTTGATGGACCTGCCGCAAAATTATAAACTCTCATTTTTAAAACTCCTAAATTTAAATAATGGTAATATTGTATATCAAAGCGTTTTTTATTGCAAACGATTTTAACTTAATTTTAATTTTTTATTAAATAAAAAAACAAAACGCTTTAATTGATTGCACTTTGAATACAAAATAATAAAATTGCAGGGTGCTTTAAACAAGCACCCCATTTGTTTAGTTAACGCTGAATAAAAGTTTTGTATACGATGGGAAAGGCCAATATTTTTCATCGGTTATCTTTTCCGCATCGTCAACGTACAACCTAAGGCTAGCCATACATTCTAAAACTTCGTTTTTAAAGAAAAACGCCTTTTCTTTAGGGTTAGATATAGTTTTTCTTTTAGAAAGTAAATATTCAAGATAGTTTACTTTTTCGTAGATTTTTTCGTTAATTTCAGAAAGTTTTTTGGCAATTTCCGCATCCGTTTTATACGATGCTTTTAATGCTTTTTTTGCTTTTATAGTTTCACAAAGTTTGCATACGTATTCGTTGATTGCAGGGTAAATTTGCTTTTTAGCCATTTCAATCATTGTAAGCGCCTCAATTCTAATGATACGGCAATAGTTTTGGAACATTATGTGTTGTCTTGCCGAAATTTCAGTAGAAGATAAAACTTTATGCTTTTCAAATAACGAAACGTTTTTGTCAAGCGTAAGTGTTTCAAGCGCTTCAGGGGTAGATGCTAGGTTCATAAGCCCCCTTGCCTTTGCCTCGTTAAGCCATTCTTCAGAATAGTTGTTTCCGTTAAATAGAATGCGTTTATGTTCTTTAAAGGTTTCAACGATAATATCGTGTAAAGTTTTATTAACGTTTTTAGATTTTTCGAGTTTGTCGGCAAAAATTGATAAACTTTCGGCAACAATCGTGTTGAGCGTAACGTTACAGTCTGCAACGGAATCGCTTGCGCCTACCATTCTAAATTCAAACTTGTTACCCGTAAAGGCAATAGGGGAAGTCCTATTTCTATCCGTAGTATCTTTAGGAAGGGTAGGAAGAATTTTTGCACCGAGTTTCATAACCCCTTTATTCTTGTTTTTGTAGCCGTTTTCTTCAAACGCGGTTAAGCAAGAATATAAATCGTCACCTAAATATATAGAGATAATCGCAGGTGGCGCTTCGCTAGAGCCCAAGCGGTGGTCGTTACCCGCGCTTGCAATAGATGCGCGAAGTAAGTCTTGATAATTATCGGTTGCCTTAATTACCGCTGAGATAAAGAGTAAAAATCTTAAATTATCGTCAGGCGTTTCGCCCGGGTCGAATAAGTTTACGCCCGTGTCGGTAGTAATAGACCAGTTGTTGTGTTTACCGCTACCTGATACGCCTTTAAAAGGCTTTTCGTGAAGTAAACAAACTAAATCGTGCTTGTCCGCAATCTTTTTCATAAGTTCCATCGTAAGTTGGTTGTTGTCCGTTGCGATGTTAACCGTAGTATAAATAGGGGCAAGTTCGTGTTGAGCGGGAGCAGCCTCGTTATGTTCCGTCTTTGCTAAAATGCCAAGTTTCCAAAGTTCTTTGTCAAGTTCTTCCATAAAACTTTTAACTCTTGGCTTAATTGCGCCGTAATAATGGTCGTCAAGTTCTTGACCTTTAGGTGGCTTTGCGCCGAATAAAGTTCTGCCCGTGAACACTAAATCTTCACGCTTATTCGCCATTTCTTTATCGATTAAGAAATATTCTTGTTCAGGGCCAACCGTTACTTTAACGCTTTTAACTTCGTTGTTGCCAAGGGCGTTAAGTACCCTTAAAACTTGCTTATTAAGCGCCTCGGAAGAGCGGAGAAGCGGTGTTTTTTTATCTAAAGATTCACCGCCGTAAGAACAGAATGCTGTAGGGATATATAAAGTGTTATCCTTTACAAAAACGTATGAAGATGGGTCCCAAACGGTATAACCACGCGCCTCAAAGGTTGCGCGCGTGCCGCCGTTAGGAAGACTGGACGCGTCCGATTCGCCTTTAATAAGTTCTTTACCGCTAAATTCCATTATAACTTTGCCGTTTTTGGTTGGGGAAATAAAACTGTCGTGTTTTTCGGCAGTAATACCAGTCATTGGTTGAAACCAATGCGTATAATGCGTTGCGCCTTTTTCTATTGCCCAATTCTTCATTGCATCCGCAACCTTTTGAGCAACGCTTAAGTCGAGCGATACGCCCTCTTCAAGTGTGCTTTTAAGTGAATTGAAAACCTCTTCAGGCAACGTTTTTTTCATAACTTCTTCATTGAATACGTTTTCTGCAAAAATTTCAGGTATGTTCATATAACCCCCCCCTTTTTAAAGCCCTATATGCGTCGTTATACTGCGTTTCTATAAATTTATTACGACCCCAATGACCCAAAAGGTCAATTGTGTCCGTAAAAATTTAAGAGCCTTGTCTAACTTGCATCTAGTGCTTTAAAATTGTACTTTGTTTCAGTATTCGTATATCGCGCATTTCTGCGTTTCTATAAATTTATTACGACCCCAATGACCCAAAAGGTCAATTGTGTCCGTAAAAATTTAAGAGCCTTGTCTAACTTGCATCTAGTGCTTTAAATAATCACTTTGATTAAGCAAAGTAGCAAGAGCCTCGCCTAACTCGTTATTAGTGCTTTAAAATTGTACTTTGTTTAAACTTGGCGAAAATATTTGTCAATATATACACTTTATTATATATAAATGTTTTTATATTGTCAACTTTTTTAATAAATTAACCGCATAATTAAGCCGTTATAACGGCTTTTGCATAAAAAACTAAGCGTGAAAATATAATTTTTTTATGAACGCGATAAAAAAACTTAAAAATAAACTTTTTTCTCTACTTTTTATTTTTATAATTCTATGCGGTTATCTACTGGTTTTTTACGTAAAAAATCAAGTAAAAGAAACCTTTCAAAATAGCCCAAAACCGCGCTATAGCGTGGTTATTGATGCTGGACACGGTGGAATTGACAAAGGCGCTACAGGTAAAAATAATACGTTAGAAAGCGAAATAAACTTGCAAATTGCCTTTGAACTTGAAAGCCTTTTTATAAAGGGTGGTTATAACGTATTATTGACTAGGACCGACGATAACGGACTTTACGACGACTTATCGCCGGGTTTTAAAAAACGCGATTTGCAAAAAAGGGTGGAAATTACTAATAATTTTAATCCCGACGTATTCATATCTATTCATTTAAACACTTATGCCAAAGAGTATAGGCGTGGCGCGCAAGTATTTTTTAAAAAGGGCAACGATACTTCTAAAATTCTTGCCGACGGCATACAGTTAGAACTCAATTTATTAAAGGAATCTAAGCGAATGTTCGACGCGTTGTCGGGGGATTATTACCTTCTTAATTTTCTAAAAATGCCTGCGGTTATCGTGGAATGTGGGTTTTTATCTAACCCTGAAGAAGAGAGTTTATTGGCGTCGAAAAGTTATCAAAAAACCCTATCAAAAGCAATATATCTTGGGGTGATAAGATATTTTTACAAATTGTAAAAAAGTAAATTATATGCTTGTAAAGATTTTTATAATATGTTATACTATAATATATTTTATTTAATGGGGTGGTATATTGTTTAAGTTGGAAGACAAGTTAGACGTGAAAACGGCTAAACAATTAAGTTCCGTAACGCTTGCTTTTATAGGCGATGCCGTACACTCTTTATACGTTAGAGAAATGTTGGTTTTTGAAAAGGACGATAAAGGGTACAATTTAAATAAAAAGACGGCGGAAATGGTAAGGGCGTCTGCTCAAGCGAACTTTTTTGATAAAATTTATCCCATACTTACCGAAGAGGAAATTGACGTCTTTAAGAGGGCGAGAAATACTAAAAAGGGCACTAGGGCGAAAAACGCGTCGGTTGGCGAATACAACAAGGCTACGGGTTTTGAGGCGCTAGTTGGGTTTTTATACGTAACCGGAAATATCGAAAGGCTCAATTATTTATTAAATTACGAAGAAGAAAAGGAAATAAAAGATGAAAATTGAAGGAAGAAACGCCGTTTTAGAACTGCTTAAAACGGACAAGACTATTGATAAAATTTTAGTAATGAATGGCATGCGCGACAACGAATCTCGCGGGGTTATTAACGCTATTAGACAAAGGGGCTGTAAATTCCAATTCGTTGAAAAGGCGATTATGGACAAAGAAACGGAAACTAGACGACATCAAGGCTTTATAGCCTTCGTTTCCGATTACGTTTACGCAGACTTTGATGAAATGCTTAAAAAACTAGACGGCAAAGAAGATGCCTTTTTAGTTATTTTAGACGGCGTTGAAGACCCGCATAATTTAGGTAGTATTTTAAGGGTTAGCGAATGCGCGGGGGTTGACGGCGTTATTATCGGCAAGCGTAGGAGCGCGCAAGTCAACGAAACGGTAATGCGCGTATCGGAAGGTAGCGCTAATCATATTGATGTTGCTAGGGTAACTAATATTAACGCTACGATTGACGAGTTAAAGGACAACGGTTTTTGGACTTATGCTTTAGAAATCGGCGGTAGCGATATTTATAAAACCGACCTTAAAGGCAGAATAGCAATAGTCGTCGGCGGTGAAGATACTGGCGTTAATAGGCTTACTAAAGAAAAGTGCGACGCTATTATCACTATTCCAATGAAAGGTAAGGTAAATTCTTTAAACGCGTCGGTTGCGTGTGGCGTAGCGGTGTTTGAAGCGTTAAGACAAAGGTTATAATGGAAATTATTTCAGACGAACAATTAGTTAGTTTATATAAAAGTGGGGATGCCACCGCGTTTAATATCATTTACGATAGGTACACTAAAACGGTCAAGTATTTTGCGCGTAATTTGTATCTGCTTGGCGCTGATTACGAAGACCTTTTGCAAGAGGGGATGCTCGGGCTTATAAAAGCGGTAAACCTTTATAAAGAGGGGGAAAGTTCTTTTAGAACTTTTGCAACCCTTTGCATTAAGTCTAGTTTGTATACCGCGGTTAAAAAGTATTCCGCAAATAATTTGCAACCGCTCAATGATAGCGTAGAGTACGATACCTGGCTAGACAAGTATTTTGTCAACGAAAACCCCGAAGACGAGACGATACGTAAAGAGGCGGTTAACGAACTTATTAAACTTATTAGCGATAAACTTTCTAAAACGGAACAAAAAGTACTAAACCTATATCTTGAAGGGCTTTCTTACGAAGAAATTTCTAAGAGTTTAGGTATGAATTTTAAATCGATTGACAACGCTTTGCAAAGGGCAAGGAAAAAGATTAAAAGTATAGGAGAGTAAAATGGCATATTTGGCGTTATACAGGCGTTTTAGACCGACTAATTTCGATAAAGTTATCGGGCAGGACGTCATTGTAAAAACTTTAACAAATCAAATAATGACGGATAAAATAGGTCACGCCTATCTCTTTTGCGGTGCAAGGGGTACGGGTAAAACTTCGCTTGCTAAAATTTTTGCAAAGGCGGTTAACTGCTTACAACCTATAAACGGCAGTCCTTGCGGAAAATGCTTGGCTTGCCAAAGTTTGAACGACCCAAGCAATATTGACGTTATTGAAATGGACGCGGCGTCTAACAATAAAGTTGAGCACGTTAGAGAAATTAGGGAAAACGTACAATACCCACCGATAAACGTAAAATATAAAGTTTACATTATCGACGAAGTGCATATGTTGACCCCAGAGGCTTTTAACGCATTACTTAAAACGCTTGAAGAACCGCCAAAACACGCAATATTTATACTCGCAACGACAGAGCCTCAAAAACTCCCTGCGACCATTCTTTCAAGGTGCATGCGCTTTGATTTTAGGCTTATAGAAACTAAAAAATTACACGATTTAGTCTGTGAGATTTATGACGAAATAGGAAAAGAGTATACCGACGAGGCGGTTACCGCTATTGCTAAGGCGGGCGAAGGTAGCGTAAGAGATACTTTATCCGTTGCCGATTTATGCGTGTCTATTGGCGATGGTAAATTATCGTATAACGACGTTTTATCCGTTTTAGGCGCAACCGATTTAAATAAACTTAATGATATAGTTAAAAATATGTTCTTAGGTAATATCGGCGGTGTTTTAACGGCTACTGATGAACTTTTGGCGCTCGGTAAAAGCATTGGCGTATTAGTTAAAGATTTAGCGGGGTACTTACGCGATTTATTAGTGGTTAAAACTTGTAAGACGGCTAAAGAAATTTTATCTCTACCAGACGATAGGTTTGAAACTATGCTAAGTACCGCAAATATGGTAAACGAAGTTAGAATTTTACGCTCGCTTGAAATCGTGTCGGGTATAGAAAACGCGCTCAGGTTTTCAACCCAACAAAGAAACGTACTTGAAAGCGCGTTGCTAAAAGCGTCTACACCTGAAAACGACGGGAATATCGACGCGTTATTATCTAGAATTAAAACTTTAGAAGACAAGATTAAAAACCTTTCTAGCGAAGATTTTATTAAACCTACTAAAGTAGAAGTTACGTCTACTGTTAATAAAGTAGAAGTAGCGCCCGTAGTTACTAAAGAGCAAGCGCCTATAGTAAAAGAAGAAAAACCTAAAGAGCAACTTCCACCTATTATAGAAACTAAGCCTATTATTAAAGAAACACCTAAAGTGGAAGAAAAACCTATAATAGTAGAAGAAAAACCCGCTCAAATAACAAACGTTGAGCCTATTAAACCTAGCGTTGACGCAAGGCGCGTTTGGGGTACGATAGTTAGAAAGTTAAGAACTATGCCCGGAAAAACTATACTTTGGGTAGCGTGCCAAGAATTATCGGCAACAATTAGCGGAAACACTCTTTATATTAACGTAACTGGCGAAAGTGAAAAGAACTTACTTTTAAAAGATGATAACTTATTAGTTATTAAAGAATTGGCGTCAAGTTTTGGCGATTTTGACGTGAAAATTAACGACGGTAGCGAAGGCGAAGTCGTGCAAAATCAAAAGGATAGGGTATCGGAATTTTTCAGTGATACCGTAGAAATAAAATAAACCGTTAATAGCGGTAAAGTAAAATTTAAGGAGAATTATTATGGCAGGATATAAAGGCGGATTTGGCGGTGGTTTCGGCGGAAACCAAATGCAACAACTTATGAAACAAGCGCAAAAAATGCAACAAGATATGCAAAGGGCTCAAGAAGAACTTGAAGAGGCGGAAATCGAAGGTAAATCAGCAGGTGGCGCGGTTACCGTTATTTTAAACGGTAAAAAAGTACTTCAAAGCATTAATATCGACCCGTCGGTTATAGACCCTGACGATAACGAAATGCTTGAAGATTTAATCGTTGCCGCTTTTAACGATGCTTACGATAAAGTTGAAGAATTAGTTAAAGAAAAAATGCCTGGCGCAGGAATGGGAATGTTTTAAAAAATGGATATTTTTATCGAGCCTATCGGCGAACTGATAAACGCATTTACAAAACTTCCAGGTGTCGGTACGAAAACGGCGCAAAGATTTGCTTATAAAATTATTAATATGAGTAAAGAAGAGGCGGAAGCCTTTGCAAATAGCGTTTTAGAATGCAAAAGAAAAATTCATTACTGCAAAGTTTGCGGAAATTATACCGACAAAGAAGTTTGCAGTATTTGTTCTAATAGGAAAAAGGACGTAATTTGCGTTGTAAAAGAGCCTAAAGACATTATTGCAATTGAAAAAATGCACGAGTTTGACGGCGTTTACCACGTACTTCACGGCACTTTAAAACCGAGTGAAAACGTCGGACCTAAAGACATTACTATCGACGCTCTTTTAGAGCGTATAGAACGTGACGGCGTTAAAGAAGTTATTATGGCGACAAATCCCGACTACGACGGAGAAATTACCGCAATGTACGTTTCTAGTAAAATTAAACCGCTTGGGGTAAAGGTTACAAGGCTTGCTAACGGTATGCCTATCGGTAGCGATATCGAATATACCGACGAAATTACCTTAATGCGCGCATTTAAGGACAGAAAAGAACTTTAAAATGTTAGAGAGAATTGATAAAATATTCGCATCGTGCGGGGTGCTTACTAGAAGTGAGTGTCAAACGGCGGTTAAAAGAAAAAAGATAACCGTCAACGGCGAAATAGTCAAGTCGCCGTCGCAAAAAGCGGATATCGAAAAGGACGAAATTTTATACGAAAACAATGTCGTTGAACTTAAAAAATTCGTATATATTATGTTAAATAAACCTAACGGCGTAGTTAGCGCAAGTGAAGACGGAAACTGCAAAACCGTAGTTGATATTTTGCCCGAAAGTTATAAAAGAAAGGGTTTATTCCCTTGCGGTAGGCTTGATAAAGATACCGTTGGGCTTGTAATTATCACTAACGACGGCGTTTCTTCACATAAGCGATTAGCGCCTAAAACGCACGCGGAAAAGGTGTATTATTTTGAAACGGTAGACCCCGTATCTATTAAAGACGTAGAAAAAATTTCTAACGGCGTATTACTTAAAGACGGCTACACTACAAAGCCTAGCAAGGTTAAATTACTTACGGACAATTCGGGCGAAATTACCTTAATTGAAGGTAAATATCACGAAATTAAAAGAATTTTCGGTAGTTTAGGCAATAAAATAACCTATCTAAAAAGAATTTCTTTTGCGGGAATTAAACTTGATAGTAACCTTTTAGAAGGCGAGGCAAGATATTTAACTAAAGAAGAACAAGATTTATTTACAAAGTAAAATTTATATATTTCATATTAAAGTGGTTAAGAATAATGTAGAAACATAAATTTGTAAATATTAAAAAATAATAAGGACAAAAATGATTAAAACTTCTATTAGATTTTTTGACAACGTTCCCGTTCGTTCGGTGTGGGACGAAGAAAGTTCTCGTTGGTGGTTGTGCGCCGTTGATATTATAGAAGCACTTTCTTTAAGTGTTTCCCCACGTAAGTATTGGAATACCTTGAAAAAGAGAAACGTTCAGTTGTCATCAATTTGTAGACAACTGAAATTAACGGCGAAAGACGGTAAGAAGTATTTGACGGACGTTATAGATGATGATGGACTTAATTTGCTTATAGCAATTTTTCCAAGCAAAAAGTCAGCCGTGTTCTTAAAATGGGTTAAGACGAAAGGAACGTCTATTGACGAGCAAAGCAAAAACAAGGCTTATGAAATGTTTGAAAGCGGAATTATTAGCGATATTGAAGTTGGAACGATAAACGGTCTACAGCAAATTCACGCTTATCTTTTTGGTGGTTTATATGATTTTGCGGGGCAAATTAGAAAATTAAATATTTCTAAAGGTGGTTTTGTTTTCGCAAGCGTTGGATATTTGGACCAAACGCTTGATACCATTGAAAAAATGCCCGAAAACACAGTCGAGGAAATCGTTAAAAAATACGTTGAAATGAACGTTGCACACCCTTTTATGGAGGGTAACGGCAGGACGACGAGAATTTGGTTAGACCTTATCTTAAAGAAAAATCTTTCTAAATGTGTCGATTGGAGTAAAATTGATAAAACAAAATATTTAGAAGCAATGAAATTAAGCGTTGTGGATTATAGCGATATTTTGTCTCTTATTGAAAACGCTTTAACCGATAAGATAGATGATCGTGAAATTTTCATGAAAGGTATAGACTATTCGTACTATTACGAAGAAGAAAATTAAACGTTAATTCATTTTAAAAAGCCGACGAGTTCATAAATAGAACTCGTCGGCTTTATTTTAATTAAAATTATTTTCGCAATTTTTATGCTAAATTTATTAAAATTTTATCTTTTTGTTTTACGGCGTATTGGTACGTTTTATACGCTCCGCTATTTTTTCTATTTTCGACGTAAAAAATAACGTAAGAAGATGCGTCTATCATTGCTAAATTTCTAAAATATATGCTTTTATACCAACCGTTAAAAGCAGGTTGTAGATATATTACGCTATCGTAATCTTTCTTATCAAAATATCTACATTTTTTAGTTAAATATCTTTCTTGAGATACACAGTAAACTCTTTTTGAATCTAACTTTTTTTCTTTTATTATTTCATTTGTTAATTCTAAACATAAAAAATCAAATTCGCCGTATCCACCAAAATAAAAAGTATTACAACCGTAATTTATGGCGCTTATAATTTCACTATAAACTTTATCTTTTAATTCTTTAGTAATTTCAATTTCGCTGTGTCCGAAAAAGGAACAAATTTTATCTTCCATAAAAAAATAAGGTGCCACCTACAAGAGATGACACCGTAGAATACCTCTCGCGTAGTTGTCACACTAACAAAACCCTATCAAAGACAGAAATTTTTGCGATTTGGCATTACTACCAATTCTAGTATTCCTGTCTAAAGGGTATAATACACCTATAGAGTTTTATAAAGTTAGTGTGACGCTAATAGTATAACACTAAAATTAAAAAAATACAATAAGTTTAATAAAAAAACCGCACTTTTTTGCTGTGCGGTTATTTTTTATTTCTAAATTCTTTTGGGGTGAGGTTGAAGTGCGATTTAAAAATTCTATTAAAATGGCTTAGTGATTCGTAGCCTATATCTTGAGAGATTTCTAAAGTGGTTTTATGCGTATTTTTTAGCATATTGCAAGCGTAGTTTAGTTTTAACTGCGTTAAGTATTTAATAGGGGTTAAACCAGTGTATTTTTTAAACGCGTCAATGGTAATCGGCTCGGAATAACTTGACGCCTTGTATACGTCTTTAACGCTAGCGCTTATAAACGACGGTTTTCTAACCGTTAAAATAAGGTCGTTAAACCAAGCGGGGTAGATAAAGTTAAGTTTAACTATATTTCTATTTATAATATTGAGTAAATTAGTCAGTAAAATTTTCAGTTCGGAAAAATACTCGAAAGAGCGTCTATCAGTGTTGTTTAAAACGCTAATAGTGTAGTTGATATAATCGTATTCTTGTTTATTTAAGGTAAAACTTATATTCTCGGTTATAAGTTTATCGTATAATTTAACGTCAATTTCGTTAGATACAAGTTTTAAAAGTTCGTCGGAAAAAATCACGTTAATATGCTCGGCATTGCCACCTTTTAACGGTTTAAAAGAGTGTACGTCGCCAATCTTTACAAGGGAAATAACCCCTTTATAAAGTTTAAAGTTTTTGCCGTTTATATTATAATCGATTTCGTCGTCGCAAACTATAAATATTTCGTGATAGGCGTGGTCGTGCTTGCTTACGTAACCTTTCGTCCAAAAGCGGTAGTCTATTGAAGTATTGGGGTTTTCAAAGTCTACTTTTCTAATTTGATAATTGTTCATATTAATATTTTAGCATATAAAAATCAAAAAATAAAGGGTTTATTTAAAAAAATCACTAGTTTATTTTAAAAATTAGCAAGAAAGAGAAGTAGGCATTTAGTATAATAAAAGAAAACCCATAAAGGAGATAGTATGTTTACACAAAGTTTACACGGAAAGTGGGATATTGAACTGAAAAGAAAGGGCGTTAAAGTTACGGGCAACGTTCCCGGCGACATTCACGACGCTTTAACTGATGCAGGCGTTATTCCTAACCCTCATTACGACGTTGACGCAAGGCAAAGTTTATTTATTTCGTCCGAGCCTATCGTTTACAGTAAAACTTTTATTGCTGAAAAAGACTTTGAATCTGCAAGGCTCTCAGTTGAAGGTATTGACGGTTTTGCCGATATTTACCTTAACGGCGAGCATTTGTCAAGGGTAGAAAACGCCTTTAGACGCTACGATATTTTAGTTAGTAAAAAACTTAAAAAAGGTCAAGAAAATAAAATTGATATAGTATTTACGCCTATTGACGAAATTCTCGGTCCGCGCGTTGACGAAAGTTCGGGTTGGAAACTTAAAAAGGTTTATATGCGCAAATCTCAATACAACTACGGTTGGGACTGGGCTTTATCTCTCCCTGGCCTCGGTGTGTTCGGGTTTGTTAAAATCGAGTATGATTTCACGTGTGAAATTATAGATTATTCAGTTAAAGGGGATTTATCTGGTAGAATTGACTTTGAGTTTGAAGTTAGCCCTAAAGCGTTTGAAGAAAAGTATACTATAAAAGTTGAAGTGGACGGCAACGGAGAAAACGAAAGTTTTGAAATTAACCGCGATAGATACCGCACTTACGGGCACGTTCAACTTAAAAATCCTAAACTTTGGTGGCCTAACGGTTACGGCGAGCAACCTTTATATAACTATACCATTAAACTTATCTGCAGTGGAGAAGTTTGCCACGAAATAAAGGGTAGAATTGGTCTTAGAAAGGTAGAACTTTTAGAAGAGCCTTTCACTTTAGACGCTGGCGACGGTTATTCTTTTTGGTTTTTAGTTAACGGCAAGAGAATTTTCATAAAGGGCGGTAACTGGATTCCTATGGAATTATGGCCTGGTAAAATTAACGAAAAGGATTATGAATTCCAAATTAAAATGTCTAAACTTGCAAACTTTACAATGCTTAGAGTTTGGGGTGGCGGTATTTACGAAAAGGATAGGTTCTACGAACTTTGCGACGAAAACGGTATACTCGTTTGGCAAGACTTTATGTTTGCAAGCGTAGGTTACCCCGTTCATTTACTTCAAGACGAAATTATAAAAGAGGCAAACTATCAAATTAGAAGGCTTAGAAATTATACGTCAATTGCTTTATGGTGCGGTTGTAACGAAGACTATAACTCTTGGGAATACGTTTGCAATAACGAAGTAGTTCGCGATTTCTACGGCGCAGTTAAAGGCGAAGAAGACGAGCAAAGTGACTACGGCACGTATAACGACGTAACGGCGTCTAATGAAATATTTAGACCAAAGGAAGACCCACTTCTTCACACTATGATTTTAAGGGGGCTTGTCGGTCGTTTTGCAAACGGTGTTCCGTTTATTGAAAGTAGCCCTATGAGTAAGGAAGACGCGGGCAATGCGGTAATGTCGGGCAATTCACACGCATCTTGTTGGAAATATTCTATGTCAAGGCTATTAAAAACGCACGAGCCTTTTGAAACTTGGCGCGAACACTTTAATCAAGTTTGCTCGTTTGACTCAGAGTTCTGTATTCAAGGCCCTTGTTCTAAAAAGTTATTTAAGTCGTTTATGAGAGAGGAAAATCATTGGCCACCAAACGATGCTTGGACTTTCCATATTCAAACGGGTTGGGGATACCCTCACCATCTACAAACGCTTAAAATAGCGGGCAAAGAGTTTGGCGAGATTGACAGTTTAGATAAGTATATAAAATACGGTCAAGCAAACCATCTTGAAATGATGCGTTCTGAGTTTGAGTCTGCAAGATTTGATTACCCTAACAACGGCGGTATGATGATGTGGATGCAAAACGACTGTTGGACAACTGCTAACTGGGCTATTATCGACTATACTAAAAACCCAAAACCAAGTTATTATTCGGCAAAGCGTGCTTGCGAAAAATTCCTTCCTATTATATTTGAAAGAAAGGGTGTAATTTACTTTGCTTTCTCTAACCACACTTTTAAAAGCGGTGAGTTAAAAGCGACTTACGGCGAGCGTGATTACGATAAAAACGATATAACTAAAAAGGTTGTAACCGCTAACTTTAACGAATGCGAAACGGTTAAATTCGGCTCTATTTTAAAAAGCGAATTAAACGCTAAAACTAAGTATTTATACTTAACCGTTAATTATAATGGCGTAGAGTATTCTTCTCAAGTATACTTCCCGTACGCTTGGAGAAACTTGGACTTACCAACGCCTAGTTACGACGCTAAAGTTTTAGAAATTTCTAAAACCGACTGTGGCTATAAAGCGGAAATAAGCATTAAGGCAAATACTTTCGTAAGACTTTTCCACGTACTTGCTAAAGGCAATTTAAATCCTATTTTAACGGATAACTATTTTGATATGGAAAAGGGCGATAATCGCACTATAACCGCATATTTTAGCGAAAAAGTAGAAGAAAGCGACATTTATTTTGGCGATTTCACAACTGATTGGGAGTAATATTATGATTATTTGCATAGGTGAAATTTTAGCCGATTTAATCGGCGAAGGCGAAAACCTTAAAATGTTTATCGGTGGCGCGCCTTTTAACGTTGCGGTAAACGCAAAGCAAGCGGGCGCAAAGGTAGGATTTGTTGGCAAGGTCGGCAAAGACCCCGTTGGTAATTTTTTAAAGGCGGAAGCAAACAAGTTTGGGTTTGACAGTTTAACCGTTCAAACGGATGCGGTTAGAAATACTACGCTTGCTTTCGTTACCTTAAATAACGGCGAAAGAGATTTTGCCTTTTTCCGCCACGATACCGCCGATTATAATATAGATATAAGTGACGTTTCAATTAGTGATTATAATATAGTTCATTTAGGCTCGTTAATGCTCTCTGAAAAAAACGGAGTAAAGTTTGCTAAAAAGATCGTTAAAATGGCTAAAAAGCAAGGTAAACTTTTAAGTTTTGACGTCAATTTTAGAATGGATTTATATAACGAGCTTGAAGATGCTATTAAAGCGTATAAACCGTTTGTTTCTAGCGCGGATATCTTAAAATTCTCTGACGATGAGATTTTAGATTATACAGGTAAAGATAATTTAGAAGACGCTATTAACGCCGTTTATAAAAAGGGTACTTTACTTTTAATAACTATGGGCAGTAAAGGCAGTATGTACGTTTATAACGATAATAAAGGTTTAGTTGCTAGCGCTAAAAAGGTAACGCCAATTGATACGACAGGCGCTGGCGACGCTTTCTTCGGTACTTTACTTGCTAATTTAGACGGCGTGGAATTTACGGTAGAAAATATTGAAAAGGCAATGGTAAAGGCAAACGAAAAGGGTGCGGAAACTACCTTATTTAAAGGTGCAGTTAAATTATAATTTTAAAGGAGATAAGTATGAAACGTTCAGAAATAAATAAAGCGTTAAAAGAATTAGAAGAAATGTGCGAAAAGCACAAGTGCTATTTGCCACCATTTTGCCATTTTACACCAAAAGATTGGGAAAATATTGGTCACGAATACGATGAAGTAAGAGATTGTATGCTTGGTTGGGATATTACCGACTATGGTCTTGGCGATTTTAACAAAACGGGTTTTTCTTTAATTACTATAAGAAACGGGAACAAGAAAATGGCGGATAAATACCCTAAAGTGTACGCTGAAAAATTATTGTTTTTAAAAGAAGGACAATACGCTTGCAATCACTTCCATTGGTCTAAAACGGAAGATATTATAAATAGAGGTGGCGGAAATTGTTTAATAAGGGTTTATAACAGTTTGCCAAATGAAGAAGTAGATTACGAAAGTGAAGTTACCGTTAATACTGACGGAAGGACTTATAAAGTTCCCGCAGGTACTCAAATTCGTTTAAAACCAGGCGAAAGCATACATATTCAACAATATTTATATCATGATTTTGAAGTGGAAAAGGGTACGGGCAACGTATTACTTGGGGAAGTTAGCGAGTGCAACGATGATAATACGGATAATAGGTTTAGTCCACCCGTTGGTCGTTTTCCAAAAATTGAGGAAGACGAGCCACCTTATAGATTACTTTGCAACGAATATCCGGTAGCCAAGTAAAGAAAATTTTACTAAATAGTCAAAAAGCGGTATTATTTTGTTGACAAGTATTTAAAAGGGTGTTAAAATAATCACAACTTAATAAGAAATGAGATAGAGGCGCATTTATTAAAGAGTATTACACTTTATATGGTTGCCAAAACCGTGTAAGAAAGGGAATGAGTGCCGAAGTTAGATAAGGTGGCGGTTATCTTGCTGGCAGTATGGATAATATCTTGACTGTTGTCGCAATTTTGCGGAGGGCTATTCAGTTTTTAATAAAAATTTATTAACGGGATAGTTTATATGCTATCCCGTTTTAATATGTTATGACTACTTCACAAAACTTATTAATAAAAGTAGTCGTGAAATACTGCGTAATACTTCGTTAAACCCCTTGAAAAGATGTAAACTCTTATCTTCGTGATTTGCCTTGTCTTACTTGTATTTGACGCCCCCTTTTTAATTAAACGTTTTGTTACGTAGTCTAGAAGTCAAAGGTTATCTAGTAAAAGAGAAATACTGCGTAATACTTCGTTAAACACATCAAGAACTAGTCTAAATAGAATTATTATCAATTCATTATTATATAATAATAAGTAAAGGAGATTTTATTATGAAAAACACAATTTTCACAGGCGCGGCAACGGCTCTTGTAACACCACTTAACGCTAACGGTGTAGATTACGATAGTTTAGCAAGACTTATTGAATTCCAAATTGAAAAGGGCATTGACGCTATCGTTTCAGTTGGTACTACGGGCGAAGGCTCTACTTTATCGGATAAAGAACATAAAGAAGTTATGAAGTTTACCGTTGAAAAGGTTAACGGTCGCGTTCCCGTTATTGCAGGTACGGGTTCTAACGATATCGCTTACGCGATTGAACTTACTAAATACGCTTGCGAAATTGGCGCAGACGCTATGTTACTTGTTACTCCATACTATAACAAGGCAACGCAAAAGGGTTTAATTGAATCTTTCACGGCTATTGCTAACGCTAGTACTAAGCCTTGTATTTTATACAACGTTCCATCGAGAACTGGTTGTAACTTAACGCCGGAAAGCGCTGCGGTTTTAGCAAAACACCCAAATATCGTTGCTATTAAAGAGGCGTGCGGTAATATTTCTCAAGTTGCTAAACTTGCATCGCTCGTTGGCGACGATATGGATATATACTCTGGTAACGACGATCAAATCGTTCCTATTTTATCACTTGGCGGTAAGGGCGTTATTTCCGTATTATCTAATATTATGCCTTACGAAACTAGTGAAATGTGCAAAAAATACTTTGACGGCGACGTTAAAGGGGCGCTTAAAATGCAACTTGATCTTTTACCACTTATTGATTCGCTATTTTGTGAAGTTAACCCAATTCCTGTTAAAGCGGCGGTTGCTAAAATGGGTTACTGCGATAATTACGTAAGATTACCACTTACTACTATGGATGAACAAAAAGCGGAAAAAATGTATGCTTTAATGGCAGAGCAAAATTTAATTTAAGGTGATTTATGAAAATTTTATTAAACGGTTTTTGCGGTTTTATGGGCCGTGAAGTTTATAAACTTGCTAAAGAAAACTACGAAGGCGCTGAAGTCGTAATGGGCGTTGACTGTTTTGCTAAAGGGGACGAAGAAGTTAAATGCGTTAAGTCTTTTGACGAGGCTATAACCGACGTTGACTGTATCGTTGACTTTTCGCACCACAGTTTAACTGAAAGTTTACTTAACTTTGCTACAAAAAATAATATTCCCGTAGTTTTAGCAACCACGGGTCACACCCCCGAAGAAAAAGAACTTATTTATAAAGCGGGCGAAAAAGCACCAATCTTTTATACCGCAAATATGTCGGTAGGGGTAGCGTTACTCGTTGAACTTGCTAAAAAGGCGGCGTCTGCTATGCCTAACGCGGATATTGAAATTATTGAAAAGCACCACAACAGAAAGATTGACGCGCCAAGCGGTACTGCTTTAATGCTCTACGAAGAATTAAAAGAAGTTAGAACTAACGCAGTTGCAAAAATGGGCAGAAGCGGTCAATGCAAAAGAACGCCTGAAGAAATTGGCATTAGCGCGATTAGAATGGGCAACGTAGTTGGCGAGCACGAAGTGATTTTATGTACCGCTAACCAAACTATTACTTTAAAACACGAGGCGCATAACCGCGCGTTGTTTGCCGAAGGTGCGCTCGTTGCCGCTAAATATATGGTTGGTAAACCTGCGGGCATTTACAATATGAAAGATATGTTAAAGGATAATTAAACTATGAACGTTGCAATTTACGGTTACGGCAATTTAGGCAAAGGGGTAGAAGTATCTATCTTAAACGCTAAAGATATCAGTTTATTTGGGGTTTTCACAAGGCGTGACCCTAGTACGCTTACGACGTTAACGGGCGCTAAGGTTTATCCCGCTAGCGACCTTAATTTATACAAAAAGGATATTGACGTATTGATTATTTGCGGTGGTAGCGCAACCGATTTGCCTACTATGACCCCTGCTTTAGCAAAGGATTTTAACGTGGTTGACAGTTTTGACACTCACGCTAAAATTCCTAATCATTTTGAAAACGTTGATAAAAGCGCTAAAGAAAACGGAAAAATAGCATTAATTTCTGCCGGTTGGGACCCTGGAATGTTCTCAATTAATAGGCTTTATGCGGAGGCAATACTCCCTAACGGCAAAGACTATACTTTTTGGGGTAGAGGGGTAAGTCAAGGACACTCTGATGCAATTAGAAGAATTGACGGGGTACTTGATGCTAAGCAATACACAGTTCCTATCGATAGCGCGTTAGATAGTGTTCGCACTGGCGAAGAGCCTAATTTAACAACTAGAGAAAAACATTTAAGGGAATGCTACGTCGTTGCAAAAGAAGGCGCGGACCTTAAACGCATAGAAAACGAAATTAAAACTATGCCTAATTATTTTGCAGACTACGATACGACGGTTACCTTTATTACAAAGGAAGAATTAGACCTTAATCATAGCGGTATTCCGCATGGTGGCAAGGTTATAAGAACGGGTAAAACGGGCATAAATAACGAGAATAAACACGTTATAGAGTACAGTTTAAAACTCGATTCTAACCCGGAGTTTACCGCCAACGTATTAGTTGCGGTGGCTAGGGCTATTTATAAAATGAGTTTAAGGGGAGAAGTTGGCTGTAAAACCATTTTCGATTTAGCGCCAAGCGATTTATCTAGTAAAACCCCCGAAGAATTAAGAGCAGGATTACTTTAAAATGGAAAACAAAGATTTAATTTGTGAAAACTTATCCATAGACGATAACGGCGTACTTAATTTTGCAGGCGTAAGTACCGTTGAACTTGCCACAAAATACGGCACTCCGCTATTTTTGATGGATGAAGAGAGAATAAGATACAAATGCAAAACCTATTTATCAGCCGTTAAAAAATATTTTGGCGAAAGTAGCGGTGTTTTGTATGCGTCTAAAGCCCTTTCTTTTAAGAGAATATACGAAATTATGAAAGAAGAGGGTATGGGAATTGACGTCGTTTCTCAAGGAGAGATATTTACCGCTAAAAGGGCGGGATTTCCACTTAAAAACGCTTATTTCCACTCTAACAACAAAACGGACGAAGATATAGATTACGCCATAAAAAACGGCGTTGGGACGTTTGTGGTTGACAATGAAGAAGAACTTGTAGTCATTGATAAAATTGCAAGGCAAAACGGCGTAAAACAAAAGGTTTTATTAAGGCTTACGCCGGGTATTGACCCACACACTTACGACGCAATTAATACCGGTAAAGTCGATTCTAAATTCGGTAGCGCGATAGAAACTGGGCAAGCGGAAGAAATTACTAGGCTTGCAGTTAGTTTAAAAGGCGTTGATTTAAAGGGTTTCCATTGTCACGTTGGCTCGCAAGTTTTCGATAGTGACGTGTATATTATGGCGTCTACCGTAATGCTTAATTTTATTAAAGATATGAAGGTAAAATTAGGCTTTATAACAGAAGTTTTAGACCTTGGTGGTGGTTACGGCGTAAGGTATATTGAAAGTCAACCTAATATGGATATCGAGTCTAATATCCGCTTGGTGTCAGAGCATATTAAAAATACGGTAAAAGCGCTTGAAATTGAAATGCCTAGTATTTTCTTTGAGCCGGGTAGAAGTATCGTTGCCGATAGCGGTATAACGTTATACACCGTTGGCACGGTAAAGAGAATTAAAGGGTATAAAAACTACGTTTCGGTTGACGGCGGTATGACGGACAACCCTAGATTTGCATTATACAAAGCGGATTACACCTTACTTCCCGCGTACGATATGAACGCTAGTAGGGAAATGACTGCGTCTATCGTTGGTAGATGTTGCGAAAGCGGTGATATTATTCAAGAAAACGTTAAAATGCCCGAAACGATTAAACGCGGTGACGTTATCGCTTGTTTAACGACTGGGGCTTATAACTATTCTATGAGTTCAAACTATAATAGAATTGCGCGCCCTGCGGTAGTTATGATAAACGATAAAAAAGATTACGTTGCAGTAAAAAGAGAATCGCTAGAAGATATTGTCAATTTAGACGTGTAAATATTAAAACTTGGTTTACAAAAACCAAGTTTTTTTATTGCAAGAAATTATATTATATGTTACAATTAAAAATAATAAATTTATCATTAAAGGATTATAAGGATTATGATGAAAAAATTACTTATTTTATTTTTAAGTTTAATACTTTCATTATCTAGTATTAGTTTAGTTGCTTGTGGTGAAACTGAAACGCCTGGTGGCGGTGGGAATAATCCGCCTGAGCATACTGTTGAAGGCACGGCGGGGCTACGATATCAAGTTTACGGTCAAGGTGAAAACAGGTACGCTGTTTTTATAGGATTATCAAAAGATTGTACTGAAACGGATATTGTTATCGGTACGCATTATCAAGGTGTTAAGGTATCTGAAATCGGTGACGGTGTTAACTATTTATCTAATTTTAAAGGTGTTGAATCGGTAAAAATCCATAAATACGTTAAAGTTATAAACTCTTCGGCGTTCAACGGTAGCACGGCGCTTAAAAAGGTCGATTTTGAAGATGATTGCAGTTTAAAAATAAGTGGTTCAGCATTTAAAAAATGTAAAGCGCTTGAAGAATTTAATTATAAAGGCGAAATTGAATTCTTAGGCGATTACGCTTTTGAAGAGTGTACTGCTTTAAAGACGACCGAGTACGAGGGCGTAAATTATATAGGAACTTTTAATAATCCTTACGCTATACTTTACGACGGTTTAGACGCCCAAGACGTAAAAGTTCATAAAGACTGCGAGGCTATTCACTCTAAGGCGTTTTTAGATAAAACAAATTTTAAAACTATTACTTTTGAAGATGATAATAGGTTAAATAGTATTTGTGGTTTTGCATTCCACAATTCCGGCTTAACTGAAATTACTATTCCGTCATCAGTTAAAACCTTAGGGCAAGAGGCATTCCGCTACTGCGAAAGTTTAAAAAAAGTTACGTTTAGTGAGAATACCGAATGTAATTATTGGGGTCCGTTATTGTTTGAAAGTTGCACTCTTTTAGAAGAAGTTGTAAACTTTGATAAAACAAAAATTACGGTTGCGCCCGAACTTTGCTTTAGATATTGCGATTCTATAAAATATATTTCTTTCCCTGAAACGGTTACATTAATTCAATCTAAATTTATGTGGGCTTGCGTAAGTTTAGAAAAAATTACCTTCCCTAAAAACTGTCAAATTACAGAAATTCAATACAACGCGTTTAGGAGTGCTATGAAATGTAAATATATAATAGTTCCTAAAAGCGTACAAAAAGTAGGATACGACTTAATCGGCCGTGTAAACGAAGATTTAATAATATACTTAGAGGGCGAGCCTAACGGCACTTGGCACGAAAAGTGGAATAGACTTGTAGATATTTATGATGGAAAGACAGTTATAGGTACTAAGTATTACAAAACTTATATTTATAGCGATACTTATCGCGAAGATGGTTGGAGATACGTTAACGGCCTTCCTAAAGCATACGTAGAAGGTTAATTTTAAAAAAATAAAAGGTTATTAAAAATGAAAATTTCTAACGAGATATTAAAAAAAATAGGCAAAATACTTTTAACTTTACTTATAATGGTTGCAATTTCAGTAGTTTGCACTATTATTTTAAGTTTATTTGGCGTAGTTTATTATGACGACGGTATTCAACTTAACCAAGAACTATTTTTATCTTTTGCAAATTCTTGGTACGGAAGTATTTTAATAATTATAATACAAGTAGTAGTAACGTCGGTGTTATCATTCGTGCCGGGCTCTTCAATGGCGTTTATAATTTTACTTCAAACGCTTTATCCTAACCCCGTAATTGCCTTTATCGTAGCGTTTTCGGGCGTTATGCTTTCAAGTTTTATGTTGTATTTACTTGGAAGATTTGGCGGTTACGCCCTTTGTAAAAAACTTTTAGGGGAAGAAGACTGCGAAAAGGCGTCTGATTTACTTAACGTTAAAGGTAAAATTTATTTTCCACTTATGATGATGTTTCCTATGTTTCCAGACGATGCTATCGTAATGGTTGCGGGCACACTTAAAATGGATTTAAAGTGGTTTATTCCGTCGGTTGTTTTTGGTAGGGGAATTGGCGTATTTACAATAATTTTCGGTTTATCTATCGTTCCTTTTGATAAGTTTACTTCCATTTGGCATTGGGTAATATTTATTGCAATTTGCGCAATTTTAGTTGTCGCAGTATTCTTCTTTGCTACTAAATTTAATAAGTATATGGAAAAAAAGAACGAGGAAAACAAGGGTAAATAATATGCAAAAAACTTTACAAGAAGTTAGAGAAATTTTTTACGGCGATAAATTTGCAACGGAAAACGGCGCGATGATTGACGAGATTGGCGAAAACTACGCGGTTTGCAGTTTAGATATAACTCCGTTACACAAAAACGCTATGGGCGCGGTTATGGGCGCGGTGTACTTTATGCTTGCCGACTTTGCCTTTGCGGTTGCATCTAACTTAGAGAATATGGGTTGCGTGTCGCTACGCTCTGACATTTCCTTTTTATCTAACGCTAAAGGGGAAAGATTAATAGCAAAAGCAAACTGTATTAAAAACGGCAAAACGACGGTTGTTTACCGCGTAGACGTTTACGACGATTTAGGTAATTTAACCGCAACTGTAACGACGACGGGCTACCGCGTTAAATAGTAATTTTAAATAAAAAAAGACTAACGAAATCGTTAGTCTTTTTTATTGTTTTATTGTTTGCAGTAATCGGTAATTTGTTTATGCGTTACCGCATCTTTTAATTTGTCGTATTCTGTAAGTAAGGTGTAATAACCATAGTTAACTGCATTTTTATCAGCGCTTGTAGCGTTAAGTGTAACTGCACCTGTTAAAGCGGATTTGTTTTTATCGTAGAAGTCGCTTTCAAAACTTGATAGGAATTCTTCTTGTATAAAAATCATAGGTATTTCCATTGAAACTTCTTCATACTCTTCTTTTTGTTGATTATATTGATAGAAATACATCTTTTTAAATTCTATATCAAAACGCCTAGATCCCGCTTTTTTGCCTGCGGTTAAACCGCCAAGTTTAGTGTGAATGGTATCACTAGAGCCGTTAATATAAATAGTATCGGCGTTAGTGCCGTTCATTTCATCAAGTTTTTTAATAGAATTAATGCCTGTTACGTTATATAAATTGTACCATAAAGTATTATAAGTGTCGGTAAGTCCTGCAACTTCAACTTCTTCTCTAACTTCAGTACCTACAAGTTTACCGTCAGAGTTTCTATAAACTTCACAGTTTCTACTAACGCTTGTAGGAATAAAATCTCCTTTAGTACCAATTAAGGTAGTGTGTGTAGAATTAACCGATATCATAGCGCTTGTAGCAGTAATTTGCTTGTCGCCAAGCGTTAAATATTCATATACCATACCGGTTACGCCTTTACTATCTCTTTCAAGGTTTATTAAAGTAGAAGAAGTATCTAACACGTCTAAAGCAATAGTTAAATTGCTTTCGCCAACGGTATATTTTAAAATAGTAGTTGGGGTAAGTTGCACTTTTGCACCGTAGTTTTTATCGGCAAGGTTTGAATATATTGTTACGGAAACTGACGAAACGTTTGCATTTATTAAGTATTGTTCTTCAGTTAAAATAAGTGTAAAGTTAATTCCACCCGCCGTACCGCTAAAGTTTTTGTATTCTTCGGGGTTTTCGTCAATGAAATTAGTATATAAACTCTTTACTATATTTAAAACGGAATATACTTTAGAAACGTACGATAACGCTACTGAAGATTTATTGAGTACGCCGTATACTACGTTTAATTGTTTACCAATTCCGTTTGTTGGAATTGAAGATACGTCAACAAAATTGTTATAATTAATTACGTTAGATACCGCTTTGTTTTCAGGAGCAAAAGTTTGAGGGAAATAGGACCATGGGGAAGGGGTATTACCAAAAGAAGAAATAACCTTGTCTGCTAATCCCGTTAAGTCGATTTGTGGACCGCCACCTTGGTTTTCGTTACCGCCTTGGTTTTCGTTACCACCTTGGTTTTCGTTACCACCTTGGTTTTCGTTACCGCCTTCTTCCGAATTGATTGACCAATTGCAAGGTGAAATTGTTGGTTCTAAATAATTCGTAACGTCGTAATTAAAAGTAGCAGTTGCTACGTAATTGCCAACGTTTGTTTTTGCATTGTCAGTATAGTTTTTTACGCTAACTCCGTTAGGTAAGTTTATAACGTTAACGCTTTTTTCAGTACCGTCATAGATAAATGGTTCTTCGTAGTCCCATTTAGCGTTAGACATATCGTAAGAAATTTTATTAATTGTTAAAGTAGCGGATAAAGTTAAATCTTTATAGCCAGCGCCTTTTAAGGTAACGGTTGCCGTATATTCGCCAGCGTTAGTTGCTTTATTGTTTGAGTAAGTTGCAGTTATACCGCTTGGTAAACTGTCTTTAATCAATAAAGTTTTTTCATTGCCGTCGTAATCGTACGTTGCGCCTACAAAGTTAACGCCCGTAATGTCTTTAAGGGTAGGCGTGTCTCCGCAAGCAATAAGGCTAGTCGAGATAGAAATTACACATAAAATAGTTACAAATAACGTTAATAATTTTTTCATAATAGTTCCTCTTTTATTTAAATAATTTTATAAGTTTATATGTTGCAATGAATGGGAAAGTAATTAACGATAAAGTAAAGGTGACGAATAATCCTAAAATAAAGAATAGTATCGATAATATTCCACCTATTATCCAAAGAGCAAGTTTTACGGTTAAAAACCATATAATACCGTCTAAACTAAGGTCAAATATAAGTCCGAATGGCGCTTTAAAGGAACGACAAAAGAATCCAAATACGTCCACGATAAAAGTATCCCATACGTATAGAATAATAGTTGTAATAATCCCGCCCAAAATAAAGATGGACGATAATAGCGTTTCTAAATTAGGAGAGATAAAGTAAAGGGCAATTATAATGGCTGATAATAAGAGTATTGTAATAATTCCAACTATAGCAAGTTTTTTCAAAGTCTTTTTACTCTTTTCCGCTCTTGCTTGTTTGTCTGCTTCTATGCGGGCTAATTGCTCGTTCTTTTGAATTTTCAAAATTTTGTCGTGGCATTCGTTACAATAGATATTGTCTTCTTCTGTTTTTACAACTTTATTTAAAATGCTTTGTGGTACGTATCTATATTTTAAATATTTATATTCATTAGGACCTACCGCCTTATCGCACTTTGCGCACTTTCCTATAATTATATCTGAAGTGTTTAATGAAAATTCTTGTTCATTCGTATCGTTTTCAGGTTTAGAAACGCCTAAAAACTCATCAACCGAAATTTCAAAAATTTCGCACATTTTTTTAATAGATTCAATATCTGGTTCGCTTAAATCGTTTTCCCATTTAGAAACCGCCTGCGCGGTAACGTTAAGTTTAGAACCAAGTTCTGCTTGGGTTAAATTTTTGCTTTTTCTAAGTTTTGCAATCCTATGACCATAATTCATAAATTACTCCTTTTGTGTCGGATAAATCCGTAATGTTTTTTATGTTTCTATTATACTAAATAAACTTGCGGTTGTAACTAAATTTTGCTCAACGATTAGTTGTTTTGTTATAAAAATGGTTGAATTTTAATGTTTTTTATCAAAAAACAATTAAAACCACCAAAAAAATGGCGGTTTTAGATTTTACTTAATTTGACTTGTGAATTTTTTGGCAAGTTCGGTAATTTTATCATAGTCGCCAAGTGCAATTGCTTTTTTGTCGACAATGCTCGTTGCAACGCCTATGCCTTTAGCGCCTGCATTTAAATATTCAAGCATATTGTCCGCGTTAACACCGCCAACCGCTAAAAATTTTATATGAGATAGGGGAGCGGTGATCGCTTTAAGGTAAGAAATTCCAAGTTCCGAGTTAGGGAATAATTTAGCATAGTCCGCGCCGTATCTATAAGAATTAGCCGCTTCCGTAGGGGAATAAACGCCGGGGATTGATACCATATTAAGTGATAGGGTCTTTTTAATAACGGGCTCGTAACAGTCGGGCGAAATAATAAATTCCGCGCCTGCATTGTAGGCTAGTTCAACTTGTTTTTCCGTCATAACCGTACCCGCGCCAACCCTTACTTTGCCTTTGAAAGTTTCGGCTATTGCCTTTATGCTATCGGCGGTAGTTTCTTCGCTAATTTTGCCCGATTGGTCGAAAGTGACTTCTACAAGTTTTATTCCGCCTTTTATCATAGCGTCAACGGTTTTTAGAACTTGTTCTTTAGTAAGACCGCGAAGTATAGTTATTATTTTATATTTGTCAATATCTTTTATGACTTCTTGTTTATTAATCATAATATTTACCTAGTTTAGAATTTTTAAAGCGTTCGATAAAGAATTTTGAAGTGATAACTCGTTTCCATTATCAAAAACTATAAGGCTATCAACTGCGCTTTCTTCTAAAAGATTAGTAGGGGCGTTATAGTTAATATTTTTAGCGTAGCCTTTAAAATCTTTTAATTTTAACTTATCGCGCGGGGCGTTTCTAGTTTGCATTCTTTCTTTAACGACTTCAAGTGGAGCGGTAACCCATATAACTATAAGTTTAGCGCATAAATTATTGACCTTTTCTTTTAGATTTTTAACGTAATCAACGTTTCTAAGTTCTTTAGAAAGGGGAGCGTTAACGATAACGGTATCGTTAAAGCGCAAAGTAGATAGCGCTGTATTTATTAACGTTTCGTACTCTACGTCCCTTACGTTAGACGTGTAAAATTCACCGTCCATATCAAACGCTTGATTAGAAAGGTCGAATATGCGATGAACTAAAGGGCACAAATCGTCTTTATCAAGATATACTACGCAAGTTAACTTTTCGCTAATAATTTTAGCAACGTATGTTTTACCGCACGCAGGCGGGCCTGCAACTAAAATTAGTTTTTTCATTTTAGTCTATTTCGTAGTCTACCGCTACGGAACGTTCAACGTGTTCGTGCATATATTTTTTAACTACGTTTACGTGGTATGGGTCGTTTTGATATTCTTCTAATTTTTCCATACTTTCAACAACTACTTGTAAAATAATATCGTAAGAACGCTTAGAGCCTAAAATATCTTGACCAACTTCAATTCCCCAAATTGTAGGAACTTTAGTTATCATACTCATAAGTACGTTAGTTGCCTTTTCCTTTTGCTCGTCACTATTATCTTTAAGTTTAAAACATACAACGTGTTTAATCATTTTACCAATCCTGCCTATCGCTTATTTTAATATCGTCGTAATACTCGAAGTATTTCGCTTTAAATTTGCTTGTTTCCGCCCTTTGTTTTTTCTTTTTTTCTAAAAGTTTCTTTTCTTCTTCAGTTAAGGGCTTTTTTTCTTGTTCGTTAGTTTTGTTTTCCATTTTTTCCTTTTAACCATACCATAAGTACTGCAATATCGGCGGGGTTAACGCCTGGAATTCTAGAGGCTTGGTCAAGGTTTTCAGGCTTAACTTCGTTAAGTTTTTCCCTTGCCTCAACCCTTAGACCTTCAATTTGCATATAGTCTGTATCGGTGTTTAAAATTTTATTTTTAAGTTTGTTAGATTTATTAATATTATCAAATTCTTTTTTGATATAGCCTTCGTATCTAATATCCGTTTCTACCGTTTCTAAAATGTCACTTGGGCAGTAAGAAAATGCGTTATATTTTTCTTTTATCGCCTTAATAGGAATACCACGCCTAATCATATCGGCGTAAGAAAGTGGTTTAATAACTTCGCCTATCGTCAAACTTTCAACAAACTCTTTACATTCTTTATAAGGAATAACGGTTTTTATTTCTTCGCGAAGTTTATTAGTAATTTCACGCCTATTTAAATAAACTTCCCACCTAGCGTCGTCTACAAGCCCCATTTCACGACCGATAGGGGTAAGCCTTGCATCGGTATTGTCTTGGCGGAGTATTAAGCGGTATTCCGCGCGTGAAGTCATTATTCTATAAGGTTCGTCCGTGCCTTTAGTAACCAAGTCGTCAATCATAACGCCCGCATACGCCTCGTCACGACCTAAAACTAACGGAGACTTGTTATCCAAATATCTTGACGCGTTTAAGCCCGCAATTAGACCTTGCACCGCCGCCTCTTCATATCCGCTTGTACCGTTAATTTGACCCGCGGTGAATATACCTTTTACCTTTTTAAACTCTAGCGATGGTTTAAGGTCTAAACTGTCGATACAATCGTACTCTATTGCGTAAGCATAACGCATAATAACGCAGTTTTCAAAACCTTCAATAGAGCGGTACATTGCGTGTTGCACGTCAATCGGCATAGACGACGACATACCTTGAACGTAAATTTCGTTAGTATCAGCGCCTTCAGGCTCTAAAAAGATTTGGTGGCGCTCTTTATCGCTAAACCTTACGACTTTCGTTTCGATAGAAGGGCAGTATCTAGGGCCCGTAGTCGTAATAAAGCCGTTGTATAACGGAGAGCGGTCTAAATTCTTTAAAATAATATCGTGCGTAGTTTTATTCGTGTAGCCAAGATAACAAGGCGTTTGCTCTTCGGGAAGAGATTTTGTCATATAAGAAAATGGATAAACGTCCTTTTCGCCTTCTTGGATAGAGAATTTTGAAAAATCAATACTTCTCTTATCAAGTCTAGCGGGAGTACCCGTTTTAAACCTGCGCACGTTAAAACCTAAGCGAATAAGCGCCTTAGTAAGTTCCGTTGCGTTTTGGAATCCGTTAGGACCGCAGAATTTTTTATAATCGCCCGAAATAATGTCGCTATTTAAGTAAACGCCCGTTGCTATAACTACCGTTTTACAAGTTAAAAGGGAATTATAGTTAGTAACAACGCCCGTAACCTTACCGTTTTCGGTTAAAATATCCGTTGCTTCGCATTGTAAAATACGCAAGTTTTCCGTTTCTTCTAAAACCTTTTTCATTTCGCGATGGTAAAGGTTTTTATCCGCTTGCGCGCGAAGTGATTGTACTGCAACGCCCTTTCCGCGATTGAGCATTTTAATTTGGAGCATAGTCCTATCAATAACTTTGCCCATTTCACCGCCAAGCGCGTCAAGTTCGCGAACTAAATGACCTTTAGCCGTACCACCGATAGACGGATTACAAGCCATAAAGGCGATATTATCTAAATTTATTGTAAGTAATGCGGTATTGCGACCCGTTCTTGCAAGCGCAAGCGCCGCCTCACAGCCAGCGTGTCCTGCGCCTATAACTACGGCGTCGTAATTACCTTCTAAATAGTAATTTTCCATATTATTTTTTCATTATAAGGTTTTTAAGGTCGTTTATATCCCTTTCAATTCTGTCGTTAATTTTCATAAGTTCGGCTATTTTATTCCTAGAGTGAATAATCGTAGCGTGGTCTTTACCGCCGAGCGCTTGGCCGATAGTTACAAGCGGAATAGACATAAGTTCAGTCATTAAATAAGCGCACATTTGCCTTGGTTCTACTAGTTCTTTGTTACGCTTTTTAGATAAAACGTCTTCCTTTTTAACGTTGTAGAAAGAGCAAACAACGTCGATAATTCTAGTAGTCGTAATACTTTCTTTATTTTCGGTAGAAATGCTATCTCTTAACGCGTCGGTAGCAAGTTCTAAGGTGATAGGCGCTTCGTGAAGAATAGCGGAGAATATTACTTTGTTGAGTAAGCCTTCCAAATTTCTTACGTTATCGCCGGAGTTTTCGGCAATAAAGGAGGCAACGTCTAAACTGAGTACGTATTTTTTGAATTCCGCCTTCTTTTGTAAAATTGCGATTTTCGTTTCGATATCAGGTGGAAGAACTTGCGCTTTAAGACCGCCTTCAAATCTAGTTTTTAACCTCTCGTCTAAAAGGGCGATTTTGCTAGGCTCTACGTCGGCAGATAAGATAATTTGCTTGTTTGCGCCGTATAAAGCATTAAAGGTGTGGAAAAATTCTTCCTGCGTCGATTGTTTTTTAGATAAAAATTGAATATCGTCAATAATCAACACGTCAACGTTTCTGTAGTGTTGCCTAAAATCGGAAATATCCGTTGAATAGGCTTTACCTAAACGAATTCTATCTATAAGTTCGTTAGTGAATTGTTCGCAAGTAACGTAAACGACGTTCTTTTTAGGGCTAGTTTTTTTAATGTGGTTGGCAATAGCGTGCATTATGTGCGTTTTGCCAAGCCCTGACGCGCCGTAAATGAAAAGGGGATTGTAACTTGTGCTAAGTTCTTCAGAAACGGCTTTTGCCGCGGCGTAAAGGTATCTATTAGATTCGCCTACGACGAAACTGTCGAAAGTGTAGTTAGGGTTGATTGGCGCGCTTTCTATTGCGGGTTTGTTTTCCTTCTCAGGCTCGCGCGAGAGATATTCTTCTTTATCGTTCCCTACGAAAATTTCAATTTCCGTTACACCCATATCAAGTTCGCGCAGAGTAGATAAGATTATTTTTTTAAGGTTTGTTCTTGCCATTCCCGCGTGTACTTCCGATTTTGCAAGGAGAACGAGTTTCGTGCCTTTTATATCGATAGGGGTAAGCGCGGTTATCCACGTTGTATAGTTTATCCCCGATATTGAATTTTCAAGTATAGGCAACGCCTTTTTCCAAATTATTTCGTAATTTTCCATTTGTATTCTCCGTTTAAAATTATTTTGCAAAAATCTAGAAAGTATGATATACTATAAAAGCGATAATTGTTTTACAATTATGGCACTAATCATTATACAATAAGTTTAAGTAAAAATCAACAATTTCAAAGTAGTAGTTATGTATATAAAAAATTTAACTTTACAAAATTACCGCAACTATGAAAAGGCTAGTTTTAGTTTTTCTAACGGTATTAATATTTTAACGGGTGATAACGCTCAAGGTAAAACCAACTGTGCAGAGGCTATTTTTTATCTTTGTACGGGCTATTCTCCGCGCGCAACTCGTGATAAACAGGTTATTAAATACGGTAGCGATAGCGCTACTATATCGGGCGTTGCTAACTCTTCTTACGGGGACGTTAAAATTGATATAAAATTTTCGGACAAAAAAAATAAAGAAATTTTAGTAAACGGCGTACCTATTAAAAAAATTGGCGAACTTATGGGCAACTTAAACTCGGTATTTTTTAACCCTGAAGAGTTAAAACTTATTAAAGAAAGCCCAGAAGATAGGCGTAGGTTTATGGATATATCTCTTTCGCAAATGAGCAAAAGGTATTTCTACGCCCTTCAAAAATACCGCAAAATTATCGAGCAAAGAAACGACTTGCTTAAAAACCCCGATAAAGAAGTGGTTTACGAAACTCTACCGCTTTGGGACGCGCAACTATCAGAATACGCCGAAATTATCATTAAGGAAAGGCTAGATTTTATCAAAATGTTAAAGCCTTTTGCGAGTAACGCGCATAGTTTTATAACGGGCGGGAATGAAAGTTTAGAAATTTCGCTTGAAAGCGGATATATTGAAGACGAATATAACGTTAAAGATTGTTTGTTAAGGGCGCTGACCGAAAGGGTGGAAAAGGATATAATTTTAGGCTATACAAGCGTTGGACCGCATCGCGACGATATTAAAATTAAAATTTCTGGTGAAGACGTTAGAATTTACGGTTCGCAAGGTCAACAACGAACTTCGGCGTTATCATTAAAACTTGCCGAACTAGAAATTTTCAAAAATAGGTTTAACGAATACCCCGTTTTAATATTAGACGACGCGCTTTCGGAACTTGACCAAAAGCGTAGAAGTAGGCTTATAGATAGAATTAAAAACATTCAAACAATTATCACTTGTACTGAACTTACAAGCGAACTGAAAACTATTGAAAACGCAAAGCATTTTATAATAGAAAATGGCGAAATAATAAGCGAACAATAAATTAAAAAACCGTGCTATAGCACGGTTTTTCGTTTGTTTTTAAGTTTTTATTACCTTTCTTCTCTAAAGTAGTTAACGCCAAGCGATGCTGGTGGTTGGGCTTTTTTAGAGCCTGATATACTAATGAAAAGCAATACTAAAATTGTTACGATGTAAGGAATAAGTTCTATTACTTTTTTAATAGCAGTTTGAGTTGTGATAGATGCAACGATATTCGCGTTAGGTAAAATGTATAATGCACCGAAAATAATTGAGCCTACTATTGCAAAGTTAGGTTTCCAAAGGGTAAAGATAACAAGCGCGATTGAAAGCCAACCAAGTGATTCCATAATATAATAACTATCGTAACCACCTTGAATATAGTCTAATATAAAGAAACATCCTGCAAGACCTGCTATTCCTGAGCCGATTAAAATTGCAAGGTATTTATATCTATCTACTTTAATGCCAACGGCGTCCGCAGCAGCAGGGTTTTCACCTACGGCGCGTAAGTGTAAGCCGATTTTAGTTTTGTTAAGGACGTAAGCCGTAATTATTGCAATGGCGGTAGCAATATAAACCAATATTCCGTGAGATAAGAATATTTCGCCAAACCAACCAAGGCTATTGGCAAACGGAAGGTTTAATTTAAATAAAGTAGAAGCAGTTGAAATATCGTTTATATCAACAAAGTTTTTCATTACGAATTGGGTCAACCCCGTACCGAAAGTCGTTAACGCTAAACCGGAAATATTTTGGTTGCATTTAAGAGATACCGTTAAAAATGCGTAGATAGAACCAAGCAAACCTGCAAGTAAAAACGCACCGATAATAGAAATTAAAATAAGTAAAATATAGTTCGGGGTAGCGCCGTTAATTGAATTCATATAAATAGAAACAGCCAAACAACCACCCGCACCACCGGCGCATATAATACCGGGAATACCAAGGTTTAAGTGACCTGATTTTTCGGTAATAATTTCACCCGTACAGCCAAAAAGGAAGAAAGGCATAAAGCCAATTGCACTTGCTAAAAGTGATACCATATTATTTATCCTCCTTTTCAGTATTTTCTTTTTTAACTATTTTGTTAAAGATAGGTTTTATTTTTTCTATTATAAATAAAACGCCTAGTTTAATTTTATCGTATACCCAAATAAACGGTGTTGCAATTTTATTTAATATAGCAGTAGTTTTAGCATTAAATACTATCTTATATTGAACAAAGAAAGCGCAAGCGATAATAAAGAAGTAAACTATACCAATAACTAAGTTTGAAATGGTGTCGTCAAGCATTCCGAAAGTTGGTCTAACCATTTCCATACCTTTAGTGATAAATACAACAAGTCCGCAAGTTGCTATTGCGAAAAGTGGATTACAGTTGGCAAGCCAAGTAGTCATAATAGCGGTAAAACCACGGTTACCTGCTTTATCGGCACTAATATTATTTGACATACCACTTGTTAAAAGTAAACCTACGATACCACAAATAATACCCGATAAAATTAAAGTTCTAATAATAACTTTTTTAACGTTGATGCCTATATATCTAGCGGTATTTGGGCTATCGCCGACAACAGAGATTTCGTAGCCGTGTTTAGTATATCTTAAATAAATAGTAATTATTATTGTAATTATAATACCGAATAAAACTATAAGTAAATATTTGTTATAAATCTCAGGTAATTTACCATAAGCAAGCGGATTTAAGATACCAGAACCACCCGTTACCCAAATTGCTATAAATAAGTTGACAAGTCCCGACGCAATGTAGTTAAGCATTAAAGTAAAAAGGGTTTCGTTAGTGTTCCATAATGCTTTACAAATAGCGGGAATTACCGCCCAAATTGCGCCTGCTAACATACTTGATAATACGCATAAAACAATTAATAGAGATTCGTTTATTTTACCGCCTAAATAGTAAGAGCAAGCAATAGATGCAAGACCACCCATTAAAATTTGACCGTTAGCGCCCAAGTTCCAAAACTTCATTTTAAACGATACGATAAGCGCCATAGAAACGGCAAGTAAAAGTGAAAATTCTTGAAAGAAAAGCCAAGTTTTTCTCTTAGTTCCAAAACAACCTTCGTATAATGAAGTGAAGAATTTACCTACGTTACCACGAGGGGAAACGATAGAGCAAATAATACCGCCAAGAAGAAGAGAAACTAAAATGGCAATAGCGTAAATTGAAATTTTCTTTGCTATTGATATATTGTCTCTTTTAACGATGTGTAAAAGGGGTTCGTGAATAGTTTTATTATTAGCCATTGTCGTTACCTCCTTTATTTTCGTTTTCTGCTTGTTGTTCATTCCATTCTTTTTCAGTTAAGTGGCTATCTTTTGCTTTACCGTATTCTTTGTTTTTAACTTCTGCAAGGTCAAGCGAGCCCGTCATCATAAGACCAAGTTCTTCTTTTGTAGTCTTTTTGGCGTGAACAATACCCATATTTTTGCCGTGGCAAAGTACCATAATCTTATCGCAAAGGGCAAGCATTACGTCCAAGTCTTCGCCGATAAATAAAATACCCGTGCCGTTTGCCTTTTGGTCGTTTAAAATGTTGTAAATTGCGTACGAACTATTTATGTCAAGACCACGAACGGGGTACGCCGTTACTATAACGTTAGGGGAGGACTCTATTTCACGCCCAACAAGTACCTTTTGTACGTTACCGCCAGATAATCTTCTAACAGGCGTTTCTGTTGATGGGGTAACAATTTCAAGTTTTTTAATTAAGTTTTCCGCGTTCTTTCTAGCGGTTTTTCTATCTACGAAAGGACCTTTATTGTCGTTATAAGTTTTAAGCATCATATTATCCGTAATAGAGAAGTTAGGGGCAAGACCCATACCAAGTCTATCTTCGGGAATAAAACTCATAGAAATGCCTTTATCGATAATTTCTTTTGCGGGAAGACCTACGATGCTTTCGCCCTTATGACAAATTGCGCCGTTTTCAATCTTTCTAAGTCCTGCAATTGCCTCGCAAAGTTCTTTTTGACCGCAACCCGCTATACCTGCAACGCCAAGAATTTCTCCGCCACGGATATAAAAACTTACGTCTTCAATTTTTCTAGAACCGTCGTCACCGTTGATTGATAAATTTCTAATTTCAAGGAGTGGTTTATCAAAGTCCGTTTCCGTCCTTTCAATTTTAAGGTCGATTTTTTTGCCGACCATCATTTCGGTAAGTTCTTTTTCGTTAGTGTCTTTAGTGTCAACCGTTGCTACGTATTCGCCCTTTCTAAGAATAGAAACGCGGTCGGAAATTTCCATAACTTCGTTGAGTTTGTGGGTTATTATTATAATAGATTTACCGTCTTCACGCATTTTTCTTAAAACGTCAAAGAGTTTTTGAGTTTCTTGCGGGGTTAAAACGGCGGTAGGCTCGTCAAGAATTAAGATATCTGCGCCACGGTATAAAACTTTAATAATTTCAACCGTTTGCTTTTCAGATACCGCCATATTATAAACGTATTTTTTAGCATCTATTTCAAAACCGTATTTTGAAGCGATTTCTTCAACACGGGAGTTTACTTCTTTAAGATTAAATTTGTCATTTACGCCAAGCACTATGTTTTCGGCGGCGGTAAATACGTCAACGAGTTTAAAGTGTTGGTGTATCATACCTATTTTATATTTGAAAGCATCTTGAGGGGAAGATATTATAACTTCTTCGCCACCTATAAAGATTTGACCTTCATCAGGGTAGTATATACCCGAAATCATATTCATAAGGGTGGTTTTACCAGAGCCGTTTTCGCCAAGGATTGATAAAATTTCACCTTTATTAAGTGTTAAATTAACGTTTTTATTGGCAACTACTTTGCCAAACGTTTTCGTAATGTTTTTTAGTTCAAGGGCAACGCTATTATTCACGATAGTTCTCCCAAATTTATTTTTAGTGTTTTAATAATAAAATTATAGGGCGGAGCAAATAACTCCGCCCAAAGTTTTAGTTTGAATTTTATTTAACAGGTGTAACAACGTCAGCGCCTACAGTGATACCGTCGATGATAAGGTCAAAGTAAGGAGCAGAACGGAATTCAGATTCAGCAAAGTAAGTTTTGCCACCTTCAGTTTTAACAACGTTAGTTTCGCCAGTAAAGTCACCAGTGTCAACAACGTCTGCAAGGTATTCAGTAAGTGGAGCGCCGTTTACAGTGAAAGTAGCGCAGTCAAATACTTTAATTTCGCCAGACATAAGTTTTGCTTTAACTTCGTCAAGTTTAGTTTGAGTGCCTTCTGCAGCAGCTTTACCAAGAGCAGTAATTTGAACAGAGCCGTTTTCTAAAGTGCCACAGTAATCTTTTTCAATTGATTTACCTTCTACCATAACGCCGTCAAGCATATGTTCAAAATATGGTTGCCAGTTAATTTTTGATGCGATAACGAATGTATCTTCGTTAGTTGTACCATTATAGAAAACGTTAGGAACGTTGGCGTTTTTACAAGCAGTTGGAACACCGTAAGAGTCAGCGTGACCAGAAACGAGTTTAGCACCACCTTGAATTAAAGCTTCGGCAGCAGTTTGTTCAGCAACTGGGTCATACCAGCTATTAGTAAATCTAACTTCCATAGTTGTGTTAGGAACGATAGATTTTACGCCAAGGTAGAAAGAAGTAAGACCTGATTTAACTTCAGCGAATGGCCATGCGCCTACGTAGCCGATTTTAGCTTCGTCAGCAGTAATGTCTTCACCGTATAATTCAATGAGTTTTAAACCTGCAGCCACACCTGCTAAGTATCTACCTTCGTAGATAGATGCGAATGCGTTGTGGAAGTTTGCAGGAGCATCGTCAGAAGTATCTTCAGTATTTAAGAAACCACCTGCAGTACCAGTAGCGTGACAGAATTGAACGTTAGGGAATTCTTTAGCGGCTTTAATTAAGAATTTTTCGTGACCGAAAGAATCACCGAAAACTACTTTGTAGCCAGCGTCAGCAAATTCTGCTGCTTTTTCGTAAGCTGGTTCATCTTCTGGAATGTCTACAACGATTGTGTATTGTTCTTCAGTGAGACCTTTTGCTTTACATGCTGCTTTGAAAGCGTCGATAAAGTTCTTGTCGTAAGAAGAACCTTCACCGTGTAAGCAGATAAGCGCAGCAATCTTTTCGTTGCTACCTTGTTGTTCTTCATCTCCACCACATGCAGTGAAGAGACCGAGTGAGCTTACCGCTAATACAACAGTAAGCAACATAGTTAAAAACTTCTTCATATTGTACCTCCTATACCTTGACGGTATATTTATTTTTTAACCGCTTTTGCGGTTTATTACTAATTAATCTTCCATAAAGTAAACTTTGCCGTCTACCATATCTTTAATGCGGGCAAGGGAATAAACGTCAATGCCCATATCAACAAGTCTTTGATGACCGCCTTGATGAGTTTTTTCAATCGCACAAGAAACGCCTTTAACTTCACCGCCGGCTTGTTTAACTAGTTCCACAAGACCAACGCACGCGTTGCCGTTAGCCAAAAAGTCGTCAACGATTAAGACTTTATCGTTAGCGTCAAGATATTCTTTAGAAACTAAAACGGTATTTTCCGTTTTGTGAGTGAAAGAATATACTTTTGCCGAGTAAACGTCGCTTGATATGTTTAAAGATTTACTTTTTTTAGCAATTAAAACGGGGCAATTAAAAAACTGCGCAGTTAGACAAGCAAGGCCGATGCCAGATGCCTCAACCGTTAAAATCTTGTTAATTCCGCAGTCTTTGAAATGATTGTATATCTCTTTGCCGAGAAGGGCAGAAAACGCCACGTCAACGCGGTGGTTTAAAAAACCGTCAACCTTTAAAATGCCACCGTCTAACACTTTGCCTTCTTTTAAAATCTTCTCTTCAAGTATAGTCATAATAATTCCTTTGTTAAATATTAATAGGCTTTGTCACTGCTATCGGTTAATAAAGTAAAAATGAAACCCTACGTAATACTTTGTTAAAGCCACTCGGCAAGATGTAAACTCTTGTCTTCGGGCTTTGCCTTGTCTTGCTTGTGTTTGCTTTTCCCTTTTAAAATTAACCTAATATTGTGACGTCGCTTTTTTATATAAATAAAAGCAAGTGTAAAAAACTTGCTTGCTAATATATAGGATGTTATAAAACCATAAAACTAATAGTCGCATCTTGTAGGTGTGCGGTAGAAACTTACGGCCTTTGTTATCCGTAGATATATTAGCAGAATATTTATATATAGTATTATTCTAATATGTATTTATAAAAAAGTCAAACATTTTAATAAATATTATTAAAAAGATTTTAAATTTCAATTAAGGTCCAGCGTTCTTTTAGAACAAAAAAAGACTTTTAGGAAAAACCTAAAAGCCTTTATTAGAATATTTAATTACTTCATTGCTTTTTCGATAGCAACTGCAACTGCAACGCTCATACCAACCATTGGGTTGTTACCCATACCGATAAGACCCATCATTTCAACGTAGAAGAAAACTTATAAAAATAATTGACTATAAATTTATTAAAAAAGTTAGGGTTTTAATCTATTTTTTTAAGAAATTATTTATCTTTGGACACATCATTTTTGATAATGATAAACACATTATAACGCGTTATTGTTGATTTGTAAGCTAAATATAATATAAATTTAATAATTTTAGTATAAAATTAATAAACTAATTTACAAAGCCATAAAAAAGTGGTACAATAAAGTGCCAAATCAATCAAATATTGTAACGTATAGAACGCTAAATTAAAAAAAGGAAGTCTATACTTTTTTACCGTTCTAACGAATTTGAAAAGGAGAAAATATGGCTATATTAATTTGTCCGTCTTGCGGCGGAAAGGTTTCATCAACAAGAACAACTTGTATACACTGTGGTTATGAATTTACCGCTAAAAAAACATGTCCCGAATGCGAGGAGGTTATAGACTATAATGTACGAGAGTGTCCTATTTGTGGATATGAGTTTACTGTATTTACAATACCTGATAGCGTAACAAGTATAGGTGATGGTGCGTTTAGAGATTGTGATAACTTAACAAGTGTAACAATACCTGATAGCGTAACAAGTATAGGTGATGGTGCGTTTAGAGATTGTGATAACTTAACAAGTGTAACAATACCAAATAGCGTAACAAGTATAGGTGAAGATGCGTTCTCTAGTTGTAGAAACTTAACAAGCGTAACAATAGGTAATGGCGTAACAAGTATAGGTAATAGTGCGTTCGAAGATTGTTATAACTTAACAAGCGTAACAATAGGTAACAGCGTAACAAGTATAGGTGAAAGGGCGTTCCTGAATTGTGATAACTTAACAAGTATAACAATACCAAATAGCGTAACAAGTATAGGTGAAGATGCGTTCAAGAATTGTTTTAAATTAGTAGAAGTAATAAATAAATCGCCATATATAAAAGTAACAAAAGGCAGTAGCGATAATGCTTATTTAGGTTATTGTGCTGTAAGCATATTTAATAGCGATGATACTTATGTAAACAGATTTACAACAGATACTAACGGCTTTGTTATTTATACTAATGGTAATGATAAAATATTAGTTAACTACATAGGTACTAAAACTAATATAACTATACCTAGTAATATAACTGAAATACATAAATATGCTTTTTATGGAAATGATAACTTAACAAGTGTAACAATACCAAATAGCGTAACAAGTATAGGTGATTCTGCGTTTGGTTGGTGTTCATTAACAAGCATTGAAATACCAGATAGCGTAACAAGTATAAGTTCGTATGCGTTCTCTAGTTGTAGAAACTTAACAAGCGTAACAATAGGTAATGGCGTAACAAGTATAGGTGATGGTGCGTTTAGAGATTGTGATAACTTAACAAGCATTACTTATAAAGGAACAAAATCTGAGTGGTATAGTATAAGTAAAGTGTATAATTGGAATGAAGACATGCCAGCAACTTACGTTACTTGTACTGACGGAACGGTTAGTATTTAAAAAATTATAAAATAAAGCGGTTAGTAACGTTAACTTTAAACGTTTACAGCAATAAAAAATGCAAGTCAAGCGACTTGCATTTTTATTATGTTTAATTATTACGCTTTCATTGCTTTTTCTACAGCTACTGCAACTGCAACTGAAGCGCCTACCATTGGGTTGTTACCCATACCGATTAAGCCCATCATTTCAACGTGAGCAGGAACTGAAGAAGAACCTGCGAATTGAGCGTCACCGTGCATACGACCCATAGTATCAGTCATACCGTAAGATGCAGGACCTGCAGCCATGTTATCTGGGTGAAGTGTACGACCTGTACCGCCACCAGATGCAACAGAGAAGTACTTAACGCCGTTTTCGTTACACCATTTTTTGTAAGTACCAGCAACAGGGTGTTGGAAACGAGTTGGGTTAGTAGAGTTACCAGTGATAGAAACGCCTACGTTTTCAAGTTTCATAATTGCAACGCCTTCTGGAACGTTATCAGCACCGTAGCATTTAACTTTTGCACGTGGGCCGTTAGAGTATGCTTTTTCGTATACAACTTTAACAGTTTCAGTATATGGGTCGAATTCAGTTTCAACGTAAGTAAAGCCGTTAATTCTTGAAATAATCATAGCGGCGTCTTTACCAAGACCGTTGAGAATAACCCTTAAATCTTTACCTCTAACGCTATTAGCGTTAAGTGCGATTTTAATAGCGCCTTCAGCAGCGGCGAAAGATTCGTGACCTGCAAGGAAACAGAAACATTCAGTTTCATCGCTTAAGAGCATTGACGCTAAGTTGCCGTGGCCAAGACCTACTTGACGGTTTTCAGCAACAGAGCCAGGGATACAGAACGCTTGAAGACCGATACCGATTTTCTTAGCGGCGTCTGATGCTTTAGTGCAACCTTCTTTAATAGCGATAGCAGCGCCTACGGTGTAAGCCCAAACTGCGTTTTCAAAGCAAATAGGTTGAGTTGATCTAACGATATCGTCACAGTCAACGCCTTTTGCAAGACAAATTTCTTTACATTCTTCAATAGAATTGATGCCGTATTCTTTAAGGACAGCAGTTATTTTTTCTATTCTTCTATCATAACCTTCAAATAATGCCATAACTTTGCTCCTCCTTATTCTTTACGTGGATCGATGTATTTGAACGCATCGTTGAATCTACCGTAAGTACCCATAGCTTTTTTGTATGCTTCGTTAGGGTCCATACCTTTTTTGATGAAGTCAGTCATCTTGCCAAGTGAAACGAATTCGTAGCCGATAACTTGCATATCTTCGTCAAGAGCCATTCTTGTAACATAACCTTCAGCCATTTCAAGGTATCTCGTACCTTTAGCGTTAGTGCCGTACATTGTACCAACTTGTGAACGTAAACCTTTACCTAAGTCTTCAAGACCTGCGCCGATAACTAAACCGTCGTCAGAGTAAGCGGATTGTGTTCTACCGTAAACGATTTGTAAGAAGAGTTCGCGCATTGCAGTGTTAATAGCGTCGCAAACAAGGTCGGTATTTAACGCTTCTAAAATAGTTTTACCAGGTAAAATTTCTGATGCCATAGCGGCAGAGTGAGTCATACCTGAACAACCGATTGTTTCAACGAGTGCTTCTTCGATGATACCGTTTTTTACGTTAAGCGTAAGTTTGCAAGCGCCTTGTTGTGGAGCGCACCAACCAATACCGTGTGTAAGGCCGGAAATATCTTTAATTTCTTTAGATTGAACCCATTTGCCTTCTTCAGGAATTGGAGCAGGACCGTGTTTAGGACCTTTAGCAACGCAAACCATATCCATAACTTCGTGTGAATATTGCATAATAATTCCTCCAAAAAATTTTTCAATTTTTAATAAATCTTTTATAAGTATACCAAAAGCAAAAAAAATTTGCAACTGCTTTTTACATTATTTTTATTTATATTAAAACTTTTTGCTAACTTTTTTGGTTGACAAAAAGTATTAGCCGTGTTAAACTTGTTCTATAATATTGACGCTGTGATAAAGAGAGTAGCGCTTTTAGTTTACGTAGAGAGTGGTTGGCGGGTGAAAAACCATTAAACTAATTTCGTGAATACACTTTGGAGCGACTGTCTGAAATAATAGTAGGATTAGGCGGGTTGCGCCCGGTATAGCGCTTAAGTGTTATACACTTTCTAAGGGGTAGTTTGCGAAAATTACCTAAAAAGAGATGGTACCGCGTTTTATGCTCTCTAATTATAGAGGGCGTTTTTTATTGTTAAAAATTAAAATTTATATATTCTGAAATTTAAAGGAGTAGATTATGCAAATTTTTGAAGAACTTGAAAAAAGGGGCTTGATTGCTCAAGTTACCGATAAAGAAGAAATTAAAGAACTTATCAATAACGGTAAGGCTAAATTTTATATTGGTTTTGACCCAACTGCCGATTCCCTTCACGTTGGGCACTTTATGGCGCTTTGCTTGATGCGTAGACTTCAACTTGCAGGCAACCAACCGGTAGTATTACTCGGTGGCGGTACTGGTATGATTGGCGACCCGTCCGGTAGAACTGATATGCGTCAAATGATGACTAAAGAAACCATTGAACATAATATTGAATGCTTTAAAAAGCAAATGTCAAGATTTATCCGTTTTGAAGGGGAAAACCCTGCAATTTGCGTAAACAATGCAGACTGGCTTTTAGAACTTAATTACGTTGACGTTTTAAGGGAAGTTGGCGCTTGTTTCTCGGTTAACAATATGCTCCGTGCGGAATGTTATAAACAACGTATGGAAAAAGGTCTTTCTTTCCTTGAATTTAACTATATGATTATGCAGTCTTACGACTTCTACTACTTATTTAAGAAGTACGGTTGCAATATGCAATTCGGTGGTGACGACCAATGGTCTAATATGCTTGGCGGTACGGAACTTATCCGTAAAAAACTTTCTAAAGACGCGTACGCTATGACCATTACTTTACTTATGAACTCCGAAGGTAAAAAGATGGGTAAAACGGCAAAGGGCGCGGTATGGCTTGACCCTAATAAGACTTCTCCTTTTGAATTCTATCAATACTGGAGAAACGTTGCCGATGAAGACGTTTTAAAATGTATAAAAATGCTCACTTTCATTCCACTTGAAGAAATTGACAAAATGGCGGATTGGCAAGGCGAACAACTCAACAAAGCAAAAGAAATTTTAGCGTTTGAACTCACTAAACTCGTTCACGGCGAAGAAGAGGCGGTGCTTGCTGAAAAACAAGCAAAGGCGGCTTTCGGTGGCGATAGTGAAAATATGCTCGTTAAAGAAATTTCTAAAGACACTCAAACTGTAATAGACGTTTTAGTTGCCCTAAATATTTGCAAATCTAGGGGCGAGGCAAGGCGTCTTATCGAAGGCGGTGGCGTGTCTATTAACGACGATAAAGTTAACGCTAACGATATATCGTTAGAAAAATACCTTAGCGCCGGCGAATTTATTTTACACAAAGGTAAAAAAGTACACTTTAAGGTAGTGTTAGTTTAATAATGAAAGATAGTTTTTTAAGCGTAAAAAAACCTGCCGAAAAAGAGATAATTATTCAAAAATCTCGCTTTATTTGTTCGGTAATGCCCGTTGACGGGGACGATGAGGCAAAGGCGTTTGTGTCTAGCGTTAGGGCAAAGTATCCCGACGCTACGCATAACTGCTACGCTTACGTTGCCGACGAGGGCGGTTTTTACGTTAAATTTTCCGATGACGGCGAGCCTCAAGGCACGGCGGGTATGCCTATGCTTGAAGTTTTAAAAAACCGAAAATTATTTAAAGTTGCAACGGTTGTAACAAGGTATTTCGGCGGTGTAAAACTAGGCGCGGGCGGGCTTGTTAGAGCGTATAGCGAAAGCGTGTGTAATGCGCTTGACGATGCCGAAATTATAGAGTACGTTTTATCTTCCGTTGTAAAGGTAGAAGTGTCGTTTTCGTTATATCCTAAAATATTAAAATATTTTAGCGGTATAGTAAACAACCCTATATCTACCGATTTTACGGACACGGGCGTGGCAGTAACTTTTGCTATACCTAAAGGGGATACTGGCGCCGTTAAAACTGCAATACTAGATATGTCTTCGGGCAAATCGGTTTGCGAAATTATTGAAGAAAAATACGAAGTTTATAAAAAATGAAAACTATAACCGAACTTAAACCACAAGCAAAAAATAATAAAAGAGTAAGCGTCTATTTAAACGGCGCTTATTATTGTGGGCTCGATTTGTTAACCGTTATGCAAGCAAGGTTAAAAGTAGGGCAGGAAATAGATGAAAACACCCTTGTTGAAATTCAGCGCAGTAGCGAGGCTCAGGCTTGTTTCGATAGCGCTTTAAACTTTATTTCTAAGTCGGTTAAAACGGAAAAAGAAATAAAAGATAAACTTATAAAAAAAGGGTATTTAGAAGAGATTGTTTTAGAAACTTTAGAAAAGTTAAAAAGTTATAATTTCGTAAACGATAAAGACTATATAAATAGATACGTATCTACCTATAAAAACAATAAAAGTAAAAAACTAATTAAGTTTGAACTTCAAAAAAAAGGCGTTAGTAAATTAGACGTTGACGAGTGTTTGTCGGAGATTGAAAGCGAATTTGAGACCGCTTTAAAAATTGCCGAAAAATACGTAAAAAATAAAGAAAAAGATGAAAAAACCTTTCAAAAATGTTACAAGTATTTACTCTCAAAAGGCTTTTCTTACGACGATAGTTTAAACGCCACCAAAAAAGTAATAAACGTTGAATTTAATTAAAAAATAACCCCGTCGCGATTGCGGCGGGGTGTTTATTTTACAGTTATAATATCAACGTTTTTATCGGTTTTTCGGCATAACGTATAGGTTAATTTTTTACCTATTTTATTCTTTTCAAACATAAAAACGGTCTTTTTAGAATTTTTAATTATAATTTTTCTAATCGACGTTTGCCTTACGTCAAAGTCGGAAATAATACCATCGTTTGAATATGCGGCGGTAGTCATAAAAGAAACGTCAATGTTTATATCTTTTGCATATTGTTCGGCAATCGAGCCTACTAAACACATATCTTGCTCGTAATATTCTCCGCCTATTAAAGTGCAAGGAATATGCAGTGAAGATATGTTTAGTAACGCTTTAACAGAATTCGTTACAACTAATAAGTTTTTATATTGCGTAAGTAGTGGAATTAAGTATAAACAGGTTGAAGAACTATCTAAATAGATAGTTAAGTTATCTTTAAGGTAGGGCTTACATAATTCGCAAAGACGTTTTTTTTCATTTGCGTCTATTAAAAAACGTTCGGTTATTGGCATTTCGCGGGCGTCGGCTTTTAAAATTGCACCGCCACGATACCTTTTAATATAACCGCTTTTTTCCATCTCGGTAAGGTCGCGCCTTATAGTCATTTCAGATACGTATAGTGTTTTAGATAACGTTTTAACCGAAACTCTTCCAGATTTATATAATACGTTTAATATATCTTGCTTTCTATCGTTATTATCCATAAATACTCCTTGATTGTAAAAATGTTTATTTTCAAACATTTCGAACAAATATTGATTTCGATTTGTTTTAATATTATAATTATATCAAAGCAATATAATTATGTCAATATGAGGAGTTATATTATGTTAGTTTCATTAAAAGAAATGCTTAAAGATGCAAAAATGAACAAATATGCAATTCCCGCGTTTGATATTTCAAACTACGAAATGTTAACGGCGGTATTAGAAACTTTAGAAGAAGAAAAATCTCCCGCACTGTTAATGGGATTAGGGGTAGATTTGCAAGGTAAAAATATGAATTATTTAACTTCAATGGTAAAGGCTATATCCGAGCATTTTACAATTCCTATTTGTTTTCATTTAGACCATGCTACAGATTTTGAATTTATTAAAAGAGCAGTCGACAGTGGTTTTAGTTCGGTTATGTATGACGGGTCTATTTTGCCTTTTGAAGAAAATGCTAAAAATACGGCCAAAGTAGTAGAGTTTGCACACTTGAAGGGGATTAGCGTTGAAGCGGAACTTGGACACGTTGGAAATGCAAGCGTAGGTAGTATTAGCGAAACGGGTAGTGATACCGACCCCGACGAAAGTTTAACCATTCCAAGTGAAGTTGTAAAGTTCATTGAAAAAACCAACGTTGACGCGCTTGCCGTTGCAATAGGAACAGCGCACGGCGTATATCAAAAAACTCCGGAACTCCGTATAGATAGATTAAAAGAAATTACTGCCGTTTGCGATATTCCACTCGTTTTACACGGGGGAAGTGGAACGCCTATTAACCAATTAAAAAGTGCCATTAAAAACGGCATTACAAAAATAAATATTTATTCGGACGTTTTATTCGCTCTTAATCAAGGCTTAAAAAACACTTTAAATGGTATGAGTAATCCTTCAACTTGGCCTTATATCGTATATGAAAATGCAATTAAAGGTATGAAAGAAGTGGTTAGAGAAAAGGTTAGAAGTTTCGGTAGTAATAATAGGGTTTAAGGTGAAATTATGAAAGTAAAAGCAATTAGATTACATAGGGCGAACGACGTTAGGTTAGAAGAAATAGAAATGCGCTCAATAACAAGTGGGGAAGTATTAATAAAAATAGTGTCGGACAGTGTTTGTATGTCCACTTATAAAACGATATTACAAGGCGAAAATCATTTGCGTGTTCCTAATAACGTTGCTGAAAATCCCGTTATTTTAGGTCATGAATTTTGTGCGGAAATAGTTGAAGTTGGCGAAAAATGGACGTCTAAATATAAAAAGGGGGATATAGTGGTCGTTCCACCCGTTTTATCTTATTTAGATAATAACCAAACGATAGGTTATTCGTTTAGTGATATTGGGGGACTTTCAACTTATTCTATCGTATACGAACATATTATTGAAAACAATTATCTTATTAAATTAAATACTAATTCTTATTTTAACGGTTCACTTATAGAGCCTGCATCTTGCGTTATAAGGGGCTATAAACAAAGTTTACACCTAAATAATGATTTAAAGCCCGTTTTAGGTATAAAAGAAGGCGGTAAAGTTGCAATATTAGCAGGTTGTGGTCCTATGGGGCTCGTTGCAATCGATATTGCATTGCACGGCGATAAAAAGCCGTCGCTTGTTGTTGTTACCGATATTGATAAATGTAGGATTGATAGGGCAAAGTTGATTTTTTCAACTGAAAAGGCTAAAAAAGAGGGTGTGGAACTTGTTTTTTCTACTGCAACAACTAAAGAAGAACTTATTTCGTTTACATGCGGCAGTGGGTTTGACGACGTGTTCGTATACGCCCCAGTTCCAGCGCTTGTTGAACTTGGTGACGAAATTTTAGCATTTGACGGCTGTCTTAACTTTTTCGCAGGACCTATCGATAAAAAGTTTAGCGCAAAGTTTAATTTTTACAACGTTCACTACGCGCAACACCACGTTGCGGGAACGAGTGGAAGCACTCTTGAAGATATACGCGATATAGTTACGCTTATTGGCGAAAAACGAATAAATCCGTCCGTTATGGTAACGCATATCGGGGGGATAGATAGCGCTATTGAAACGACGGTAAATTTGCCTAAAATCAAAGGTGGTAAAAAACTTATTTACACTCATAAAAATTTGCCGTTAACGGCCATTGAAGACTTTGAAAAGTTAGGCAAAATCGACAACAGGTTTAAAATTTTGGATAAAATCGTAAAAGAAAATGGCGGGCTTTGGTGCGAAGAAGCAGAAAAATATTTTCTAGAAAATTTTTAGATAAGATATTAAAATCCCGTTGCAACCGCAACGGGATTTTTAATTAAATATGCGATTGTAGTCCGTAGTTTTTTCTAAATTTAAGAGGTGATGAACCTTTTGTTTTTTTAAACAATCTACTAAAGTAGGCAATGTTGACAAATCCCACTTTGTTTGCTATTTCTTCAACGGAAAGGTTAGTTTCTATGAGTAGCGCGCTTGCTTGTTCAATTCTCTTTCTATTTACGTATTCGCTTATCGTACAGTTAAAGTTGTTGTGGAAAACTTTATATAAATAACTTTTAGATAGGTGAACTTCTCTAGCAATGTCGCTAACGGTAATGTCTTTATTTAAATTTTCGTTAATGTAGTTGATAGCGCTAGTAATACTTTGCGTTTGGGTTGGCTTTAAAAGATTTTCAAAAAGTATGTATTTTGTAAGCATTACTGCAATAGCGGAAATGCTTTTAATTTTATCTTCGTCAAATACGGGAAGAATATTATAATATTCTTCTAGTTTAGTGTAATCTACGGGTAAATCTTTGACGTATTCCTTAATTTTTTCAAAGCCCATATCGCCTTTGATTTGTCCTAAAATGATATAGCCTATAATAGAACTATCGTAAATAATAGGGATTGCAATATCAATAAGCCCTGCGTGGCAAACGTGTATTTGCATCGACCTAGACTCTTTGCATTTTTTAAGCAAAAGTTGGTCTGACTTATTGCAGGCAACGTCGCCTTTACTTGATTGTTGAACAAGACCGCAATAAGAGTTATGATTAAATATTTCATATTTAAGCATATTGAAATTCGCGTCTAAAATATTAAGGTTAATGCCCGTTGCGTTATAAAAATCGTAAACTAACGTTTCTAAATCTTTAGGATTGTAATTAAGTACCATAAAATCACCAAAACTTAAAATATTTACAAATTTAATTTAACACATTTAAATTTTAAAAGCAATAATTTTTTCATATAATTTTTTAAAAAGTGGAATATAGTGCAAAAAATGAATAGTTTAGTGTATTGTAAAATTTTTTAAATAATGTTACAATAAAATTACTAAATTTTATTAGTTAAGGAGAAGATTATGAAATTTTTTCACGTTTATAATGAAAAGTATTTTGACGGTTTAGTTAAAAACGATATGTTAAATAAAGATTCCGGCTTTAAAATTCAACACGATTTCCCAATGCCTAAGGATGCAAAGTTTAACGAAATTGCTAAAAAGGGTGGCAAATTATACAATATGTTAAAAGAAAAAGGCTACGCCTTTTACGTTGATAGAATTGCCGGCGGTACTACTTGGCACGACTATAAGTTTGATAAAGAACTTATTAAAGAGTATAAAGAAATGCTTGGCGATTGGTTCTTAGGTTTCCAACTTCACGAAAGCGGTTCAAACCGTAGGCGCGCCGAATGGCCAAGAATTATTAAGGTAATGGGCCATAAAGGTCCTTATAATAAAGAAGAACTTGGCGCAAAAATGCTTTCTAAAACTGCAATGACTCCAGAAGGCGTTAGACTTCACAGTTTTTCACAAGATAATTTAGATTATTACGCAGGTAAGACTTATGCGGAAACTTATCAAGAATTCTTTAAAGAAATGGAAGAACTTTTCTCTAGAAGAATGAATGATACCGATGGCAACATTCTTCCTTGCGACAGTTATTTCTTAGCAAGTAAAATTCAATACGATATGGGAATGAAGACTTTTATGCCGGAAGTTGGCTGTCAAATCCCACTTATGCGTTTAGCGGTTGCTCTTGCACGTGGTATTGCTAACGTTTACGATAAAACTTGGGGCGCTTACTACGAATGTTGGCGTGAAGTTCCTGGCATTGGCTATTGTATGCCTTGCTTTAACGACGACCCTTCTAACGAATGGTACTTACCACAATCTATGCACGGTGACGACTTTAGTTCTTACGGCGAAAACGGCGGTTCTTCAAGGCTTTTACAAAACCGTATTTACTACCACGCTTTAATGAGTGGTGCGGATTACTTCTCTGAAGAATGGGGTCTTAACTGCAGTTATAGCAATATGGAAACTTTTGAACTTTCTCACTATGGTCAAGTTAAGAAAGACTTTATTAAAAACGCAGAAAAACTCCGCGGTATGAAGGCAAATATTCCATTTGCAATCGTTATGCCAAATACGTATAGTTGTATTGAACTTCCTGATATCTTTACCCCTTGGAAACTTGGCGATTATAAAGATAATTATATGTCAAGCCCACTTACTGAAGAAGAAATTAAATATTTTGGTCATATTGAAGACGTTCTTAAATTGGCGTTTGCTCGTGGCGAAGAAATTTACGGCAACGAGGGTCACGTATTAACTAACTCTAGATTTGGCGATTTATTCGATATTATCTATGAAGATACACCAATTGAAGGTCTTAAAAAGTATAAATATTTAATCGATGCAACTAAAGAAGGCGCATTTATTAAAGCAAACGAAGGTAAAGGTCTTAATATTTTAGATAGTAGCGATATCGAAGGTCTTGCTAAAAAGATTGAAGAAATTGCAAGGGAAATTATGCCTTGCTACGTTGATGGATTACACTACGTTATTTCTAAAGACGAAAATGGTCAAAACTACCTTACAATCTTTAATAACGAAGGCAACGAACGTGATTTAGATTACGGTGATATTATTCACAATCAAGCGGATAAGACTGTAAAAGTAGAGTTTAAGAAAGACGTTAACTTAGAAGTATACTATCAAGCGGTTAAAGACGCGGTAGTGGAAAAAGTGGACGGAAAAACTTATAACGTGACTGTACCAGCAGCAGGGTTTGTAATCTTCAAATTCTAATTAACACTAAAAACGTAAAAACTTCGGCAATTGCCGAAGTTTTTTATTTTACTTGCATTATATATTTTATAGTGGTATAATTGTTTTACTTAAAACAATAATGAGAATATTATGAAAAATTTTCTACTTAAAACTTTAACTATTATTTTTGCCTTTACTTTAATTTTGGGTATATTTACTGCATGTGGTGAACCTGAAACGCCAGCACATACCCACGACTATAAAACGTTAAAGTACGATACTGAAAACCATTGGTACGAATGTGAGTGTGGTGAAAAGATTAACATTGTTGCACATAATTTAGTTAATAATACCTGTTTATGCGGTTATGAAAAAATAGAACAACACGTTCACGACTATAAAATGTTAAAGTACGATACCGAAAACCATTGGTACGAATGTGAGTGTGGTGAAAAGATTAACATTGTTGCACATAATTTAGTTAATAATACCTGTTTATGCGGTTATGAAAAAATAGAACAACACGTTCACGACTATAAAACGTTAAAGTACGATACCGAAAACCATTGGTATGAATGTGAGTGTGGTGAAAAACAAACAGTAGAAAAACACAAAGGCGGAACTGCAACGTGTACTGAAAAAGCGTCTTGTGAAGTATGCAGAGAAAAATATGGCGAATTAGGTGAATGTAATTACGTAAATAATATTTGTACCGTTTGTGGTGCTGAACAAACTAGTGAAGGTTTAGTTTACATGCCTATAACCATTGGCGGGGTAGAAGGCTTATGTGTTTCGGGCATAGGCACTTGCACCGATACTGAAGTTGTAATTGCTAATAAATATCTTAATAAACCTGTTTTAAGTATAGGTGATTATGCGTTCCGTGCTTGCACTTCACTTACAAGTGTAGTAATACCAAACAGTGTGACAAGTATAGGTGATTGGGCGTTCTATTATTGCACTTCACTTACAAGTATAGTAATACCAAACAGTGTGACAACTATAGGTAAATATGCATTCTATGATTGCGATTCCCTTACAAGTATAGTAATACCAAACAGTGTGACAAGTATAGGTGGTGATGCGTTCGAATGTTGCACTTCACTTACAAGTATAAAGGTTGATGAAAATAACGCAAATTATAAATCAATAGACGGTAATTTATACAGTAAAGATGGTAAAACTTTAATACAATACGCAATTGGTAAAACTGCAACTTCGTTTGATATACCAAACAGCGTGACAAGTATAGGTGACGATGCGTTCGAATGTTGCACTTCACTTACAAGTATAGTAATACCAAACAGTGTAACAAGTATAGGTGATTGGGCGTTCTCTGGTTGCTCTTCACTTACAAATATAGTAATACCAAACAGCGTGACAAGTATAGGTGATTGGGCGTTCTCTGGTTGCACTTCGCTTACCAGTATAGAAATACCAAACAGCGTGACAAGTATAGGTGATTGGGCGTTTTCTTATTGCGATTCACTTAAAAGTATAGAAATATCAAACAGTGTGACAAGTATAGGTGAATATGCGTTCTATGATTGCGATTCCCTTACAAGTATAGTAATACCTAATAGTGTGACAAGTATAGGTAATGGTGCGTTCTCTGGTTGCTATTTGCTTACAATTTCTTGTAAGGCAGAAAGTGAGCCAATCAGTTGGAGTAGTGGTTGGAATTCTTCAAACCGTCCTGTAGTTTGGGGGTATAAAGGGAATTAATAAAAACTAAAAGCGGTGCAAGTTGCACCGCTTTTTTAATGTTTTTTAATCTTGTTTTTCTTCTTGTTTGTCGGCAAAAACTAATTTTATTGCCTGATATAAATGAGATACGGGGATAATTTCTATTTTATCTTCGTATTTTTTCACGGCATCGTAGTTCCTTTTAGGAACTATTATTTTTTTAAAGCCGAATTTAATAGAGTCGTTTACTCTTTTTTCCGCTTGAGATACGCCCCTTACTTCGCCCGTTAAGCCTATTTCGCCAAAAGCGGTTAAAGTTTTGTCAATAGGTATATTTTTATTGGCGCTTGCAAGCGATAACGCTATTGCTAAATCGACTGCGGGCTCGCTAAGTTTAATACCGCCCATTGCGTTTAAATACACGTCTTGATTATAAAAGGGGAGATAGGCTTTTCTTTCAAGTACGGCAATAATTAAAACCATACGGTTATAGTCTATTCCAAGTGGCATTCTTCTAGGCATACCAAAAACCGTTTTAGAAACCAAACTTTGAATTTCAACGGGCATACACCTATTACCGCTAATAGACGGCGTTGCAACGCTACCAGACGATACGCCACGGCTGTCGCTTAAAAATACGCCGTTATAGTCGTTTACGCCCTTAATACCGCTTTCGCTCATTTCAAAAACGCCCACTTCTTCCGAAGAGCCAAAGCGGTTTTTAACCGCCCTTAAAATCTTAAGATTTTCTTGTGGCTCGCCTTCAAAATAAAGCACCGTATCCATAATATGTTCAAGCACTTTAGGACCTGCAATACTGCCTTCTTTAGTGACGTGGCCGACTAAAAATACCGTTTTATGCTTAGATTTTGCTATGCGCATAAGATTAGATGCGCACTCTTTCACTTGACCGACAGAACCCGCCGAACCCGTTAACGCGTTTAAGTATACCGTTTGAATAGAGTCGATAACTATAAATTCGTAATCATCTATAAAAGTTTCGATATTTTCCATCATACACTCGTTTAAAACGTGGAAATTGTCTGAAGAAATATTAAGCCTATCGCATCTCATTTTAACCTGAGATAAACTTTCTTCCGCCGATACGTAAAGGACTTTTTTAGTCTTAGAAACGTGGTATGATACTTGCGTTAAAATTGTGGATTTTCCTATCCCCGGGTCACCGCCGATAAGTACGATAGAATAGGGTACAATACCACCGCCCAAAACGTTGTCAAGTTCCTTAATGCCTGAAGAAAACCGTTCTATACGCTCTTTTTCTATATCTTTTAGCGGTTTTGGTCTTGTTGTTGGGGTAGGGGCTTGCTTGCCTAAAACTGGGGGCGTTTCTATCTCTTCTACAAGCGTATTAAACTTACCGCAAACTGGGCATTTGCCAAGCCACGCAGGGCTTACTCCACCGCACTCGGTACAAACGTATTTACTAGTTGCCTTTTTCATAAATCACCTTCTTTATAGCATAGAACGTACGCGTTTGACGCTATGCCTTCTTCTCTGCCGACTATTCCTATGCCTTCAAGAGTGGTTGCCGTTATTCCCACCTTTTCAATAGGTAAAGAAAGGGCTTTTGCAAGGTTTTTTTGTATTTCGGGAATATAGCCTATAAGTTTTGGCTTTTCCGCCATAATTACCGCGGAAACGAAAAGTGGTTTTACACCCTTTTCTTTCAACATTTCCATTACTTTATCTAATAATACCATACTAGAAATATCTTTATACTTGGCGTCTTTATCGCTAAAGTGATAGCCTATATCTCTTAAACTTGCGCTAGAGAGTAGCGCGTCCATAATAGCGTGGGTTAAAACGTCTGCGTCGCTATGCCCGATAAGCCCTTTATCGTGCTTAATTTCTACGCCACCTAAAATAAGTTTTCTATTCTCGCCAAGTCGGTGCAAATCGTAGCCAACGCCAACGCAAGTAGGGGTGGAATTAGTAAAATCGCAAGGGTGGGTAAGTTTTTTGTTTTCGCTATCGTCTTTAATAAGTTTGCACTTGCCTATAAAGGCGCAGTATACCCCCGCGTCGTCGGTAAAACCTTCGCCGTCGCCAGCAAGGTCGTAGGCTTTTTTAAGTTTGTCTACCATAAAGCATTGAGGGGTTTTTGCAAGCCACCTATTAACCCTTAAAGACTCGATAATATTATCTTTATTATCCGTTTGCATAATAGTGTCGGTAGGGGTAGAACCGACAACCGCGCTACCGTCGACTAAAACGCTCTTTACGCACTTTGATAATATATCTTTATATAAATGCGGGCGCGCGGCGTCGTGAATAATAACCGCTCCGCTATCTATCGTAGAAAGGGCGTTTTTAACGGATAAAAACCTAGTTTTTCCACCTAAAACGTAGCGAATGGGTTTAGTAATAACGGGGGATAAAATCCCCTCAATTCTCTCTTTTTCGCCTTCGCTATAAACGATTATAATTTCGTCAATTCTAGGCGTTTCGTCGAAGATTTTTACCGTTTTTAAAATGACGGGCTCGCCGTCTAAATTATAAAATATTTTGTTTTCGTTAAGACCGCTCCTACTTCCTTTTCCCGCAGCGGCTATAATTGCTGTAACTTTAATTCTTTCCATTGTTAACCTTCTATAATTTCGTAAAGGGTAGGTGCGTCTTCTTTTTTAACCGTTTCCTTTAAATTTACTACTTTAAATTTTAATATTCCCGCGCCGAAAGTTATTTCAACTACGTCGCCAATAGATAACCTATGCGACGGTTTTGCGGGTTTTCCGTTAACTACGACGCGCGAACTGTCGCAAGCCTCTTTTCCAAGGCTACGACGCTTTAATATGCGCGAAACTTTCAAAAATTTGTCGATTCTCATAAAAAACTCCTAAAACGCTAAAAAAAATTGTAAAAATTTTTAAGTTTTGCCTTTAAATCGTTGACTTATTTATTTTGTTAAGATATAATGTTAAAATGCTAAAATGTAATAATAGGACCTTTTTACGCCTTTTTTAAGGAATTTGGGCGAAAATTCGACACTTATAAATTACATTTATAGGCGAAAGCCGATTTAAGCGGTTAACTGTATGGGCTAATTATACAGCAATCTTAAAAAATAATCAAGTTGTTTTACAATTTTTATAAAGGAGTGTAAATAATGCGAAATTTACAGACGGTAAAATGCGGTAACGTGGAAAGAAAGACTTTTGCAAGTATTAAAGAGATTCAACCAATCCCTTATCTTGTCGAAGTTCAAAAAGACTCTTATCAAGCCTTTATTGAAGAAGGTATTGAAGAAGTTTTAGAAGATTTCTCTCCTATAACCGACTTTGGTGACCATTACGAGTTATATTTCCTTGACCATAATTTAAACGGCAAGTCGAAATACTCGGAAAAAGAATGTAGAGATAGGGATGCAACTTACGCAGTTCCACTCGAAGTCAAAGTTAGGCTCGTTAATAAAGTTACGGGTGAAGTTATCGACCAAGACGTGTTCATGGGCGATCTTCCTAAAATGACTGACAGCGGTTCTTTCATCATCAACGGTGCAGAGCGTGTAGTAGTATCACAACTCGTTCGTTCTCCTGGCGTATATAACTTATACGAACAAGACAAGTCGGGTAAAAAACTCTATAGTACTACGGTTATGCCTAACCGTGGCGCTTGGCTTGAATTTGAACAAGATTCGCAAGGCGTACTTTGGGTTCACGTAGACAGAACTAGAAAAATTGCCGCTACTACCTTACTTCGCGCTTTAGGTTTCGGCAAAGACGAAACTATTAGAGATATCTTTGAAAAGAACGCGCTTATCGAGGCGACTTTGGAAAAGGATAGCGCTAAGTCTGAAGCGGAAGGTTTATTTGAATTATATAGAAGATTAAAACCGGGTGAACTTCCTACTGAAGAGGCGGTTAAGCAACACCTTAAAAATATTTTCTTCGACGCTAGAAGATACGACCTTGCTAAAGTTGGTAGATATAAATACAATAAGCGTTTATGTTTAGCAAACCGTGTAGCAGGCTTAGTTTCGGCTGAAGATATCGTTAACGACGACGGCGAAGTAATAGTTTCTAAAGGCGAAACTATTACTAAAGAAGTTGCTTTTGAAATGCAAAATAGCGGCATCAACGCAGTTAAAGTTATTACTGAAAATAACGAAGTTCATAAAATTATTGCAAACAACACTGTAAACTTTAAAGCGGTGACGGGTGCAAGGGCAAGGTCTTTCGGTTTATTAGATACCGTTTACTATCCAAACTTAAAATTCAGTAAAGAAATTTACGAAATGACTAAGACTATCGCGGTAGAAGACGTTGCCGAAAATATGAAAACGGCTATTAACGACCTTTACTATTTTGAAGAACTTACCGCTGAAAGACTTGCCGAAGAAAAACCTGAAGATAAGAAAAATGAAGAAATTAGAAAGGAAATCCGTAGAAAATTCGTAGAGGCTTGTAAAGAATTCTACACAATTTTAGAAAGCGGTAACGTTCCTTCTAAACTCACTTCTGAACAAAAGAAGACTATTAAGCCTTTAATTGAAAAACTTAACCACAAGCACGTTACCGTTGACGATATCGTTGCATCTATCTCTATAAATAGCGACCTTAATCACGGTATCGGCAATATCGACAATATCGACCACCTTGGCAACCGTAGGGTTAGAAGTGTTGGCGAATTGTTGCAAAACCAATTCCGTATCGGTATTGCAAGACTTGAAAGGGTTATTAAAGAACGTATGTCTACTCAAGACCCTAAAGACGTAAATCCTAAGAGCCTTATCAACGTACGTCCTGTAAGTTCCGCAATCAGAGAATTCTTCGGTTCATCACAATTATCTCAATTTATGGACCAAACTAACCCAATCGCCGAACTTACTCACAAGAGAAAACTTTCAGCGTTAGGTCCTGGCGGTCTTAACAGAGAAAGAGCGACGTTTGAAGTGCGTGACATTCACTATACGCACTACGGCCGTATGTGTCCTATCGAAACGCCTGAAGGACAAAACATCGGTCTTATCACTTCTCTTTCTACTTACGCTAAAGTTAACGAATACGGATTTATTGAATCTGCATACAGAAGGGTAGATAAGTCAACGGGCGCAGTTACTGAAATCGTTGATTACCTTACTGCTGACGAAGAAGATAACTATATCGTTGCACAAGCAAACGAACCACTTGACGAAAAGGGTTGCTTTATCAACGAACGTGTATCGGCAAGAAAGCAAGACGAAACAATTGAAGTTCCTAGAGAAGAAATCGACTATATGGACGTTTCTCCAAAGCAACTCGTTTCCGTTGCAACCGCTCTTATTCCGTTCCTTGAAAACAGCGATACGAACCGTGCGCTTATGGGTTCTAACATGCAACGTCAAGCAGTTCCACTTATTCAACCTGAAAACGCTATCGTTGGTACTGGTATCGAAGCGAAAATCGCTGAAGACTCCGGCGTAATGATTATCGCTAAAGAAAGCGGTGTAGTTAAAGCCGTTTCCGCAAGAGAAATTATCATTACTGAAGACGACGGCAGTGATAGAGTATACACTCTTAAAAAGTTTGAAAGATCTAACCAAAGCACTTGTCTTAACCAAAGACCAATCGTTTCTACTGGCGAAAAAGTAGTTAAAGGTCAAACGCTTGCGGACGGTCCTGCAACCGCTAACGGCGAACTTGCCCTTGGTAGAAATATCTTAATCGGTTACATGACTTGGGAAGGTTACAACTACGAAGACGCTATACTTTTATCTGAAAAACTCGTACAAAACGACGTGTTTACGTCTATCCATATTGAAGAACACGAAACTGAAGCCCGTGATACTAAACTTGGTCAAGAAGAAATCACAAGGGATATTCCAAACCTTTCTGAAGACGTGTTAAAAGACTTAGACGAAGACGGTATTATTAGAATTGGCGCGGAAGTTACTAGCGGTGACATTCTCGTTGGTAAAGTTTCGCCAAAGGGCGAAGTTGAACTTACCCCTGAAGAAAGACTTTTAAGAGCAATCTTCGGTGAAAAGGCAAGGGAAGTTAAAGATACTTCTTTAAAAGTTCCACATGGTGAAGGCGGTATCGTCGTAGACGTTAAAATCTTTACTAGAGAAAATAAAGACGAACTCGATCCAGGCGTAAGTAAACTCGTAAGAGTTTATATCGCTCAAAAGAGAAAGATTAGCGTCGGCGATAAGATGGCGGGCCGTTACGGTAACAAGGGCGTTATTTCAAGAATTTTACCTGAAAGCGATATGCCTTTCCTTGCTGACGGTACTCCACTTCAAATTGTGCTTAACCCACTCGGCGTTCCATCTCGTATGAACATTGGTCAAGTACTTGAAGTTCACTTAGGTCTTGTATGTAAGCAACTTGGTTGGAAAGTTGCTACGCCTGTATTCGACGGCGCAAGAGAAAAAGACATCAGAGAACTTTTAAAAGAAAACAATATAGTTAACCCAGACGGTGAAGTTGACGGTAAAATTCAACTTTACGACGGTAGAACGGGCGAACCTTTTGAAAATAGGGTAACGGTTGGTACAATGTATATGATTAAACTCCACCACCTTGTTGACGATAAGATTCACGCAAGATCTACAGGTCCATACTCACTCGTTACACAACAACCACTTGGCGGTAAAGCGCAATTCGGTGGCCAAAGATTTGGTGAAATGGAAGTTTGGGCGCTTGAAGCGTACGGCGCTGCGCATATCTTACAAGAAATGCTCACGGTTAAGTCGGACGACGTAAACGGTAGACTTAAAACTTACGATTCTATCGTAAACGGCGACGATATCAGTAAACCTGGTATTCCTGAATCATTCAAAGTTCTTTTAAAAGAACTTCAAGCATGCGCGCTTGATATGAAGGTTCTTACTGAAAACAACGAAGAAATTTCGCTTAAAGACCTTACTGAAGACGTTGATGACGTTCAATTTAACGACGGCGCTAACAAGAACGCTAAAGAAGAAGTTGAACTTGACTTCAACGATGATATCGACGAAGATATCGTTGATACTGATAGCATCTTCGGCGACCTTGACGAGTTTGATAACGACTCTAAGTACGAATTCAACTCTAAAGATATGTTTGATGATTTTGACGATATTGACGATTTCGGCAACTTCGACGACGATAACGAATAATAAGGAGTATTTAAATGTTTGAACTTAACAATTTTGACTCTATTCAAATAGGCGTAGCATCTCCCGAAAAGATTAGACAATGGTCTTACGGCGAGGTGACTAAGCCGGAAACAATCAACTACAGAACTCAAAAACCTGAAAGAGACGGTTTATACTGTGAAAGAATTTTCGGGCCTGCAAAGGATTACGAGTGTCACTGTGGTAAATATAAAAGAATTAGATACGCGGGCATCGTGTGCGATAAGTGCGGTGTAGAAGTAACTAAAGCAAAAGTAAGACGTGAAAGAATGGGGCACATTGAACTTGCCGCTCCCGTTTCACACATTTGGTACTTCAGAGGCGTTTCTTCTAAAATAGGTCTCGTTTTAGATATGAGCCCTAAATTACTTGAACAAGTATTATACTTCGTAAGTTTCGTAGTATTAGACCCAGGTACAACAGACCTTCAATACAAACAAGTTATTTCCGATTCAGTTTACTCTGAATACGTTAAAAACTACGGCGAAGGCTCTTTCAAAGTAGGTATGGGCGCTGAAGCGATTAAAGAACTTTTAATGGCTGTAGACCTTGAAAAAGAATCTAGTGAACTTAAAGAAGAAATTTCGGCTAACGAATCTAACCAAAAGAAAGTTAAAGCCGTTAAACGCCTTGAAATTATCGAAGCGTTTAGAAAGGGTAACACTCGTCCTGAATGGATGATTTTAGACGTTATCCCTGTAATGCCACCAGAACTTAGACCAATGGTTCAACTTGACGGTGGTAGATTTGCAACTAGTGACCTTAACGATTTATATAGAAGAGTTATTAATAGAAATAACAGACTTCGTAAACTTATGGAACTTGGCGCTCCTGATATCATTATCAGAAACGAAAAGAGAATGCTCCAAGAAGCCGTTGACGCGTTAATCGATAACGGTAAAAGGGGTAAAGCGGTAACTGGCGCAGGTTCAAGAGAACTTAAGTCTTTATCTGCATTCCTTCGCGGTAAACAAGGTCGTTTCCGTATGAACCTTTTAGGTAAGCGTGTTGACTACTCTGGTCGTTCGGTTATCGTAGTAGGTCCTGAACTTAAAATCCACCAATGCGGTCTTCCTAAAGAAATGGCTATCGAACTTTTCAAGCCTTTCGTTATGAAAAGGCTTGTTGAAGACGGCACTTGCCACAATATTAAGAGCGCTAAACGTACGGTTGAAAGAATGAAACCATGCGTTTGGGATATTTTAGAAGAAATTATTAAAGATCACCCTGTGCTTTTAAACCGTGCTCCTACGCTCCACAGATTATCTATTCAAGCGTTTGAGCCTGTGCTTATCGAGGGTAGAGCGATTAAACTTCACCCACTCGTTTGCGGTGCGTTCAACGCCGACTTCGACGGTGACCAAATGGCCGTTCACGTTCCACTTTCACTTGAAGCGCAAGCAGAAGCAAGATTCTTAATGCTTTCTTCAAACAACATTTTAAAACTTTCCGACGGTAAGCCGGTTATGTCTCCTACTCAAGATATGGTCCTTGGTTGTTATTACCTTACAATCGTGAGAAAGGCTCAAGGCAAATACTATGGTGACAACGCTTATACTGAATTTACTTATAGAGATAATAAATTCTATATAGAAAAGGAAGGTAAAGATAAAGCAAAGACTTTAGAAGTAGTTGATACGTTAACTCCTTCTAATATCGTTTACTATGATAACGGCGAGATTGAATCTTGCACGTTAACTAGCGACGTAAACGGCAAAGTATACGAAAACGTTAAAAGATACAATCCGCCTGCATATATTTCTGAAGATGAAGTTATTATGGCTTACCAAACTAAACAACTTGCTCTTCAAGATGAAATTTACGTAAGACGTACCGTAACTTTACCAAACGGTGAACAATTTACAGGCATCGTTAAAACTACTTGCGGTAGAATTATCTTCAACGAAAAAATCCCACAAGACCTTGGTTTTGTTAAGAGAGAAACTCCTGCAGATTACCTTAAATATGAAATTAGCAAACTCGTTGGTAAAGGCGACCTTAAAAAGATTGTTGAAAGTTGCTTTAAAAATAAATCGGCTAAATGTGCTGCCGATACTTTAGACTATATTAAAGAACTTGGTTATAAATATTCTACTGTAGGTTGTATTACAACTTCTATCTTCGATATGCACGTTCCTGAAAAGAAACAAGAAATCTTAGACGCTGCATCTAACGAAGTGTTAAAGATTGAAAGAAGATTTAATCGTGGTCAACTTACTGAAGACGAAAGATATAAACAAGTAGTAGATACTTGGACTAAAGCAACTAACGACGTAACTGACGAACTTAAGAAAACGCTTGATAAGTTCAACCCAATCTGGATGATGGCTGACTCAGGCGCCCGTGGTTCTATCGACCAAATTAAGCAACTTTCAGGTATGCGTGGTCTTATGACTGACCCAAGTGGTAGGGTTATTGAAATCCCGGTTAAATCATGTTTCCGTGAAGGTCTTACGGTACTTGAATACTTCACTTCGTCACACGGTGGTAGAAAAGGTCTTACCGATACGGCGTTAAAGACTGCCGACTCTGGTTACTTAACTAGAAGACTTGTAGACGTTTCTCACTCAGTTATCGTTAAAGAAGAAGACTGTTTCGCAACCCTTGGCGAATCTCCAAAGGGTATCGAAGTTTCTGCAATTAGGGTAGACGGCGAAGATAAACCTATCGAATCGTTAGAAGATAGACTTTCAGGTAGATTTACTATTAACGACGTAGTTCACCCAGAAACAGGCGAAGTTATCGTTCCTGGCGACACTATGATTTCTGAAGAAAAAGCAAAAGAAATCGCTAAAGCGGGCATTGAAAAAGTGCTTATTAGAAGCGTATTCTCTTGTCGTTCTAAAGTTGGCGTGTGCGCTAAATGTTACGGTAAGAACATGAGTAACCTTTCACTCGTTCAAGTTGGCGAAGCAGTTGGTACGATTGCCGCTCAATCTATCGGTGAACCTGGTACTCAGCTTACAATGAGAACATTCCACACCGGTGGTATCGCGTCAACGGGCGATATTACGATGGGTCTTCCAAGAATTGAAGAACTTTTCGAAGCGAGAAGACCAAACGGCCAAGCAGTATTATCTGAAGTTGGCGGTGTAGTTTCTATCGTTAATAAAGACGGAAACAGACACGTTGTTATTAAAAACGATAAAGGCAATAAAGATTACCAAATCCCATTTAACGCAGAAATTAAAGTTAAAGAAGGCGACGTGGTTGAACCAGGTACGGTTCTTACTAGCGGTTCAGTTTACCCACAAGAAATTCTTACTACAAAAGGCGTTAAGGGCGTAGAAGATTACATCTTAACCGAAGTTCAAAGAGTATACCGTTCACAAGGCGTTGATATCAACGATAAACACGTAGAAATTATCGTTAGACAAATGCTTAGAAAGGTTATTATTCAAGACAGTGGAGACACATGTTTCCTTCCAGGCGAACACGTTGACGAATTAGTTGCGCGTGAAGAGAATAAGAAGACTATCGAAAACGGCGGAAGACCTGCAAAAGTTCAAAGGGTACTTTTAGGTATCACTAAAGCATCTCTCGCTACTGAAAGTTTCTTATCCGCAGCGTCATTCCAAGAAACTACAAGAGTGTTAACTGACGCCGCTATCAAGAATAAAGTAGACCACCTTGTAGGCTTAAAAGAAAATATCATCATTGGTAAACTCATTCCTGCAGGTACGGGCGCGAAAGAATATAAAAATTTATTACCACAAACAAATACGACCGTTAAAACGTTTGACAATTAACGCAATTTAATGGTAAAATTATAAAGTTAGCATAAAAAAACGCTTTTCCGATAAAAAACTATCGGAAAGCGAGTTTTGTGCTGCTATGAAGTTTTAATACTTTTAAATCTGCTTCTTTAAGCGGGTAACCGCTTTTTGAATATTTCCGAAATTTTACAAGGAGGTAAAGGTATGCCAACAATTAACCAGCTTATCAAACAAGGTAGAACGACTGCTGCTGAAAAGAGCAAATCTCCTATCCTTGCATCTTGCCCACAAAGAAGAGGTGTTTGTCTTTCAGTTACAACTACTTCTCCTAAGAAGCCTAACTCAGCGCTTCGTAAAATCGCAAGAGTACGTTTGACTAATAAGCAAGAAGGTACGGTTTATATTCCTGGCGAAGGTCACAACCTTCAAGAGCACAGTTCCGTACTCATCCGTGGTGGAAGGGTAAGAGACCTTCCAGGTGTTCGTTATCATATTATCCGTGGTACTTTAGATACTGCAGGCGTTGCTAAACGTATGCAATCTAGAAGCAAATACGGCGCAAAAAGACCTAAATAAGAATTGATAACAACAAGCAAAATCCTACTTGTCGGAAACATTTAAAAAGCACCCGATTTGTAGGCAGTATGTCGCGTGAATGCGACAGAAGGTTCACCGCTTTTAGCGTGTGATAGCTGTACAAGGGTTAAACCCTAAAAAAATTAAAGGAGGACTAAAATCATGCCAAGAAGAGGCAACGTTCCTAAAAGAGACGTTTTACCTGATCCAATTTACGGTAGTAAAGTTGTTACTAAACTCGTAAACCAAATCATGTTAGACGGTAAAAAAGGAATCGCACAAGGTATCGTATATGATGCCTTTAAGAAAATGCAAGAAAAAACAGGACAGGACGCTATGGAAGTGTTCAATCAAGCAATGGCAAACGTAATGCCTGTTCTCGAAGTAAAAGCAAGAAGAGTTGGTGGTTCTAACTATCAAGTTCCAATCGAAATTAGACCGGAAAGAAGACAAACTCTTGCAATCCGTTGGATTGTACTCAATGCTAGAAAGAGAAGTGAAAGGGAAATGGCGGACAAACTCGCTAACGAACTTTTAGACGCTATGAACAACACTGGTGGTTCTGTTAAGAAGAAAGACGATACGCATAGAATGGCAGAAGCTAACAAAGCATTTGCTCACTATCGTTGGTAGGAGTAGACAACTATGCCTAGACAATACGACTTATTACACACTAGAAATATTGGTATTATGGCGCATATTGACGCCGGTAAAACCACTACTACAGAACGTATTTTATTCTATACGGGTAAAACTCACAAACTTGGTGAAACTCACGACGGTCAAGCAACTATGGACTTCATGGTGCAAGAACAAGAACGTGGTATCACTATTGCGTCTGCAGCAACTACTTGTTTCTGGAAAGGTAACAGAATTAACATTATCGATACCCCAGGTCACGTTGACTTCACTGTAGAAGTTGAACGTTCACTTCGTGTACTTGACGGTGCGGTAGCAACTTTCTGTGCTAAAGGTGGCGTTGAACCACAATCTGAAACGGTTTGGCGTCAAGCAGACAAATATAAAGTTCCAAGAATAGCATACGTTAACAAAATGGATATCAACGGCGCAAGTTTTGAAAACGCCGTTAATATGATGAAGGAAAGACTTCATACTAACGCAGTTCCAATTTGTTTACCTATAGGTAAAGAAGATACTTTCAAGGGTATTATCGACCTTGTTAAGTTTGACTCTATTATCTATAAAGACGATTTAGGTAAAGATTTCGATATAGGTCCAATTCCAGAAGATATGATGGATATTGCAACTGAATATAGAAATGCGCTTATGGAAGTTTGTGCTGAACAAGAAGACGAACTCATGGAAAAATATTTCGAAACTGGAGAACTTTCAGAAGAAGAAATGAAAAGGGCAATTAGAAAGGCTACTATTTCTATGGTTATGACTCCTGTTCTTTGCGGTTCATCTTATAAAAACAGAGGTGTACAACACCTTATCGACGCTATTATCGATTACCTTCCAAGCCCTATCGACGTTGACTACGTTACTGGTACTAACCCAAATACTGGCGCTGAAGAAATTAGAAAAACTTCTGACGATGAACCATTTGCAGGTCTTGCATTCAAGATCGTAGCAGACCCATTCGTTGGTAAACTTGCGTTCTTTAGAGCATATTCTGGTCATTTAGCATCAGGTTCTTACGTTTATAACAGTACAAAGGGTAGAAAAGAAAGAGCTGGTCGTTTAGTGTTAATGCACGCTAACCACAGAGAAGAAATTGATGAAGTATATTCAGGCGATATTTGCGCTATCGTAGGTCTTAAAGATACTACAACTGGCGATACGCTTTGCGATGATGCTCACCCAATTATTCTCGAACAAATGGAATTCCCAGAACCAGTTATTAAAGTTGCTATCGAACCAAAGACTAAACAAGGTCAAGAAAAGATGACTTTAGCGCTTTTAAAACTCGCTGAAGAAGATCCAACTTTCAAATTCTATACTGATAAAGAAACTGGACAAACTATTATCGCAGGTATGGGTGAACTTCACCTTGAAATTATCGTAGACAGATTACTTCGTGAATTCAAAGTAGAAGCAACTGTTGGTAAACCACAAGTTGCATACAGAGAAACGTTCAGAAAAGAAGTTGAAGCACAAGGTTTCTACAAGAGACAATCTGGTGGTAAAGGTCAATACGGTGACTGTCGTGTTAGATTTACACCACTTGAACCTGGTAAAGGTTTTGAATGGGCTGACGAAACCGTTGGTGGTTCTATTCCAAAGGAATATATCGAACCAGTTAGAAAGGGTATCGAAGAAGCATCTAAGAACGGTACTTTAGCAGGCTACGAAGTAGTAGACTTTAAAGCAACTGTTTACGACGGTTCTTACCACGAAGTTGACTCGTCTGAAATGGCGTTCAAGATTGCAGGTTCTCTTGCATTCAAGGAAGCAATGAAGACTGCTCAACCTGTTATTTTAGAGCCTATCATGAAGGTTGAAATCGTAACTCCTGAAGATTACTTCGGTGACCTTATGGGTAACGTTTCATCTCGTCGTGGGACTATCCAAGGCACTGAAGATAGAAACGGTTCTAAAGTTATCGATGCGCAAATCCCACTTTCTGATATGTTCGGTTACGCAACAGACCTTCGTTCACGTACGCAAGGCCGTGGTAACTACACAATGCAATTCGACCACTACGAAGAAGTTCCAAAGTCAGTTGCTGAAAAGATTATCGGCGAACGCGCAACTAGAAATAACGACTAATTATTTATTAAATAATTAAGGTTATTTTAAAATAAGACTTGACACAAGTCGAGTAATATTATATAATTTAGTTATTAAAAACAAAATTTTTAAAAAATAAAAACAAACATAATTTTTGAAGGAGACAAAAATATGGCTAAAGCAAAATTTGACAGAACTAAACCACACGTTAACATTGGTACTATCGGCCACGTTGACCACGGTAAAACAACTTTAACTGCAGCAATCACTATGGTACTTTCATCTCAAGGTTCAGCTGAAAAGATGAGATATGACCAAATTGATAAAGCACCAGAAGAAAAGGCAAGAGGTATCACGATTAACACTTCTCACGTTGAATACCAAACTGCAAATCGTCACTATGCGCACGTTGACTGCCCAGGCCACGCCGACTACGTTAAAAACATGATTACAGGCGCTGCTCAAATGGACGGTGCAATCCTCGTTTGTGCTGCTACAGACGGTCCAATGCCACAAACTCGTGAACACATTCTTCTTGCTAGACAAGTAGGTGTTCCATACATCATCGTATTCCTTAACAAATGCGACCAAGTTGACGACGAAGAACTTTTAGAACTCGTTGAAATGGAAGTTAGAGAACTTCTTTCTGAATATGGTTTCCCAGGCGACGATACACCAATCATTAAGGGTTCAGCATTAAAGGCTCTTGAATTCGCTATGGCTAATGAAGATGCTGCAGCTGTTGCTGCTGCTCCAGAATGCAAATGTATTTTTGAACTTATGGAAGCAGTTGACACTTATATCCCAACTCCAGAACGTGAATCTAATAAACCATTCCTTCTCCCTGTAGAAGACGTATTCACTATCTCTGGTCGTGGTACAGTTGCTACTGGTAGAGTAGAAAGAGGGGTTGCTAAAGTTGGTGACCCTGTTGACATCATCGGTATTAAACCTGAAAAGATGACTTCAGTTATCACTGGTCTTGAAATGTTCAGAAAATCTCTTGATGAAGCATACGCTGGTGATAACGTTGGTGCTCTTTTAAGAGGTATTGATAGAACTCAAATCGAAAGAGGTCAAGTAATTTGTAAACCTGCATCTGTTCAACCACACACTGAATTCAGCGGTCAAGTTTACGTACTTACTAAAGAAGAAGGTGGTAGACATACTCCATTCTTCAACAACTACCGTCCACAATTCTACTTCAGAACTACAGACGTTACTGGTACAATCAAACTTCCAGAAGGCGTAGAAATGGTTATGCCTGGTGACCACGTAACTATCGACGTTACACTCATCACTCCAGTTGCTATGGAAGACGGTCTTCGTTTCGCTATCCGTGAAGGTGGCAGAACTGTAGGTTCAGGCGTTGTATCTAAAATCATTAAATAATTTATTTAATAAATTTTAAAAGGTTGGAATTATTCCAACCTTTTTTTTATTCTTTATTTTATTATTATAGTTGTTTTTCAATTACTAATAGTAAAAATTTTATAAAAAAATATTGTATTTAGGATAATTGTATGGTATAATGCAAAAGTAGTATTGCATTATATTTTACAAAGGAACATTTAATAATTATGATAGAAATTATTAAAGTAGAAACAAAAAAACAAAGGAAAGAGTTTGTTGAATTTCCTTTAAAATTATATAAAGATAACCCTTATTTCGTACCGCCTATGTATATGGACGAAATGGCTATTTTTTCCGATAAATACGTATATTCTAAGACTTGCGATTGCGCGTTTTTTCTTGCTAAAAAGGACGGAGAAGTAGTTGGTCGTATTCAGGGTATAATTCAAAATCAATATAACGAGTTGCACGGAGAAAAGCGTTTAAGGTTTACTAGATTTGATTGTATTGACGATGAAGAAGTTGCTAAAAAACTCTTTCAAGCGATTGAAGAGTTTGGTCGTGAAAATGGTATGGATACTTTCTGCGGTCCGCTTGGTTATAGCGACCTTGAAAGAGAAGGCTTGCTTATCGAGGGTTTTAACGAATACCAAACTTTTGCCGAGCAGTATAACTACCCATACTATGCTAAACTTATTGAAAGCGCAGGTTTTAAAAAGGAAGTTGATTGGCTTGAGTTTAAGGTAAAATTCCCTAAAGAAAAGAGTGAAAAGGTTAGAAGGGTATCAGAAAGGGCGCTTGAATTAAATAGACTTCACCTTGCCGATGAGAAATTATCGATTTCTAAACTTTTAAAGAAGTATGCAGACGGTATTTTTCACGTTTTAGACGTTTGCTATGGCGAGTTGTACGGCACCGTACCTTTTACGGAAGAAATGAAAAAGCAGGTTTTATCGCAATTCAAACTCTTTATTAAAAGGAAATGGATTATGGTGATACTTGACGAGAACGACGAAGTAGTTGCGTTCGGTTTTTGTATGCCTCAACTTGGCTATGCGTTAAAACCAAGTGGTGGTAGGCTTACTATTCCTACTTTGCTACGCGTTTTAAATGCGTTAAATAATCCTAAAGTTATTGAATTTTGTTTAATTGGCGTACTTCCTAAGTATCAAGCAAGGGGGGTTAACTCTATTGCTCTTGACGGCATTATGAAAATGCTCCAAGGTGACGTTGAATATTGTGAAACTAACTTATGCTTAGAAAATAACGATAAAATACTTGCGCAATGGAAGTATTTTGACGCAGTTAATCACAAAAAGCGTAGGTCTTACGTTAAAGATATAAAATAAGCGGTTTTTAACCGCTTTTTTTATTGCTCAAAATTATGGACTTGATTATATTGCTTTAGCCTTGACTAAATTGGATATTTGTATTAAAATATTAGTATAAAATTAAAATGGGAGAGAGTATGCGTATTTTAGGTATAGACCCCGGTTTAGCAACCGTTGGTTGGGGTGTAATAGACGTTATAAACGGAAAACCAAAGCCCGTTGCCTACGGCGTTATATTAACTCCTAAAGACAATAAATTTGCCGATAGGCTTATGATTATCGAAGAAGACTTAAACAGTTTAATAGACAAGTTTAAGCCTGACGAAATAGCGCTTGAAGAACTATTTTTTAACGATAACGTTAAAACGGCAATAAACGTAGCGCACGCAAGGGGTGTAATTCTTATTACTTGCATTAAAAAATGCGGTAAACTTTACGAGTATACACCGCTACAAATAAAGCAGGCGTTAACGGGCTACGGCAGGGCGGAAAAACGCCAAATTCAAGAAATGACTAAAACCTTTTTGAATTTACCTAAAATCCCTAAGCCCGACGATGCCGCCGATGCGCTTGCAGTCGCTCTAACACACTCTCAAACTAATAGATTAAGCGGTAATTTTAAAATTAAGTAGGTTATTATGATAGGATATTTACAAGGAAAAGTTTTACATCACTCTAACGGCACGGTACTTTTAGAAACGGGCGGAGTAGGATACGAAGTTACTTGCTCGGCTTCGGCGTACGAAGTGCTTGCAATGCAAGGTAAAGGTGCAATCTATACTTATTTAAACGTTAGGGAAGACGGTTTTTATCTTTACGGCTTTATTTCGCCTGAAGAAAAGAGTATGTTTTTAAAATTAATATCCGTTTCGGGCGTAGGCCCTAAAATGGGTATTGCAATTCTTTCTAGTATGCCACTAAATGACCTTGCTTTTATTATTGCGTCGTCGGACAGTAAAACTCTTTCTAAAGTGAAAGGGGTTGGGAAAAAGACTGCGGAGAGAATTATACTTGAACTTCGCGAAAATATTTCGGCAATCGACCTTCCTGACGAGCCTAAATCAACTAAAAAATCCGCATCGGCGTCAAATCCTGAAACTGACGATGCCGTTATTGCTCTACTTAGCCTTGGTTTTTCAAGGTCGGAAAGCGAAAAAGCGGTACAATTTGCTAAAGAGCAAGGCGCAGACACTATTGAATCTATAATTACTATAGCCCTTCAAACTATTAAATAGGTGGAAATATGATAGACGAACAAGATATTTTTGGCGACGGCGAGGAAGAGAGAATCGTCGATGCCGACAAAACTGAATATGATGAAGTGGAAAATATACTTCGCCCAAAATCTTTAGACGGCTACGTTGGTCAAGACAAGGTTAAAGATAATTTAACGGTGTTTATGAAAGCGGCTAAAATGCGTGGCGAAGCGCTTGACCACGTTCTTTTATACGGCCCTCCTGGGCTTGGTAAAACCACGCTTGCGCATATTATAGCAAGTGAAATGGGCTCTTCAATTAAGGTTACTTCCGGTCCGTCAATTGAAAAAGCGGGCGATTTAGCGGCAATCCTTACCAACCTTAACCAAGGCGACGTGTTGTTTATTGACGAAATTCATAGACTAAATCATAACATTGAAGAGATTTTATATCCTGCAATGGAAGACTTTTCGCTCGATTTTATTATAGGCAAAGGTCCGTCCGCTAGAAGTGTGCAAATTCCACTTAAAAAGTTTACTCTTATTGGCGCAACTACGAAAGCGGGTATGCTTTCATCTCCACTTCGCGATAGGTTTGGCGTAATGCTTAGGCTTGAACTCTATACGCCTAGCGAACTTAGTGAAATTGCATCGCGCTCTGCTAATACTTTAGGCGCGTCAATCGATAAAACTGCCGCCGACGAGATTGGTAGAAGAAGTCGCGGTACGCCTAGAATAGTTAATAGGCTACTTAAAAGGGTTAGAGATTTCTCTTCCGTTTTAGGTCACGACAGTATTTTAGAAAAGGACGCTAAACTCGCTTTATCTAGGTTGGAAATAGACGAACTTGGCTTAGACTCTACCGATAGGGCGCTACTTCAATCTATGATTGAAAAGTTTAACGGCGGTCCTGTTGGCCTTGATACTTTAGCGGCAACCGTTAACGAAGACGCCAACACGATAGAAGACGTTTACGAACCGTATTTAATGCAACTTGGCTTTATTTCTAGAACGCCAAGGGGTAGAACTTGCACTAAAAAGGCTTACGAACATTTGGGGTATCAGTTCCCTGAAGTTAAAACAAAACAAACTACTTTATTTGATGAAGATTAATTAAAATGTTAAAAACAAGCGATTTTTATTACGATTTACCAGAAGAACTTATTGCTCAAACCCCCGTTTATCCACGTGATAGTTCAAGGCTTTTAGTTTACGATAGAAAGACTAAAAAGATTGAAGATAAGGTTTTTAGCGATATTTTAAATATTTTTAATAAAGGCGATTTACTAGTCGTAAATAACACTAAAGTTTTACCCGCAAGAATGTTTGCCTATACCGAGCACGGTGGAAAAATTGAGATTTTACTTTTAAAAAGGCTCAATTTAACCGATTGGGAAGTAATGGTAAAACCGGGCAAAAAAGCCAAAGAAGGTATAAATTTAGTTATAAACGAAGAACTTTCTTTACAAGTTTTATCAAGGACTGAAAGTGGCGGTAGAATCGTTAAATTTAAGTTTGACGGTGTGTTTGAAGATATAATTTCAAGGGCGGGCGAAATGCCTCTTCCACCATACATTCACGAAAAGTTAAAAGACCAAGATAGATACCAAACGGTATACGCTAAAAATCAAGGTAGCGCCGCAGCGCCAACCGCGGGACTTCACTTTACAAACGAACTTATAGATGCGCTAAAGGCAAAAGGCGTAGAGTTTGCTACAGTTGAATTAAAAGTCGGTTTAGGTACGTTTAGACCTGTAAAAGTAGACAACTTAGAAGAACATCAAATGCATTCCGAGTGGTATGAAATTACTGAAGAAAACGCTAAAATTATAAACAAGGCAAAACTTGAAAGGAGAAGGGTTATTGCCGTTGGCACTACGTCGGTTAGAACTTTAGAAACGGTTGCCGACGAAAACGGGTTTGTGAAAGCGTCAAGTGGGGATACGTCTATCTTTATTTATCCGCCCTATAAGTTTAAATGTGTTGATAGTTTAATTACTAACTTCCATTTGCCCGAATCTACGCTAGTAATGTTAGTTTCTGCATTTGCGGGAAAGGAAGAAACTTTAAACTTGTATAAATATGCGGTAGAAAACAAGTATAGGTTTTTTTCTTTTGGCGACGCTTGTTTGTTTTTGTAAGCGTATAAACGGCGTTATGCATCGTTTCTTTGATTTTTGTCGACCCCAATGACCACCAAGGTCTACTGTGTCCGCCAAACAATCAAGAGCCTTGCCTAACTTGTTTCTACACTTCCAAAAAAGTACTTTATTTAACTTTAAAAAAAATAGCGAGCCTTGTCTTGCTTGCTTATAGAAACAAACAAAGCACATAAATTAGCAAGTTTAGAGCCTTGCCTAACTTGTTTCTACACTTCCAAAAAAGTACTTTATTTAACTTTTTAAAAAACGGCGAGCCTTGTCTTGCTCGCTTTTAAACTCAAACTAAACAATAAATATAAAATCTAAAACTGTCCGAAACAATGTAGACACACGACGTTATCGTGAAACGGGAGAAATATGGAAAAGTTTTACTTTGAAACAATAAAACAAGATAAAAAGACGGGGGCGCGCGCTGGCGTGTTGCACACTCCGCACGGAGATATTAAAACCCCGGTATATATGCCGGTAGGTACGCAAGCAACCGTTAAGGGCGTTTACCCTAAAGATTTAGACGATGCAGGCGCTCAAATTATTCTTGCAAACACTTACCACTTATATATGCGTCCGGGCGACGATATTGTCAAAAGGGCGGGCGGTCTTCATAAATTTATGAACTATCAAAAACCTATTTTAACCGATAGTGGTGGATTTCAGGTTTTTTCGCTTGCCAAACTCAACGATATTAAAGACGAGGGGGTTACTTTCCGCTCTAACGTGGATGGGTCTAAGCACTTTATAACTCCCGAAAAAGCAATAGAAATTGAGAATAATTTAGGCGCGGATATTATTATGGCGTTTGACGAATGTACTCCGCCCGAAATTGATAAAAACTACGCAACAAGGGCTATGAATAGGACTTTATCGTGGCTAGAAAGGTGTTATAATCATCATAAAAACGAAGATCAAGCGCTATTTCCTATCGTGCAAGGTAATATGTTTAAAGACCTTAGAATTAAAAGTTTAAAGGAAACTATACCTTTTGCCAAATATGGTATCGGAATAGGCGGTTTATCCGTTGGCGAGCCAAAGCCGGTTATGTACGAAATGCTAGATGCAATGCTACCACATTATCCAACTAATATTCCTAGATATTTAATGGGCGTTGGCAGTCCCGACTGTTTAGTTGAGGGCGTTAAGCGCGGTATCGACATGTTCGACTGCGTTTTAGCGACGAGAATAGCAAGAAACGGCACGGCAATGACTAGTAAGGGAAAGGTAGTCGTTAGAAACGGCAAGTATAAAGAAGACTTTACTCCACTTGACCCTAATTGCGATTGTTATTGTTGTAAAAACTACACTAAAGCATACTTAAGGCATATGATAAACACCGGCGAGATGATGGGCGGTATGCTACTTAGTTTGCATAATATTACCTTCTTAACAAAGTTAATGGCTGGCATGCGCGAGGCTATTATCGGCGATTATTTTGAAGACTACTGCCGTGAATTTTACGAAAATTACGGCGAATAATGGCGTTTTAGTTTCCTTTTAGGTCTAAACGGTATAATTATTAAATAAACGCTTGCTAAAAGCGTAAAAAAAAGATATAATATAATAAAAAACTAGGAGATAAAGAAAATGTTTTTATTAAACTTACTTGAAGGTCAAGCAAACACTAATCCACAAACCCCATGGGGTACTTACGTGTTCTTAGGCTTAATGGTGCTCATTTTAGTCTATATGTTTATTAGGGGTAGAAAGCAAAAAAAGGAACAAGCAGTAGTTGAACAAAAAAAAGAAGAGGCTTTTAAAGTCGGCGCTAAAATCGTTACTATCGGCGGTATCGTTGGTACTATCGTTAAAATTAACGAAGACGAAAGTTTCGTAATTGACTCTGAAGGCTCTTTAATTAAACTTCTTGACAAACGCGCTTACTGGAAATCAGTTGAAGAAAATTCTTTAAAAGTAAACGGTCAAAAGGCTGAAGAACCTAAAGAGGAAGTAAAAGAAGAAACTAAAGCGTAAATTCGTTATAAATAAAATTACCTTCGCATAAAATATGGGTGCGGAGGTTTTTTTATGGATAATTCTAATAGTGTACTTAGCGGGGTAAAAGCGGTTGTTATATCGCTGATTTTTACTCTTATTTCAATTATAATTTTTGCATTTTTATTAAAGGTTTTTTCACTTCCTAACGGCATAGTAAAACCTATAAACTATCTTATAAAATGCGTGTCGGTATTCTTGGGTTGTTACTTTTCTATAAAAGGTGAAAAGGGGGCTTTAAAAGGTTTTATTTTCGGCGTTTTAATCATAATAATTTCAAACCTATTATTTTCCGCGCTAAGTTGTAAATTATCTATTACTTTAAGTTTGGTTTGGGACATATTGCTTGGCGGGGTGGTCGGAGTAATTGCAGGCGTTGTTGCCGTCAATAAAAAATAATACTCTTAAAAAATTGCCTTCTAGAAAAAAATAGGTATAAATTTAATAAAATTTATAAGAAAAAGCAAAAATATTATTGACTAAAAGTAAGTTTACATTTATAATAGTATAGTATATATGTATAATAAGGCGTAATATTTTTTATTTTAGCCTTAAGCATAATTCGGGAGGCAATAATGAGCAAGAGAAAATCTGGTATTATACTTGCAATAATCGTGCTTTTAACGGCGTTACTCACCGTTATGGATTTTGCGTCTTTTAGAATTCCATTTATTGAAAACGGAACTTTAAAATACAATTCCATTGGTAGCACAATTGGTTTAGGTATAGACCTTAAAGGTGGCTATTACGCAGTTCTTACGCCAAAAGCGGCTGAAGGCTACGATGATAATAGCGGTGAAGACATGTTTGATAGCGCGGTTGATATTTTAAGAAGCCGTCTTGATAATAAAGGTTATACGGAAGCAACTATCACAATTCAAGGTGTAGGCGCTGATAGAGAGATTAGGGTAGAAGTTCCTGAAGTTGACGACCCTGAAGAAGTTTTAAAGATTATCGGTTCGTCTGGTGAACTTACCTTTGAAGACGAAGCGGGTACGGTTTATCTTACGGGTTCTGATATTAAAGACTGTCAAGGTGGTTACGATAAAGACGGTAAGCCTATAGTTTATTTAGAGTTTACTACCGAAGGTATTACTAAATTCTCTAACGCAACGGGTAAACTTGTAAACCAAACGTTATACATCAAACTTGGTGGCGAAATAATTTCTCAACCAACCGTTAACGAACAAATCACTAACGCTACTGCAGAAATCACAGGTCTTGAATCTTACGAAACTGCAGAGAGTATTGCGGCGGTTATTAAGGCTGGTAAACTTCCACTTGAATTTGAAGTAGGCGAAGCAAACAGAATTAGCGCTACACTTGGTGAAAACGCACTTAAGGCAAGCGTAATTGCAGGTTTAATGGGTTTACTTATTATCTTTGCTATTATGATAGTTAGATATCGCGGAATGGGTATCGGCGCATCTTTAGCCCTTACTATTTACACTGCGGTTATGATAGTATTTTTAGCAATCGTTCCTTGGGTAGAACTTACTCTTCCAGGTATTGCGGGTATTATTCTTTCAATCGGTATGGCGGTTGACGCTAACGTTATTATATTTGAAAGAATTAGGGAAGAATATGCTGCTGGTAAAACCGTTGCATCTGCCGTACAAGCCGGCTTTAAAAGAGCGTTCGTTACAATTTTAGATAGTAACATTACTACTATTTTAGCATCTATCGTTCTTTTAATTTTATGTCCAGGTTCAATCAAGGGCTTTGCAATCACTCTTTTAATCGGCGTAGTTCTTTCAATGGTAACGGCTATAGTCGTAACGAGATTTATATTAAATCTTTTAATGAATCTTGCATCTAACAAGAGCAAATTCTTTAACCTTAAGAAGGAGGTGCTTGAAAATGATGAAGATTAAGAATTTAAAAGTTGTTGAAAAATTTAAATATTTTGTAATTTTACCTATCGTTGTACTTGTTGTTGGCATCGTTATGTTATTCGTTCCAGGAATGAACGTTGGTATTGACTTTGCCGGTGGTTCTATCGTTAAGTTTGACCTTGGCGACTATGCTGCAACTCACCAAGAAATTAAAGAAGACGTTAAGGCGGACATTATGGACGTTATTAAAGAAAAGGGCTTTACAATTTCTTCTGAACGTTGGTCTGGTGATGATAATACCGTTTTAGAATTAGGTTTACTTTTATCTCTTGACGGGAATAAAATAGATTTAACCGACGCTACTCAACAAGCGGAATATAAATCACGTATCGAAGGTACTGAAGAAAACAACTTTGAAGATGGTCTTAGCCATATCGTAGAAACTTTAGTTTTAGAATTTAACGAAGGTTTTGACGAAGTTATTTTTGAATACGATTTCGTTGGTGCATCTGCTGAAAAGTTATTAAAGAACGCTATTTGGGCTACTGCTATTGCCGTAGTTGTAATGCTTATTTATATCATTATAAGATTCACTTTATCATCAGGTATTGCAGCGGTAATTTGTCTTACGCACGACGTTCTTATAATGCTTGCGTTAACTACTATTTTCCAAATTCAAGTAAACACTACTTTCATTGCAGCAGTAATTACGATTGTTGGTTATTCTATCAACGCTACGATCGTTATCTTCGATAGAATTAGGGAAAACAAAGCGCTTAACTCTATGAAAGACGCTACTAACGAGGAAATCGCTAACAAGTCTGTAGCGGAAACTCTTTCTAGAACAATACTTACGACTATTACTACTTTAGCAACGATTTTGGCTCTTGCTTTCGTATGTTCGTTAATGGGCGTAATTACAATGGAAGAATTTGCACTCCCAATCATTTTCGGTTTGCTTGCCGGTACGTTCTCGTCGGTACTTCTTGCTCCATCAGTTTGGGTTTTACTTAAAAAAGTTGGCGCAAAAAAATAAAAACAGAAAAGGCGAAATAATAAAATTTTCGGACGGGATAAAATCCCGTCCGTTTGCATTTAAACTATGATAATAACTCAAAAAACTTTTAGCGAAGAACAACTTAATATTATCAAAAATTTATCGTCGTCTTGTAATATTTGCGAAGAAACGGCAAAGATATTATATGCTAGGGGATATACTGAGCCTAATTTAGTTAAAGGATTTTTATATCCGACCGAGTCTGACCTTAACGACCCGTATTTATTAAAAAATATGTCTAGCGCGGTAGAAAGGATAAATCTTGCTAAGGAAAACAGAGAAACGGTAGTTGTTTACGGCGACTACGATGCGGACGGTGTTTGTTCTACTACCGTACTTTATAAAAGTTTGTTAGAGTTCGGTATTGACGCTATTACCGTCGTTCCCGAAAGGGAAAACGGCTACGGATTATCAACCGCCGTTATCGATGAAGTGTTAGATAATTATTTTCCTGACCTTATTATCACGGTTGACTGTGGCATTAGTAATCACGATGAGATTGAATACCTTAAAGATTTAGGCGTAGACGTAATCGTTACCGACCACCATGAAATTCCTGAAATTTTGCCCGAATGTTTGGTTGTTAACTGTAAAATAAAGGACCAAGCCTATCCCTTTGATTGTTTAAGTGGCGCGGGCGTTGCCTATAAACTTGCTTACGCGCTTATTGGAGATAGGGCGAACAAATACCTTGATTTAGTTGCGCTTGCAACCGTAGCCGACAGTATGCCACTTATTAGCGAAAATAGAATTATCGTTAAAATGGGGCTAGAAGTTATTAAGGGTGGTAAATCAAATAAGGCTTTAAAATCACTTATAAATTTGGCTGGTGTTAAAGAAATAACTTCAGGCTCGCTTGCTTTTGGCGTTGCGCCTAGAATTAACGCGGGCGGTAGAATGGGCGATGCCTATTCTTCTTTAAAACTTTTACTTTCTGAAAACTTTAAAGAGATTGAAGAACTTTCTAATAAACTTATAAAATATAACGTAGAGCGTCAACTTGAATGTGAAGAACTGTATTTAGATGCTAAAGACAAATTAAAAAATAAAGGAAATTACGGTAACGTTATCGTACTTGCGGGCGATTATTGGAAGACGGGGCTTGTCGGTATAGTTGCTGCAAAAATTTCGGAAGAGTACAATTTGCCTACTATTCTATTTAGTAAAAGCGGGGATGCTTATCACGGCTCGGCTAGGTCGATTGCGGGCGTAAACGTCTACGAAGTTATAAAAGAGTGTGGCGATTTACTTTTGGGTTTTGGCGGGCACTCTCAAGCCGCGGGCGTTACCGTTAGCGCTCAAAATTTAGATGCGTTTGCTCAAAAATTAAGCGGGGTAATAGGAGAAAAAACAAACCTTAAAGATTTTGAAAGAACTATTGAAATAGACGGCGAAATCAAAGGGGTATTATCTAAAAAATTCTTAAACGAACTTAATTTGTTCGAGCCTTGCGGTATAGGTAATAAAAAGCCGATATTTTTAAAGGTTGCTAATAAAGTTAACGCAAATATTATCAAAAATTCCCACCTTTCTTTTAACTTAGACGGCTTTGATTATATGTATTTTAACGGTATAAACGACTATGATACGCTATCGTTAAATAGCGATAAATACTTGATTGTAGAGCCAAATATTTCCCTTTACAACGGCAGGGAATACACTAAGGCTTTCGTTAAAAAGATTATAGACGTTAGATATAATTTAGAAGATATTTACTCTTTATCTTTAATAAACGCCCTTGAAAATGCAAAAGGTAATAATTCTAACGATTTTGAAAGCATAACTAACGATAAAGCGTTAGAACTTTTACATAGTACTGAAAGTTTAGGCTTTGGCAGATTATTCGTTTTAAACGACCCTAAGAATAAAGAATTTATAAAGGGTAGTAAACTAAGTAAGTTTTTAGTAAACTTTACCGAAAAAACGGGCAAAAACGCCATTTTAATCGGTGGTATTAAATCGCAAGATAAACTTGACGGATATAAAGAAATTATCCATTTAGACACTCCTTTAAGCCTTTTAGATACAGGCGTAAAAACTTTTGTTAATAAAGATTTAAAGGCTTTTGACCTAACTTTTAATAAGGATAGAAATTTAATGATAAGCGTATATAAAACGCTTGTTGAAATAATATCAAAAGGGGCAAAGAATTTAATTGACGCTTATCAAAAAAGCGAAAAATCAGTTACTTTTGAAGTGTTTGCCTTTGCGGGTAAAGTCTTTGAAGAACTTGGATTTATAATTCAAAAAGATATACTTTATCTTGATAAAACTATAAAAAGAGATTTGACTGAATCTAAAATTTATACTGAACTTTTTAATTAAATATAATTATGGTAAATTTGGAATTTTTTAATAAAATAAATAGCATTTATTCCGAAGAAGAAGCAAAAATGATAGAAAAGGCGTACTTCTTTGCGGAAGAGGCTCATACTAATCAAAAGCGCGCGTCGGGTGAAGATTACTTTACCCACCCGTTTAACGTGGCGCAAATTTTAATAGGTTTAAGTATGGACGCCAATACTATTATGGCGGCGTTTTTGCACGACGTTTTAGAAGATACCCCCGTATCTGCTAGCGATATAGAAAGGGAATTCAATAGCGAAGTACTTGAACTTGTTGAAGGCGTAACTAAACTTGATAAAATTGAGTTTAAATCGCACGAAGAAGAGCAAGCGGAAAACTTTAAAAAGATTTTCGTATCTATGGCAAAAGATATAAGGGTTATCATTATAAAACTTGCCGATAGATTACACAATATGCGTTCGCTTAACTTCTTATCTAAAGAACGCCAACTTAGAATGGCTAACGAAACGCTTGAAATTTTTGCTCCGCTTGCAGGTAGGCTTGGTATTTCTAATATTAAATGCGAACTTGAAGATTTATGTTTAAAATACATCGACCCCGAAGCGTACGAGTATTTGATTATTAACATGAACGTTAAACTTTCTGAAAGAAAGAATTTTGTCAATAAGGTTGTTGACGAACTTAAAGAAATACTTGATGAAAGTAATATTAAAGGGGACGTTTACGGCAGGCCAAAACACTTTTATAGCATCTATAAAAAGATGAAAAATAAAGGCAAAACGTTAGAGCAAATCTACGATTTAACGGCAGTTAGGGTACTTGTAAAAAGCGTTGACGAATGTTACGAATTACTTGGTAAAATCCACAAGCGTTGGAGTCCTATGCCTGGTAGAATTAAAGACTATATCGCGATGCCTAAAGAAAATATGTACCAAAGTTTACACACTACCGTCGTTACTACTTTCGGACAAATTTTTGAAATTCAAATTAGAACTTACGAAATGAATAACATTGCCGAATTCGGTATCGCGGCGCATTGGCAATACAAAGAAAAGCGCGAATCTGCCGACAGTTTCGATAAAAGGCTTTCTTGGATTCGCGAAGTTATGGAATGGCAGGGCGGGCTTAAAGACAGTAAAGAGTTTTTAGAGTCGATAAAAGACGACATTTACAACGCTGAACTTTTAGTATTTACACCTAAAGGAAAGGTTATTAACCTTGTTGTAGGCAGTACCGCTATCGACTTTGCCTACCGCATTCATACCGAAGTAGGTCACAAGTGCGTAGGCGTTAAAATCAACGGCAAAATTATGCCTATATCCACCGTTTTAAACGTTGGCGACGTCGTTGAAATTTTAACCTCAAATAACAGTAAAGGTCCGTCTTGGGACTGGCTTAAGATTGCAAAATCTAGTGGCGCAAGGGCTAAGATTAAGGCCTTTTTAAAGCGTGAAATGGCTGACGATATGCTTAAAGTTGGCAAGCAAATGCTTGAAACTGAGGCAAAGAATAAAGGCTATACGCTTAGCGAACTTTTAACTCCTACCGCTTTTGAAAAACTTAGCCAAAAACTATCTTTTTCTAATCACGACGAAATGTATGCGGCGGTTGGTTGCGGGGCTTTAACGGTTAATCAAGTTTTAATTAAACTTATAGATTTCCACAAAAAAGAATCACCACAAAAGGTTATTCATTACCCAACTAGCATTACTAGTAAAGTCGTACACTCGACGGGCGACGTTTCTATTAAAGGGGTTGATGGATTACTAATTAGGTTTGCTAGGTGTTGTAACCCCGTACCGGGTGATAAAATCGTAGGTTTCGTATCGCGTGGGCGTGGAGCAATGGTGCATAGAATGGACTGTCCTAATATGCGCTACGAAGACCCAGAAAGGCTACTTGAGGCGACGTGGACGGGTAAAAAGGGCGAAGAAGGCTACACCGTAAACCTTAGAATTCATGCCGAAGAAGAAGCGCCTCTTCTCGCTACCGTATCTAACGGTTGCAAGAAAAACAACTTGTTTATTTTGGCGGTAAACGGAAGAATTGACAACAAAAACCATATGGCTATACTCGATATTACTTTAAAAATTAACAATAAAGAAGATATTGACAACCTTATTAAAGATTTAACTCAAGATTCTTCTATTATCGAAGTATTTAGGAATAATAATTAATGAAACTATTAAAATACAACGTAGGCGCGCTATCGGTAAACTGCTACCTACTAATAAATGAAAAAACGAATAAAGCAATTGCAATAGACGTGGGCGGTGACGCGGGATTTTTAAAACTTGAAGGTTTAAAGCACGGTTTTGAAATTACCGATATACTCTTAACTCACGGTCATTTTGACCATATTGCGGGCGCGGGCGAGTTTTATAATAGTGGCGTTAAAGTCTATATGGGCGAAGGGGAAATCGACTTTATTAAAGACGAAAATTTAAATCTTTCGTATATGTTTAATAACGATATTAAGCCTTTTGATGCAACGCCTTTAAAAGACGGCGAAACGCTTACTATTAACGATATAGAAATTAAGGTTATATCTACGCCTGGGCACACTAAAGGTAGCGTAAGTTATATAGTAGAAGATAAAATCTTTGACGGCGACGTTTTGTTTGAAGGCAGTTTCGGTAGAATTGACTTTCCTACGGGGAATGCAAAAACGCTTATAAATTCTTGCAAAAAACTGTTTAGTTACGAGGGTTATACCTTATATCCTGGACACGGCGACGAAACTAAGGTAGACGACGAAAAATTAACCAACCCAATTTTAAGTTATGATAGATACTAATAGACTTGATTACAAAAAAGATTTAGAAGAAGTTATATTTATGTTTTCTAGTGGGGAAGATATATCTATAACTCACATAGAAGAAAACGACGGAAAGGTGTTCAATGACAAGTTCGTTTTTTTGGGTAAAGAGTATAATTTTACTAATGAAAAAAACGTAAAAGACTTGCTTGAACTTAAAAGATACGAAAAGCGTTTTTCTAAACTAGGTCTTTATAAAATTTTATCAAATTACTACGGCGTAAACTACGAATGGGGCGCGTTAACGGGTATTCGTCCAACTAAAATGGCGTATATGGCGGGCGACGATTTTGAAAAAGAGTTAAAAGACGTTTTTTACGTTTCCGATAAAAAAATCAACGTAATTAAAGATATATTAAACACTCAAAAGCCTATTTTAGATAAAGACGGTAAGTATGACGATTTGTTTGTAAGCATTCCGTTTTGTCCAACTAAATGCACCTATTGTTCTTTTATATCAGAGGCGCTTTCTAAGTGTAAATACGTTAAAGAGTACGTTGACGCGCTCTGTTACGAACTAGATAATTCTTTTAGTTCAATAAAAAATTTAAGGAGCGTTTACGTTGGTGGTGGAACTCCCGTTTCTCTTAAAAGCGAGTATTTGATTAAAATTTTAAACGCCATAAAACCCTATTTAAAAGAGGGTACTGAATTTACCGTTGAGGCGGGCAGACCCGACGTTATAACGGAAGAAAAACTTCAAATTTTAAAAGACTACGGCGTAAATAGAATTTGCGTTAATCCGCAAACTTTTTCTAATAAAACGCTAGAAATAATCGGCAGAAAACACACCGCCGAAAGCGTTATAGAAAAGTACAACTTAGCAAAAAGTTACGGTTTTACTATCAATATGGACGTTATTGCAGGGTTACCCGAAGAGACGTTTGAAGACTTTAAAAACACGATAGATACTATAATAAAACTTAATCCCGACAACTTTACCGTACATACTTTGTGCTTGAAAAAAGGCTCGGAATTAAAAAATAAAATCAAGCGTTTAGCGGTTGGCGAAGTTTCAAAAATGACCGATTACGCTTATAATATCGCTAAAGAAAACGGTTATAATCCATACTACATTTACCGCCAAAAATACGCTGCGGACAACCTTGAAAATATAGGATATTCTAAACCTAATAAAGAATGCGTATATAATATCGACGTAATGGAAGAAACTTCTTCTAACGTTGCGTGCGGAGCAAACGCGGTGTCAAAAAGGGTATATCCCGAAAAGAATTTAATTGAAAGGTACGGTAATCCGAAAGACGTTTTAACCTACATTAACAAAGTTAATGAGATAATAAAGGCTAAAAAAGAACTTTTTTTATAAAATCGATAAAAACGTTTGCCTTTTTAATAAATATATGTTAATATAACAACGTACTTTGGTCTGGGGTATTAGAATACTCAACTTTTATCTCGGTTCAAAGCAAATGTTTCCATATAGGAGGATAAATAAAATGGAAAAAGAAATTAAAACAAGTATTATTGAAACTTACAAAACTCACGATGGTGACACTGGTTCTGCGGAAGTGCAAATTGCTCTTTTAACTCAAAGAATCAATCACTTAAACGAACATTTAAAGGTTAACCACAACGATAACCACTCTAGACGTGGTCTTATGAAAATGGTTGGTCGCAGAAAAGGCCTTTTAGATTATCTTAAAAATAAAGATATCGAAAGTTACAGAGCGCTTATTGCTAAACTTGGTCTTAGAAAATAATATAAATATGGGGTGTATTTTTGTACTCCCCATATTTCTATTTTATAAAATCGGATTTTTCAGCGACTAAAACAGCTGTTTTAGCGCTTTTATAGAAAGATATAAGGAGATTTATAATGTTAGAAAATTTTAAAGTGTTTACAACCGAAATCGGCGGACGCGAAGTTAAAGTCGAAGTAGGTAAATACGCACAGCAAGCGAACGGTTCATGTCTTATTAGATGTGGCGACACCGTTGTTATGGTAAACGTAACTATGGCTCCCGCACCAAGAGAAGGTATGGACTTCTTCCCACTTAGCGTAGACTATGAAGAAAAGATGTACGCAGTAGGTAAAATTCCAGGCGGATTTAAAAAGAGAGAGGGTAGAGCGAGCGACAAGGCTATTTTAGTTTCTAGATTAATTGATAGACCAATTAGACCGCTTTTCCCAAAGGGCTTATTTAACGACGTTACTGTTATTGCTACTGCATTATCGGTTGATACGAACATTATGCCAGAACCACTTGCAATGCTCGGCTCGTCAATCGCTCTTTCAATTTCAGATATTCCATGGCAAGGTCCTACAGGCTCAGTTCTCGTAGGTATGGTAGACGGTAAATACGTTATCAATCCAGGCACGGAAGATAGAGAAAAGAGTGACCTTAGTTTATACTTATCAGGCACTAAAGATGCTATTATGATGGTAGAAGCGGGCGCTAACGAAATTGAAGACGAACAAATGGTTAAAGCCATTTTATTCGGTCACGAAGAAATCAAACGCCAATGCGAATTTATTGAAAATATCGTTAAAGAATGTGGTAAAAAGAAAGTTGAAATTGAACTTTACCACGTTCCAGAAGACCTTGACAACGAAGTTAGAAAATACGCGTCAGAAAAACTTGACTGGGCTTTAGATACTTTTGATAGAGAAGTACGTCAAGAACGTCAAGACGAAGTTGAAAAAGACGTTTTAGAACATTTTGCCGAAATTTTCCCTGATATGACAAGAGAACTTAAAGATTCTTTATACTATATCACTAAAGAAAAAGTTCGCGCTAAAATCACTAACGCTGGCGTTAGACCAGACGGTAGAAAACTTACTGAAATTAGACCAATTTGGTGTGAACACGGCATTTTACCAAGAGTACACGGCTCTGCAGTATTCACTCGTGGACAAACCCAAGTATTAACTACTTGTACGCTTGGCACTGTTGCCGAAGTTCAAAAACTTGAAGGTTTAGACGACGAAGTTGCTAAACGCTACATTCACCACTACAATATGCCTGGCTATGCGTCGGGTGAGGCAAGGGCGCTTAAGAGCCCAGGCCGTCGTGAAATCGGTCACGGCTCACTTGCTGAACGTTCACTTGAACCTGTTATTCCATCTGAAGAAGAATTCCCATACGCAATCAGACTTGTTTCTGAAGTATTATCTTCTAACGGTTCTACTTCTCAAGGCTCTGTTTGTGGTTCTACAATGGCGCTTATGGACGCAGGCGTTCCAATTAAACGCCCTGTTGCAGGTATCGCTATGGGTCTTATTAAAGACGTTGAATCTGGTAAAGTTTCAGTTATGAGCGATATTCAAGGTTTAGAAGACTTCCTTGGCGATATGGACTTTAAGGTTGCAGGTACTGTTAAAGGTATTACCGCTATCCAAATGGATATTAAAATTAAAGGCATTGACGAAACTATTTTACGTCAAGCAATCTCTCAAGCAAACGAAGGTAGACATTACATTTTAGGTAAAATGCTTGAATGTATTCCTGAATACAATAAAGAACTTTCTAAGTATGCGCCTAAGATTTTAACTTTCAATATCGACCCAGAAAAGATTAAAGACGTTATCGGTTCAGGTGGTAAAACTATCAATAAAATTATCGCTGAAACAGGCGTTAAAATTGATATTGACGACAACGGTAAAGTATTTATTGCAACTTACGATGAAGACAGTAAGAGAGCGGAACACGCTAAAGCAATTATTACGTCGATTGTAAAAGAACTTGAAGTAGGCGATATGTTTATTTCAACAGTTGTTAGAATTTTACCAAAAGTTGGCGCATTCTGTGAACTTACACCACTTAAAGACGGTATGATTCACATTTCTAAAATGAGCCAAAAGAGAATTGAAAGCGTTGAAGAAGTACTTTCTATTGGCGACACCGTTAAAGTTGAAATTATTAAAATTTCTGATAAAGGCGTTGACCTTAAACTTCTTGAAAAGGTAGATAATTAATAAAACCTTATTGATTAAGAAACCGTGAAATGCTACGCAATACTGCGTTAACCCCCTTGAAAAGATGTATACTCTTATCTTCGGAGTTTGCCTTGTCTTGCTTGCATTTGACAATTTCTTTTAAAAATCAAACGCTTTTATTCCTTATCTAGTAGAAGGCTAATTAAATAATAAAAACCTTGCGATGCGTTCGCAAGGTTTTTTTTAATTTTCGACAAATTATTTATATAGATAAAATCGCATAAAGTATTGATTTTAGGTGTTTACTATGTTATGATACAATTAATAAGGAAAAAGGAGGAAATGCCAATGGCTAGTAAATAATTAAAAATGGAGCAATTAAA
>JAFVRR010000005.1 GCA_017504165.1 Clostridia bacterium | reverse complement strand
AACGCATCTGCGCCTGCCGCACCTGCCTTGCCTTGGAAAATAGCCGAAAAAGCCATTGCTATGGCTGATGCAATACCGATACCAAACAAAAATGCCGGATCTGCAGTAGATGCTTTCAGTTGTTGCATCAAAAGAAATCCATAAATGGTTTGGGTAAGTGGCGCGCCGGCAAAAACGGTAAGAATAAACGGCGCCGTTTTATTGTTCATATAACACTTTTTCCACGCTCCGATGGACGCTTGACCTGCAATACCTATTCCTATAGCCGAACCAAGCGCAGCGATACCCATTGCTAATGCTGTTCCTAACAAACCTAAATTCATAATAATTCTCCTTTAATCAATTTTTTCTTTAAATGGTTTAAATTTATGTCCGCTCCACGACATATCCAAGTGTGAAGAAAACTCTAACGTGTTAAGTCTAATTCCGTGTACTATGACCGAAAGAACGTTTAATATCATATTTAGTCCGTGCCCAAACACTAAAAGAAAGATGGCAACTAATATAAACATAAAATTTCCAAGTAACGGCCCTGCTAATGCGTTTACCGTTGCCGATATTGCCGCTCCTGCAAGCCCTACTGCCCAAAGGCGTATATATGAAACGATATCTGAAAAAACGTTAACAACGCCAAGTATTACGGACACAATATTTTTACAACTTGATGAAATTGATTTTAATATACTTCCCTCATAATTAGAAAATACAAAACTTAAAACAAAACCTATTCCAATAAGCGCAATTGCTACCGTTCCTATCGGTATTCCGCCGATTACTAACCCAAAACTAAAAACTTGACTATTAACAACAAGGCTTAATACTAAATAATAGATGCCTATAAGTTGCAATATTGCTCCGACGTCTCCTAGTATTTTGATAGAGCCTTTGTTCTTAATGCCTCCTTTTATATGCGCCACGGTTAGTTGTATTAGCGCAAGAGAGAAACAAACGATTTGTAAGTTTTGAGCAGTAGTAAGCCCTACTTCGCCATTTGTCCAAAACGGATGCCAAATCTTATCACCATACACGTTTGATATAAATGGAATAGATAGACTCTTTAACCAACTAGGTAGCACTTCGGGAGAAAGTCCAAACCACGTGCACGTGATTGTTCCCCACACAACGGTTGAAAGTCCAAAAAGTCCTATTAGTAAAAACATAGGCGACACTTTCTGCTTTTTGCTAAAAGATCTTAAAATTAAGATCGCCGTAATAGCGCAAATTAGTAAACCATAGCCCCCGTCGCCAAAAATTATACCAAAAAATATTAGTATAAAGGTTAAAAACCAACCGGATATGTCATGTTCAAAATATCCAGGAACAGTTCCTAAAAAATCTGTCAACGGATAAATAAGACTTACAAACCTATTGTTCTTTAACTTTGTTGGAACGTTATCTTCCTTTGTCGGCTCTTCAATGAAAAGCCCCCACGAATTTTCCGTCGCCACTCGTTTCAGTTTGTCTAGGTTTTCATTTTCAATATAACCTTTAAAGTAAGCAATAGAAACGTTTTGGTTTTTATCCGAAGACAAATTTTCTTCCGTCATGCCCGTTGCATAGGTTTCAAACTCAACTTCTTTTTCTATTTGTTTTATTGCTTGCTTTATACTGTTAACGTAACAAGCGTTCGACTCTATGTTTTCATTTATTTCATCAATGCGTTTATTAAGCAGTAAAAGTTTTTCACGCATTTCCGCCGTAGAAACCTGTGGTAAAACTAAACTATTAACGCTAATTGATAAAGCGTCGTCTTGCGTATGTTGCGAATCGGATTTAATCAATGCAAATCTTACCATTGATTTAGCCGTGTTAAGACGTACGGTAGTTGCGCTGTTAGAAATTAAATCGAATTCCTTTTTAGACGTTTCATAAAAAGAAACTTCTACGCCCTTTGCTCTTAATTCGTTTATACTGTTTGTATCAATTTCACCCCATTGACTTAATCGTTCAAGTTCAGATACAAGTACAACCTTTTCCGCCTGACACCGTGCTTTTTCTTCTTCAAAACTTTTAATGTTTTTTGCAATAAATAATGCTTCTTCTGCGCTAATATTTACTTGCTCAATTTTTTTGCTCTTGCCTATCGAAAATATAGCGCCTTTAAGCAAAGCAACTTGTTCTTGTAGTTTGACAAGGTTTTCTCCGCACCCTTCAAAAATTTCAACGTGCAAAAGCCCTAATTTTTGCAAAACTTTCAACGTCTCACGCTTTTTGTCTCCTAAAATGATAAGAGAAACCTTACTCATTGGCACAATCATTACGAACAATCCTCCTTTGCAGGAATTTCGACGCTGTAAACACCGATTTTGCGTTTGGAAATTTTTGAACGCACCACGGCGCTAACTTGTTGGTCTGCCATATAGATAGATATCTTTTTGATATTTTCCTCCGTTTCTGGAATTTTAACCTTTTCAAACAAATTAACTTTTTGCGACGTTGCACGCAATTCAACTTCTAAAAGTCTGACTTGCTCGTCCAACACTTCCGCCTCCAAATCAAGCAACATAGCCCGTTCCATATGCTTTGTAGCGACGTCCACCCAAAGCGGTGTAGTGTACAAATCGTAATCTCCTCGAGAAAAATCTGCGCCCTCGAACGTAGGAATATCGACACCTGCGATATTGCCTTTCCCCTTACGAACGTTGCTAACGGTGATAACGTCTTTCGGGAAAGCATCCCTCTCACTAAAAACGGCAATCCAGTCTCTAAAACCAAATTCAAGATCTTCTCTTTCTTTTCTTACCGCTTTGGCTTTTGCTTCAATAATACGCATCTCAGTATAGAGTTGCTGTTTTTTTAGCGTTAGTGTAGGCAAATATCTGCGGTACATTTTTAATGCGTCCTTTTGTAACTTTAACTCATTTTTGGTTAGTTTGATTTTTGCCAAAATCACGTTCCTCCTTACTTTTTAGGCCAAAATTCTTCTACAAGGTCGGACTTAATTCCGGTTTCTTCTTTTTGGAAACACTCTGCCAAAATCTCCCATCCCAAATCAAGCGCTTGCTCAAGAGTGAGATTGATAGATAGTGACATTAATTTGTTCTCAAAAAGTTCTCCGTATTTTAACAGTTTTTCATCCCACTTACTCATTGAAAAGCCCATATTCTTCTTTTCTAACGTTTCTTTGTACGAAGAATACATACGAATCATTGAATCCATAAGAGCTCTGTGATCTTTTCGAGTTTTGCCGTTTACGTTTTGTTTTAGTCTTGACAAAGAACCAAACGGCTCGATACGACCACCTTTAAGATAATACTGTCCTTCGGTAATATATCCGGTATTGTCGGGTACGGGATGCGTAACGTCATCACCCGGCATAGTTGTAACCGCTAAAACGGTAATCGAGCCCGAATCTGCAAAGTCAACCGCTTTTTCATAACGAGAAGCGAGTTGAGAATAAAGGTCACCCGGATATCCACGATTCGAAGGCACTTGCTCTTGCGTGATTGCAATTTCCTTCATTGCATCTGCAAAGTTCGTCATATCCGTAAGAAGTACCAAAACGTCCTTGTCTTGTAATGCAAACTGTTCGGCAACAGCCAGCGCCATATCCGGTATCATCATACACTCTACCGTCGGATCGGATGCCGTATGAATAAACATAACCGTTTTGCTTAAAGCACTGCCTTTAGAAAACTCTTCCTTAAAATATAAAAAATCATCATATTTAAGTCCCATACCGCCAAGAACGATAACGTCCGCTTCCGCTTGCATTGCTATGCGAGCAAGCAGTTGGTTGTAAGGTTCGCCCGAAATAGAGAAAATCGGCAATTTTTGAGACACAACCAACGTATTAAACATATCTATCATAGGTATGTTCGTTCTAAGCATTCTATTAGCAAGAATACGTTTGGTAGGATTTACTGATGGCCCACCGATTGCTTTCATATTTTCCGTAAGAGCAGGCCCTTTGTCTCTGGGTTCGCCAGAGCCGTTGAATATACGACCTAACAAGTCTTCACTAAACGACACTCTCATTTCGTGGCCGAGAAAACGCACTTCGTCTCCGGTAGATACGCCCTGTCCTCCGGCAAAGATTTGAAGCGATACTATATCTCCCTCTATCTTATTGACCTGCGCTAGCGACTTTCCAAAACGTGTATTAATCTGCGCTAATTCTTTGTATTGGACACCGTCTGCTTTAACCGTAATAACGTTGCCAACAATTGATTCTATTCGATTATATACTTTGCCCATTATTGTGCATCGTCCTCCAATATTTTTTCAACTAATTTGGACAATTTTCCACTTGCTTTACAATAAAGTTTGTCAATTTCCGCTTCTAGTTTGTTGAACTCTTCGTTTTTGAATTCCGCATAGTTCCAGTCAATGAATTTTTGACGCAAATTATTAAAGAAAGAACGTGCCTCGTCTTTATTCTCAACACTGTAACTACTGCCTAAAATTCTCACTAGTTTGTCTACAACGTAGCGTTGCCTTTCCTTGCCACAGTTTGCATCAACTAAATCGAAAGAGTTTTGTTGCAAATAAACGGCGTCAAGCATTTCCGATTTCAAATACGTAACGTAATCCGTTAAAGTCGTTCCCTCTTCTCCAACGACCTTCATCATTGAACTAATTTCGAAACCATGATGTAAAACGTTTTTACAAAATTCTATTTTTTCACTATCTATAACGCTTTTATATTTTGACCAAGAAATAAGGGGATCTATCGCAGGATATTTTCTTGCGTCTGAACGCTCACGAGAAAGACCGTGAAAAGCGCCTACGACTTTTAGCGTTGCTTGTGTTACCGGTTCTTCAAAGTTACCACCTGCCGGAGAAACCGTTCCGCCTATCGTGACAGAACCAGTGCTTCCGTCTGGCAATCGAACGTAGCCCGCTCTTTCATAAAAAGCCGCAATATAAGATTCAAGATAAGCGGGGAACGCTTCTTCTCCCGGAATTTCTTCCAGTCTTCCCGACATCTCTCTAAGCGCTTGCGCCCAACGAGAAGTGGAATCTGCTAGAAGAAGAACGTGCAAACCCATTTGACGATAATACTCTGCGAGCGTTACCGAAGTGTATACCGACGCTTCACGAGACGCAACGGGCATAGACGACGTATTACAAATTATGATGGTGCGCTCCATCAATGAACGATTAGTTTTTGGATCAATCAATTCAGGAAATTCCGTTAGCGTTTCCACTACTTCTCCTGCTCGTTCGCCACACGCAGCGATAATTACAATATCTACGTCGGCATATTTTGACGTTGTATGTTGCAAAACAGTCTTACCTGCGCCAAACGGACCAGGCGTGCAATAGGTTCCGCCTTTCGCCACGGGAAAGAACGAGTCGACTAAACGTACTTTCGTTTCCATCATTTCCGTGGGCGCTAATCTTTCGCTATAACATTTAACAGCACGCTTAACCGGCCACTTAAACGACATAGTTAACGGTATTTCACGGCCACGCTCGTTGATTAAAACTGCCACCGTTTCCTTTACTGTATATTCGCCTTTCGGAGCAACGGATTTAACGGTATAATTCCCAAGCAAATAAAAAGGTACGAATATCTTATGAAGGAACGAGCCCTCTGGAACAGTTCCAACGTATTCTCCTGCTCGAACAACGTTTCCCGCCTCGACGGTGGGCGTAAACTCCCACTTTTTTTCAGTGTTTAATCCGTTTGCGTAAATTCCTCGCTCTAAAAACCAACCAGCCTGCTTTGCTATAACGGGAAGAGGGTTTTGTAATCCATCATATATCTGACCAAGCAAACCGGGACCAAGTTCTGCCGATAGCATTTCACCGGTAAATTCTACTAAGTCTCCACACTTTATCCCGTTGGTCATTTCATAAACTTGTATTTGCGCAACGTTGCCACGAATACGTATAACTTCGCTTTTTAATATTGCGTCGTCGACTTTTATATAGCAAATTTCATTCATGGAAACAATGCCGTTAAACTCAACGGATATTAAGTTTCCATTAACGCTTATTACTTTTCCTGTGTTTTCGGTCATTACATACCCTCCGTCTTATCTCCATTCATAATGGAATTATATATGTTTTTATATCTGTTTTCTCCTTCTTCCACATTGAATTGTCGCATACGTTTAAGAAGTTTTAATCGAAGAAAATAATAATAGATAAACTCCTCCGAAAAAGAGTCCGTCGGTCTTAAACTCTCCAAAAAGTTCAAACGATATTCCGTTAAAAATTTCTCCGCTTCCAAAGGATTGTCTATTTCTACTGCGCTACTTGCTACCTTTACGTACTCGCTTGGCAAAAATTCGTCTTGCAAGTCAAAAGTCTTTTTCATTTTTTCTGCACGCATTTTAGCAAGCGATAGCCTTAAATAACGCTCGCCACTATTCCATGCCATAATTAAAGCAGATTTTGACTTTACGGGGATTAGCGGTGGAATTAGCGTCAAACTTTTCAATTCGTTAACTATCTTATCTTTCAATAGGCTTTCACACATCCCGATAAAATACTCCTCCGTTATCGGCAATGGTACACCGTCGCTCAATCCGTCCAAAGACGGCAACTGCGATATAAAGTAATATTCAGCCATAATTATTTAGCCTCTTTCATTAACTTCGCAATTTTAGGGCTTAAATAATTTGAAAGCATTTCAACGACAGCGTCTTCACAATAATCATAATAAACGGTATCATTATTAACAACAATACGAAATCCACCGTCAAAATTGTCGTTCGCCTTTAACGTCACGCCTTTTTTCACTCTTTCTTTAAGCGACGCTATCAAGGTTTTTTCTAAACGTTCCACGTCATCATTATTCAAAATAACCGTTAGATTTTGCACCTCGGGATTGATGGACCAGCGTTCAACAACGTCAATAATTATTTTTTCAAGCGATTGAGAAGAATAAACGGCATCAACGCTTTCACCAATAATCGCTTTAAGTTCTCTCGCTACACTTTCCCTAAACGAAATCAATAAATTGCGACCTGCTTGGCGAATTGCGTCCTCGCTTGATTTTACCATACGCATATTCTCATTTTTTGCGTTAACTAAAATTTTATCGGCTTCCGCTTGCGCCTCCGCTATAATTCTTTGCGCCTCTTCTTTAGCGGAAATAAGTATCTTTTCCGCCTGAACCTCTCCCGCATCTACTCCGTCTTTCCTAATTTTATCAATGAGTTCTTGTAATTGAATTTCCATTATTTTATCTCCATTTTAATTTGTTTGATAAATTTTTTCTTAACAAAAGACAAAAAGGAACCAAGCCTCTACAGACAGCTGGTTCCTTATATTTTTGTCATTATATAATATTTTAACCATCTTGTCAATTATTTATAGAAACAAATATTTATAAAAACAAATTTCTTTTAATTTTATAATAGGTTATTTACAAATACATTGACTTAAAGTGTGTGGGACAAAATCTGTCGTTACGTTTTTCTAAAAAATTGCACTAAAAAAAGACCCACAAAAGCGTGAAAATGCTCTTATAGGTCTTAATTTTTGCTGTAAAACTCTTATTTTAGTGCGAAAATAAAAAAATAAAGGTCTATAAGCAAAGTACTTATAGACCCATACTAGTGGTTGCGGGAAATTCCCCTACTAGGGGAAATGTCACTTGTGACAAAAGGGTTGCGGTCCTCTGCTAGGAGATGGGATTTGCCCGAACATAGTTCGGCACGGGCTCGGGGTGGCAAACAATTGTTAATTGTTTGTCGGCAACTATTTTTAAAATCATACTTATTAGTTGCCGATGCCCACCCGTTCAAATCCCACACAAACTCTTTAATGCAATAAAATAAAGGCAACCCATTTGGATTGCCTTTATTTTATTGGTTGCGGGAGTGGGATTTGAACCTCACGACCTTCGGGTTATCGCTAAAGCGCCAGTTTGTGGTAACCCGAAAAAATTATCGCGCTTACGCTTTCCCTCTATTTTTTCGACCACTGCACGAGTTTTTGCTCGCTGTTTCGTCTACTAGACGCGCTCGTAAAAACTCCCCAACGAGCAACGCTCGTCGTGCTCATAATCAAAGCGCAAATTTAATTCCGCCCCATAGCAAAAAGAAAAACACCCATCGTTTGATGAGTGTTTCCTTTTTGGTTGCGGGAGTGGGATTTGAACCTCACGACCTTCGGGTTATGAGCCCGACGAGCTACCAAGCTGCTCCATCCCGCGATATATGTGATGCTTGTATATAATACATTATAACTTTTAGTTTTGTCAAGTATTTTATTGCCTTTATAAAAATTTTTATTCAAAATTGCAACATTTAACGTAAAATAAACAAAAAATTTTAATATTAGATTGAATACTTTTAATAAATATGCTAAAATAAATAAAAATATGCTAATAAATTAAATAGTTATAGCGCTTAAGTTGTTTTTATTACCGCTTACGCAGTATAACTAGAAGGAAAAATTATGAATATTGCTATTATTTCGGGCGCATCGTCCGGCATGGGAAAAGAATTCGTTTTAAAAGCAGACCAAAGGTATAACCTTGATGAAATTTGGGTTATTGCAAGGCGTAAAGAGCGTTTAATCGCCCTTCAAGAAGGTGTTAAAGCAAAAATTATCCCACTTTCTTACGACCTAACTAAGCAAGAGAGTTTAAAGGAAATTGAAGACAAATTAAAAGCGGAAAATCCCGACGTTAAACTACTAGTTAACTGTAGTGGTTTTGGTAAATTTGCAGAGTTTATCGAGTCTGACTACGACTCTAACGCAAGTATGTGCGACCTTAATTTAAAATCTTTGATTTTAATGACTCAAATTTGCTTGCCGTTTATAAAAGAAGGCGGTAAAATTTTAAACGTTGGCTCTATGTCTTCTTTCGAGCCCGTTCCACATCTTTCCGTGTACGCTGCGACAAAGGCGGGGGTTTTAAGTTATTCTAGGGCGCTTGCGTTTGAATTAAAGCCTAAAAAAATCCGCGTGCTTTGCGTTTGTCCGTACTGGGTTAAAACGGAATTTTTCGGCAGTGCTAGCGATAAAGAAACTCTTAAAAAGTTCGATATTTTATACGAGCCAGAGTATATTGTAAAAGTAGCCTACAAAGCGTTAGACAAAACTAAAAAAGATTACGTCGTTCCTGGTAAATATGCAAAACTTTTAAGGGTTTTAGCAAAATTTTTACCACATAAATTTATGATGAGCGTTATGAAAAAAATGTTCAAGTACGAAAAAAATGATTAAACTTAAAAACGTAGAAAAAAACAAGGTCATAGCCGTTGCCCTTTCGGGCGGAAAAGACAGTATGTGCTTGCTTGACCTGCTACTAAAATCTTCCAAAAAACTAAATATTACGGTAAAAGCCGTTAACATTGACCATTCTATTCGCGGAGAAGAAAGTGAAAGGGACAGTAACTTTGTTAAAGATTACTGCTCTAAATTTAACGTACCGCTTAAATTTTTTAAGGTGGACGCTATAAAATATTCTAAAGAAAACAACCTTACCGTTGAAGAAGGGGCAAGAATTCTTAGGTATAATATTTTCTCTTCACTTTTAAACGAAAACTACGCCGATTTAATTGCAACGGCGCATCATTTATCGGATAATTTTGAAACGGTTTTATTTAATATTTTTAGGGGCACTAGTACTAAAGGGCTAACAGGCATTCCCGACAAGCGCGACGGGTTTATCCGCCCGCTTATCGACGTAACTCGCGGTGAAATTGATAAGTATATTTCAAAAAATAATATTCCTTTCGTAGAAGATAGCACTAACGGTGATATCGACTATACTAGAAATTATCTTCGCAACGTCGTTATTCCTAAAATTTTAGAAAAATTCCCAACCGCTGAAACTTCGGTTAAGCGACTTGGCGAAATTAGCCGTGAAGAAAACGATTTTTTAGACGACCTTGCCAACAAAAACCTAGATTTTAACGACGGCAAGTACTATTTACCCGTAGACCTTTCCCCTATTTTATTAAAAAGGGCTACAAAAACTATTCTTTACAATCTAGGCATTAAAAAGGACTATGAAAGCGTACATTTTAAAGACGTTTTAAAACTAACCACCCTTAAAAGTGGCAGTAAAATTAACCTTCCTAAAAACGTTGTAGCCGTTAAAGAATATAATAAACTTGCCTTTTATATCGAAGGCGAAAAAAGAGAAGTTAAAAGCGTAAAATTTAAAGTTGGAAAGTTTAATTTTTTAGATAATACGCGAATAATTTCCGCTACCCCACTAGATAACGCGCTAGTTTTTGACGGAGATAAAATCCCCGAAAACGCCGTTATTAGAACAAAGCGCGACGGCGACGTGTTTAAAAAATTCGGCGGTGGCACTAAGAAATTAAAAGACTATTTAATTGATAAAAAAATTCCACGCGCAGACCGCGATAATTTACCGCTTGTTGCCGTTGATAATAAAATTTTAATAATTTTTGGGGTGGAAATCAGTGACGATATTAAAATAACTGAATCAACGACTAACACCCTTTACGCTAAATAAACTACTTTTCCGTTTTGCTTGTTGTAAAACGGAAAATTTTTCTATTTAAAAGATATTTACATTAATATTATATATGTTAAAATATAAGTAACCTATAATTTAGGAGTGTATTATGTATAAATTTTCTATAATGCCAATGCGCAAAGATTTTATAACTGAAACGGTAGAAGATATTCGCGAACAATACGAAAGCGGTGTGACAACCTGCCCGCTTTTTACTTTTTATTTAGTACCCGAAGGGAATCCCGTTTGGGATAAAGTTTCCGCGCAAGTAGAACTTTACGCTAAATATAAAAAAGAACTTGATTTTTACGGCATTAAAAGTGGCGTTTTATTACAATCAACAATCGGCCATAGGTCCGTTGCAGTTCCTTCAACATTTCAAAAATACGTAGGCCTTGCAAACGGAATAGAAGAAAACATTTACTGCCCTGAAGATAAGAATTTTTTAAACCATATTGCAAATGCAATAACTAAAATTGCAAAAGTAGGTCCAAGCGCCATTATGCTTGACGACGATTTTAGGCTTGTTGCAAGAACAGGCAAAGGTTGTTGTTGCCCTCTTCACTTAAAGGAATTTAACCGATTAACTAACGGCAATTTTACCCGTGAAGAAGTACTTAATTTAGTTGAAACCAATAAAAATTATGAAAAAATCTTTATGGAAATGGAACAAAACTCCCTTATTAAAGCGGCAACTCTATGGCGTGAAGCCATTGATAAAGTAGACCCGACAATTCAAGGCATAAACTGCACTAGCGGAGATTATTGTGAATCGGTAGTTTACACTAATAAAATTTTTGCAGGAAAAAACAATCCTACTATGGTTAGAATGGCTAACGGTAATTACGCTCCCCTTTCTTCGCGCGGGTTTAGTGCGTACGCGGTACGTCTTCCGTCAGTTAGAATGAGCAAACTTAAAAACAACGGCATTGATATAGTCCTTGCCGAAACGGATACTTGCCCGTTTAATAGATACGGCAAAAGCGCAAGATACTTGCACGCTCACTTTACTTCTTCTGTTTTACTTGGTGCAAAAGGCGCGAAACATTGGCTTACACGAACTTCCGTTTACGAGCCTAATTCAGGTAAAGAATATAGAAAAATTCTTGCTAAACACAACGGTTTATATGAAGAACTTTCTAAAATTTCTGACAAAATAAATTGGGTTGGTGCGGGCATAACGTTTGAAGAACAAGACTTCCCGTCGTTTAATAAACGCCTTGGCAACGAATGGTCTACTTGCGTTTTAGAAAGAATGGGTATTCCTTTTTACTTTACTAGTAAAAATAAAGGCGTAGCCTTTATGGAATACGACATCGTTAAAGATTTAACTGATGAAAAGATTGAAAACTATTTTGAAAACGGCTCGGTAGTAGTTGATTGCGAAGCGGGTGAAGACTTATGTTTACGTGGTTTTTCTGAAAAATTAGGCGTAAATATTACAAAATTTAATAAAGGCGAAGACCGTTCTACTACTGAAATAATAGACGCTAAATACGGCACTATTCAAAAACAATTACAAACTAAAAAAATTGAAATTATCGATAACAACGTTGAAATTTTATCTAAAAACGTTAGAAAAGTGGGCAATAATTTTGTAGATTTTTCTCCTGCAGTTACCTGTTTTGATAAGGGCGACGGTAAACTTTCGGTTGTGTATGCAGGCACACCAAACGCTCCGTTTAACTACTCCCAAGGCTTTTCCTTTTTGAACGAGTCTAGAAAGAAACAAATCGTATCCATTTTAAAACGCGCTAACTGCCTGCCGGTTTACTACGAAGGCGATAATGAAATAATGCTTACCGCGGGTAAAATTGACGATAGTTTGCTTGTCTTTACGGTATTACTTGGCTTTGACCCTATGGACAGTTTAGACCTTTACTTAGAAAAAGAACCTACCGAAATTAAGTACTATACGCCAAACGGCAGTTTAGAAAAGGCTAACTTTACAAAAACGAAAGAAAATAATTATAGCGTTGACGTAAAAGTAGAGCCAATGTACCCTGTGATACTTTTAATAAAATAAAAATAAAAATTCGGCTAAATAGCCGAATTTTCCATTTTTAGTACTATTTGTTTTTTAGTAAACGGATGCTTAAATTTTAATAAATAAGCGGTTAAAGAAAACGTTTCCCCTTCTACTTTTTCGCCGTATAAACTATCGGCGTAAAGCGGGTAGCCTATACTAGATAAATGCACCCTTATTTGATGCGTTCTTCCCGTAATTAACTTAATATCTGCTAAAAATTTATTATCGGGGAGTAATTTTTCTACTTTTACTATGGTTTTAGCGTATTTGCCGTCTTCACAACATACCCTTTTAACGCTATTTTCGCTTTGGCGTTTAATGGGCTTTTCTATAATAAATTTTCTTTTTTTTGGACTTCCAACCGCCACCGCTTTATAGCGCTTTTCTATTTTACCATTTATAATTAAGTCGTTAAGTTTACTAGCAGATAGCATATCCTTTGCAATAATAACTATGCCTAAAGTATCTTTATCTAACCTATTTATCGGTCTAAACACGAAAGGTGTAGGGGCAAAATAGCCTAAAACTAGTTCTTCAAGCGATAAGGTTTTATCGTGTTTTGATAAGTGGGTTATTATCCCCCTTTCCTTTACAACGGCAAGAAAATACTCGTCTTCATAAAGTATTTTTAAATCGCCCTTTGTAGGTTTAGCGTACTTATTAACTTCGCCAATCGGCAAAGTTATTTCAACCTTATCACCTATATAAACTTTATCGTTAATATTTTGATTTAGTTTACCGTTGACCGTTATCCCGCCAATTTTTATACCTTTAATAATTTCTTGCGAAATACCGCTTTCAAGCAAAAAGTCTTTTACCGAAAAATTATTTAGTTTTTTTCCTACTAAAAAAACGTATTTATTCATTTTTTTATTATACAATATATTAAATAAAATTTCAAGGATAATAAATATTTAAAATTTTTGAATTTAATTGCGATTTTCGGTTGCAATTAGAATTTTAAAATGATACAATAAATTAAACGTAGCGCATAAAATATATAAAAAGCGCTAAAAAGGTGTAATATGAAAAAGAATAACGTTAATATGTTATCGGGTTCGATAACTAAAGGCCTTATTGCAATGTTTATACCTATAATGATAATGAACGTGTTTACACAATTAGTTAACATTATCGATATGACAGTCCTCGGCTTACTTGCTAACGATAACGCAGTTGGCGCAGTTGGTACTTGCGGTACGTTAATTAGCGTAGTCATAGGACTTGTAACAAGCGTTCCTTCAGGCGCAAACGTAGTAGTTGCTAAACACATCGGCGCAGGAAATCAAGAAAAGGTTGATCGATCTGTGGGCACTGCTTTATTTTTTGCCCTTTTTGCGGGAATTATTCTTGCACTTATCGGTGTAATTTTTGCCGAACCTTTACTTAAAACTATTAACTGCCACGAAAGTTTACTTCGTGAAGCGACTATTTACTTTAGGCTTTATTTCGTTGGTATTCCATTCTTTTTAATATACTCTTTCTCTGCGGCAATACTTCGTTCGGTTGGCGACACAAAAAGACCTATGTATTATATGGCTGCGTGCGGTGTATTAAAAACATTATTAAACTTATTTATCGTAGGCGTACTTAAACTTACAGTTGAAGGCGTTGCTATCGCAACCATTGTTTCGTGGGCGATTTCAGGCGGACTTTGTTTAAGAATTTTAATCAAAGGCAACGATAAACTTAAATTTAAATTTAAACATTTCCGTTTTTACTTTAAAGAACTTGGCAATATGCTCTATATAGGTATTCCGCTTGGTCTTCAAACAGTAATGTACTCTTTTGCAAACGTTGCAATAACGGCAACCGTTAACGCAATGGGTCCTGAAGCAACAAAGGGTATGTCTATAGCAAACCAATTCGACGGGCTTATGTATCAAATAGCAATGGCACCTTCTTATGCGATATTAGCGTACGTTAGCCAAAATATTGCGGCTAAAAACGTTAAAAGAGCGAACAGGTCAGTTGGAACTGCAGTATTATTAACGCTTGGGTTTGGCGCTATTTTAGGTGGACTTATGGCACTTTGTTCTTACCCGCTTTGCTCTATTATGACTAAAAACCCTGTGGTTATAAAATACGCTCAGCAAAAAATGCACCTTGTATCTCCACTTTACTTTATGCACGGCATAGCCGAAGTTTTAGGCGCGGCGCTCCGCGGTATGGAAAAACCTATCGTTCCAACTATTTCGTCCGCCGTATTTATGTGCGCTATTCGTTTCCCTTGGGTTTGGTTTGTATATCCATTATTACCAAATTTAACTTTCCTTTACTTAATTTGGCCAATAGGTTGGGTATTATCAATAGGAACTTTATCGGTAGTTTACTTTATCTCGAAAAAACAAGTAACGAAACGGGTCAACAAACTTATAGAACAAGAAAAACAAAATTTACAAGTAGCATAAAAAACAACCACCTTGCAGTTTAATGCAAGGTGGTTTTAAATTTTAAGTAATTTTATTTAGTTAAATAATACGTCTATTTAAAGCACTAGATGCAAGCATTTCAAGGCTCGCAAATTGCTTAAAACTTACTATGCCTAACCAAAGCACTAATTTAAAGAACTAATAACGAGTTAGGCGAGGCTCTTGGGGTTTGGTGGACGAGATAGAACTTTCCGTTCATCGAGGTCACAAAACCACAAAGAAACAAAGCATAACGAAGTTAGTAGGGCTTTAAATAATTTTAATCTTAACGTCCCCAGTAGTTACCGTAACGTTACACATACCGCCTTCGCTGTTTGGTGGTACGATTTCGTCGCCCGTAGTGGTTTTTACGTTAAAAAGTTTACCTGTAAGTAAACTGCCCGTAACGTCGCCAGTAGTTGCCGTTATTATAATATTACTTGAATCACAACTAGCAAATTCTACGTCGCCGGTAGTTGTTTTTAAAGTTAAATTATCGCTTGCAATAACGCTTGTTAAATCAATATCGCCTGTTGTTGCTATTATAGAAAAATTCTTACATATTATATCGTTTAACTCTATGTCGCCAGTAGTTGTTTTAATTATCGCGTCGTTTTTAACTTTTAAACTACCTTCAACGTCACCCGTTACTAGTTTAACGTTTGCAAATAAAAAATTTGCGTTAGTTAAAAATTTTACGTCGCCCGTAGTTATTTCTATATCTACAGAATTATAATCCTTTTCGGGTAGATAAATCACTAAATCTTTTTCATTAATAGAAAAAAATTTTTCTATGAAGTTCCTATCGTCAATTTCAGTAATCTTTAAAACGCTATCAACGATTTTAACGTCACAAGTATTCTTTTTACCTTCTAAATAATCGATTTTAACTTTACCGTCTTCAGACTTGCGGAAAGTTACGTCGTAAGTAGTTAAATCAATAGATAAATCTTTAAATTCTTCTTCTACGGTAATAGTTTTGCTTTCATATTTAGCCATACCTAAACCCCCGTTATTTTTAATAATAATACCGCCACCGATAGCAAAAATTATTCCACCAACAACTACTAACGAAAGAGCAATTGCAATACTTTTAATTAGTTTTTTCATTTTAAGCCTCCCCTTTTACTTTATTCTTTACTTTTTTTGAACGTTTTTTAATTAATTCTACGCATTTTTTATATAAATACGTACAGAGTTTAGTAAAATACTTTGCGCCAATATAGAACAAAACTGAAAGCCCGATAAGTAATACGCCCGCGCCTATATAACATAACGCAACGCCTACGCCTTCGGTAAATATACTTATAATCCCCATAATTATTCCCGCAATACCGCTAACTAGAAACGCAAACGCGCACGCCCAAACTGAAATAATTATCGCTAATACTCCCGCAAGTACTCCTACTACCGCCGAAAATACCCCCGCAAGTAACGGAATCCATACTGGAAAAGTCGCTATAATTAAAATAATACTTAAAGTATCTAAATTTTTAAAACTAAATTCCTTATTCTCTTTTTTTTCACTTTCTTTATAACTTTCTTCACTTATAGTAGCGCCGTTGTCTTTTAAAATTTGCTCGGCAATAATTCTAGGCGAGCCCACTTCCTTTACGGCATCTTCTTCCGCCATTCCGTCGTCAATTCTATCTTCTATCATTTCGGAATAATATTCTAGATATTTATTTACGTCTTCACTTGGCAATTTACTAATATAAAACTTTAACTCATCTAAAAATTCGCGTTTAGTCATTAATTATCGCCCCCTTTAGTTACAAATTCGTAAACGGAAAGCATTTCTTTCCAGTCTCCCTTAAACTCTTCTATCCTTGCGCGCCCATACGGTGTAATATGATAATATTTCCTTAATCTACCGTTATGTTCCGCGCTTTTTACCGTTAAATAGTTAAGCGATTCTAACCTTCTTAATATCGGATATAAGGTAGACTCTGAAATTTCGACGTGCGGTTTTAAATCTTTTATTATTTGATACCCGTAAGACTCGCCGTCTTTTATAGCGGACAACACGCAAACGTCAAGTAATCCTCTTTTTAATTGAACGTCCATAATATACCCCCTTACACACAATACTATACTACACACAGTATATATTGTCAATAGTTTTTACAAAAATAAAAAAGACGGCTTTTCCGTCTTTTACTTAATATTAAAATGGCTAACGGCGTTTTTATAAAAAATATTTTCTTTATCTTCGTTAGAAATTCTAGCGTAGGTTATTCTACCTATTTGATAACCGCAAGCGTAGGTGTCCGTTCCAAAAAAGATTTTTTCAGAGCCGATTTTACTAACCGCGTACTCTAAACCGTTATTGCTAACCATACCGCCTGCCGACGTATCGGTAAAAATATTGCCGTGTTTAGCGTTCTTTATGGCGTTTATATGCGCCTCGCTACCTAAATGGGCGATAATTAACTTCATATCTTTATATTTATTGGCGTATTTAACCATACCGTCAATATTATCGGGATGCATTAAAACAAACGCCTTTACGTCATTTGCAAACGAAAAAATTTTATCGGCGTAACTATCAATATCGTATTTATGTAGTGGGCTATGAATTTTAATGCCTAAAGTTTTAGGGCTTTTAAGCATTTCTTCCACTTGAATAAAAGTTTTATCGCAAGTTGGGTCTAAAACTACCCATTGATACACCCTATCGTTCGTTTTTGCTTGGTTAAACAAAAGCAAATTGTCTTCAAAAACACTTTCGTTTGTGTGCACTGCCGAAAAATAGGTAAAACCACCGCATTTAATACCACAATAGTCGTACTCTTTTAAAATAAAGTCTAAACTTTTTTTATGAAAATTAGTATCGGGCGAGTCCCCTTTAGTCCCGCCGTTAAAATGTGAATGTAAATCTATAATCATAGTTTTATTATAGCATAGTAAAATCAAATAATCAATAAAAACAAAAAATCCGACTGCACTAGCAGTCGGATAAATATTTAAATTATAAGCGATAGCCAAAGTGGCAGGGTTATTATTGAACATGCGTGAGAGATAAACGCTAGCCTTGCGCCTGGCTTACAATCTTCGCCTATAAGTTAATACGTACAAAATTACTAATTGTTTTAAAACTACTATCATAGAAAATGTTATAATCCCTATTACTTTTCAAGTTCTTTAAAATATAATTTCATTTGTTTTTCAGTAGGCTTATAATCGGTGTGAGAACAGCACGGAATTGTAGGAGCGTCTCCTTTTGAAGAATAAAAAGGAGTTAAAAAGTCGTTTTCGTAAAGTTTTCTATCTTCTTCCTTTCTAAAATCTGGAATTTCGTAAACTTTACCACCATCTAAAACCGAGCGATGCGCTAAAATACCAACCGATGACATTGCCGTTGCCGAATATACGTCAAAAGGATGTGGAGGTTGAACGCCTTTATCAACACAATCTAAAAACATACGCGCCGTAACGTAATCTGCCCCGCCGTGCCCCGATTGTTTAATAATTTCTTCATCTTTATCATTCCAAGAAGGTGTGTACAACTTTTCAACGGGCTCGTTTTCAGGTTTTTCCCACTCGTTATAACGAAGCATTATTTGGTCGCCCATACCACGCAAGTTTTCAATTTGACCTTTCGTTCCACAAACACGCGTTGAATTGTTATGCGCGCCAAAACACGAGCTTGCAGTTACTCTAAATACCGAACCGTCATCGTTAAGCGTTGTTATATTTGACGCTTTATCTCCGTTATGGCTTGCGGTAGGAACGTCGCCTTTTATAGGGAAAAACATAGCAAACGCCGATACTTTTTTAGGCGTTGCCCCCGTTAAATACATTACTGGACCTAAAGAATGAGTTATATAATACGTTTTAGGCAAGAAATGTCTCCAATGTTCAGGATAAAACTTATATTTTTTTGTAAAATAAGTATACCAAGGGTTGACAGGATGGTTATATTCGGCCTCCGCATACATTATTTCGCCTAAATTGCCCGAATCAATAACTCTTTTTATTTCGCGGTTGTGTAACATTTGCGGATAATTTTCTGCAAGCATATAAATACTTTTACTTTTTTCAAACGCGCGAATAAGTTTAACGCCCTCTCCCATAGTTCCATTAGAAAGACACTCGCAAAATACGTGAATATTTTTTTCAAAACATTTTATAGCAAACTCTGCGTGTTCGTAAAAATTGTTTGCTAAAATAACAGCGTCCATAGGATAATTAATAAAGTCGTCAAAATTTTCAAAGTCTTTTACACTTTTGCCCAACTTTTTTATTGCCTCTTCCCTACGCCCTTTATGATTATCACAAATAGCAACGATTTCCGCATTTAAAAGCATAAAGTTTTTAGCAATATCTAATCCTCTACCAACGCCAAAAACACCAACTTTAATTTTTTTAATTTCCATAGTTCCCCCTTTTTGAGTTTAATATAGCATAAAATAGGGAACATTGCAATCCCTTCCTACTAAATCACGGCTATTATCAATGAAATTATGCGTCAATGATATGCCTAGCCTACGGCTTGGATAAACAAAAAGATATTTTTACGTTTTGCAATAAGGTTTTGAACCCAAACGCAAAATCACGCCGTAGGCGTGTATGGAATCAATGCGAAGCATTGTATGGAATCCGTTGCAAGACGGTATGGAATCAAACCGCAGAAAATGCACCTTCGGTGATGCCATGCGCCTACGGCGATACCATACACGCTAACGCGTAATTACATACCAAGCCTGCGGCTTGAATAAAAAAATTCGACAGGTCAAAACCTGTCGGATTTTTTGGCTGGGGTGGTAGGATTTGAACCTACGAATGACGGAGTCAGAGTCCGTAGCCTTACCGCTTGGCGACACCCCAATATATTTCACTTTTTTATAATAGCAAATTTTTAGTTAAATTACAACCTTTTATAGCACTTTCGTCTTTTTAAAATATTCTTTTATTTTTAATTATAAAAATATAATTAAATAGTTGAAATAAAAATTTTAATGTGATATTATTATTAAAAATAATACTTTTTTAAGGAGTAATTATGGAAAAAGTTTTTAAAGTTGGTTATGGCAAAGTTAACGTTACCCCACCAATGGGTATTGACGTTAGAGGATATTTTAAAGTAAGAAAGGCAGACGGCGTACTCGATGAACTTGAGGCAGTTTCTATCGCTATGAGTTTAGGCGATAAAAAAGTTGTTATGATTGCCGTTGATAACTGCAGTTTACCTAACGATTTCATTGCGGAGGCAAGGGCGCGTATCTTTAATAAAACGGGCGTTCCTAAAGAGGCAATTTTAATTCACTCTACACACACCCACACGGGCCCTCAAGTTGCTATGAATAGCGATGATGAAATCATTTCTAAATACGTAACTTTCCTTCTTGACAGAGTTGTTGACGTGGCAACTTTTGCTCTTGAAGACTTAAAGCCTGCTAAAATGGGTTATGCCGTTTCTAAAGCGCCTAACATTAGTTTCGTTAGAAGATTTAAAATGAAAGACGGTTCTTTCCAAACTAACCCCGGCGTTAACAACCCTAATATTTTAGAGCCCGTTGGCGAAATTGACGACAACGTTAACGTTTTACGTTTTGACCGCGAAGGCGCAGAAACTATCGTTCTTGCTAACTTTGGCGACCACCCCGACACCGTTGGCGGTTGCAAAATTTCGGGTGACTGGCCTACTCTTACTAGAAAATTCGTTGAAAAGTCTATCGACAATACTAAATGTATTTTCTTTAACGGCGCGCAAGGCGATATAAACCACGTAAACGTTCACCCAAAAGGCGGTGACCTTAACGGAATGTTTTTAGACTTTGACGACGTTTCCCGTGGCTATCAACACACTATTCATATGGGTCGTGTCGTTGCGGGCGCTGTTATGCAAGTTTACGAAAAAGTTCACTATATCCCTGTTGATAGTTTAAATTATTCTTTAAAAGCGGTTGAATTCTTTATGAATAAAGAAACTGACCCTGATAAAATTGCCCTTGCCCACAAGTATAACGATTTACATAAAGCGGGTAAAGACGAAGAAATTCCATTCAAAGCAATGATGTTAACTACCGTTGTTGCAGAGGCAGGAAGAATAGTTGCGCTTGAAAACGCGCCTGATACGTCAACTATGCTCTTCACGGCTATTTCCGTTGGCAATATCGCGTTCATTGGTATCCCTGGCGAACCGTTCAACGAAATCGGCAAAGGTCTTAAAACTGCCGAAGGTTGGGATTTAGTTCTCCCTTGTTGTTTATGTGGCGCTAACGGTTACTTCCCAATGTCTGACTCTTACGACCAAGGCGGTTATGAAGGTAGAAGTTCTAGATGGAAACGCGGTACAGGCGAAAGAATTGTTGAAGAAGGCAAAAAACTTTTATCAGAACTTAAATAATTATTTAATATTATGCCGTTTTTTTATTAAAACGGCATATTTTTATATTGATTTTTAAAGTTGGCTATTGTATAATAAATAAAAAATAACTTCTTAGGAGTAATTATGGAAAAAGTTTTTAAAGTTGGCTATGGAAAAGTCAACGTTACACCACCTATGGGCGTTGAAGTAGCGGGTTATTATCAAGTAAGAAAAGCAAACGGTGTGCTTGACGAGTTAAGCGCCATTGCAACCGCATTTAATTTAGGCGATAAAACAGCGGTAATCGTGGCAATTGACTGCTTAGGTACTCCAAAAGATTTTGCCGATGCTTGCCGTGAAAACGCAAGTAAGAAAACAGGCTTACCTTTCGACGCTATATTTATTCACTCTACCCACACTCACACAGGTCCTAAGGTAGAATACAATTCTAGCGATGATCTTTTAAATAAATACTCTATTTTTTTAATTGATAGAGTTGCCGACGCAATTAGTTTTGCAATTGCCGACTTAAAGCCTGCAAAAATGGGCTATGGCGTTTCTAAAGCGCCTAACGTTAGTTTTATTCGTAGATATATAATGAAAGACGGCTCTACAAAAACTAACCCGGGCGTAAATAACCCCGATATCGTCGGTTTTAAGGGCGAAGTTGATGAAAGAGTTAACGTTTTACGTTTCGACCGTGAGGGTGCTGAAACTATAGTTATTGCCAACTTTGGCACTCACCCAGATACTATCGGCAACTGTAAAATTTCGGGCGACTGGCCTGCACTTACAAGAAAGTTTATTGAAAAATCTATCGACAATACTAAAGCGGTATTTTATAACGGCGCGGAAGGCGACGTAAACCACGTTAACGTATTCCCTAAAGGCGGTGACCTTAACGGTATGTTTATGGACTTTGACGACGTTTCCCGTGGTTACACCCACGCTATTCATATGGGTAGAGTGGTTTCGGGCGCTGTTATGCAAGTTTACGAAAAAGTTCACTATATCCCAGTTGAAAGTTTAAACTACACTTACAAAGCGGTAGATTTTAAACCTAATAAAGGAACTAGTGAAGAACTTGTAACCGCGCATCAAATTATGGATATGCACAACGCGGGTAGAGATAGCGAACTTCCTTACAAGGGAATGATGTTAACTACAATGCTTGCAAAATCTAATAGAATGATTATGCTTGAAAACGTACCAGACGTCCTTCCTATGTACTTTAGCGCGTTATCTATAGGCAAAGTTGGTTTCTTTGGTATCCCTGGCGAACCGTTTACGGAAATAGGCTCTTCTTTAAAGAAAACCGAAGGCTACGATTTAGTTTTACCTTTATGTTTAACTAACGGTTATAACGGATACTTCCCAACCATTGACGCTTACGACGGTTACGAAGGCAATAACGCAAGATGGCAACGCGGAACTGCGGAAAAGATTATTGAAGAAGGTCAAAAGATCTTAAAAAATTTAAATAAATAATTGCAAAAAATAAAATCGCTTTTCTATTATGAAAAGCGATTTTTTATTTTAGTTATTTTTTCATTAAAATCATACATTTTGCAAGCATTCTCATAACGTGGAAAGGACCTTTATAAGTATGACCTTTACAAGGTGGCTCGGTTGGTAAACCGTCTCTTCTCAAATAGCCAAACCATTCGCCGTATTCTTTATCGGAAAAATGCTTAAACGCGTAGTCGCAAACCTTATCGAAAATTTCTTTATACTTTTTATCTTTTGTGTAATTATAAAACATAAGCGACGCGATAATCGTTTCGTTGTGTGGCCACCACAATTTCATATCGTGCTCGTACGCCTCAACGGGAAGACCTAAAATATCTTTAAAATAAATTATTCCGCCGTACTTTTTATCCCAACCTAATTCAAAGGCGTTTATAAACATAGTAGCCGAAAAATCTATAAGGTCTTTATCATTTCTTTTAATACCTTCTTCAAGTAAAAACCAAGAACATTCTATATCGTGGCCTGGGTTTATTACCCTACAAGGCGAAGATTCTAAAATAACGCTATTATCAATCGCGCTTACGTTTTCAAAAGTCGCTTTATATTCTTCTTTATAAAAACACTTAATATCTTCAATTAAACCTGAAATAATATCGTTATAGTAGTTATAATTTTGGGCGTCGGCATCCCTTAAAATTGACGTTACGTTTAATAAAATCATAGGGTTTGCAAGCGCTTTAGTGTTTCTTGTTTCACTATAAACCTTAGGCGTAATTTTATAAGGGTCTACGCTTGGATCTTTATAGATAGAATAAACCAACTCAAAATACTCTTTCGCAGTATTTAAATATTCTTGCTCTTTAGTTGCCATGTAATACTCGGCATTAGCGATAATATAGAAAGTCTCGCTGAAAAAGTATCTTCTTTTTCTAAGCGGTTTGCCTTCGCGCGTTACCGTAAAATACATTCTCTTATCTTTGTCAATGCAGTAGTTTTTAGCAAAATCTAAACAACTTTTAGCAAATTTTAAGTATTTTTCATCCTTTTCTATATTGTTATAAATATAAGAGAACGTCCAAGCGCACCTGCCTTGCATCCAAACGCTTTTATCGGTAGAGTAAATTTTACCCTCTCTATCAACGCAAGTTATAACCCCGCCGTATTCGCTATCAACGCCGTATTTTAACCAAAACGGTACGCAAGAATTAAGTAATTCGTCACTAAATTTATTGTAAATTTTATCCATATTATCTCCTTTTTATTTAATTATCACAATAATTAAAGGGTTTTTCAATATCACAAAAAAACAATTATAATATCATTTTTTATCTTATTCTTTTTCAATCCCTAAGTCTTCTAGTTTAGGAAATAACGGAGTCGTTAACATTCTAGTTGCGATGCTTGCCATTTCTTCGCTAGATTGTACACATCCTCCGTCAAACCAATCTAGCATAATGGAAACTAATCCCATTATTGCAAAGTTGAATATTTGTTTTTGACGCCAACTTGATTCTTCCGGCAAAAAGCGATTGGTGTTTACAAACCCGCTTTCTACCATTTTTTTAGAATGATAATAAATATTACTTACTAAATTGCTCTTTTTAAGGGCTTTTAGAAGTTCTTTCATATGTTCGGTCGTCCAAAAATCAAAGTAGCCTTTAAGTTCAACTTTAAGTATTCTTTGCCCCGATTTGTTTACGGCGCTATACGCCTCATACTCTTGTAAAGAGTGGTCTAGTAACGCGTTCAAAACGTCTTCTTTCGTTTCAAAATACCTATAAAACGCCTTTCTTGGAACGTTTGCTAAAATGCATAATTCACTAACGGTTATATCTTCGTAATGCTTGTTTTTAAGTAATTTTAAAAACTTTTTTTCAATGAGTTTTTGCCTTTGTTTGGACTTTTCAGTTTTGCAAATTTTATACATAACTATATCCTTTTTTGCTAACAAAACCGCTATTTTGAAATTTTTATTTCAAAATAAAGGTTGCAACCTTTTATAAAATAACGATATTTTGTATTTTTATCCTAAAATTAAAAATACTAAAATTATTAATTTTATTATAACATAATTTTTACTAATTTCAAGGTTTTTTAGGCGTATATATTATATATAATATATAAAAGTGTCACAAAAGTCACCTTTTGGGCGCTTACAACCTTAAATTTAGTTTGTTATAATATTCTTAGTGAAATATTAAAGATAGATCTAAAAGATATATCTAAAAACAAGGGAGAAAATTTATGGCAAAAAAAGTTGTTTTAGACGAAAACGGCAAACGTAAATTTGGCATGAGAGACAAAGTTTCTTATGCGGCAGGTGACCTTGGTTGTAACATGAGTTTCGCACTCAAAAATACAATCATGTTCGTATTCTGGTCACAATTCATGCAACTTGGCGAAACCCTTTACGCAACTTTACTTTTAGTTGTTCAAATTTGGGACGCTATTAACGATCCACTTCTTGGTTCATTATTCGATATGGATAAGAGAAAATACAGAATGGGTAAATTTAAAACCTACATCTTTATAGGTGCTATCGGTCTTATATTCTCTGGTTTATTCTTCTTCTTACCATTACCAAACGCACCACTTGCAATGCGTTGCATTATGTTCGTGTTAGGTTACGTATTATGGGATGCTTTCTACACCGTTGCAAACGTTCCTTACGGCTCTATGATGTCAGTTATCACTACAGACGGTTCTGAAAGATCACAACTTTCTACTTGTAGATCTATCGGTTCTATGATTGGTAACATTTTACCAATGGTACTTCTTCCTATTCTTTGCTACGATGCAAGTAACAACCTTAAAGGCGAAGTAGTATTCATCGCATCGCTTATTATGGGCATTATAGGATTTGTATGCTTTATCTTTATGATTAAAACTACTACTATCCGCGTAGACGAAAACACTGTTGAAATTAGTGAAAAAGTTGAAAAGTTTAACGTTTTCAAAGCAATGAAGAACTTTATCAAAAACCCACCTGCAGTTGGCGCTACACTTGCCGCTATGGCAATGTTTATCGGTATGCAAGGCTCTTCTGCCGCTACTACCGTTCTTTTCCAATCTTACTTTGGAAACGCTCAAATTTCAGGTATTATAATGCTTATCGGTTATTTACCAATGTTCTTATTTATGCCATTTATTAAGAAAATCGTTGATAGATGGGGTAAAAAAGAAGCGTGCTCAGTTGGTTCTGCAGTTAGCGTATTCGGTGCACTTTTATTATTCTTACCACTCGGTAACGGTTTACCAGGTTTAGTTGGTTACGTAGTTGCTCAAGTATTCTTCGGTTTAGGTCTTGGTTTCTACACTTGCGTATCATGGGCATTAATGGCTGACGCAATCGACTACAACGAATGGAAAAACGGCGCTAAAGAAGAAGGTACGGTTTACTCACTCCACTCTTTCTTTAGAAAACTTGCACAAGGCTTAGGACCTTCGATCGTAGTTATTATTATGGGTTGGCTTGGCTATATCGGCGCAAACGAAGGTAACCAAACTTTTGAAGTTGCATCACGTATGAAATGGTTAGTTGCCGCTCTTTACACGTTTAGTGCAGTAGTTATGTTCGTTTCTATTACTTTCGTATACAACCTTGACAAAAAGAAAGTTGCAATTATGACTAACGAACTTGAAGCAAGAAGACAAGTTGCTACTCCTGTTGAAGAAGTTATTGAAACTGTTGAAGTTGAAAACGAAGAAGTAAAAGATTCTAACGAATAATTTATTTTCATCCGATAAATAATCGGTTAAATAAACTTATACGGTGTTTGACTGAATTTCAAGCACCGTATTTTTAAAAAGAATTTTATTTTAAATTTAGTTTTATAGGGTATAATAGTTTTATAAAACGTATAAATTGTAGGAGACTTTATGAGAAATATTGTAAATATTAACGAGAATTGGAATTTTATTAAAAACTGCGCCGACGTTAACGTTAAAGAAGGCGCGTCTATTATTAACTTGCCACACACTTGGAATAACGAAGACGGTTACGACGGTGGTAACGACTACTTCCGTGGCTCTTCAGTATATTCTAAAGTTATTGATAAAGCGGACTTACCTACTGCCGACAAATACTTTTTAGAAATTAACGGCGCAAACTCTTCAAGCGACGTTTACGCTAACGGCGAAAAACTTTTCCATCACGACGGCGGTTACTCTACTTTTAGAGTTGACTTAACTCCACATATTAAAGATAGCGTTGAAATTGCAATCGTGGTAGACAACTCCCCTAACGATTTCGTTTATCCGCAAATGGCAGACTTTACTTTCTACGGCGGTCTTTACCGTGACGTAAATATCATTGCGGTTGATAACACTCACTTTGATTTAGAATACTACGGCGCGCCTGGTATTAAGGTTACCCCGGTAGTTGAAGGCAAAAACGCTAAAGTTGAAATTGAAACTTTCGTTAAAGACATCGAAGGTGCAGACGTTATCGAATACGTTATCTACAATAAAGAAGGCGAAGTAGTTTACAATGAAAAAACTGCGGAAACTCTAATTAACTTTGTAATTGAAAACTGCCACCTTTGGAATGGTAGAAAAGACCCTTATCTTTACAAGGCTTGCGCAAATTTAGTTCGTGACGGCGTGGTTATTGATAACGTTGAAAGTAAATTCGGTTGTAGATATTTTGAAATTGACCCAGACAAAGGCTTTATTTTAAACGGCGAAGAATATCCACTTCGCGGTGTATCTCGCCACCAAGACAGATACGGTTTTGGTAACGCCTTACTTAAAGAACACCACGAAGAAGATATTGATTTAATTATGGAAGTTGGCGCAACTACGATAAGACTTGCCCACTATCAACACGACCAATATTTCTATAACCTTTGCGATGAAAAGGGCTTAGTAATTTGGGCGGAAATTCCATATATTTCTAAACACCTTCCTAACGGTAGAGAAAACACCTTCTCTCAAATGAGAGAACTTATTTGCCAAAACTACAACCACGCTTCTATCGTAGTTTGGGGGCTTTCTAACGAAATTACTATGGCGGGCGCTGACGACCCTGACCTTCTTGAAAACCATAGGCTTTTAAAAGACCTTGTTTATTCGCTTGATAAAACTCGTTTAACTACTATGGCTTGCGTTTCTATGTGCCCAATGGATGCAGAAATCGTTAAAATTCCCGACGTCGTTTCGTACAACCACTACTTCGGTTGGTACGGTGGCGACACTTCTATGAACGGACCTTGGTTTGATAAATTCCACGCAATGCACCCAACTATTCCTGTTGGCGTATCCGAATATGGTTGCGAAGCGCTTAACTGGCATACTTCTAACCCTACTCAAGGCGACTATACTGAAGAATATCAAGCGTACTATCACGAAGAACTTATAAAACAACTTTTCACAAGAAAATATATTTGGGCAACACACGTTTGGAATATGTTTGACTTCGGCGCGGACGCTAGGGCTGAAGGCGGTGAGAACGGTCAAAACCACAAGGGCTTAGTTACTATGGATAGAAAGTATAAAAAGGACGCTTTCTACGCATATAAAGCCTGGCTTTCAGACGAACCTTTCGTTCACCTTTGCGGAAAGAGATATATTGATAGAGTTGAAGACGTAACTAAAGTTACGGTATATTCTAACCAACCTGAAGTTGAACTTTTCGTTAACGGCGAAAGCATTGGTAAAAAGACGGCGGAAGACCACTTCTTCTACTTTGAAGTTAAAAACGTAGGCGAATCTAAAATTCTTGCTAAAGCGGGCGACCTTACCGATGAAGGCGTAATTAGAAAAGTTGAAGAAATGAATCAAGATTATATCCTTAAAGAAAAGGGTGCGGTTCTCAACTGGTTCGACGTTGAAACTCCTGAAGGAAGATATTCTCTTAACGATAAAATTTCTGATATTATGGAAAGTTTCTTTGGTAAACTTTGGTTTGCTAAAATGGGATTAAAACTCAAAAAACAAATGAGTGGCGGTGGTAAAGACGCTAAACCAGCAGGCTTTGACGTTAAAATGGAAGATATGATGGGTATGCTCGGCGGATTTACCGTTTTAAGATTAACTTCTATGATTGGTATGATGAATATCAACTTCACTAAAGAAGAACTCTTAAAAATGAACAAACAACTTAACCGCATTAAAAAACCTAAAAAATTAAGAAAATAAAATAATTAAAAAGGCATTTGCAATTTTGCAAATGCCTTTATTTTATATAGTTTTTATTTTTATTAATTAGAATTGGATTAATTACCTTTATTTATACAACGTTTACGAAGAGCCAAGGCGATGAAGTAAAACGGTTGATTAATTAAAAAGGGATTATTACAAGTAAGACTAGGCAAATCCCGTAGGCAATAGTTTACATATTGTCAAGGGGTTTAACGACGTATTACGCAGTAATAGGACCTTTTTAATATCAATAAGTTTTACGTAAGAGCCTATAACTCAATTTCACTGCAATACGTTTTGTATTGATTGTTTTCACAAGCCCAATGCGTCATTAAAACTTTACCGTTTTTTAATAGTATTCCGCTTGGTTGACCGAATTTTAAAAAGCCGAATACAGCAGCCATACTACTATCTTTAACAATAGGCATATTAGGCGTCCAAATAAGTTTTTGTTCTAAAATATTCCAAGTGCCATAACTTAAGTCTACTAAACAACATAAAATGCCCGGTTTTTTACAATCTCTTCTCAAAGAATGGAAGGCTAAAATTTTATTGCCACCTATATGTAATATTGAAGACGCTTGACCTTTTATGCCCGTATCTTTAGGCTCGCTAAAAGTTTTGCCGTTGTCGGTAGAAATAGTGTAGTGGTTATTTAAAAGTTCGCCCGTTGATACGTTTTCATTCCAGCCGATAACTACGATATTCCCATTTTCTAGTTGGCACATACGCTGTTCAAAACAAGTAATATCCGAATTATTAAAATTCATACAAACAACGTCGTCATTCCATTTTTTGCCTTCGTCGTAACTTCTTAAAAGCCTACCGTTGCAAGGGATACTACTTCTTCCTTCCCAATTTTTAAAACCTGTTATAGGAGTTGCCCAACTACCGTCTTTTAAAACGGTTATAGGAGCAGACGCTTCCACGTGTTGCCCCCAAATACATCTTATAATTCTACGCTTAGACCAAGTGTAGCCGTTATCTTTAGATATAGAATAAAAAACCTCGTCGTCAAGAAGACCGCCCGTTTCAGGGTTACCAAGGGGTAAAGTTTCGTCTTTTCTAATAAATTGATACCCTATTGCTACTATTCTGCCGTCATTAAGTTTAGTAATCTTACAACCGTCCGACCTCACGGGTTTTTCATTCTTTTTGTCAAACATTTGCATAGGCGCACTAAATGATGCACCGCCCGTTTCACTTCTAGAAATAAAACTCGTACAGTTTACCGCCTCAAAAGCCTCGCCAAGTTGGTGAGAGGCTAAAATTTCCCCATTATTAAGTTCGCATAATGATGGGAAAAAGGATTGTATTGATTTTAATATTGGCAATGGGTTTTCATATATAATTGAAGTTTTTAAAAGTTTCATAACTTCTCCTTAGTAACACGCTGTAATAAAAGTTTAATTATTTCTATTATATATTGATATATTTATTGTACCACTTAAAACTTCTAAAATCAATTAACAAATGTGCCGTATTCTTTTTAGAAACGGCACATTTTTAAACAAAGTTATTAAATTACGTTGTATTTTGCAAGTTTTTTGAAAAAACTTTCTATAAAATTACTAAGTTTACCCCTTTCATAAGCGTTTGGTTGGCGTGATATAAAGTTTAATAAATAAATTTCTAACTCTTCTATTTCCCTTTCATCATCGTATTCAAGGTTTTTTTCTTTAATTTTATCAATTAAACCCTTTAAATACAAAACGTCTATATATCCACCGTAAACGCTAACGGGCTCTTCTACGCAAGAAAGTACTTCAACAGTTTTAGGTTTTTCTACCTTTTCTATATCAATTTTTTTTACGCCTTTAAAAGTATCTTTCTTTTTAAACTTTACAATAGACAAAAGGGCGTTTCCTAATAGCCCTACTATTACAATAACGCTTATAGATATCATAAGGTCTATAAAACTTGTAAAAACCTTTTTATGAAGTATACTTTCTATAACTATTCCGTTAGCGTAACTAATTAAACTTATAATAAAATACAAATTATACCTTTTTAAGTTTGCGCTACGCCTTGTTATTATACTGACTATAAAAGACAAAATCGTAACGGCTAACAAAAAAGCAAGTGACGCTAAAATTATATAAGATGCAAACTTTTTAACAAAAAATAAAGCGATAATTAAAATATTTTCCATAACACTTTAATTATCGCCTATAAAACTAATTATATACCATTAAGTTCAATAATTTTTTCTTGTAAAATATTGATAAGGTATACTTTTTTAACTTTTGCGCCCATACAATTTTCTAAAGCGCGCTTGTATAGCGAAAGTTGTTTAGAGTATTTTTCTATAATATCGCTATCTTCTTCAATTTTAGAAAGTTTATAATCAATTAAAATTAAACCGTCGTCATCTTCAACGATTAAGTCTATTATACCTTGAACTAAAACCTTTTCGTTTACGTCGTAACCTATCTCTTTAGCATCTATAAAGTTGCAAAACTTTCTCTCTTTATAGCAGTTTTTGCCCCTAATAAAAGCAAATATTGGCATACTTAATATACTTTTTAGTTTATTTACGTCAAGTAGGTCGCTTTCTTCTTTAGTTATTTTAGAAGTTTTTAAAAAGTTTTGCAACTCTTCTTCAACTAAATCGGGATTAAAACTAGAAAGTTCTAAAAACCTATGGTACGCCGTACCCATTTCGCTAGTTGATTCGCCAAACGCCTCGGATATTTTATAATACTCTTTATCCCTTTCATTAAGTTTGGATACCGAAGTTTTAAGCGGAAGGGTAGTTGCGATATTGAAAGGATACTCGTAAGTTAAATTCTCAACTATTTTATTAGTAGCCACGTCGTTTTCGTAATCTACCACGACGTAATTAGCACCATCTTCCTCTTTACCTAAAAAACTTTGAAGTATAGAGCCGACGCACCTTTCTATCGGCATATCCCCTTCGGCTAAAAACGCCTTTTGAGATTTTGCCTTTACAATCTCGCACATATCGTGAATATCAGGTATTTCTTCGTCAACGATAACGTAAAGTTTATATTTAGCACGCGTTAACTGAACGTAAAATAGCCTAATCTCTTCCACTGTGCGTTTAATTTTGTATTCGTTTTTTATTAAGGCAATCGCAGGCGTATGCATTACGGTCATATTTGCGCTATCGTAACATTTTGGCGCAATTCCGTATTCTCTATCCATTAAAAGTTGGTTTCGTAAATCTTGTGAACTGAACGCGTTAGTCACGCCAACGACTATTACGACTGGGAATTCCAACCCCTTAGAGCCGTGCGCGGTCATAAGTTTTACCGTACCTTCGCCGTCCGCTTCGGTAAAGGAAATTTCATCGATAAATTCTTCTAAATACTCGTTAAACTCGGCAATAGTCATAGGTTTAGTAGCAAAATCGGCTTCGCTTAAAAACCTTTCCACTCTAGCCATTTTGTTTTTACCAAGACTTGTTGCCATAAGTTTTAAGTCCCAATTAGACTCGCTTATTACCCTTCTTAAAACTATAGACGCGGGCATATATTCGCAAAAAAGCCTAATTTCGTTAAACCAAGTAATAAAGTTTTTGATTTTTTCGCCAAACTCGTCGCCTTTTAAAGACGCCTTTTTAACGGAATCGTAAAAAGATTCGTTAAATCCGCCTATTTTTCTAATTTTTACAAGTTCGTCTTCATCAAACCCACCGAAATTGAGCATAACCGAGGCTAAATCAACGTCACTTTGCATATAAGTAAGCGCTTTGACCGCACTGTGTAACGCCTTGATTTCAGGATATGCCGATACTTCGTTTTTAACGCTAGAAGATACTGGAATATCGTATTCGATAAGCGCCTTTATTATATTCTCGCCCGTGCTTTTAATAGACCTTGTCAAAATACAAATATCATCGTATTCTACCTTTTTATATACCCCTTCCTTTACGTCGTAATAAGAAGTTTTATACACCTTTTTAATGGTATCTACAAGGGCAAGCAATTCCGCGCTTATGACTTGGTTATTGATTTTTTTAGAATTTTTAACAACGCTATAAACGCCTTTAAATAGTTGACTATCCTTTACTTCTATATCGTTTTCAACAATTTTGATAACCGCTTCACCATCGTCTTCGCCGTAACCTTCGCCGTAAACCATTTGGTTAGCACTATAGTTAAAATCGCCCACTTCTTCCGTCATAATTTCAGAAAAGACGTTGTTTACGCCCTTTACTATATTTTTAGCGCTTCTAAAGTTTTTATTAAGAGGAATGGCTTCGCCACCTAGATTATTATTATAATCGTCGTATTTATTGATAAAGTATTTAGGGTTACAGCCTCTAAAACCGTAAATGCTTTGCTTGCTATCCCCTACCATAAATGCGTTATTATTAGATAGTTTTTGTACTATTTCTTCTTGAACGGAGTTAACGTCTTGATATTCGTCAACGAAAATATACTCGTACTTGTTTTTTATATCTAATAAAACGTCTTCGTTTTTGAATAATTCAATAGATAAAAATTCAAGATCGGCAAAATCCACCGCGTTTTCTTCGCGCTTGTATTCGGTGTATTTTTCTTTAAATTTTTCAGTTAAGTCTAATAAGACGTTTACTGTATTTTTAGTTTTTTCAAGTTTTTCTTCATCGTAACCGTCAACTTTCATCTTTAACTCTTTTATTATAGAGTTAAGTTCGCCACTTTTATAAACTTCGAACGCTTCATCGTGAAATTTTAAAGACTTTACCCTGAGGCTTTCTATACTGCTTTCAGAGTTTGAAAAATTGTATAAATCTATAATAGTTTGCTTAAAAGAATCGTCTTGACGATTGACCGCATAATAGTTTAAAACTTCTAAAAATTTTTCTTCGCCCGCTTCGTAAAGTTCTTCAAAAAGATCTTTTAAGGCGGATTTCATTATTTTTTTACTCTTTCTTTCATCCGCAATTTCAAAGTTGGGATCTAAATTAATTTTATAGAAATAAGTTCTTAAAAGATTGCCTAAAAATGAGTGAATTGTAGAAATATCCGCACTAGAAACTACGTTTAATTGTTCTTTGAAATAAATTTCGCCCGTTTCGTTAAACTCTTTAATAAGCGCTTTTTTAAGTTTTTCTTTCATTTCATCGGCTGCAAGGCGGGTAAAAGTTACCGCTAAAATTTTATCAACGGAAACGCGCTTATCTTTAACAAGCCTAATAATTCTTTCAATAATAACGTGGGTTTTTCCAGAGCCTGCCGCAGCCGATACGATCAAATTTCCCTTTTCTTGATTTATACATTTTAATTGCTCGGCTGTTAAAGTTACCTTACTCATTATCTTCACCCCCGTTGTTAGCATATTCTACGGCGTCGATTATCGTCTTTTTAGAAACGCCCGAAACGTTTCTTTCAAGGCCGGTATCTTTACAAAAACCGCACATTCCGCCGTAACTACAATATTCGCATTCATCTTTAAACGGACTTGGCTTAATAAATCCGCTATTCATCTCGTTTACGGCGTTTTCACTAAGTTTTATCGCATACTGCATATACGCTTTTAATTCATCTTTTGATAAAACTTCAGCGTTTGCGTAGAGATTGCCGTCGTTTTTAATCTTAATAGACACTACGTCACTAGATTTGTTTTCCGATAAATTAACGTCCGTTGCCGAAATTACGGCGTCGTCATTTAAAGTTTTACCGCGCATTAGGTAATTTTTTTCGGTACTATCGGCAAACTTATTGTGCACTGGGAAATAATATGATCCAACGGGATTATATTCGCTATTATTAAACGCGTTAAGATATAAATATAATTGGATTTTTTTACCAACGTAAAAATTGGCGTCGATTTTATCAATTTTACCCGTTTTATAATCGATAATCCTAACGTTGTTATCAACTTTATCTACTCTATCTATTTTCCCGCGAATTTTGTATTCGCCTTTATTCGTATTTAAAATTATAGGCTTAAACTCGGCGTTGTCGCCAAATTCTAATTCTTCTCTAAACGGTTTAAATTGAGATTTTTTCAGCGATTTATAAACTTCGTAACAAACCCTTTTGCCTTCTTTTTTAAGGGTTTTAAAAGTATGCTCGTAAAGTGGCTTATTTAGATACCTACCGTAAGTATCGTCGTTTAAAACGCCGTCAAAGAGTTCGTCTACAAGTTTTGAAGAAGTTTCTTCATTAGAAACTTTATCTAAGTTTTTAACGTAATTTTCAATAAGCGAGTGCATTGCAGAGCCCGTTTCGTAAACTTTTAAATCTCCGCTTTCTACGTCTTTTAATTTTAAAAGTTTGCTAGCATACGCTTTGTATGGGCAAGAAAAATAAGACTCTATTGCGCTAGCGCTAGTTTGCTTATTGAAAAAATATTCCTCGCCGTTTAAATTAAGTTGCTTTTCTTTTTTAGATAATTCGTATAGTTTATCTGCGCTTTCTTTTAAATTAGAAAGATTTAATTTATCTAACGCTTTATAATAAACGGATGCAAGTTTGCCTCCTTCTAAATTTTTGAAATCAAAGCCGTTTAAGCGCGCCATTATTTCTTTAAGAGCGGTTTTTTCCGAAGTAAAGCCACTAAAAATTTGAGAGACGTTTTCATTATTTTCGTCAAGTTTTACCCTATTTAATAAACTTTCTTTTTCAACTTCTAAATCAAAAGCCTTTAAAATATAAGATACTATTTCAGACTTTACTATTTCGCTTCCGCTTGACGAGTTGGAAGAGTAAGAAAGTACTAATTTTTCATTAAAGGCAATAAGCGCCGTACCTACGTTTTCACGCTCACGCTCGTTGACTATTTTAATTTTTGGCTCGACTTTAACTTTAAATTCATCAAGTTTGTTAAGGTCGGTATCGTTTAAAAAGGCGGTATCGCTTTTAGATGCAGGTATATCGCCGTTTAAACCCATAAAATAAAGTACGTCAGCATTTTTAATTTTAACTTCACTTGGCGCACCCACGAAAATAGCATCGTTAAAAAGCGGAATAACTTCTATTTCAGCACCCGTTACACCACTTAAGAAAATGCTTTTAAAATCAAGCGCGGAAATTTTGCCCCCGCTTAAAATAAATTCTATTTCACTTAAAACGCTTTCTATTCTTTCAGAGATTTTGTCGTTAATTTCTTTAATTTTATACTCCCCTTTATCAAGCATAAAATCGCCTAAAACTTCTAAATTTTGGTATGCGTTAGTTCTTGCAAGCATATTTTTAACGGCACTAATAAAATCGTTTACCGTTTTTGCTCTTTCGCCGTCTTGGTAACAAGAATACACTAAACTGCGAATACCTTCGTAAATTTGTAAGTTTTTATCTTCTTTTTTAAACGGCTCTTTTAAATTTTTACGCGTAAAGGCATTTTTTAAAACGTAGTTTTTAAGCCCGTCTAAAACTTCTTTATCGGTATTTAATAAGCAAGAAGAGGTAAAGCGTATAAACTCGGTAACGCTAAACCCTTTTTTTACAAGTTCTAAATAGTTTAATATAAAGGTAGATATCGGATGCTCTAATAACGTGGTAGGCTTATCTATATAATAAGGAATACCGTATTCGGAAAACGTCTTTTGTATTATAGGCGCGTATTCACTTACGTTTCCTACCGCAACCGCAAGGTTTTTATAGCGCTTGCCTCTTCTAATTTCTTCTAGAATTTGCTTTGCTATAAGCGCTACTTCGCCGTTTGGCGCAATCGCTTCAAACACCTTAACGTTTTCAGTTTTTGTAGCCTTAAAATTATCATTAAAAATGTTAGGGTTATATAAATATTTTCGTATAACTTCCGCCTCTTTATTAAGTGGCTTGTTTGATGGAATTATTTCAACGTCGCGATATAGTTTTTTAAGGGTATTTAACATTTCGTTAGTGTAAATTTCACTACTTTCATTTGCTAAAATAACTAAACTTAAATCGCTAGTTACTTCGTTTAAAGCGTCGATTATATCTATTCTTTGCTTAGTTAAAGAATTAAATCCCGATAATATTACTTGCGCGCCCTTAATATTTTCGTCATTTTTTATAACTAAAGGAGTTGAAGATAAGTAACCGTTACTATCAAGGTAGCCCGTTTTCTCTAAATAATCGTTATACCCTTTAAAAATTAGATATAAATCGTTAAGTTTATTTTTAAGCGCAACGTTAATTCTATTTTCGCCTATTAGTGATTTTAATACGTTTGGCGTTATTTTTGCGCTTTGAAGTTGAGATATAGTTTCGTATAAATTAAGCGCCAAGTTAGGTCTATAAACACTTGTTCCAAAACACTTTAACTCACTTTCTAATTCGCCTAAAATTTTTCTAACTAGCATAACGGACGCTTCTTTAGAAAGAAGGTTTACTTTTTTACCGTTAAGTTTGATATATCTTTTAAAAGTCAATACTTCAACGCCGAAAAAACCGCCCTTTTTAGATGCGATTTCATACTCTACGTTAAGCGTAGTTTTATCTTCACAAAATAAATAGCACGATTTATTTGAAAAATTAGTATATGGTTTTATAATGCTTGCAGTAGTTTCTATACACTCTGCCATTGTGTTTGCTAAATATACTTTCATATTATCCTCTAGTTTAATCCCATTTTAGCATAGCGTTTTGCCACCATATTGGCAAAATATTTACAACATTTTTACAATACTTTAAAAAAATCTAAACGCTTAATTGTTAATATTTATTATATCATAATATTAGTATTATATCAATAATGAAAAGTTTAAAAAGTTTATTATAAATTTACACTTTAATTATATAATAAAAAAACTAAAGGATAAATTTTTAGGAGAAAGTATGACAAGTTGGTCTATCGAAGATGCAATATTACTGCCAATTGTACTTATATTAAATATAATTATAAGTATAATCGTTAAGTTTGCACTAAAAAACAAAAGCGATAAAATTAAAGAAATACCTAGAACTGCAATCACGGTTTTTTTAATTTTGTTTGAAGTGTTTAAACTTTTATATAATATTATTAAAGGGACGTTTGAAACTAAATTAATCCCCTTGCATTTTTGTTCTACTTTTCTATTTTGGTTTTCACTTACCGCATTTACGAAAGGTAGATTAAAAAAGATAGGAAATTCCGTTGGATTTATAGCAATGGTTATGTTTCTAATTATGTTTTACTTATTCCCTAACCTAATAATTGGAGATGCGTCGGCAAACTTATTTAAAGAATTTAAGCATTTACATACTTTTGTTTTTCATAATTTAATTGTTCTTTATTTTTGCTTAACTATATCTTTAAAATTATACGAGCCAAGATTAAATCACTTTATATACTTTTTTATATCTTTTACAATATATTTTATTATAACCGTTCCGCTAGCGCACGTTTTAAATGCTAATTTTACAAACTTTTTATATAGTGACGCTAAAATTTTACAAGATATACTAAATAGTTTCGGCTATCCTATTTACTCAATATTTATTTACGTTGCGGGAATGATTTTTGCATTTTTGTGCTGTTGGGTTTCATCTGTTTTATATACCTTTATCAATAAAAAAGTCGCTTAATTTAAGCGACTTTTTATTATAAATTTAATTCTTTAAATAAGTTATTTATATTTTCCTTTTTATCTACTGGCAATTCTTCCGCCTTAATTTGCTTTTTCGCCCTATCTAATTTTTCTTTAGAAAAAAGGGCTTTTATAAATCTATGCACTATAAACACAGGGTATAATAAAGGGCATTTTTTAAGGCTAGGATAGTAATTACATAAAGTAGAGTAAGGTAAAAATATCTTTTTTACGATATTGTTTACGTTCTTATTATTTACCGCCTTTTTAGATTGGTAATAATTGCCGTATTCGCCTCCGCTTAAAATAAATTCTTGCATTTTTAAAGTTAAATCGGTATGCGTATTACCCTCAAACCAAACTAACACAAGGTCGTTTAACTTTTCATAAAAAATATCAAGCCCGCCAACTTTTAAACGATTTAACACGATTTCTTTATTAAACGGTAAATTCTTTATTAAATACAAGTCGATAACGGCTTTTATTCCCGCACCGCCGTTATAAAAATGGTACGCGGTATGGGTGACTAAATAGCAAATCAAAAATTCCGTATTAAGTTTATAATTATACGCGTTTTTGCCCTTTACTAAATTATCTTTCCAATCATTCGTTATAAGGTCAAGTTTTTCATCGTTTTCACTTAAAGTAAAGTGAAGTTCAATTACCACGTTAGACGCGGTTATTAAAGTAACGTCGTGAAAGTTTCTTTCTTGAGAAACAATTTCAAAATTTTCGTTTAAAATTTTAAGGGCTTTTTCAAGGTTTTCTTCTTCTACTAGTACGTCGATATCCGCGCTTTGACGGATAAACCCTTTGGGGTATAACGACTTTAACTCTTCGCCCTTTAGTATTACGTGTTTAATTTTTGCTTTAGATAAAGCCTCTATAATTTGCCCACTTTCAAAAGAAGTATTTTCACTTTTTGATAAAGCGGTAAAATAGTCGCTTTCCACAATTTCTTTTAAAGGGGAAAATAATTCAAAGTCGTTTTCTTTAGAAAAATTAAAAAGAACGTGATTAAACCCATGAAACTTGAGCAACTTGTAGATTTTTTTGAGTAATTCTCCGTCAAGTTGCTTTTTAAAATCATCACTTATAGGTTTTTTATTTAAAGCGCCGTCAATTATCGTTATAGCGCTGTTAAAAATCACGTCTTTTTCCATATTATATTAAAATTTTCTCCAAACCATTTTATCGACTATTCCCGTATAACTTTGAATAATTTTAACGACTTTAGTCGATACGTTTTCATCAACGTAATCGGGAACGGGTATGCCGTCGCATCTATTGTCGTTGAGAGTTACGGCAGTAACTACCGCTTGAAGTAAAGACTTTTCGTCAATACCCGCTAAAACGAAACACGCCTTGTCAAGCGCTTCAGGGCGTTCGGTCGAAGTTCTGATACAAACGGCAGGGAAAGGCTTGTTTATGCTAGTAAAGAAACTAGATTCTTCAGGGAGCGTACCGCTATCTGAAATTACCGCATAAGCATTCATTTGCAAGTTGTTATAGTCGTGGAAACCTAACGGCTCGTGCCTAATTACCCTTTCGTCAAGTTTGAAACCGCTTTGTTCTAAACGCTTTTTAGAACGTGGGTGGCAAGAATAAAGGATTGGCATATCGTACTTTTCGGCAATTTTATTTATCGCGTTGAAAAGTGATAAAAAGTTCTTTTCGGTATCAATATTTTCTTCTCTATGAGCGGAAAGTAAAATATATTTTTTAGCCTTTAAGTTAAGTTTTGTTAAAATATCGCTCTTTTCAATTTCTTCTAAATTTTGATGCAATACTTCTGCCATAGGCGAGCCCGTAACGTAAGTTCTTTCTTTAGGAAGACCGCAGTCGGCAAGATATCTTCTTGCGTGCTCAGAATACGCCATATTTACGTCTGAAATAATATCGACGATACGCCTATTAGTTTCTTCTGGCAAGCACTCGTCTTTACAACGGTTGCCCGCTTCCATATGAAAAATAGGAATATGTAATCTTTTTGCCGAAATTGCCGATAAGCAAGAGTTTGTGTCCCCTAAAATTAAAAGGGCGTCAGGCTTAATTTGCGCCATAAGTTTATAAGAGCAATTAATAATATTTCCAACGGTTGCACCTAAATCATCGCCAACCGCGTCCATATAAACTTCTGGGTCACTAAGTTTTAAGTCCTTAAAGAACACGCCGTTTAAGTTATAGTCGTAATTTTGACCTGTATGCGCTAAAATGCAGTCAAAATATTCTCTACACTTATTTATAACGGCGGAAAGCCTTATAATTTCAGGGCGTGTGCCTACGATTATTAAAAGTTTTAATTTGCCGTTATCTTTAAATTTTACGTCACTATAATCAAGTTTAATATTCATAATTACTCCACTATTTCAAAAAAAGTATCAGGCTTTTCTGGGTCGAACTGTTCGTTTGCCCACATAACCGTAACTAAGTTTTCAGTTTTAGATAAATTTATAATATTGTGCGTATACCCCGGTAGCATATGTACCGCTTCGATTTTATCGCCACTAACTTCAAAGTTTAAAACTTCGTCAGTTCCTATTTTTCTTTGTTGAATAAGACCTTTACCGCTAACGACAATAAAGAATTCCCATTTAGTGTGGTGATAGTGTTGACCTTTAGTAATTCCCGGCTTAGAAACGTTAACTGAAACTTGTCCACAGTTTAAAGTTTTAATAAGTTCGGTAAAACTTCCCCTATCGTCAACGTTCATTTTAAGCGGGAAACTAACCTTTTCTTTTGGAAGATATGATAAATAGGTTGAATATAATTTTTTAGCAAAAGAATTATTAGGAATTTCCGGCATTACTAAAGTTGTAGGTTGATTTTTAAATGTGTCAAGTAAATCTACTATTTCGCCTAAAGTTACGAAGTGAGTTATAGGCGCGTAGGCGTATTTACCGTTTTTAGTTTCTACTGCTTTAATACCGTCGTACTCGCAGTATCTTTCCTTACCTTCTAACGCGTTTAACATTTCGCATACTAAATCGTCAATATACAATAGTTCAAGTTCAATATTTCTATCGTTTACGGTAATAGGAAGGTCGTTTGCCGTATTATTGCAAAAAGTTGCAACGGCAGAGTTGTAATTTGGCCTACACCATTTACCAAAAAGGTTTGGGAAACGGTATACTAAAACTTTTGCCCCCGTTTCTAAAGCGTAGTTAAACATAAGTTCTTCGCCCGCTTTTTTACTTCTACCGTATTCGCTATCGTATCTTCCGATTAACGTTGCTTGAACTGAAGAAGATACCATAACGGGACATTTATTGTTATGTTTTTTTAATAAATTTAATAAGTCGGACGCAAAACCGAAGTTGCCCTTCATAAAATCTTCTTGATTTTGAGGACGGTTTACACCCGCCAAATTAAACACGAAATCACATTCTTTAGTAAATATATCAAGTTCACTTAAAGTATTTTCAATATCGTATTTAAAAACCTTTTCAATTTTTAAATTAGGGCGAGTTCTATCCTTACCGCTTATTAAGTTTTCTAGCGCTACGCATAAATTTTTTCCAACGAATCCGTTAGCGCCGGTAACTAATATTTTCATAACTTCTCCTATTTTAAAAGTTCTTCTTGAATATATTTCAAAGATGCAATTTTTTGTTTTGTTTTTTCAACTGATAAAAGTTCTGTATTGCTAGAATTAAATTCAGTTAAAGGATTCCTTTCCGTATCGCCAACGTTAACGTATTTATCGTAGTTAAGACCACGCTTATCGCAAGGCACGCGATAGAAATTGCCCATATCGATAGCGTTATGGCATTCTTCGTTGGTAAGTAACGTTTCGTACATTTTTTCGCCGTGACGGATACCTATAATTTTAATTTCGCTTTTTCCTTCTTTATCAAAGAGTTCAAGTACCGCCTTTGCTTGCGTTTCAATAGTACAAGCAGGTGCTTTTTGAACTAAAATATCACCGCTTTCACCATGTTCAAAAGCAAATAACACAAGGTCAACAGCCTCGTCAAGCGACATAATAAACCTAGTCATTGTTGGCTCTGTAATAGTTATAGGATTGCCTTGTCTAATTTGTTCAATCCAAAGCGGAATAACCGACCCCCTTGAACACATAACGTTGCCGTATCTAGTACAACAAATTTTAGTTTTATCAGGCGAAACGGTTCTAGACTTTGCTACTATAACCTTTTCCATCATCGCCTTACTAGTACCCATTGCGTTTACTGGATACGCCGCTTTATCGGTAGATAAGCATACTATGTTTTTAACGCCCGCGTCAATTGCCGCAGTCAATACGTTTTCAGTACCGATAACGTTGGTTTTTACCGCTTCCATAGGGAAAAATTCACAAGACGGTACTTGTTTTAACGCTGCTGCGTGGAAGATAAAATCAACGCCAACCATTGCAGGACGGATGCTATTAATATCTCTAACGTCGCCAATATAAAATTTAATTTTATCAGCATATCCTGGAAATTTTGCTTGATATTCGTGACGCATATCGTCTTGCTTTTTCTCATCACGCGATAAAATTCTAATTTCGCCGATATCGCTTGTTAAAAACCTGTTTAAAACGGCGTTGCCAAAACTTCCCGTTCCACCTGTTATTAAAAGTGTTTTGTCTTTAAATAAACTCATTTTTTACTCCTTTTATTTGTGTAAATCATTTTTTATTTGAGTAGTTGAAATTTCAGGCGTTCTAGGCAAGTAAACTACTTCACAACCTTCTTCTTTTAAGAAATCAAATTTCCCTTCCCAATCGTCACCCATAACGAAGGTGTCGATATGGTATTCGTGAATATCCGTACGCTTTTGCTCCCAACAAGTTTCTGGGATAACTAAGTCTACGTAGCGGATTGCTTCAACAAGCGCTTTTCTCTTTTCGTAAGGGAAATAGCATTTCTTTTGTTTTTCGTTCCAGTTAAATTCATCAGTTGATACGACTACTACTAAATAATCGCCAAGCGCTTTAGCACGTTTTAATAAATTAATGTGTCCATAGTGTAGTAAATCAAACGTTCCGTAAGTAATAACTCTTTTCATAAATTTCTCCTAATTTGCAATTTAAATTTTATTATTTTTTAATTATGCTTTTAACCCTATTTATAACCATTAAAAAATATTTATTTCTATAATTAAACAATAATATCACGATCAAAGTATTCATTCCACATATTAATACTTTTAAACAAATAAAAAACAAAGTGGACGGCAGTATATTGTTAATTATTACAGATATACCTACTATTATAATAGATTGAAACAGGTAATACGCCGTATGTAACCAATATTTTTTATATGGAAGATTAAACACGTCTCTATATAAATATTTAGGTTCATACCAAAACATTGTTAATACTCTAGCAATGCCACCTGCCGCAATAATACCACCAACGCCTAGAAATATACCGCCTAATATAGAAAGAATTAAGTTTATTCCTGCTGCAAATGCCATTACGTATTTTGCTTGGCTAAACAACCCGAATGATTCTCTAAACATCCAAATAGGATTAGAAATGCAAGTTATAAAAAATGCAAACACTATTAAATATACGTCTTGTTGTGATAATAAATAGGAAGTATCCTCAAGCCATGTATAAATAAAATCGTTAAACACACAAATAAAGCAAGCGGAACAAAATGCACCTACGGCATAAAAAATAAATAAAATAGAGTGAAAGAGTTGACCGCTTTTTTCCATTTGTTTAGATGTTCCTAAATTTCCAATACTTGCAAGCAATGCATTACATAATATAGAAATAATTGCCGTTATCATTGTAATTATCATTGCATAATTAGAATAATAACCTACTATTACCGTTCCAAGCAATACCGATATTATAATATTTGAAGTGGAATTCATAATAGCGGCGCAAATTCTATATAATATTAATGATTTTAAATTTGCAAAAACTCGCTTCTTTTCTTCTTTAGGTAAAGAACTTGGCTTTTCTTTAAAAATTTGCGGATAAGCGCGATTAGATAATATCGTTAAAATCACGTTATTTAAAATCGTTACAAAGATAGCCGACAGCAAATAAAACACGTAATTTTGTGTAATATATAATAATGCTATTTGTAATACGTGCAATATTAAGTTGGTTAATGCGCTAACTTCGTTTATTACGTATACTTTTTGATCTGCTCTAAAAACTGCCGATTTATATACAGCTAAATACGAGCAAGCGGTATTTATAACAGACAATATAAAATATAATTGCAATTTTTCATATTCTAATAAACTATCCTTAATGATATATTTTAAAAAAGGCACAAAGCAAATACCAACTAAAAATACCACACCTGCTATTATGATAAATAATTTTTTAAAAAAACCAAGTAGAGTGGCTATTTTGTTATAATCTTTATCTGCTAACGGCTTATAAAGTGCAAACGTAAACGCCGTAGTAACACCTAAATCTGCAAGGGCTAACAATTGTAAGATATTAGAATATAATCCACTTATACCTAAATATTGGTCACCTAATAATTTTATAAAAATCGTTCGGCTTATAAACGACACAACTTGTGTTAAGACATACATTACCGTTCCAACAACTAAATTGCGTGCCGAATTTTGTGTTCTTGAAAGTTCTTTCATTATTTGCGCCTTATAATAGTTTTTATAATTTTCTTAATTTTGCTTTTAATTTTTGACATCGCATTTTCTTGATAATACTTTTTATACACACTGTCAAAACCCTTCTTTTCAAAATGTCGATAAACGTCTTTTCTTTGTTTTGGATAAACAGAACCTTTAACTAAAGCATCGTTAGACAAAATTGCGTCTTCTATCGTCCTTTCTTCCACAATCATTTCGCTTTTAATATCGTTAAATATTTCTTTTGCTTTATTTGTATTTATTAGAACCATTGAAACACCTAATTCAAATTTAAAGGAACTTGATTTTTTTTCTATATCCCAATAATTACCCGTTGTAAAATCAGAAACTCTTTCCAATACGTTATATTGACAATTATAGCAAGATTCCCTAAAACAATTGCGAGTTCCGAACATTTTATAGTAATCAATTTTATTGTGGTCAGGTTCTTCAATCTCAAAAATAAACCCGTCGCTTCTTTGTAAAGTAATAACTGTAGTATGACTCCAGCCGTAAGTTTTTTTATCTCTAAATTTAAAATCTATTACCTTTGCATTATGGCGTTTATTTAATTTTTCTATATATGCTGAAAATAATTTTGGAGATGGAACGCCATAACATATCACGTCAACCGTTATTAGTTTAGCAAGATCAATATCTTTACAATATTTTTTTACTGCGTCTACTTGACAAGGCGTACCAGAAAATAGAACCGTTTTCCCCTTTTTTAAATTTAAATAAATTTCCTTAAATATGTCTATCATATCCGACTGAACATATTTAGAACCATTTATTTTTTTTATAATATCAACGTTATCACTACCCTTATGAACGGCTTTTAGTTCATTACTCCATAAACATCCATATACAAAACCCCCACCGTCAATAATTTTTTTAGCAAGCAATGGGAAAAAACCTCCTGCCGTTGCGGTTAAGAGCATGTTTTTATCTTTAATTTGACAAGCGTACACCTGTTGTAAATAATTTTCGCTTTCGCCCTTTTGGACTATTGGGCAAACACCGTCACACTTGTTGCATTTTAAACACTTATTAGCATCAATTTTAGGATAAGAAAAACCTTCCTTATTGTAAATCATACTAATCGCATTATTAGAACAAGTATTAAAACAAGCCCCACAACCTGTACATTTTTTTTCAAAATCTACAATTTTAGTTATCAACTATCTCTCTCCAATGCCGTTTTTAAATAATTTATAGAATCTTCTTTATCTAAAAGAATTTTTTGTTTGCCAACGGAATAATCACTATAAAAAAGTGTTTCGTAATTAATGTCTTCCATTTTAGCAACAATGCGTTCTAATAAGTTTACCTTTTCTAATAAACTAACCACTCTAGAGTTCATAGAATTTTTGCCGTTGACATACTGCTCTCTCATAAACGTTAAAAAAGGCGTGTCCATTAAAAACGAAAAAACAGTTGCGTGGAAGGAATCGGTAAGTACAAGTTTAGCATTTTTAATAAGACCAATAAACTCACGTGGACCTGCATTAAAAACATTTATAAATGGATCGTTCATAGAAACTGCGGTAAGAGGTAAAGACACTACAGGTAACCCCGTTTTTTTAGAAATTTCTTTAACTACGTTTAACATTTTGTCGTTATCCGAAAAGCGATAACATAAAATATAATCTTTAGGTAAATCACTAGGTATTTTTGATATTTCCAACCAAACTTTTTTATCTAAAAGCAACGTAGGATCTAAAACAGAATTTATTTTCTTGCCAACTAACTCCGTTAACAATTCCGCGCCCTTTTCTTCCCTAACGGATACTGCAAACATTTTAGCAATAAGTTCTTTCATTTCTCTTGCACAACTTTCAGGAATATAATCCACACCTAAACTAGGCGCATACGCTATTCTTTTTTTGCCAATAGGCGCAAAATCTAAAAAATATCCTCTATCACAAATACCTCCGTGAAATACGGGATTCCATATTTGGTCACTACCACAAACGTATACGTCAAACTTAGGAGGACGTTTTTGCAGTGTTTCCCAAGTAAACCTTTCATCAGAATAAAAATCTATTAAATCATTTTGAAACTCGCTAAAATATTTAGTTCTGCTATCTATTTCTTTTTGGTGCGAATTTAAAATCTCTTTTAATTCTTCATTCCTTTTTTGTTGTTCTTTAGATACAACTCCTCTTTTTATTCCTAAAATTTTTTTAATAACGTCTTTAATAAACCCAAATTTGCGTTTAGGAGCATATCCGTTATATCTTATAATTTTAGGCGAAAAACCAAGTTCACGAATAACTTTTTGCAAAGCATAGCCTTGAAGTGCCGCACCGTAATTATTTAAAAAAGATTCTTCACTTGTCATCATCCCTACTGTTTTTTTCATGCTGTCCCCTTACAAATAAAAGGCTAATCAAACTTTTTCTAAGATTGTTTCCGCTACGTACTGTGGCGTACAATCATAAAAAATTTCTTCGACTTTATTATAATCTATAATTTTCCATTGAATATTTATTATTAGTTGTTCAATCCTATTAAAATCTTCTTTGTTTAAATCTTTCCCTTCTATTATGTTTATAGCCAAAGGATATTTATTAAGGTATCTTAAAGTAGGGCATTTTTCACTCTTACAAATATTTAAAATGCACTTGCCACGGCTAACATAATCAAATATTTTGCTAGGTACTTGATTAAGCACAGAATTGCCAATATTCACTAAAACGTCGGCATCTTTAAGCCAAGCGTTACAAACGTTTGAGGAAAGAGATCCAAGCCTTATAAGCCTACCTTTTAAAGAACCGTTTTCATAACTTTTTAAAAGTTCTTCTTGCCCCGTGCCTAATATATATAGTTTAATATTTTCGTTTTTGAATTTTGAAAAGAGTTCTAGAGTATATTTTGCATCTCGAATATTAGGATATAAGTACCCCGCAAACACGCACCTTATTTCATTTTCTTTTTTATCTTGTATTTTTATATCTTCACTATAGCAAGGCTTTTCAACGAGAGGAAATTCTACAACACTTACGTTATCCTTTCTAAAACCATTTTTTTCTATATTGTCGTAAATGATAGGAGTAGTAAATACATAATCGCAATTTTCGTACAATTTCTTTTCATATGCCTTTCTCTTTTCGTATTGACGTTGAGGATATGATAAATTATCAGTTAACGGGTCAACTTGCAAAAGCAACACTTTGAAATTACTTTTAGATGCTTTTTTGTACCTTAATACTCCTTCTATAGCACTATAATACGCGCAAACGCATAAAACGGCATCATAACTGCTAAGATAAAATTTTTTCATTGCTTTATATATTGCCCTCGCCTCATATTCGTGATAAGACCCTTTCTTCCACCAATTAGGCAATTTAGAATTTATTCGCATCATTAAACACTTTATTCTGTCACCTATTTTACGGCTTTTTGATAATATGGAATATTGCTTGTGATTAATATGATAAACGTTTATTCCGTTATATTCAGTTTTATCGCTATCCGTCGTCTTTAACGCTAATCCACTAACTTCACAACCATGAGCCTTAAACTTATTTATAAGTTTGCCTATTATGTTTGCCGTAGCGTCTCCCATAGGAGGAAAGGTTAAAGAAACTATTAAAATCTTCTTATTATTCATTATCATTTAAAAGTTCTTCGTGTTTTCTAATTTGTTCTTCATTAAATCTTGGCAAAATTTTGTTTGGCGAAATGTATATACTATATGGTGGCACGTCTTTAGTGACAACCGCCCCTGCGGCAATTACGCTCCCTCTACCTATTTTAACGCCTTTTAAAATAATTGCGCGAAGACCCACCCAAACGTCGTCCTCTATAATTACGTCCTCGTCGTTTTCAGGTAGTTTTTCTTTGACGTCGAACATATATTTTCCTAAAACGTCTATTCTGTGGTTTCCCGTCACTATTGCAACTTCGTTAGCTAGCATTACTTTATTGCCAATAATTATTTTTGCATTTGTTGTTAAAAAACAAGCGTTAGGACCAATATACACGTCGTTACCTACCGTTATATTTTCGTATCCCGCAAAAGTACAATTTTTACCTATACTAACGTTTTTGCCACACTTATTAAAAAGTGATTGCCAATATTTTGATACCACTTTATTGTGCCATCTAGTAGATATGCTATTTCTAATTTTCATTAAGAAAAACAATGGTTTCATTTATTCTCCTCTTAATTAAATAAGAAAAATCATAAACCCGTACGATAAAAATAGTGATAAAGCAAACATGTAGAAAAGGGTTATAATCTTTATTGCTATTTTCATAGCGGATAGTGAATCTCTAGTTCTAACGTATTTAACAAAATCGTTTTTTAAGCCTATTACAAATACACCTAATAATATTATTAAACCAACCACGCCAACGCTCATCAAAATATCTATAAACGTATTGTGAGCTGCTGCTACCCAAGACATTTTAGCAAAGTCTTTTTCTATGCCATAAATATTAGATATGTTTCCGCCAAAAAGTTGATAAAAAATATTTTGTTCGTTCCAATAATAGTTCATATATCCAGCCCATACGTCCGTCCTAAGTGACGTGGCTGATGAAATATCACCACCTATTAAGTCGTAATATTGGTTTAATAATCTTTCCCACTCTATAAAAATTACTTCTCTGCTTGCTAAAAACATTAAAATGTTTTCTACGTTAAGTAAAAATATTACGAATAGCGTTGCAGAAATTATTAATATTATTGAGTTTTTAAATGATTTGCGTTGAAGTATTACCCATAAAGCGATGACCATACCAATGCCAATAATAGCAGTAGTGCTCCCCGTTCTAAATATCATAATTAATAAAAACGTGGCTAAAACTACTTTAATCACCTTATTATTAATCATATCAGTAAAAAGAAGGGCAGTTAAACCTAAAATGAACTTATACCCCATAATGTTAGGGTCGGAAGAAGTTCCGCAAAACCGCATCATTTCAATACCATTTTGTTGTACTACCAAAGTGTTTCCGTGAATCATACCGTAAACGCCAGCCGCAACTGAAAATATAACAAAGCCAAACATTGCCCTATTAAAAAAACTGTAATCTTGCATTTTATAACTAGAGTAACAAAACATAAAAATAGTTAAAAGGCAAATAATTAAAGAAATAGTGCTAGGCAAAACGTTTATAAGGCTTAATATCGCATAAAGAAAAACTAAGACAAAAACAATAAACTGCCTATTTAAAATAAGCCTTATCTTTCCCTCTGAAAAGAGTAAAATTTTAACAACGGCTACTAAAAGTAATATTTTAAACACAGTATACTGCGTGAAATAAAAGAAAATAGTATTTTCAAATATAGCTAACGGAATGAATAAAGTCCAAAAATCGTCCTTTTTTATCAAATATAACGCCATTAACATCCAAACGGTTGTTATGACATAATTTAAAATAGTATTTATTCCATAAAATGCAGAACAACAGGCCAATATCAAAATAATTTTAACATATTTTGATATTGCAATAAAATTATTATTCTCTTTTTTCATTGTTACTCTATTTGCACTTAATACCATATAATCCTTTTCTATTAAAATCAATTTAATAATGCAATAAAATCTTTGCATTCACTATAGTTTTCGTTATTTAATTTTTTCAAATTCTCTTTAACCTTAAAAAGTTTTTGAGGGTTAGAGAAAACATCTAGCAATCCTTGATATATTCCATCACTAGAATTTTCAACAATAAAACCCGTCTCTTCACTTATTATCTGCTCCCTACTTGAGGCGTAATCAGTAACTATACAAGGTGTTTTTAAAATCATTGCTTCACTTACCACCATAGGCAAGCCTTCGTAATACGAGCCTAAAAAGAACAAATCGGAACAAGCAACGTACGGATATGGATTCTTAACGGTAGTTATCAATTCTATTTCATTTTCAAGCGCGTTATCTTTTATTAAACTTTTAACCAATTCAACGTCTTCGCCATAGCCTATAATACGCCATTTAAACTTAAACCCGTCGTCACGTAATTTCTTCATTACGGGAACAGACCTATCAAATCCTTTAGATATGTTCTGTATTCGTGATAAAGATACTATATTTAAAACAGCATTATCAAAAATTACCTCATCTGATTTTGATTTATTGACTATATCATCTACGATAAATTTATTATAAACATAGCCAAATTTATATGCACTATCTGGGAAAGACCTAATCAATGATTGTTTACCTTCCCTCGATACCGCTATAACTTTATCAACCTTTTCTATCATTTTGCCATCGATTTTTTTAGAAAATCCAGCTTGCTCGTAATGCGGATGAATCCACGCTATTTTTTTATCAGCTTCTATTTTATAGGCAAGTAAATAATTCGTGTACATTTCTACCCAAGAAATAACCACATCGTATTTACCTTTTAAATTTATCTTTTTTTGTGCTAATGCCTCTTTTAATTCTAATTTCTGATTGAGTGGTATTTTTTTAAAAGAATTTTTATCCCTATTAAAAGTTTTAAAAACTTTTAAATTTATTCTTGCGAATAGTCCCGCTCTTAATTTAAATAAAACGTTTTTTAATTTAGTTTCCTTTTTGCGTTTAAAGACATCTAAATTTAATACTTTTACAAATGAAGGCAGTTTATCTTTTTGCTCTATATTTATAAGTCCAACTGTTAAATCTATATCAGAATAACTTTTCATTGCAGTTAAAAGATTTAATAAACTAGCGGAAGTTCCCCCAACGGTTATTCCTTCAATAATTATTAAAATTCTTCTTTTTGCGTTATCCTTGCTTTTCATTCTATTTAACCTTTTTACTTATTAAAACAATTTCAATTTTGATTTTATTGTAAACTCTTTTAAAAAAACATTTTAATCTTTCTATTTTAGAAGTATTTATTTTATATTCTTTTATAGACCCTTTTATCAAAGCGTCTATGTTTTTTCTAATTTTAGTTTTATTAGGCGACACTAAAAAACTTTTGTTTACTTTAACTACTTCTTTTAAAGAAACTTCTTCATATTTTGTCTTTTCTTTAACGGCATCAAATAATTTTTGACCGAGTGCAGTATTTATTATTATAGCCGAAATCCCATCGTTGTTTGAAATATTTGGAGAAATTTTAGCATGCCCCCACAAATCACCTAAAGTTATATCTGCAAAACGATTGTATTTAGCATACTCGCAATGATAACAACTGTTCCTTAAAATATGGTTTTCTAAAAACAGTTTCATATATATATTTTCATTGCAAGGCTCTATAAAATTTTTACTTTTTGAATAAAAAGCCAAAGAAAATTTTTGCCAGCCCGTAGACTTATCTCTAAAACTTACTCTTTCAACCTTTTCTTGAAGTTCGATTTCTATTTCTTTAAAATACTTTTCCCATACAATTGGAGACGGCACTCCGTGGCAAATAACTTCTACAGTTATAAGATTTTCGTATTTTTTACCTAAATAACTTTTAAGCGCAAAGATTTGGCAAGGCGTTCCGCTAAAGAGTACGACTTTATCGTTGTTTAAGTCTTCTTCTACCATGCAATAACAATTGCCGATATTACTTTGCACATACTTTGAACCATAAAGGCGCAATAAATTGCTTTTACAGTCTATTCTTTGGTGCGAAACGGAAAAATTCTTATTAAATCCCGCACCGTAAACGATACCGCCTTTACTTATTATTTCTTCTGCAAATAATGAAAAAATTCCACCGCTTGAAGATTTATATTTAATTTCATTATCGAGATTATACGAGGCTATCGCCTTTATAGGCGTTGATTTTTCCAACTTTTTATTGTTGCAAATTTTTGAACATTTTCCACAATTAACGCATTTTGTTTTATCTATAACAGGATAGTAAAAACCGTCATTATCCGCAACCATTTCTATTGCATTTAATTTACACGCGTTAACACAAGCCATACAACCCGAACATTTATTATTGGCTTTTAGTTTATTTGCCATTTAACAACTCTCCCAAATCTATTTTCGCCTTTTTAGAATATTGTGGTATAAATTTTTCTAAATAAGCACCCTCTTCTTCTAAATGATTGACAAAATTTTCTATTTGATTGGCAAATAAATCTTCGTCTATTAATTCTTGAACGGGAATAATGTGACCGTTATAATCTCCGTAAATATCTTTAGCAATACCTTTCGCCTTGACGCTATAACCTAAAACAAAGGTTGGAACTAAAGAAGAATATGAGGCGATACTTGCGTGCGTTCTCGCACATATTACTCCCTTTAATTTGCTTATTATTCCTTTAATGCTGTTTGCGTTTATCCTATCCTCAAATAATATTATTCTAGCTTTATCTCCATTTAACTTGGCTGCTATTTCTTTATTTATATAAACGTCGTTTTTCTCGCCGTACACGTGCGGGAAAAAGAAAAGGTTATAATCAGTATTATCCAATATTCTTTGCAACGCCTTAACAACTGCTATATCTACAACTTCAGGGTTAGTTGAATATTTATAAATTAGCGGACTTAAATTTACTCCTATAAATTTTGACTTTTCATCATTTAAAAAATCAGGTACTTTAGAATAGTCGGGGGTCATTAAAAAGGCTGGGTCGGAACACAATTTAACGTCGGTATTTAAAACCTTTTTTAAAGCCTCGTAAGTAATAGTTTCACGCGCGTAAATGGCGTCGTACCCGTTCAAATCATGAATCATTTGTTCATTTATAAATGAAGGCTCGATAGAGCAAGCCAAAAAGACGTTCTTTTTACTCGATTTCCTAACACCTTTATTTAATCGAAAATAGCGCTCAAACCCTTCGTAACAATAATTATCTCCGCCAACCGCCATTGATATATCTATATCTTTAGCCACTTTTTTTGCATTGAAATGAGGTATTTTTAACGCTAAATTTTTAAGTTTTAAACGCATTAAAACTTCAAATATTATATTATCTAAACCTTCTCGACCTCTATTTAACTTTACCGCCTTAGCGCCTAATGAATTTATTGTTTTATTATCAATTTCCGGCATATAAGTAGCCATGCTTATCTCACAGTTGCTCTCGGATAACATTTTACAAGTTCCCCTTGCAATTGCCTCGCAACCTAAATTGATAAAACTCCCGTTTCCATATAAGAGTACTTTTTTCATTTAGATAAAACCTCGTTTATAAGATTCATAACACCTTTAGAATGGTAGGTATAGGTTTTTTTATTTTTGATAAACTCTCGCGCTGTCGTTGCCGTTTTGTATCTGTCTTCAATAGATAAATCAAAAAAGTTTGATATAGCCACGGCAATCTCGTTTGGAGTTTGACCGCAAAAGAATAATTTATCTTCGTAATCTTTAGTTAATCCGTTTAACTTCGTAGTTAATATTGGTGTACCACTGAGCATGTATTCAATCATTTTTGATGGGAAAGTTAATTTTAAGGCAAATCCATCTATTGGTCTAGTGCTTATTAAAAGCCCTGCATTTGCTTGCAATTTTACAACTTCATCATGTGGCACTAAACCTTTAAATTCTATATTTTCATATTTATTCGCCATATCTTGAACATAAGATGATAACGTTCCGCCACCACAAATTGTAAGTTTAAGGTTTTTTTCTACCATTAAAAAACCTTCTATCATTTCTTTTATTCCATTATAAGATTCTAAAGCGCCGGTATATAAAATTTGCAAATTGTCGTGATTTTCGGGTTTTACCACCTTGGTGTTTTCAATTTCTTTTTCAGTCACGCCACCATCCATTAAATAATATGGTTTACCTTTGGCAAACTCGTTTATTACGTTTTCGTTTAAAACTATAAGCCCATCGTATTTGCCAATATTGTTATGGTATTTATTAATTTCTAACCTTCTAAACGCCTTTTTAATAAAATTGTAATGTTTTGGCACCGTTACGGGAATATCCGCAACAATACAAACCGTTTTGATATTGTGTTTTTTAGCATATTTTAAAGTTGGTATTGAAAGAGTCACGTAAGGATTAAAATTTACTATAACGGGATTTTCTTTATCTTTTACTACTTTTTTAAGCGCCTTTTTTAAAGACGTAATTTGAGTTAATTGTTTTAAGCCAAAAACGTTTATAAAAAAAATTTTCAAATACTCAACTGCATCGTATAATTTAGATTTTCCACCTTTTATAAAGATTTTTTTCTCTTTCGGAAATGATGCGATAGGCATAACTGAAATCAAAGATAAATTACAATGTGTTTCAATTGCCTTTATAATGCCAAGTATCATTCTGTTTCCTGAAACAGCAATGCCTTTATGAGAATTTACCATTCCTTCGGGAACGAAATTCCCACAAAAAACTACGTTTGGGCTATTTAATTGTCCTTTTTCACTTGTATTATCTTTTTTCAAATTAAATATCCTTTTATATTTTTTTATTTCCTATTAAAAGTTTAAACGAATTAAATATAGTCTTTTTGAATATTAACTCTTTTACATTATAGATATTGTTTGATTTCGCATCTTAAGGTTTCTCCATAATATCGACGTGAGTTCTTACCATTTTTTCAATGGTGTAGCCTTTTATATATTTAAGGCTTAATTCGCCCATTTTATTATTTTTATTATTTACTAAAACGCTATTTATCGCTTTAGTAAGTTCTTCTACGTTGTCAACGGGAACGATATATCCGTTTTCGCCGTTTTTAACAAGTTCTAACCCCGCAATACACTTGTCGGTTGTAATTATAGGAAGCCCGTTTGCCATTGCTTCGTTAATGACAAGCCCCCATATGTCTTCGCGGGTTGGCAAAACAAATACGTCCGCCATCAAATAATATTCTTTTAAATCGACTTTTTTCTTAAATCCTATAAAATGAACGTTATCTGCTTTATATTGCAAATATTCTTCAGTAGGCTCGCCACCAATAAAATAAAAACCAACACCACTATTAAAGTTTTTAGACGCTTTAAGCAAAACGTCAAATCCCTTACGGTGAATAAATTGACCAACGGTTAAAACAACCTTATCTTCTTTAATTCCTAATTTGTCACGAAGAGCAAGTTTATCTTTGCTTGTTATAATACTTTTTTCGATATTTTCTTCTTTTAACGAAGTGAAAGGATATCTTATAAGTTTATCTTCAGTAGCACCATAAGTTAAATAGTATTTATCGTGTTCTTTAGCAGTAGAAAAATAACCGTTAGCACCTTTTATAAAGTGACGTTTGATTTTTTCTTTAAAGCCCTTACCGCTTTTGGCAAAACCTCCATCACTTTCCAAATAGTACGCTATTTTTTTCCTTCGCATATAATTTATTGCAATCATACCAGTAGGAAAATTAAAATCGCTAATAATGATTTTATCAAAATTTCCAACTTTAATAATTTTTTTAATTTCCGAACATATGCGGAGATTTTTAATAGAATATCCTTTTAAAAATATACCCTTAAAATTATCAAATTTAAAATCTTTCCAAGATTTATCCCTTTCCGCGTAAAATTTATCGGTAAACGTAACCGTTAAATCACAATATTTACCCAGTTCGTTAAAAAAGTCAACCCTATACGGCGACGGAATATTCGTAGTAAACAAAACTTTCATATTTTTACCCCTCGTAAACGGATAAATACTCTTTATATTTTATTTTTTTATCAAACTCTTTTGCCCTTGCAATACAGTCTTCTGAATTAATATTTAATTTACCTAACGCGTCTAATATTGCTTTAGGATTGTTTTCTTTTAGAACTATCCCCGACTTTTCGTTTGGGACTTCAGGTACTGCAGTTTTGTTGTAAACTATAACGGGTGTTCCGCAAGCAAGCGCTTCAACAGTTGTTAGCCCCATAGTTTCTTCAAGGCTAGGATTTACAAAAACATAGGACGAAGAATAAATTTCGACAAGTTCATTAATGCCGTTAGTTTTTTCTATACCTAAAATTTCTTTAGGAAGTAATTTTAATTGTTTTTTATTAACGCTTACCAAAACGATTTTATATTCATTTGGTAATATTTTTGAAAGAGCGATAAAATCATAAAAGCCTTTTCTTTTAGTCCAAACACTTGCTATACCAAGTACTATTTTTTTATCTTGCAAACCTTGTCTTTCTTTGAACTTGCTTTCCGTAGGCTTAAAGACGGATAAATCTATTCCGTTGTTTATGGTTGTTACTTTATATTCTTTTAAAAAACTACTCTCTACTTTTTCCTTAAGCCAATTAGACGGAGTAATTATTTCAAGATTTTTAACACCTAAAAAAGACCTTTTCTTTTCTAAATAATTCTTTGAACTTCTATCAAAAAGAAGAGTTTTAGGATATTCGCATTTTTGAGAACAATTATAGCATTGCGTTTTATATTTTTCACAACCAGCAAAATCGAAATGTGAACAATGCCCCGTAAAAGCCCAACAATCGTGAAGCGTCCAAATAACTTTCATATTAGGGCGTGATTTAATCCAATTAAATAGTAATTCCACGTTAATATAATAGCCGTGTAAATTATGCAAATGTAAAATATCAGGATTGAAACTATCCGCCCATTGTAAAAACTTGCGGGTAGCAGTTTTAGCGTTAAACCCTTCGTTATCAAAAAGTCTTGCTTTTAGACCATTTATTTTTACGCCTAAATTATTCCCTATTCTATATGAAATTTTTTGGTATTTTTTAAGAGCATTTCCTCTGCCGTATGCAATTTTAACTTCGTAGCCGTTTTCCATTAAAACATCTGAAAGGTCGGTACATATTCTACCTGTGCTACCAAAACCACACACGGAATTTATCATTAAAACTTTCATATTATTCCGTAAACAATTTTTCTAAATTTTCTATAAACTTATCCTTACTAAAATTTTCTTTGCAAAAGTTTAAAGAGTTTTCCCCTAAAACTTTTATTTCTTCACTGCTTAATTTACTAAAAGTATCGATGGCGTTTGTAAGCGCATCGTCTTGCGCATTAACGACAAACCCTGCGTTTGCCTCTTTTAAAACTCCTTGTCCCTCTCCGTCGATTGAGGCAATTATAGGCTTACCCGACGCCATATAACTTTGCACCTTTCCAGGAAGCGTCAATTTAGAAAACTCATCTTTTGTTAAAGTGACAAGCATAGCATCTGCCATTTTATAGTATTTAGGCATTTCGTCAACGGGTTTTCTACCGTGGAAAATCACGTTAGTTAAACCGTAACTATTTGCTAAATTTTTGCAGTTTTCGAGCGAAACGCCGTCGCCAACAATATGAAAACGAAGTTTTTCGTTATCTTTTAACGCATTTGCAGAGTTTATAATACTCTCTACGTTTTGCGCCTTGCCAACGTTCCCTGCAAACATTAAATCAATAAAATCATCGGGCTCTTTTTTGCAATATTCAGGGTTAAACAAGTTTTCCGCATATTGTGGCATATATACCATTTTACTATCGTCAATATTAAAATTGTTTTTTAAATAGGGTATAAAACTTTTAGAAGTTACCGCTAAAACGTCTGCCGAATTATAAATTTTATTAGATACTTTTTTGTAGTACTTATAAATAATGGACGTTTCTTTAATTCCGCCCGCCTTTAAACTTGCTGGCCAAAGGTCCATTACGTACATAAAAAGTTTTTTGTCGTACTTTTTCTTATAAGCAACCGCACCGTCTACCATCATGATAGGAGAGAGTTGGTTTGCAAAAACAACGTCGTAATCGCCACTTAATTTTTTGCAAAACCTTTTAGAAGAAAGTGCAAAACTGTAATAATTTAAAAATCTAAAAAGTATTCCCTTTTTCCTAGCAATTTCATAACATCTATGAATTTCTACGCCGTTTAAAACTTCATATTTCTTTTTGCCCTTTTCATAGCCTTTATAGGTTATACCTTCGGGATAATTAGGCGTACCCGTAACAACGGTTACTTGATGCCCAAGGCGAACGAGTTCTTCGCAAATATCGGTTATTCTAAAAGGCTCGGGATAATAATGTTGACATACTACTAAAATCTTCATAAAACCTTATTCTTCCTTTGCCTTGTCTTCTAAAACGCCTTCTTGAACGTCGCCACTAGAAAAGACTTTGCCTATCGTCATAAAGAAAATTTTAATATCGAGCCATAACGAGAATTTCTTTAAATAGTAGGCGTCAAATTCCGCCTTTTTCGTTGGGTGCGCCGCAAGTACGTCACGCCCGTTGACTTGCGCCCAACCGGATATCCCCGGTTTAATTTGGTACATATCGTGACTTTCACGCGCAGTGTTGAGTTCCGTTTCGCACGCTTGCGAAGGCCTAAAGCCAATCCAACTCATTTGAAATAATAAAATATTAAAAATTTGTGGAAGTTCGTCAATTGAAAGTTTTCTTATAACTTTACCAACTTTTGTAATGTACGAACTAACTTCGGCGTATTCGTAACCCGCTACTTCGTGGTTAGCGTCTTGCGCCATACTTCTAAACTTTACGCATTTAAATTCTTTGCCTTTGTAGCCAATTCTCTTTTGAGTAAAAAATACTGGACCTTTAGAATCCACTTTAATTGCAATCGCTACGATTATAAATAACGGCGTAAGCAATATACATGCAATAAGCGCCATCAAAAAATCTAGTACTCCCTTGAAAAAACGGTAAACTTTTTGACAAGCGCTTAATTTGTGTGGTTTGCTATTCAATTTTTCATCTTTGACTGTGTTCATTATTCCCTTTCCTAAAGTTAGTTTCAACAAGAAAGCATAAATTATCACATATATCATACACAAAAACCGTAGTTTTTGCATTATTATTTCCAACTTGGTATATATAATATATAATAAGCATATATATTATAGCATAAGTATATTTATATTTCAAGATCAACTTGAAAATTTTTTTCAATAAATTTTAAACAATATTCACTTTTTTGCCTAAAATGTACAAAATTTTTTATAATTTTTAAAAAATTGTAATAATTTTAAATTTTTGATGCTCTTTTTCGTATTGACAAATCGTTTTTTTAAATGTACTATAATAGTAACTAATTTAATCAAAAAAGGAATTATTTACTATGAAAATTTCATGTACGCCAATAAGTTACATCTACTCGCTTAAAAGCGGAAAAACACAAGACGATTACTTTAAACTTATAAAAAGCGCAGGCGCTGACGCTACCGATATTTTAGAACCTAACGCATATCCGTGGTTTTGGACTGATTACGCTAGCCAAATTAAAACACTTAAACAACGTTTAAGTGATATTGGGCTTGAAATTTCCGGCTATGCTGCGGGCAACCGCTTTACCGAACCTGACGAAAACGAATTTAACAAACAAGTAAATATTGTTAAAAAGGCAATTAACGACACTAGAGAATTAGGCGCGCCATGCCTTAGAATTTTCGGCGGTTATCACGAAAAAGTCGGCGGTCATAAGGGCATTAAAATTTCTAACGGCCTTGAATATGTAAAAAGGGGTATTGAGGCGGTTTTACCCGAGGCGGAAAAACAAGGCGTTGTTTTAGCCCTTGAAAATCACGGCAGACTTCCTGGTTTATCAACGGAAATTCTAGCGCTAATTAAATACTTCAATTCTCCTAACTTACGCGTACTTTTCGACGTTGCCAACTTTAAAGTATTTAATATGGACGAACACGAAAATCCTCTTGACGCTTACGAAGTTTTAAAAGACTATATCGTACATTGCCACGTTAAAGGCTACAAACCTGCCCCAGACGATACACACTTATCAAACGGCGTTCCTATGGACTGCGTGCCTTGCGTTGCGGGCGAAGGAAAACTCATTCCACTCCGTCAATTCTTCTACGCCCTTGCTAAGAACGGCTACGACAAATACTGCTCGCTTGAATACGAAGGGGGCGAGTTTACTATCGGCGATAAAATTTGCGAAGAAGAGGGCGTGTTCAAGAGCATTGAAAACTTGGTTGATATGAGAGATTCCGCTCTTTTAATTAAAAACAATTTCAAAAAATAATATTAAATAAAAAGCAAAAACTGTTCGCGATATGCGAACAGTTTTATTTTTTGTTGAATTACTACTTTGCTTATTCGTAGCGATTATTTAAAGCACTAGTTGCTAGCAAGACAAGGCTCTTGATTTTGAACGGACACAATTGACCTTTGTGGTCATTGGGGTCACACAAACGAAACAGTTAACGATGAAATGGAAAGTTTATATAAAACCTCTCAAATAAAGCATTAGAAACAAGCATTTCAAGGCACGCTACACCAAACTTAAATAATGCACTTATTTAAAGCACTAGAAACAAGTTGGGCAAGGCTCGTGAGTTTGGGTGGACACAATTGACCTTTTTGGTCATTGGGGTCACACAAACGAAACAGTTAACGACGCCCAACGCCGTTTATAGGGCTTTAAATTATTTTACGGTGTATGCTATATAAGTCAAATGGTCGCCAAGTCTTTCTAGGTTGGATACTAAATTGATAAAAATTGAAGAGTTTTCAGGCTTACATTTACCACAATTTAATCTTTCAATATGCTCGTCAATAAGTGATTTTCTCATATTGTCGATAGATTCTTCAACATCGTCAATTTCTTTGATTAAATCTTTATTTTTGTTGATTAACAACTCTTTAGTTAACACGTATAAATCGTTAACTTTATTTACCATTATAGTAACTTTATCGATAATTTCCGTCGAGAAACTTAAGTTGTCGTCAATTTGGCGTTTCGTGTATTTAGTGAAATTATCAGCAATTTCGGCAATTCTCATAATGTCGCCTAAATTGTTATACAAGTCGGAAATATATTTTTCGTTTTCGCCAACGGTTTTAGCGGAAATTTTAATAACGTAGTCGGTAATAGCCTTATTTAAAAGGTTTGCTTTATCAATCTTTTTATGTACTTCTTGAACTTCTGATAAATCTTTATTTAAGAATGCGTTATACGAAGATAAAAAAGCCTCCATAGAAATATCGGCAAGTTTAATAGCCTCTAAATTAGATTGGTCGATAGCGAGTGCAGGGTTAGATAACATACGGTCGTCAAGCGAACAAATTTTTTCTTCTTTTACTTTATCTTTAATTAAAAGTGTTGCAATTTTAACGAATACGCCCGTGAATGGGAAGAAAATTAAAGTACAAATACAGTTGAAGAAGGTGTGGAACATAGCAATTTGTACCGCCTCTGCGCCAGGAAACCATCTTGCGAAAGTAACCATGTTAAAGTCTTTCCATATAAGAAGTACGATGAAGAATAAAAGCGAGCCGAAAGTGTTAAATAATAAGTGAATTAAACTTGCGCGCTTTGCATTTGCATTAGTACCAAACGAAGACATAACCGCCGTTACGCACGAGCCGATATTAGTACCAAGTATCATATAAAGAACGGAGTTGCCACCATCGCCGATAGTGACGCCAGCCGCCGCCATTGTTATAATAATTGAAGTAGTTGCCGAACTAGATTGAGCAAGAGCAGTAACGACGATACCTATAAGTAATAATAGAAAAGGATTATCAACGATTCTAAAAATCATTTCTAAAGTTTCTTCTATTCTCATCATTGACGATTTCATAAGGTCAAGACCGATGAAAATCATACCAAGACCCGCTAAAATAAAGCCTATGCTTTTAATTTTGTCGCTCTTCCAAATCATCGTTACCATAATGCCGACGAAAGTTAATAACTTAACGTATTCGGTAAAGTCAAATTCTTGAAGAGAGGCAATGTGAGCCGTTATAGTCGTACCAATATTTGCGCCCATTATCATTGAAGTTGCTTGGAATAAACTCATCATTCCTACGTTTACAAAACCTACGATTAATACGGTTGTAACGCCCGAACTTTGAATAATAGCCGTCGTCGCAGCGCCAATTCCTATGTTTACAAGCCTGTTGTTTGCAGTCTTTTTAAACAAGTCTCTAATCTTTGCGTTGGCAAGTTGTTCTATGTTGTCGGACAAAAAGTGTACGCCTACCAAGAACACACCAACGCCTGCAAGGAGTGCTACAAGCACTAGTAAAATCTCTGTAATTCCCATAATTTCTCCTTTTGTTTTTTTGTTTTTAACTTTTCTAATTCCCTAAATATAAATAATCCGTATATACGGTAATTTTAAAAAAAATAGCGCTAGTCAAGTTACGATATAATAACTTGACTAACGCTTGCTAACTATAAATTTTTTGCTATTTGACTAACGAGTTTCATATCCGCTAAACCTTGGTAGTTTGCTTTAAAGTGTTTCATAACCGAAGGAAGCGTTTTATCTTCAAGCCCGTCAATAATATTTTTAATTTCTTCTTCCGAAAGCATTTTTGGAAGATATTTTTGAATAGTATCTATTTGATTTTGAAGGCTTATTACGCTTTCCGCTCTACCCGCCTTTTCAAAACCTTCTTTTTCTTCAATAAGTTCTTTTTCCGCTTTTTTAAGTAAAGTATTGATATCCGCCTCGGTAACTTCTTCGCCAACCGAGCGTTTTTCAATAGTTAAATTCATAATTTTTGTAATAATTAAGTTGAGCGCTGACGTACCGTCTTTATTATGCGCTTTCATCATTTCAATTTTTTCTTTTTTAAAACTCTCAAGTGTCATTATTGTTTTTTAAACTCCTTTATAACGTTAAGGGCTTTTTCAAACGGCGCACAGTCTACTTCTTCCACCCTACCACTATCCACAAGACGAGCAACGTCAGGATTAATTGGAAGTTTAGCAAGGAGTGGAATATTAAACTTGTTTGCAAGTTCTTCTACGTTAGACTTGCCGAAAATATACTCTTCTTTACCGCAGTCTGGGCATTTATAATAACTCATATTCTCAACTAAACCTAAAACGGGTACGTTAAGCATATTTGCCATATTAATAGATTTTTCAACTACCATTCCAACTAAGTCTTGTGGAGTTGTTACTACGATAATACCGTCGATTGGTAGGCTTTGGTATACCGTTAAAGGCACGTCACCCGTTCCCGGTGGCATATCGATAAACATAATATCGTTTTCTTTCCACATTACGTCGGTATAGAATTGTTGAACAACCGCAGAAATTACAGGACCGCGCCATACGACGGGCCTTGTTTCTTCTTCAAGTAAAAGGTTAATACTCATAACCTTAATACCGCTTTTCGTTTCTACGGGAATAAGCCCGTCTTCCGAACCGACAGCCCTATCGCTAGCGGTAAAACCAAAAGATTTTGGAATAGATGGACCTGTGATATCCGCATCCATAACGGCGGTTTTAAAGCCGTTTTTATTTGCAGTAACTGCGAGCATAGAAGTAACGAAAGACTTACCTACGCCACCCTTACCGCTCATAACCGCGATAATTTTGCCAATTTTGGCAGTTTTATTAGGATTTATTATTAAACTTTTTCTTTCCCCGCAACCTTCTTTGTTGCAAGTGGAACAATTATGTGTACATTCGCTCATGTTTTTATTATACCCAATTTTTAAAAATAAGTAAACTTTTTTTAGTGGTAAATTTTCCTTTTTTTCTTTGTTTTAGGGTTGATTTAACAAATTTTTTTTGGTATAATAGGTTAGTAATTATTATTAAGGCGATTTACAATATGAGAAAATTAGGATTTGATAGCGAAAAATACCTTTTAGTGCAAACGGAAAAAATAGTTGAAAGAATTAAGCAGTTTGGCGGTAAACTCTATTTGGAGTTTGGCGGTAAACTTTTTGACGACTTCCACGCATCGCGCGTTCTTCCAGGTTTTGCGCCCGATAATAAGATTAAGATGCTTTCTAAACTTAAAGACGTTGCCGAAATGGTAATCGTTATAAATTCAGACGACATCTTAAAAAACAAAGTCCGCGCCGACCTTGGCATCACTTACGACGTTGACGTTTTAAGGCTTATAGACGTATTTAGGTCTTACGGCTTATACGTTGGCAGTGTAGTATTGTCACGCTTTAACGAAAATAACGACCCCGCTAAAAGTTTTAAAAGAAAACTTGAAAAAATGGGGCTTAAAGTATACTTGCATTATAATATAGACGGATACCCTAACAACATTCCTAAAATTTTAAGTGAAGAAGGGTTTGGCAAAAACGAATACGTTAAAACTTCGCGCGATTTAGTGGTTATTACTGCGCCTGGTCCTGGTAGCGGTAAAATGGCTACTTGTTTATCTCAACTTTATCACGACTTTAAAAAGGGTAAAAAGGCGGGCTACGCTAAATACGAAACTTTCCCTATTTGGAATTTACCCCTTAAACACCCCGTTAATATGGCGTACGAGGCGGCAACTGCCGACCTTAACGACGTAAATATGATTGACCCGTGGCATTTACAGGCCTACGGAGAAACGACGGTTAATTATAATAGGGATATAGAAGTATTCCCCGTTTTAAATACCTTGTTTGAGAAAATTATGGAAGTTTCGCCGTACAAATCACCTACCGATATGGGAATTAATATGGTAGGCTTTGCAATCTCGGACAACGAAGTGTGTGAAGAGGCGTCTAAACAAGAGATTATCCGCAGATATTTTAGGGCGCTTGAAAATGAAAGAAGAAATAATTTAGACGCGGTAGAGTCTGAAAAAATCTTAATTTTAATGAACACTTTAAATATTACGCCAAACAATAGGCTTGCATATAAATACGCGGTGGAAAAACAAGAGCAAAAGGGCGTGCCTTGCTCTGCAATAGAACTTTCAGACGGAACTATTATCACGGGTAAAACGAGTGAACTTTTTGAAAGCCAAAGCGCAGTCATTATAAACGCGCTTAAATATTTAGCGAATATTCCAGACGAAGAAAAACTTTTATCCCCGGAAACAATCGTTCCTATAACCGAACTTAAAATTAAGTATTTATCTAGCCAAACGCCAAGACTTCATATTGACGAAACGCTTATCGCGTTATCTTCAAGTTGTTACACTAATAAAAACGCCGTAAAAGCGCTAGAACAACTCCCTAAACTTAAAAACGCCGAACTTCACTCGACCATTTTACTTCCGCATATCGACGTTAAGATGATGAGAAAACTCGGTATAAATCAAACTAGTTCGCCAATTTACGAAGACAAAATACCAAAATACGAAATTTGATAAAAAATTAACGTGGTTGCAAATTTGCAACCACGTTTTTTAATCTTTCATTAACTGGTCTATTTCCGCTAAAGTTTTTCTAACTAATAAATCTCCGCCTTCGTGTCCCGACGTACCGCTAGAAACGTATGCTGAATAATGACTGCCCCTTTCCGCTTTTAAAGTAGGTAAATACCCGAAACTACCGCAAGAAAGTTGGATTAAAAAAGTTTGCTCTGCCATACTTCTTGCCCTTATTTTATTGCCGTAATCTAAAAACAATTCGTAAGGGTTAGTAGCAAAAGCAACCTTTCCAAGCCTTAAAACGTGTACTTCGATAGGCACTACTTCGATTTTATCTTGCGCCTCGTACCTAGCAACTATGCCCGCGTGAACGTGAAGTTTTGCGTTGTCTTTATAGTTGATAGGCTTATCTCCGTTTTCTTTATAAAAATCTTCAATCGCCTTTACCGCAATATCCATTTCTTTAGGGGTAACGCGCCTAAGTGGCATATCTATATTTAATACGCTGTGTTTTAAAATGCTATCGTAAACGTAATCGCTTTCCGTTAAACTTTCTAAAGAGTAAATAATTTCGTTAGTTATTCGCCTGCCGATAAGTTTACAACCGCTAATATCGAACATAGACGGGTCTTGTTTTCTTGCTTTTACGTCGTTTCTTATAATATTAGGGTCGTTTATCGGGCTTTCAGGCTCTACCCAGCGCACTAAATCCCTTGGACATTGGTCGCCCGCTGGCGAAACTAAACCGAGAAGGAAAACATCTTTACCGTACTTTTCTCTTAAATATTCCTTTACTTTGCCAAAATAATCGCTTGATATAAAACTTCTATGCTCTAAAACTTGCGCAGGACAAGCCACGTTTGCTATAACGCCCGTTAATTTTTTGTCATTATCAAAGGTAAACAAAAGTTCAATACCGCTATCGTTTCCCCCTTCAAGTTCTTCAAAAGTAGCAGTGTCTACGTCGCCCCACATTTTTGCCGAACCGTCGTTATACACAACGCGCCTACACATGCCAACCGTTGCACGGCCAAAGCCTTGAGCGTACCCGCCTTCTTTTCTATTGTCGTAAGCAAGAACGATTGCCTTTGCAATTTTATCCGCTATAAGTTCGTAAGCCCCTTCAGGTTTAACGTAGTCGTCCCCCTCGTAAGTTACTAACTCTTCGTATTTTACGTTCGGCATAAGTTTGTTTAACACGCCTAAACTACTACCAAATTTTTTTGCCGTATCGCTCCTATTTGCATAAACGTAAGAAGTGTGGGTGTGTATTGCGTTTAATATAACTTTGTTTAAAGGAAAGTTCTTATCTTTAGATAAAATATCCCTAACCTTGTCAAGCAAAAGTTTACTTGTCGACGCTAAATCGCAAGAACAGAAAACAACTATTTCTTCGCCACATTCAACGGCTAAAGCAGTTGCCGTTATATCAGATTCTACTATATCCGTAATACGCTCGTAAAATTGTCCTGCAAGACTTACTTTTTTACCGCTTTCGGGAAGTAAACTAACTTCACCCCAACCAACTTTAATTTTACTCATAATTCACCTAAATAACCTTTATACCTAAAAGATAACATAATTCTTTAATAATTTCAACGTTGTCGCCGTAAGAAATTATATAGTGTTGACACATAACCTTGTCGGCAAAATCAGAAACGTTGTCAAGTTCGATTTCCAAGCCTGGAAGTTGTGGCGCAGGTTGAGTCCATCCCGCCTCTTCCCACTTTTTAGGCGTTTTGCCGTTACCTTTAACAAGGTGCATATAATATTCGCCGTCCATATACGTTAAACGGCACATTGTAAGTTCGCCCGTTTTAACCTTGCTTACGTTAAGTATACCTTCAGAAAGTTCGCCAAACGCAGCAGGCATAACGGTAACTTCTCCGTCAACTACCGCCTTTGGAACGTAGTCAGGCACGCCTGCAAGTACGCTATTTTCAAAAAATTCGTAAAATTCAAGATAAAACGCAGGCTGGTTAGTCAAATATTTTACCATAATTTGAGTGACGTTGCCTAAACAGTCGTTTTCAGGAACGGTTAAAAGCCCTTCTTCATCGGCAAGAAGCATAAAGATAGGCGCAGGCGGAAAACCTAAAAGTTTTTTCATACCGTCGACGTCTTTTAATGAAATTGCCTCGTAACCCCTTTCGTCGCAAATTTGTTTTACCGCAAGATAATATCCCGCCGCCTTTTCAAGACTTTCTTTTTGGGCTTGCTTTAAAAATTTCCATTTAGAAATACTTTCGTCAATAACCTTTTGCTTTTCTTCGCTAGTAATTTTTTGATACCTTTGCTCCATATCTAGCATTTCAAAGGTTTCTATTTCCGCACCTACAATCCTTTTTAACGACGGTCCGTCGTAGTTAGTGCCGTATAAATTCATATCGCGATACCCTGCCGAACCGACTTTTGCCGTACGGAGTTTTTTAACTGCAATTGCAGCCTTTGCAAAGCGGGCGACCTTGCTTGCGCCCGATGGTTTGCCTATAATATCGTAAATATATTTAAATTTATAATTTAAATCGTAAAAAGTTTTTCTAAGCGCAGTAGTTCCCGCTTGGTCGGCTGTCGTTACAATTCTGCCGTCTGGCATAATTTCACCGCAAAGTCCCCATAAAACCATTGGCAAATGCCTATAATTTTCGGTAATTTTTACTACCGCGTGAGTAGGTATCCACCCAGCAATACAAACTATAAGGCAATCAAAACTTTCTTTAGATAAAAAATTTATTGCCTTTTTTATATCTTTTTCTTCATAATCGTCGGTAATAGGGTAAATTTTTACAAGGTCTAACCCCTCGTTTTCAAGTTCTTTTACCGCTTTATTACACTTATTAATTATTATATCGATTGGCGTATTTACTTCACCAAAACCAACAAACGCTACTTTGGACATATCTCCCTCCTAAAATTTTATAGCTATATATTAACTGCGCTACTATTATTTTTCAATAGTTTTAGTACAGAAAAATTTTCTGTTTTTCCGTATTGACTGTTCTTTTGATTTTATGGTACAATTTATTAAATAAAACGGTAGTTTTAGGAGAGTTATTATGACTTTAAGCAAACTTGCAAAATTAGCAAACGTTTCGGTATCCGTCGTTTCTAAAGCCTTTTCCGGTAGAGATGATATTAGCGAACACATGCGCGAACACGTTTTTGAAGTTGCAAAAAAACACGGTTGTTTTCAACAATTCTATCACGCAAGATACGATAAGCCGGTTATTGCCGTTATCATTCCCGAAGCGATTAGCAAATACTATATCCGCTACATTCAAAAATTAAAAGAAGAAATTGAACTTAACGGGTACACTATGCTTTTGTCTATAAGCAACTTTGACCCCGAACTAATTAAAGAACTAACTAATTATTACGTAGTTCATAGTAAAGTCGACGGGCTAATTGTAATTGACGAGAACTTTTCGCCCTCTTTTAATCCAGCGGATTTTAAGACGGCTATCGTCACTATTTCTTCAAATAAATATTCCTTTTCGGGAACACATATAGTAAAGTCTAACGTAAACGGTATTCACGACGCTATTTCATATTTATATGAAAACGGACATAAAAACATTGGCTTTATCGGCGAATTTTTAACGGAAAACAAACAAAAAGCAATCGAAAAAGAACTATCGAATTTTAACCTAAATATAATTAAAGATTGGTTTTTTTCTTCCTCGTTAAGATTTGAAGAGGCGGGCAAAAAGGGAATTGAAACCATCTATTCTAAAAAAGGCGAAAAACCAACTGCAATAATAGGTGCGTACGGATATATCACACAAGGTATTTTAAGTAAGTTAAAGGAATTAAATATTAGCGTACCAAACGACGTTTCGGTAATTTCTTTAAACAACGAGCCTTCGCCAATATCTAGCGAGATGGACGTTTCTTTCGTATCTTCTAATATAGATAATCTTTGCACTATGGCAATAGAAATTTTAAATGAAAAAATGGGCGTAGATAATCCTAATAACACGGCTAATATTATTGACGTTGACTATTCTTTCTATATGGGCAACACTATATCAAAAGCGAAAAAATAAAAAATTTAACGCACCCTTATGGGTGCGTTTTTCGTGTAATAGTTTAATTATAAGAATTTTTTTAACCTTTCTTCGTAAGTTTCTTCTAGGCTTTTAAGCCTTTCGGCGTATTCGATAATCTTTTTATCGGTAACCGTTTCGCTATTGTTAATTAGTTCGCAAAGTTCGGTTATGCCCATAACCGTGCCCTTTATCATAATTTGCGCGATGTTCGATTCGCTATCGTCCATGGCGGTATTCATTTTTATGCCCGATTTCATCATAAACTTTTTCATCATGCCAACTTCTTTTGCCTCGTAGCCCTTTTCCGCCATATATTTGGTTACTTCGCCAAGTAGTTTTTCATACCCGTCGTACTCGTCTAAAATTTCCTTTTTAAGTTCCACGTCGGTAATTTCGGGAACTACGTTAGATATAGATAAAAGCGCTACGCTAGCGTTTTTATACACTTCGTTGATTGCGTCTAAATTGCTGTCGTTTAACATAATTTTACTCCTTTTTTTAGTTATACAAATAGTTTTAACTATTGTTAACTTTTTATGCCTAAACAGTTGACAAAAAGTAAAATTAACTGTAATATAGTAAGGAACCGCTCGAGGAAGGCACTAAAGAACGCCATGCGTCGCCTTCGGTTTTTATACCAAAATTCGGCGAGATTATATAGGAGGTACATTATAAATGTACGCAATTATCGACAACGGTAATAAGCAATACAAAGTAATGGTAGGCGATACCGTTAACTTTGAAAAGCTCGATGCTGAAGTTGGCGCAAGCGTTGAATTCAACGTTTTACTCGTGTCTGACGAAAACGGCATCAAAGTAGGTAAGGATGCAGAAGCATTCAAGGCAGTAGGTGAAGTATTAAGCCACGGTAAAGGCGAAAAAATTATCGTGTTTAAGTACAAATCTAAAAAGAACGAGAGAAAGAAACAAGGACACAGACAACCGTTCACAGCAGTTAAGATTAACGAAATAATTGCTAAATAAGGAGGAATAAGATATGTTTTTAATTAGATTATTTGCTCATAAGAAAGGTGTAGGTAGTTCAAGAAACGGTCGTGATAGCGCTGCTAAGCGTTTAGGTATTAAACGTAGCGACGGTCAAAAAGTTTCAGCAGGTTCAATCCTCGTTAGACAAAGAGGTACTAAGTTCTATCCAGGTACAGGCGTAAGCATTGGTAAAGACGATACGTTATTTGCTACTGTAAGCGGTGTAGTTAGATTTGAAAGACTTGGTAAAGACCGTAAACAAGTTTCAGTTTACGAAGCGTAAGCAAAATTTAAAGGATGCAGTTTTGCATCCTTTATTTTTTTACTCAATTATTTCCCCCGTTACGCCGTCTTGGAAAATAAAGTAATACCCTAGTCCCTCTAAATTAAACTCGCTTTCGGGAATAAACTTGGCGCTAGGGTGAAAATTTTCAGGAAAAACGCCGAAACTACCTTGAACGCCGTATAAAATATACTTTAAATTTCCATCTTTTTCTATTTTTCCTACGATATAATACCTATAATTATCGTAATTAATTTTAACAAAACTTCCCCCTTCTACACTATCGTTTAAGGGGGTTATTTTTTCGTGAGAATTAAGAAGTTTATTTAACTTTTCTCTAACCATTTCGCCGTAGTTTCCATTTTGGAAACGGCTAAAGTCCGTTTCATTAAATATAGGCGGGAGGCAAATTTCTTTTTCTTCGATTTTTTCGTTATTTTTATTCTCAACGCCGTCAATTTGTTTAAGTAATAATTCTTCATTTTCTCTTTGATAATAGTTTTCCGTTGCGATTATTTCATCGTCGTATTCTATTTTATTTTCTATTTGATTTTCTTTTAAACAGGGCTCGCCGTATTCGCCATAACAAATAATTTCGTTGTTTTCTTTATTAAAAAGACTAAAAGACGCACCTTTAAAAAACTGAAAGTCGTCGTCTAACGGCATATCGAAAGTCAAACCGTTTTCCATATTTTTTAAAACAGTTTTATTTTCTCCGCAAAGTTGCCAAGCGTATCCGTTAAAATTACTATCAAGCGCAATAAGATTGGCAACAAGTTTAACTTTGCCCCTTTCTCTTATTATTTTTACGCTACCCTTGACCTTACGCGAAGAAGATTTTTCTTTTACTATAATTATTCGTTTTAAATAGTCTAGCATTGTATATTATATATATGAAAAGGTAAAGGAAAATAGCAACTTATTTATATAAAAGTCGAATTTTATCAAACTATTTTTTACTATATTAAACTTTTAACCGCTAATTTTATATTTTAATTAAACTTTTTATTATTTAATAAATTAAATAATTAAAAAAACTATTTACAATTTGAAAAATCTATGCTAAAATGTTATTGGTGGAATTTGGAATTTTTCTAAGCCAAACTATCCACTATAAAAATTAGAGAATATTTTTAGGAGGCAATATAAATGACTAACAACAAACAAGTTTTAGAGTTTGTAAACAAAAGTGCAGAGCTTTGCCAACCTGACAAAATCGTTTGGATTACAGGTGAAGAGGCTCAACTTGAAGAACTTAGAAAAGAGGCTTTATCTACAGGCGAACTTATCAAGCTTAACGAAGAAAAACTTCCTGGCTGTTATCTTCACCGTTCTGACGTAAACGACGTAGCGCGTGTTGAAGGCAGAACTTTCATTTGTTGCAAAAACAAAGAAGACGCTGGTCCAATTAACAACTGGATGGACCCACAAGAAGCATATTCTAAAGTTGGCGAAATCTTCAAAGGTAGCATGAAAGGCAGAACAATGTACGTTATCCCATATTCTATGGGCGCAGTTGGTTCTACTTTCAGTAAAGTTGGTATCGAAGTAACCGACTCTATCTACGTAGTAGTAAGCATGAAGATTATGACTAGAATTGGTAAAGAAGTTCTTGACGTTTTAGGTGATAGCAACGATTTCGTTCGCGGTCTTCACTCTAAAGCAAATCTTGACGCTGAAAAGAGATACATCCTTCACTTCCCTGAAGACAATACTATTTGGTCAGTTAACTCTGGTTACGGCGGAAACGTATTACTTGGTAAAAAGTGTTTCGCTCTTCGTATCGCATCTTTCCAAGGTAAAAACGAAGGCTGGATGGCTGAACACATGCTTATCCTCGGCGTTCAAAAACCAAACGGCGAAATTAACTACGTTTCTGCAGCATTCCCATCTGCTTGCGGTAAAACTAACCTTGCAATGCTTATTCCTCCTGCTCTTTATAGAGAAAAAGGCTATAAAGTATGGTGCGTAGGCGACGATATCGCTTGGATAAGAGTTGGTAAAGACGGTAGACTTTGGGCAATCAACCCAGAAAACGGTTTCTTCGGCGTTGCTCCTGGTACTAACATGCACTCTAACCCTAACGCATTATTATCTACAAAGAAAAACGCAATCTTCACAAACGTTGCTTTAGACGAAACTGACAACACAGTTTGGTGGGAAGGTATGGAAAAAGACGTTCCTGGCAAAGTTAAACCTCAAAACCTTATCGACTGGAAGGGTAACCCATGGACTCCTGATACTGTTGACGCTGAAGGCAAACCTGTTAAGGCTGCTCATCCAAACAGTAGATTTACTGCTCCTGCTATCAACTGTCCATGTATTTCTTCTGAATTTGAAGCACCAGAAGGCGTTCCACTTACTGCAATCGTATTCGGTGGTAGACGTGCTAAAACTGCTCCACTTGTTTACGAAGCAAGAGATTGGAACAGCGGTGTATTCGTAGGTTCTATCATGGCGTCTGAAACTACTGCTGCTGCAACTGGCGCAGTTGGCGTTGTAAGACGTGACCCAATGGCTATGCGTCCATTCGTTGGCTACAATATGGCTGACTACTTTGCTCACTGGATTGAAATGGGTAAGAAGATTGGCAAACAACCAAAAATCTTCAACGTTAACTGGTTCAGAACTGATGATGAAGGTAACTTCATTTGGCCAGGTTTCGGTGACAACATCCGCGTACTTGACTGGATTTTAAAGAGATGCAACGGCGAAGTAGATGCAAGAGAAGTTGCTATCGGTTACGTTCCATACGCTAAAGACATCAACGTTGAAGGTCTTGACATCGACGAAAAAGTTGTTGAAGATTTATTATCAGTTGATAAAGAAACTTGGCTTGAAGAAGTTAAGGGTATTAAAGAATTCTACGCTCAATTTGGTGATAGACTTCCAAAAGAACTTGAAGTTAAACTCGCTGAACTTGAAGCAAACCTTAATAAATAATATTATTTATTAAAATAAATTCTTATTGGCGTGGCGCTTTATTAGCGCTACGCTATTTTTTTGTTAAAATTCAACCCAAACCTTAATTGAAACTAAAAAAATTGATAAAATTTTCATATATTCTTTGACTTTACTATTCATTAGTGATAAAATAAAATTACTATGTATATTATATATACTTAGTATATTAATAAAAGCAAGTAAAGTCACAACTGTAAAGGTAAATAAACGTTGTGATTTTTAGCGCACTATTTACTTTACTTAAGGAAATTTTTAAATGGAAAAACCTAATATTCAATCTATTCTAATATCAAAGCCCAAATTAAGAATATTCTTGATGGTTTTATACGATATATTATTTGCAGGTATTGCATTTTATCTTGCTCACTTTACAATTTTTTATAGAATAACTGAAGACAATTCTGCATTCCCTTTAAACTATGATGCGTACGTTTTCTTTATTGCTATAGTTTCCGTTGCTATAAACGTTACGGTACTAGCCATTATGGGCAACTATAAGTTTATTAGAAAATACGCCAACTTAATAGACGTTTTTAAATATTTATTATCTTTTATTATCTCTGCATTTATTACGATTATATTTAAAATCTTCTTATGGTGGTTTGCAGACGTTAACTTTTGGATACCGGTTATAATTTTATACTTAACGTTTAGCGCGTTATTTAGTTCTATTACTAGATTTTTTACAATCGTTCCTAATTACATTAAATACGTAAAATCTACTTATAGCAAAAAAACCGGCGAATTAAAGCGTACTATTGTCGTAGGCGCGGGTTACACAGGCTCGTTACTTGTAGATAGATTTATAAACAACTTGCATGAAGGCTATCTCCCCGTTGCAATCGTTGACGATGATAAAACTAAACAAGGCAACACCATATGCGACGTGCCTATCGTTGGTGGAATTGACAAATTAGATAAAATTGTTAAACGCTACACTCCGGACGCTTTCGTAATCGCTATAACTTCGCTTACGAAATCTCAGTTAAGGGGAATTTACAACGCTTGCGCCGTTTATCAATTGCCAATTAAAGTAACCCCACAAATAGCGGACGCATCATTAGAAATTGCCGCAAGCGCAATATCTTTAAACGAAATAGACATTGAAACTCTCTTAGGGCGTGACGAGTTTAAGGTTAACTTTGATTTAATTAACGCATCCATTAAAGATAAAGTCGTTTTAGTAACGGGTGGCGCTGGCTCGATTGGTAGCGAACTTTGTAGGCAAATTTTAAACTTTGGCTGTAAACGCCTTATAATTTTTGATCAACACGAAAATGGAATGTTCTTTTTAGACCAAGAATTTAAAAAGAAATACGACGTTGAAAAATACTCTTTAGTAGTAGGCACGGTCAGAGAAAAGGACAAGCTTAAAAAAGTATTTGAAACGTACAAGCCTGAAACGGTATTCCACGCCGCTGCGTACAAGCACGTGCCAATGATGGAAATTTCCCCAACAGAAGCGGTTAAAAACAACGTTTTTGGAACTTTAAACTTAATCGAATGCGCTGAAGAATACGGCGTTAAAAAATTCGTTTTAATCTCTACCGATAAAGCGGTTAACCCTTCGAACGTTATGGGCGCAAGTAAAAGAATTGCCGAAATGCTTATTGAAACTAGAGGTAAAACCTCTAAAATGAATATGGCTGCGGTTAGATTTGGTAACGTATTGGGCTCAACCGGTAGCGTAGTACCTATCTTTTTAGAACAAATTAAAAAGGGCGAGGCTATAACTCTTACCGATAGAAACATAAAAAGATACTTTATGTCTATCCCCGAAGCAGTTAAACTAGTTTTACAAACGGGCGCGTTTGCCGACAATGGCGAAATTTTCGTTTTAGATATGGGCGAACCCCTATATATTTACGATTTAGCGTGTGATTTAATCCGCCTTTGCGGTTTAGAGCCTGAAAAGGACGTTGAAATTAAAATAACCGGACTTAGACCCGGCGAAAAAATGTTTGAAGAGTTAAGGTACGATAACGAGTCGGTTGACACTACTTCTCATAGCGGTATTTTAATTAATAAAATGCAAGATATCGACTTAGTTGATTTTAACCTTAAACTTGAAAAACTTTTAAAATACTCTCTTGACGAAAACGTAGAAAAAGTAACTGAAACTATTTTTGAAATAGTTCCCGATAAATTTCGTAATTCATAATATTGAGCGGAGCGTTTATGATAGAAAGACTATTAAAAAATCAAACAATTGGAAAATTAGTTAAATTTTTCGATTCATATTACTATCCACTCTTTTTGTTTGCGGTAGTACTTATAACGCACTGCTTAGCGCTTGATATAGTAGGCTTTATCGTGACCGTTTTATGTTTCTTTGTCGCTACTATTTTATGCGAAGACTTGCGACCTGCAGTTCCATTTATTTTGATGTTCCCTTACGTCGTTTCGACGCAAAACTCACCAGGCTACGGCTTTAGCAACTACTACGCGAACCCTGTAATTTTAGGTATAATCGTAGCACTTGGCGTTTTAGTTATTTTAGCACTCGTTTTAAGGGCTATTTTAAGAAAAGAGTATAAATTGTTTTTTGATTTTAAAAACAAAAAACTTTTAATAGGTTTTTTACTTGCTATTCCTTGCTACTTATTAGCAGGCATATTTAGCGGTTGGGTTGACGGCAATAGCATTATCGTTTCCGCTATTATGATTGCCCTTCATAGTATTATTTATATTTGTTTTTCTTCAGGTTTACACTCTAGAGAAGATAATATATTATACCTATCACGTGTGGCTGCGCTTGCGCTTGGGCTTATGTGCTTAGAAATAGCCTTCGTGTACATATTAAAATACAAAATTGGAATGCCGCTTGACGATGCTTGGAAAAGCCAAATAATAGTTGGTAGCGTAGTATCTAACTCGGCTAGCGAATTTATAGTAATACTCCTTCCTTTCTTGTTTTACCTTGCGTATAAAGAAAAACGCGGATTTATATACTATATTATGGCGGCGCTTTCTCTTATTGCGGTATACTTTACACTTTCAAGGGCGTCACTATTATTCGGCGTACCAACCTTTATAATAGGTACTATTTTCTTATGCTTTAAAGGTAATAATAAAACTTTATTTAGAATATTGTCTTTTTCGTATATTGCGATAGTTGTCGGCGCTTTAATTTTCGTTTACGCATCGGGAAACTACGAAGGTTTCTTTGAATTCTTTATAACGGCAGGATTTTCTTCTCGTAACAGATTTGTTATATGGTCGGAACTTTTTGAAAAGTTTAAAACTGCACCGATATTCGGCGTTGGCTTTAGTACTTATATGCAAACCCACTCTAATATCGACCAAATATTTAAAGGGCTTGCGCATAATACCGCTATTCAAATTTTATGTAGTACGGGTATTGTCGGCGCGTTACTATTTTTATACCATATGTTTGAAGTAGTTAAGGTTTTCGTTATAAAAACTAACATAAACCGTATGATGATTGCTCTTTCAGTATTAATTTTCTTAGGGATAAGTTTAGTCGACCAAATTTTCTTTTTCCCTAACTTTGCAGTAATTTATACGCTATTATTAGTATTTGCTGAAAAAGATCACGCTTAAAATTTTGGAGGTAATATGAATAAAAAACCACGAATAGTATTTGCTTTTACCGAAGCAGGGCTTGGACATATTATGCCACTTAAAAGCATTGCCGATGCTGTTGAAAAAAAATACGGCGACAAGGTGGAAATAATTCGCTCTAACTTTTTTACCGAAACGAATAAACCACCGCTTATAAAATACGAAAAATTTTTAATTAACGAAGTTAAAAAACAAAATAAACACAACTGGTACGGTTATGCAACGACTTTTATTATGGAAATTTTCGGTTCTAAAATCGATAATCATGCCGTAATGAAATGGTTTACACCTAAGGCGTATAAAGAGGCAACTAAACACGTTGACGAACTAGATGCCGACCTTTTCGTTAGTACCCATTGGGCAACTAACTACTACGCTATTCACTCTAAAAGCAAACCGCTTACCTTGACCTACGTGCCTGACGCTTTTATCAACCCCGTTTTTAGATACGACTGCGACCTAACCCTTTGCTCTATGAAAACGGGTTACGACGAGGCTAAAAGACACAAAAAAAGATATAACGACAACAATTTAAAATTAGTCCATTTCTGCATTAGGAACGAGGCGTTTGAGTTTTCTTTTGACAAAATGGAAAACCGCAAAAAATTAGGGCTTGACGAAAACAAATTCACTATAACCCTTGCCGAAGGCGGTTACGGTCTTGGTAAAATGGAAGAGATTTGCAAACTTATTTTAGAAAAAGACTTGCCTATAACTTGCATTCCAATTTGCGGTAAAAACGAGGAACTTTATAATAGGTTATCTAACCTTAAAAATGGTAAAAACGCCGTTATAAAACCACTTCCGTTTACGCCTGATTTATTTGGTTATATCGCATCTTCCGACGTGTTTTTGGGTAAAAGCGGAAATATGATTGCCGAACCAACTTTTTTTGGTGTTCCGTCGATAATAACTAAACACACGACTAATATAGAAAAACATATTGCCGACTATTACGTAAACTATTTAAAATGCGCGGTAAATATTTTAAAACCTAAAAAAATAGTGGAAAAGTTAGAAGAATTTTTAGTTAATAAAGAACTTTTAACTCCGTATATAGAAAACGCTAAAAAAGCGCACGATTTATTCGGCGCGGAAAAATCGGCAGATTACGTCTACGAACTTTTAAAGAAAAAATATCCGAATATTTAAAACAAAAAACCTGACTTACTAGTCAGGTTTTTATTATTTCATTCCGTTTTTTAAATAGTCTTCTAAAATTTCCGCCGCGTCGCCAACTAAACTTACGCAAGGGCGTTTTTTATAGTATTCAGTCGTTCTAGCATCGGGAATATGCGATTTAACTTCTTCTGGCATATTAAGAAGTTCACGGCAAACGATAGAGCCGTTTTTCTCTTTAAATTTATTTGCTATATATTGCACTTTTTTATATATTTCCGCCTTAGAACTACTATCTTTAGGGTCGTAGCAACCTTCAAGCATATTTAGTATTGCAACCATACCACTAACAGCGCCACACACTTCGCGTAACCTACCAAAGCCACCGCCAAAGCCCGATACCATCATCGCAAGCGGTTTTTCTTCCATATTTACTTCTTCTTTAAAAGCAAGCGCTACCGCTTGCGCGCAGTTGTGCCCTGCTTTAAAATAGTTTTCCGCAATTTCTCTTTTAGTCATTTCCTTTACTTCCTTTAATTAAATCTTTTATAACTTCGCCCGCAAGAATTAGCCCTGCAACCGACGGCACGAAAGATATAGACGCCGGCGCGTAACCCGCTCCCTTTTTCTCTGAATTTTCGTCGTAATTTATTTTTACAGGCTCTTCTTCAGAGTAAACTACCTTTAATTTTTCTACGCCCCTATCCTTTAAAAGTTTGCGCATAACTTTACAAAGCGGACAAACTTTAGTTTTCTTAATGTCGGCAACTTTAAATAGCGTTGGATCAAGTTTGTTGCCCGTACCCATACTGCTTATTAAATTGATGCCTTTTTCGTAGCAAATTTTGGCAATTTCTACCTTAGTAGACACAGTATCAATCGCATCTATAACGTAATCGTATAAAGTAAAATCTATATCGCTAATATTACTAGGCAAAATAAAGCGGTTGACTTCTAAAATTTGAGCGTTTGGATTAATTTCTTTAGCCCTTTCGCTTGCAACCGACGTTTTTAGTTTGCCTATCGTTTTAGTAGTAGCGTATAGTTGGCGGTTTATATTGGTTTCGGAATATTCATCGCTATCTACCACCGTAACGCGCGTAATTCCCGCCCTTATAAGCCCTTCAAAAACGTAACTTCCAACACCGCCAAGCCCGAATAAAAGGATATTAGCGTTATTTAATTTTTTAATTCCGTCTTCGCCGACCATTAATGCGGTACGACTTTTAAAAATTTCCATAATTATATAATTTTTATACCTTTATATAAAATTATTAAAATAAAATTATTTAATATTGCCTAAAACGGTAAAAATATAAATAAAATATTTTATATTTTAAGGGGCAATTATTTCTTATCTTATTTAACGATTTTAACATATTAGTCGCATTTTTGCAACATCTTTAATAAGTTTAATTCTAAAAAGTTATCAACATAGTTATCAACAGTGTTAAAAACTTTCATATTATCGCAAATTTTCAAAAAAAGTTAGCCAACGGTAACAAGATTGTGTTGTAAATTTATAAAAATTGTGATATACTTTTATTTAGAAAATAGTTATTGTATAACTATTTACTTGAGGTTTATTATGAAATACAAGTTTAGAATTAAAGGAATGTCTTGCTCGGCTTGCTCTAACTCGATTGAAAAAGTAGTTAGAAAAATTGAAGGGGTAAAACAAGCGGACGTAAGTTTAATAGAAGAAATTTTAACCGTAGAAAGCGACCTTGATTTATCTAAAAACGTAATAACCGCAGTCAAAAAGGCGGGGTTTAAAGCCTTTTCGTTTGCTGAAAAGGTGGAAAGCGTTTCTACAAACGGTGTAAAATGGAAGTTGATTTCTTCAATTGCACTTCTAGTTTTATTAATGTACGTTGCAATGTACGAAATGTTTGGGTTACCTATTTTCGAGATAATTTCTAAAAACAATCCTATCGTATATATTGCCGTTCAACTTGCGCTTGCGCTTATAGTACTTATCATAAACAACAAATTCTTTATAAACGGCGCAAAAGCAGTTATTCACGGCGCGCCCAATATGGACACGCTTGTTTCTATCGGCTCACTATCCGCATTTATTTACGGCGTTTACTCTTTTGTTTTAGTAATAATCGCTAAAAACTCAAACGATACTCTTGGCGTATTAAAACACGTTAACAATTTATATTTAGAGTCGTCCGCAATGATAGTAACTCTAGTATCCGTTGGCAAATATTTAGAATCGCTTGCCAAAAAACGTACGGAAAGCGCTAGCCAAAAACTTAAAGACCTAGCGCCTAAAACCGCCACCAAAGTAGTTGACGGCGAAAAAGTTACGGTTGAAACTTCTACTTTATCTTGCGGTGACGTAGTTTTTATTAAAGAAGGCGAAACAATCCCCGTTGACGGTATTATTTTAAATGGAAAAATTGAAGTTAACGAGGCATCTTTAACTGGCGAAAGCATGCCCGTACTTAAAGAAACTAACGCCGAAGTAAAGGCGTCTACTATCTGCATTAGCGGATACGCCGAAATAGAAGTTACAGCGGTTAGCGAAGATACCGAAATTTCTAAAATTATCGACTATATTTTAAGCGCGGAAGCGTCAAAAGCGCCCGTACAAAGACTTGCCGATAAAATTAGCAGTATTTTCGTTCCTACGGTAATAGCAATTTCTTTAATAACTTTTATTATTTGGTTTTTAATCACGAAATCGGTAGAAAACTCTATTTCTTACGCGATATCGGTACTAGTTATTTCCTGCCCTTGCGCGTTAGGTCTTGCAACGCCCGTTGCCGTTACCGTAGCGACCGGCAGATGCGCTAGTAAAGGCATACTTATTAAAAATGCCGAAGTACTTGAAAACGTAGGGCTTGTAAAGACGGCGTTCTTTGATAAAACGGGAACTTTAACCGAGGGTAACCCTATAGTAGACAAGGCGTACAATATTACTAAAGAAGACTTTGACGCGATTGCGTCTATCGAAAGTTTATCAAGCCACCCCCTTTCAACCGCTATAACAGAGTACGCGGAAAACTATAACAAGTTAGAAGTTTTAGATTTCAAAGCGGAAACAGGCAAAGGTGTAATTGGCGTAGTAAACGGAAACGAATACCTTATAGGCAATTTATCTTTAGTTAAAAAATGCGAAATGCCTAAAGAGATTAAAGAAGTTGCAAGCCTATCGCTTAAAAAGGGCAAAACGGTCGTTTACGTTGCTAAAAACGGCGTAATTTTAGGGTTTTTAGACGCCTATGATAAAATTAAAGAATCTAGTTATTTAGCAATCAAGCACTTTAAAGAATTAGGCGTAAAAACGATAATACTCTCAGGCGACAACAAAAATGCCGTAAACTTGACTAAAGAGCAATTATCAATCGACGAGGCACACGCCGAAATTTATCCTAAAGACAAAGCGGAAATAGTTAAATCTTATAAAGACCGTGGCTTAACCGCATTTATTGGCGACGGTATTAACGATAGCCCCGCCCTAACGGTTGCTGACGTTGGCGTATCGGTCGTAAACGGTACGGATATTGCAAAATACTCTTCTAATATTATCTTACTTAATAATAATATAGAAAACTTCGCAAGCGCCGTAAAAATCGGTCAAAAAACTAGAAAAATTATAAAGCAAAACTTATTCTGGGCATTTTTCTATAACGTTATAGGAATTCCACTTGCAGCGGGCGCGTTTGCGTTTTTAGGTTTAAGTTTATCGCCTATGATTGCATCGGCATTTATGAGCATTAGTAGCATATTCGTAGTAACTAACGCTTTAAGACTACAAAAACTATAAAAGGAGTATATTATGGAAGTTAAAATTGAAGGAATGCATTGCAAACATTGCGTTAAAAGGGTAGAAAACGCCCTTAAAGATAACGGCGCTAAAAAAATTAAGGTGGAAATCGGCTCGGCTAGTTTTGAAAACCTTGAAATTGAAAAGGCTATTTCTATTATCGAAGATTTAGGCTTTGATTGCTTTACAAAAGACTAAAACTGTGTTAAAATTCCCCTAATATGATGTTAGAAGAAGTTTTACACTTACTATGGCACGCCTTTTTAGATAGCGCCTTAGTATTTCCATTTTTAATATTAACTTATATTATTATCGAAGTTATTCAGCGTAAAGCGGGTTTTGAAAAAAACGGCAACTTTTTAACTGGAAAACTTGCGCCTATTTACGGTAGCGCGCTAGGCGTATTTCCACAATGCGGTTTTTCTATAATGTCTGCAAAACTTTACGAGAATAATTTAATAAAAGCGGGCACGTTACTTTCGGTATTCATCGCAACTAGCGACGAGGCGTTTGCATTACTTTTAACAAACGGCAAGTTTTTAGATTTAATAATGCTCCTTTTGTTAAAATTTACCGTAGCGGTTTTAGTGGGATTTATAGTTAATGCATTTATTAAAAAGACGGTTTCCATTAAATATAAAGGGGTTGCTAGCGTAAAACACGAAGAATACTGCCGTCAATGCGGTATTTCTAATAAAAACGCAACTAAACTTCAAACCTATTTACTCTACCCCGTTATACACGCGGTAAAAACTTTTTTATTCGTGTACGTAGTAAACTTAGCATTTTCAACGCTTATCCACTTCGTTGGGGAAGACGCTATTTTAAACGTTATGCAAACAAGGTTGTTTTTACAGCCTATCATAACGGCGCTTATCGGACTTATACCTAATTGCGCGTCATCAATACTTATAACCCAACTTTACGTTAAAGGTGGTATTGCGTTTGGAAGTATGTTTGCAGGCTTATCTACAAACGCGGGCATAGGCATTGCAATAATGCTTAAAAATCGTAAAAAATTAAAATCTAACTTATTAATTTTATTATCATTATATATAATAAGCATTTTAATAGGTTCTTTATTAAATTTATTTGTTTAGGAGAAAATATGAAAGCCATAATCACAGTTATCGGCGAAGACAAAGCGGGCATTATTGCCGGCGTTTCTACCCTTCTTGCCGAAAAGAAAATCAATATTGAAGACATTAGCCAAACTATTATGCAAGGCTATTTCACAATGATAATGCTTGTAAACATTGAAACTTCTACAATCTCTATCGAAGCGCTTAAGTGCGACCTTGACGCGTTGGGCGAAAAAATCGGCGTAAAAATTATTTTACAACACGAAGATATTTTTAACGCTATGCACAGGATTTAGTTATGATTAACAGTAAAGACATTATCGACACTATAAATATGGTGCAAAAAGAGCATTTTGACGTGCGCACCACTACTATGGGTTTATCTCTTTTAGGTTGTATTAGCGCAACTGCGGAAAAAACCGCGCAAAACTGCTACGACCTTATTTGCCGTAGAGCCGAAAAGATTGTAAAAGTCGCTAACGACTTATCTATGGAATACGGCGTGCCTATCGTGAATAAGCGTATTTCAGTAACACCCATTTCTCTTATCGCATCGCCTTTTAAAGGTCAAGAAATAGTAATTGCAAAGGCGCTTGACAAGGCGGCGAAAGAAGTCGGCGTTGACTTTATCGGCGGATACTCTGCGCTAGTTCACAAAAGCACCACTTCTTACGAACGTTCTTTTATAGATAGCATTCCCGAAGTTTTAGCGTCTACCGATATTTTATGCTCGTCGGTCAACGTTGGAACTACCCGTTCGGGCATCAACCTTGACGCGATTAAAGAACTTGGCGAAATGATTAAGAAAACCGCCGAACTTACTAAAGATAGAGACGGTTTTGGTTGCGCTAAGTTCGTTGCATTTTGCAATGCGGTTGAAGACAATCCGTTTATGGCGGGGGCTTTTCACGGCGTTGGCGAGGGCGAATGCGTTATAAACGTAGGCGTTTCAGGGCCTGGCGTAGTTTACCGCGCTATTAAAGACGCGCCCGACGCTAATATTACCGAGATTGCGGAAATTATTAAGAAAACGGCATTTAAAATTACAAGGGTTGGTCAACTTATCGCAACTGAAGCGGCTAAGCGTTTAAACGCCGAACTCGGCATTGTAGACTTATCGCTTGCTCCTACCCCTGCTATTGGCGATAGCGTTGGTAGAATTTTAGAAGAAATGGGCATTTCTACCGTTGGCGGTCACGGAACTACCGCTTGCCTTGCCATTTTAAACGACGCCGTTAAAAAAGGCGGGACTATGGCAAGTTCTAAAGTAGGCGGATTATCGGGTGCGTTTATTCCTGTAAGTGAAGACGAGGGTATGATTGCGGCGGCGGAAAGCGGAATTTTAACTTTACCTAAACTTGAGGCGATGACTGCCGTTTGCTCGGTTGGTATCGATATGGTTGCAGTACCTGGCGATACCCCTGCATCGACTATTTCCGCGCTTATTGCGGACGAGGCGGCTATCGGTATGGTAAACAACAAAACTACCGCCGTTAGAGTTATCCCAGTACCTAATAAAAAGGTGGGCGATTTCGTAGAATTTGGTGGACTTCTTGGCAGAGCGCCTATTATGGACGTGACTTGCGCGTCTGCCGAAAAATTCATTTCTCGTGGTGGTAAAATTCCAGCGCCTATTCACGGCAATAAAAACTAAAATTAAGGCAACTTCTATAAGTTGCCTTTTTGCTTGATTAAATTTAAAAATACTGGTATAATAAATATATGGAAAAATTAGTAGTAGCATCGGGAAACAAAGGTAAAATAAGCGAAATTAAAAGCATTTTGGGCGGATACTATGAAGTCGTTTCTATGCAAGAATTAGGTTTTTTTGAAGACATTGAAGAAAACGGCTCAACCTTTTTTGAAAACGCCTTAATTAAGGCTAAAACGGTCTCTAAAGCCTTAAACTGCAACGTTATTGCCGACGATAGCGGTCTTATGGTTGACGCGTTAAACGGCGCGCCAGGCATTTACAGCGCAAGGTATTCGGGCGAACACGGCAACGATAAATCTAACCGTGATTTACTTATTAAAAACCTTGAAAACGTGACTAATAGAAAGGCAAAATTTGCCTCAAGCGTAGTTTTATATAAAACTGACGGCAGTTATATTGACGGCTACGGCGAAACTACGGGCGAAATTCTCTTTGAAGAAAGGGGTGCTAACGGCTTTGGTTACGATTGCATTTTTTTAAGCGACGACCTTAAAGTTTCGTTTGGAGAGGCGTCTTTTGAAGACAAAAACAAAGTAAGCCACCGTTATCGCGCCCTTTGCGACCTTTCTAATAAACTTAAAAACCTTTAAAATTTAGCCTAAAACCCTAAATTTTTACAATTAAAATAAAAAAAAACTAAAACCTTGTTAAATTTAATTGACAATAAAAGTTAGTTTTGATATAATCATTTAGCATTGTGAAAGAAGTGCGGGTGTAGTTCAATGGTAGAACACCAGCCTTCCAAGCTGGTTGCGTGGGTCCGATTCCCATCACCCGCTCCACTTTTTGTCAATTAGCACAAATAGAAGGATGTAGCAACCCAATATGCGCCAGTAGCTCAGCTGGATAGAGCACCGCCCTTCTAAGGCGGGTGTCAGGGGTTCGAGTCCCTTCTGGCGTACCACAGCTAAAGCTAATATGGCGAAAGTAGCTCAATCGGTGGAGCGCCAGATTGTGGTCCTGGAGGTCGTGGGTTCGATTCCCATCTTTCGCCCCATTAAAGCGTTGGGGTGTCGCCAAGCGGTAAGGCACCGGATTTTGATTCCGGTATTCGTAGGTTCAAATCCTGCCACCCCAGCCAATTAAGGTAACGCAAACAACTAAATATGGTCCACTAGCTCAGGCGGTAGAGCACTTGACTTTTAATCAAGTTGTCCGGGGTTCGAGTCCCCGGTGGATCACCAAAACATACTGGGGCTTAATGCCCCATTATGTTTATAAGCGCCTTTAGCTCAGTCGGTAGAGCAACTGACTCTTAATCAGTGGGTCCGGAGTTCGAGTCTCCGAAGGCGCACCAAAAAGCAGTATCTAAATGATACTGCTTTTATACAAACTGAAAGTTTGGTATGTAATCATAGCAACGCTATGTATGTAATCGGCGTAGCCGTATGTAATTTCAGTTTGATTACATTCACGCCTAACGGCGAATTACATGCCGATAAATCGAATTACATACACGGCTTTGCCGTGATTGGGGATTTTATGAAAGAAAATTTACTTTTAAAACATTCCGAAAAATTAGCGGTTGATATAGAAGTATTGTGCCAGTCCTTAAATGGTATAAGCGGAATCTCCAACATCGTTTTTCAGATAAGAAAATCTTCTTCAAGTGTTTTTGCCAACGTTTCCGAGGCTCAATACCCACAAAGTTTACCAGATATGCTTGCAAAATTAAAAATTGCACGTAAAGAATGTATGGAAACTGAAAGTTGGTTGAAGTTATTATTATCTGCAAATCATATTACCGAACAAACATATAAAAAACACCGTAATCTATGTGGGCGTATTCGTAAAATTATAACATCATCTTGTATTACTATAGAAACTAAACTTAATAAAACATAAACCTCACACACTTGCTAACGCAAGTGTTTTTTATTTTTTCCATTTGTAATTTTAAATATTATATGATATACTATTTTTATTAAAGGGAAAGGATTTAAAAATGAAAGTTGTTGTTGCGATTGACTCGTTTAAAGGAAGTTTATCTTCTTTTGAAGTGGGTACTGCCGTAAAAAATGGTATTTTAAAAGTTTATAACGACGCAAGCGTTATAGTTTTGCCTATTGCCGACGGGGGCGAAGGTACGGTCGACGCGCTTACTAAAAGTTTAAACGGAAAACTAAAAACCGTAACGGTAACTAATCCGCTTGGCGATAAAATTAAAGCGACTTACGGCATTATTCACGAAAATACCGCCGTTATAGAAATGTCTTCAGCGGGCGGAATTACCCTTATTCCTAAAGAAAACCTAAATCCTTTAAAAGCGACTACCTACGGTGTTGGCGAAATGATAAAGGACGCCGTTACTAACGGCGTTACTAACTTTATTATCGGCATAGGCGGTAGCGCAACTAACGACGGTGGCGTGGGAATGCTCCAAGCGCTTGGCTTTAAGTTTTTAGATAATAACGGCAATTCTATTCCTTTCGGCGCGGGCGGGCTTAAAAACCTTACGACGATTGACGATAGCGAAGTTATTCCTCAACTTAAAAACTGCACGTTTAACGTTGCTTGTGACGTTAAAAATCCCCTTTGTGGCGAAAGGGGTTGTAGCCGTGTGTTTAGCCCGCAAAAGGGGGCTAAACCTAATGATATTGATATAATGGACGGCTATTTATTAAATTACGCCAACTTAACTAAAAAACTATACCCTAATTCTAATAAAGATTTAGAAGGCGCAGGCGCTGCGGGCGGGCTTGGTTTTGCCTTTTCTTCTTACCTAAACGCAAAATTAACGTCGGGCATAAACCTTATATTAGATACTATTAATTTTGAAAGCATTATTAAAGGCGCGGACGTCGTTGTTACGGGCGAAGGCAGAATGGACAAGCAGTCGGCAATGGGTAAAACGCCGTTTGGCATTGCTACTCGCGCCAAAAAATATAATATTCCCGTTATTGCATTAGTTGGCTCGGCATCAAGCGACAGTAACTATTTAAACGAACTTGGAATTGACGGCATTTTCCCAATTGTTAGGGGCGCAACTAGTTTACAAGATGCTATGAACAAAGAAAACGCAACTATCAACGCCGAATTAACCGCAGAGCAAGTATTTAATTTTTATAAAACGATAAAAGGTTAAAATGTATATTAAAAGCGAAATTGAAAAAAAGTTAATAGATAAAAATATACGGCTTGAAATTTTAGAAGAAACGACTTCTACTAACGACTATATTAAAAAGTTTTCTAACTTAGATAGCGCGGTGGTTATTGCTAAAAAGCAAACTTTAGGGCGTGGAAGGTTAAACCGCGCGTTTTACTCGCCCGAAAATAAAGGGATTTACTTAAGTATTTTACTAAAACCGCAACTAGAAACGAAAGATAGCGTAAAAATTACCACGTTTACCGCCGTTGCGGTGGCAAACGCCATTGAAAAGGTTTCGGGACTAAAAACTCAAATTAAATGGGTAAACGATATTTTTATTAACTCTAAAAAGGTATGCGGAATACTAGCCGAAGCGTCGCAAAACTTTAAAGAATCTAAACTTGACTACGCCGTTATTGGAATTGGCATTAACCTTTACGGCAAAGACTTCCCTAACGAAATTAAAGATATTGCTACTTCTATTGAACTTGAAAGTGGTAAAAAAATCGACGCTAACTTGCTAGTTGTAGAAATTATTAATTCTCTTTATAAAATTAACAATGAAATTAACGGCGATTATTTAACTAAATACAAAGAAAAGTGCTTTATTTTAAATAGAGAAATCATCGTTGACACGGGAAAAGAAAAATATAAAGCAACCGCCTTAAACGTTTTAGATAACGGCGCGCTTTTAGTTGAAAAAGAGGGAAAAACTTTTGAACTGGACTTTGGCGACGTAAGCGTAAGAATTTAATTAAAACATAAAAAACTCGACTAGCCGAATCCCTACAAGGGATTCGGCAACTAAATAAATCCGTAAACGGATTTGTGATATTCGTCTAACGACGAGTGATATTGCCTATCGGCAGTGATATTTGCCTACGGCAAGTTAAGGATTTATTTAATATAACTTTGGCGTTAGCCAAAATATAACGCAAGACTTGTCTTGCATATAACTTTTAGCCACAAGGCTAAAAATATAACTTATATAAACTTAATTTTTGTGGATATGAAAAGCCCACCATATTTCGCTACTTGCGAAGTATAGTGGGCTACACTTTTGTTAGTTGTTAAAATTCCCTAATAGGAACGTCCTTAGTTAGTCGAGTTTTTATTATTTAGCGCATTCTATCGGCAAGCAAATTTCTATATATCGTTCGTTTTCCCATTTTCCGTTTGGTCGCCAATGCATACAAACTATTTCGGGCGAATTTGAAAAAACAAAACTAGACTCTTTCCACTCTAAAGCAATTCTTCTTCTAATATCCGTATAATCTGCTATGGGGCGCTTTTTCTTTTCCGTTTCAAAAACCGCATAGGTTTTACTAGGAATCACTATAGTTTCAAAACCCATATCCCCAATAAAATCTACGCCCGTTATTTCTTTTTTTAACATTGCATTTCTTGTCCACTCGTCAAGTTTATAGGCAATATAAAAATCATAGCCGTTATCGTCGACGTTCGTAATTACAATATAATCTGTAGAATAATCGCAAGACGCGCCGATAAGTAGCCATTGTTTTGCGCGCGTAGTAGTAAAAAACTCTTCTTCTTGTTTAGCCCGCTCTTCTCCGTAAGGCGAACCGACAAAACGCTTTTTATAACCAACTAATATAATTTCGGGTTTTTCTTCAATTTTATATTTCATTTCTGCCCCTTTACTAAAATCTACGCTAGCCGTATAGCGCGGAAAAGATTTTAAAATGGTGTTTCTTTTTACCTTAGACGGCATTACGCCGTGAAATTTAAAAAACGCGCGTGAAAAACTTTCGGGTGTTTCGTAGCCGTACTTAAAAGCAACGTCTATAACCTTTTGCTTTTTAGTTAATAAGTCTTTCCCCGCAAGCGTTAATTTACGCCTTCTTATATAGTCACCCAGAGTTATACCGCAAAATAAACTAAAAACACGTTGAAAATGATACGTCGACGAGTAAACGGTTTGGGCAACTTTTTCATAATCGATTTTTTCTTCAATATGCTCTTCGATATAGTCTACACCGCACCCTATTCTTGCTATCCAATTCATTTTTTGCTCCATAGCCTTATTATAAAGGTAAACCGCTCAGATTTCTTGACTTTTTGTGCTATCTTTATAAATATTTTACTACAATATAGTTTAATTTACAATATAAAAAACTCGACTAATTAGTCGAGTTTTTATATTATTTTGCTATGCTTGTTTGTTCAGCGGTGCTTGAAACGGTTTCTTCTCTATCAAATCCTTTATAGAAAACCGCCAAAGTATCAGGGCCACTGTGTACGCCGATAACGGGGTCTATATAGTTAAACGTAAAGCCTTTAACTAAAACTTTATCTGAAATGAGTTTTGCAAGGAGTTTTGCGTCTTCAATACAATCTCCGTGAGAGATAAACACCGTTTGGTTTTCAGGGTCGATTATAGTTTTTGCTACTTTATCCGCAATAGAGAATATCGAGCGCTTTCTTCCAATAACCTTAGAGTATGCTAAAAGTTTACCCTTTTCGCTAACGTACATAAGCGGTTTTATGTCAACGACCGTGCCTATTGCGTAACTCATTTTGCTAACCCTTCCGCCACGACATAAGTACGCCAACGTTTTAACAGTGAATAAACTATTGTATTTTTGCTTGTCGCTTTCTAAAATATATACAATTTCTTCTATACTTTTGCCTTCTTCTTTAAGCAAGCATGCGTTATAAACGTATAAACCTTGGCCAAAAGACGCAAGAAGAGAGTCAACCGCCATAATTTTTCTATCGGGATACTTTTCCTTTAACGTGTCTACCGCCTTTAACGCGCAAGAATAGGTCACCGATAACCCTGAAGAAAAACCAATATAGAGTATATCTTCACCGTTTTTTAAATATGGCTCGAAAGCGTCGATAAAGGCAAATTCGTTTGCAGCGGCAGTAGATAAATTATCTTTATTCCTAAGCATTTCGTAGAAATCTTTATAGTATTGTTCGCTACCTATTAAATTGCTATCGTAAATTTCGCCGTCTTTGATAAAAGATAAGGCAACGATAGAAATATCGTATTTTTCAATTAATTCTTTCGTAAGTCCAGCGCCTGAATCGGTAAAAAGTTTAAAATTCATAAAACCCCCTTAAACGAAAATGATTTTTGTTTACGTATTAAGTATATACCAAAAATTTTAATTTTGTAATCTAATAAGTTTAATATTTAGTCTAAACTTATTTTTAAAATAGTAGAATGGCAAAAAACCACTCTACTCACAGTAGAATTGACCTTTTTGGGCGTTAAAAAATAAAAAAACGGCGAGTTTTTCGCCGTTTTTTTAAATTCCTATAAATCGTCTACGTCTTGAATAGGTTTTTCATAAACGTTTTCACTGTCTACCCCGGTATAACTACCAAAAGGGTCAAAACTTGATTTATAGTTCTTCTTATCAAACTTTTTCATATTACTTACAGTTTTTTGTACAACTTTTTGTAGTGTTATTTGATTTGTTTGAAGAAGATTTGGAGTTTTTAGTTGAATCCTTTTTCTTATTCATAATTACCTCCCAAGTAAAGTGTGTGTAGGATTTTGTCATTTATACGGTTTATTCAAAAATTTTAGCATAACTAGTAAAATCTTTTCATAGATTATAACGTATCTAAAACAAGGAGAGTTTTTATGAGCGATATGGATTATTTAGAAATGTTAGAAATACCCGTTAACTCTTGCGACGTCGTAGTTAAACCTAGTAAAAAGAAAAGGAAAAACGTCGTTGAAGAAGTTATAGAAAAGGTCAACGGTGTTGAAAGTAAACCTAAAAAAGAACCTAAACTTAAACGGCCTAAAAAGGTTAAACAAATTAAAACGCCTACGGCTCAAAGCGAAACGGTCAGCGTAAAGAGTTCTAAGTTTGATATCGTTTCCGTGCAAGTAGTGGCTATTTTTGCATTAATTGTAGGAATTATTTTAACTAATATCTTTTGGGAAGATAGTGGTATGAACCACCTAATGCGCCAAGTTTTCGGCTCGGCATCAGAAAAAAACACGGCGGTATACTCTAGTTTTTCGCCACTTTCGCCTTCTAAAACGGGTGAAGTTACCCTTCAAGACGGCGTTATGACGATATCATCTGGTAGCGTTTATTCGCCTTGCGACGGCGTTGTTTCCAACGTTAGCGAAAATGACGGAGTTTACACGGTAACTATTGAACATAGCGACAGTTTTTCCACAGTCGTTTCCGGCCTTGAACTTTGCTATTTATCTAAAAACGATAAGGTTTTTGCAAACGTGCCGGTAGGATATTCTTCTAGCGAAATTAACGTTAGTATGTTTGATAATAACACGACTATTACTAGTTACGTAATAACCGATAACGAAATTTTATGGTTGACCTAAAAATATCTATCCACCCTTTATTTTTTATATTTGGATTATACTTTGCTTTTATAGGCAAAGTATTTTCTTTTTTAATATGTACTTTAGTTGCCGTTATGCACGAATTGGGGCATTATTTTGCATCGTCTAGACTAGGCTATAAACTTAACAAAATTACCCTTATGCCCTACGGCGCTATTATTAAAGGCGACGCCGTTAATTTAAAATACGTTGACGAATGTAAAATTGCGCTTGCAGGGCCAATGATTAACCTTTTAACCGCGCTGATATTTACCGCGCTATGGTGGTTTATCCCCGATACTTACGCCTATACCGATTTAGTTGTTTTTACAAGCGTTACCCTTGCCGTAATTAACTTAATTCCTTGCTATCCGCTTGACGGCGGTAGGTTTTTACTTGCTACGTTATCGCTTTTTATAACTAGAAAGCGAGCGAAAAAAGTCGTTAATATAATAAGTTTTATTTTCGCTTGCCTTTTGTTTGCCCTTTTTATATATTCCCTTTTTACTACGCCTAATATAACTATTTTGTTCTTTTCGCTGTTTATGTTTTTTGGCGTGTTTGGAATAAATAACGACAATAGTTATATTAAAAGTTATACTAGTTTTATTATAAATAGCGACAAACCTAAACTAGTTAGAAAGATTGCCGTTAGCGAAGACACCGTTATAAAAGAACTATTTTTAATAATAGATAGTAATTTTTACTATGAAATTGAAGTTTTACTTAAAAATTCTAATCATTCTATAACTCTAAATAATAACGAATTTATAAATATGCTAATTGAAGAAAATATCTACTTAAAAATTAAAGAAACTAGCGCTTTTAAAAACAAAAAACCTTTACTTTTGTAAAGGTTTTTCTTCTTTGACTTTTTTAAAGCGGATTTCCGCAATAATAATTGAACTAATGGTAAGTAGTTCGTTGATAACGCCCGTAAACGAAAAACAAACGAAGTTATAAATTATCCAACACGAGCACGACGGAACGTTAAGCATTCTTATAGTGTGGGCATTTTTAAAACCGTAAGCAATAGTTGATATTAGTTTTGCTATAATAGATAGTACGCTAACGGTAACCGCAAGGAATACTAACACGCCTTGACTTGCTTTCCAAATAGACAATGCCACTAGAGTTTTATCCCACGTTTGAATAACCGTAAATAAACCCATAAAGAAGGTTAAAATTGCAAAAAAGATAATATACGGCTTTGTGCTTTTCCCTTTTTTTACAAGGTATGCAAAAACTATATTTCTAATAGTGCCGATAAAATCCATAATCATACCGACGTATGCGCCTAGTAAAAAGTATTGTAAGCAAAATAAAAACGAACCTATAAGTTTAAAAAGCATTATAAGCCCGTGTTTGTTAAACTGCATTGCGTAAATATTAGAAAGGATTGCTATCCCCCCTAATACTTGCGCTATAATTATAATAGTTTCATTCATTTATCTTACGCTTGAACTGACTTGATTGTGTATTCTAAATATCCTATAGAATCGTTTAACGCCGTGTAGCATTTAACCATTCTATGACGGTGGGTTGGATGGTCTACCGCGTAGTAAGCCTCCATTGCCGCGCCAGAGAAAGTATCGTCTATTAAAACTTGAACTTTTGCCGCTTTAAAATCTTCCGCGCCCGTTTCCGATCCATTTAAATTGTATTTTAAATTAAAACTTTTAATATCTGGAACTTCAGTTTTTTCCGTACCTGCATAGTATCTCATTTTTTGAATTTTTTGAGTAACCACGTCGATTGAAGAAAAACTTTTCATAAAACTTTGTTCGTAACTAAACGCCCTTGGAAGTAATAATAAAAGTTCGCTATCGATATACGCTTTATCGTTATATTTTTTGAAAGTGTTATTTTTAACGATTGGCTCTGACTTAGTTTCGCCAATAGTGTTTAAAGTGTATTTAGAAGTTGCGTCTTTTTCGCCGTAATTAACGTCGTAACTATACGTAAAATCAAACAAGGCGTAACCGTTAACGGCAGACATAATAGTCGTAGTTTTATTTGAAGATTTAGTAGTAGAAATTGGCATAAAATCGTTTACGATTGTTTTAAATAAAGTAGTCGATTTTACGTCGTTAGTAAACTCTTTCACTTCTTCTTTAAAAGTGTACTTGCCTTCAATTAACAGTTCGGTTTCGTAAGAATAGTACGGAACGTTATTTTCGTCTTCTAACATTTTTAAAGTTGTAATATACTTACCGTTAGTTATTTCCATTTTAACGTCGTTATTTTTCATTTCGGCTGAATTTGACGGCGTTTTATTAACGACTTTAACGTCGTATTCAATAGTTTCATTTAAAGGGTGAAAGTCTGTCGTTGCGACGTTTTCGTGCCAATATTGCGCTTTAAAACCAAGTGGGGTTTCTCCACAACCGGTAAGCGTGAATATCGATATTATTAATACCAAAAATAAAGTGAATAATTTTTTCATATTTTCTCCAAAATTAATTATATTGGTTGATTTTTTATTAAGTAATAAACATTATATACTAAAAACTATAAAATAGTCAAGTTAAAAACTCTCTCGTAGCATAAAGCGACAACTCTTTTCTTGACTTTTTTATAAAATAATAATATACTTAAAATAATAAGTAATCTTTAAGGAGCGAAAAATGGAAAATAAATCAAAAGAACTTACCTTTGCCGATTTACTTGAAATCATTTTTAAGCGCAAGATACTCCTTGCGGTAATAACTTTAATAATTACGATTGTAGGTACTTTATTTTTAGGCGTTGTATATAGTAATTCTAACGCTTATTACACCACTTCTTTTAGTTTAGACTACCCCGGTAGCGCTACTTTAACTATGCCTGACGGGTCTAACTTAAAGTACTCTGATTTTATTTCTCAAAAATCACTTGAAACGGTTAAGAAAAGCGATAGTAAATACTCTTCTATCGACGTCGTTTCCCTTTCTCTTTACGACGATATTTCTATTAGCCAAGAAATAGTAATTAACTCGGCGGAAAGAAAGGATACCGTTTATACAATAACCGTTAAATCTAAATACTTCCCTAATAAAGAAGTTGCTAAAGCCTTTTTAAAAGACCTTTCTACACTTCCTATAAACAACGTAAAAGAAATGGTTAAAAACACTAGACACGACAGTTATTTAAACGCTTACGATAATTCCCTTTCTTTTGACAATAAATTAAACTTCTTAGAAACGCAAAAGGAATATTTACTTAGCGCTTACGAGAAAACTATTACTTCGCTTGGCGATATATCTATAAACAATAAGTCTTTATCAACTTACAAGCAAGGGGTTGAAAACTTCTTTATGATGAACTCGCTTGAACTACTTAAAAGCGAATTTGAACGCGAAGGCTACGCCCCTAAAAATGAAGAACTTGCTAAATCTTATCAATCGGAAATTGAAACGCTAATTAGTAAAAAGCAATCTAACGAAAATATTATTGACGCAATCAGATTAGAAATTGGCAAGAACGAATATTCTGACAAACAAATAGGTATTAATAGAATTTTAGAACTACTTGAAGAAAACGTAATAATTTCTAGTAAAATTGAAACTTTAAACACTAAACTTTCTTACGCGAAAGGCGAAAAAACAAACGAACAAGATTATTTAGCGTTTACTACAAAACTTACTAATTTTTATAATAATATTGATACTTTTACAAACGAATATATTGAAAATATAAATATTATTTACGAACAATTATCGGCTATCACTTTTGAAAACTCTTCAATTATAAAAGAAAGAGGTGGCGTTAGCATAATAGTTGCGGGCATTGCAAGTTTCATTGTCGGTTTACTTATTGCTAGTTTTACAGTATTAATTATTCATACATCTAAAAAGAAGAAAGACAACTAATCAAATTAAAAACGCACGGTAAATTCCGTGCGTTTTGTTATTTGGTTAATATTATTTTTACTATTCTGTCTGATGCTTTGCCATCGTTTTTATCGCCTATTCTCTCTTTAAATTGAATGATTTTTTCTTGATATTTAGAATTATCAAACCCTTTAACGTTTTTAATGAAGGTAGAAAAATCTTTAGCCACATCAAACGGTAACGTTTCTATATCCAAATAGAAACCACGCTCGTTGTTTTGGTAATTATCCAAATCTGGGAAAAAGATAAAACAAGGTCTTTTAGTATTTAAATAATCAAACATACACGAACTAGAATCAGAAACTAAAAGGTCACACGCGGCTAAATATAAAGCCATGTCATCAAAAAAATTGCCGTTTATAAACTTGCCGGGATATTTATTGTTTAATCTATCCCAATCTACAAGGTTTGCAACGTGGTAGTGGAATCGTAATACCATAACCCACTCTCCACCAAATTTTTCTTTTAAGGTATTAAACAATAAATCAAAATCCATTGCGTTTAATTGGTCAATACCACTACGTTTAACGTTTTTCCCCTCTACGTCTTTTCCGTCGTTTCTAAAAGTTGGTGCGTAGAGAATTATCTTTTTATCGGAAGGCAACCCTAACTTTTCTTTATAATTATTGCTTTTATCAAACAACAAGTCGTTACGTGGAGAACCTACTACACTAATCGGCATTTTCCCAAAAGTAACCCCTTTAAATATTTTTGCCGAAAACTCATCTCCCACTAATAAACTTGTGTTTTTTGTATACAAGTCATAAACGATATTGCCAACTTGGTCACGACCTATTCTCTTTAACGGAGTACCGTGCATAGTAGTATAAATAGATTGTTTTTTCTTAGACTGTAAAAAAGTTAGAAGTCTAGCCTTGCGCTTTGCTTTTTTGCTATCGCTAGTTAAATAGTTGGCGCAAAAACCATACACGTTATCGATTTGCGCAGTTGCCGTCCCCCTACACCAAAAACCTTTTAAACTGTTTATATCTACACCTTTTACGTATGACGGTAAATCCTTCATATATTTTCTTTCTACAAGCCATATAATTTCGGCGTTATTAGAAATCAAATGCAGTTTTTCTGAAATAGCTTTAGTATTATCGGAATAATGACCGTTAAAACTAGTGAAAAGGTATCTATTCTTCTTTATGGGTGCTATTTTATATAAAATTAAGCCGAATAAATTTTTAATTTTGCTCATAATTTAAACATTACTCCGTTTTTACTTTAGCATCTGCACTAGCAAATTCCCTTTTGTTTTTGTAAACTATAACCATTCTAATAAGCAATAAAATCAACTCTGTTGCTCCGCGCAATAATGCGAGCGCATATACGTTGAATAGATTTAAATATGCAAGTACAATGATACCAACAACTTGAAAAACTGCAGAAATAATAGTTGAAAAAGTCGTTTCTTTTACACGACCTATTGCGCCCAAAGTTGGCCAACCGTAAACTTGTGCAGGAAAACTAAAGAATAAAATAGGCACCATTAATTTAAACAAGTTTGATGCAGGGATATATTTTTCTCCGCCCACGACTAAAAGGGCAAATTCTGAAAAATATACGGATATTATTGAACCGACTAACACTATTGGCATAAATATCATTAACGTTTTATGAATAAAAGCGAGTTTTCTTTCTTTTATCATATGTGGATAAATGCTATTTGTAATAGGCCCGTATAAGCTTTGTATTGCAGTAATTATCGTTAAACACATACTCCAATATGCAACTATCGTTAAATCTTTAATAAAAATACCTATAAGTAAAGTGTTTAATGCAGCAAAAACAGTTGATGCTACGCCAGATAAAAAGTATACAAACGAGTCTTTTATCATTTTAAAGCAATCAAATATATTGCTTATCTTTATCTTTATACCTAATTTATTAATAATTATCAACGTTATTATTATTGATATGACGTTAGTTACTATATCTAAAACGGGAATCCAAATTAAATCCCCATCATTTTTAACCAAAATGAACGTTAATATAACCGATACGCCCTTTGCTATAAGGTAAATAAAGGTTATATATTCCATTTTTTCAATACCACGGAATAAAAAATCAGCTAAAAAGGCAGTAGTTGCAACACCGATAAAACTAAGTAATACGAAAATTACGTTTAGCTTTAAAATTTCGATTACCGCCACCATAAAAATAAGCACGATAAACGCTATTACTGAAAGCATTATTTTAGATAGAAAAGTATTGCCCACAACTTTACCTATCTCATCTTTATCTCCATTTAGTTTAACTATATCTTTAACCGACGATAATATAAATCCAAAATCGACTACAAGTTGAATATAAGTCATACAACTTTTAACGTAAGAAACGAACCCGTATGACTCTTCCGACAAAATCCTTGCTAAATACGGTAAGGTTATAAGCGGAAATATTAACCTTGCAAAAGTCATTATATAAAGCATTGCGGTATTTTTAAAAACGCTTGTCTTTGCCATTATTTTTTCCTTTTGATTTTAATTGATAAAATAGGGTGGGCTAAAATAAACAATATTTTGCCCTTTTTTACCCCATATTTCACCTTGTATTCCATAAGTTTTTGCTCTTCTTTACTCTTCCAAGTAGCAAGATAGTGATGTATACAATAAGTGTTGTTAGTTATCTTCTCTTTTCCATAATTTGCACCCTTTGGATTAAAGTATTCCGTTGGGTAAATGGTAAAATCATCAACGCGTTGCAAAGAATCTTCTTTGGTTAAGCCCCTTTTCAATAAAATATCGGTTACCAAGTTACAAACAGTGTAATCGTAATTGATTTTATCTTCATTAAAAGAATAATAATAATCTAAAATTTCTTTTAAAATATCATTATTAGTGGTAGTGTACATTATAAGCCCTGGCGCAACTTCTCCCGCCCGTTCAAAGCCCATAAAATTAGAATGAAGTAATGGAGTTATATCTTTTAAAATTTCCACATCGGTATCAACGTAAATTCCGCCATATTTGTTCAAAATATCAAAACGCATAAAATCGGAGACGAAAGCGTACTTTTTATCTTCGTACGCTAAACGAGCGTATTTACATTTATTAATATCGTAATTACTTTCGTTCCACTCTATAATTTCATAATCCGGGCATTTTTTACGCCAAGATTCAATGCATTTTACAACTTTTTCAGGCTTAGGGTTATTCCCTATCCATACGTAATGAATCTTCTTTATCATTAATTTCTCCTGCACTTGTATTCGAGGTCATAAGCAAACCAAAAATTACAACGTAAATAATATTTGATGAATAAAATACCGTTTCCGTATAAGATATTATAGTTAATATTAAAAGTAACGTAGCGGAAAATTGAAAACCTTGTGTTTTCCAAATGACACCAACCCCCACAGAATAAGAAAAAGCAAACAGTATCATGTTAACAACGCCAAAGCAAACTAAACATCCCATCATTTGATTGTGAAGATTTGTTGCCGTTACTTCATTAGGATAAAAGGTAGATTTAAATACGTTGCCTACCCCTAAAAATAGATCATTTTCAATAAATAAAAAGGCTTCGCTCCAAATAACCTGCCTACCCGTAAAAATATCCTTACCCATAATGATAAGATTGCCCTTGCCGATAAAATCAAATAAGGTCACCGAGTAAAAATAACAAAATATTGGGGAAAATAAAAAAACAATTAAAACAAACACTGTAATTTTATTACTTTTTATTCTGTTTAATTTTTTTCTAAATAAATAATATATAACAGCAAAAACTGAACCTATTATCGCTATTCTACTTGAAAAGTCTATTTGAAAATAAAACGATAAAATTATTAATGCAATTAACGCTATTTTTTTGTGTTTTGATTCCGTTTCCGATAAAAGTTTTAGTAAATAAATGGTAAAAACCATAAGCAAAATACTAGAAATATTGGGATTCATATTTTTAAAACTTACTACGCTATTAGAAACAACTCCTGAATGTTTTGGAGCAAACGCCATAACTAAAATAACGTAAATAAAGTATATAATAGGCAACACTTTAAAACTTCTTTTATTGCAATCTAGTTTTGGAAGTAATATAATTATAGAAGTTATCGCTATTATATTAATAAGATATTCAAACCCTGACATGTGAAATAAATACGAAACAACGTAAAACGCGAACAACGTTAAAAATATTAATCCCTGACCAAAAGAAATTTGCTTTGCGTATAATAAAATTAAAAATAGCGATAAAACCATCACTATTATTGAAATTATAACGGATATAGGAAAGGAAATTTTTGCAGTATCAACTAAATTAGAAAAAACTAGCGCAACGAAAGAAACCACTAAAATTGTAGCCGTTAAAAACGACCTTAATTTGTTTTTTATCATTTTCGATGTGCTTGAATTATCCATTATTTCGCCTCTTTAATAGCAGTGTATATTCTATAACAATTATCTTTATCGTGATATGGAAAGATTTTATGGTATTGCTCGTCTGTTATAAAATTACAACCTGTAGATAAAATTTCATCTAAATTATTAATTAAATCCTCTTCATTACTTGACCATTTTGCAAGAGGAGTGTCTTTATAGTCAAAATACCCTTTGTCGTATTGTTTTTGCCTAAACTCTTCTTCATCAAACTGATAGAAAAGTACCGCCTTTTTCATATATGAAAAGTCGAAAAACACACTAGAATAATCAGTTATCATAATTTTACTTTCTTTAAGCAATGATTGAATATCATATTTAGTCCAGTCAGCAATAATAACGTTTTCGCTATTAGTACTAAAAAAACTTAAAAACTTTTGCATATTTCTATGCGGATAAAATAAAATTCTTTTGCCGTGTTTTTTTAAAAGTTTATCTAGTTTTTCACTATTTAAAAAACTATTCCAATACTTAAAATAATTGCTTTCAGTAAAGTCTTGGTTTTTGTTTTCTTTAGACTCCCTTCCTAACCAATTTCGCCAAGATGGCATAACTAAAATTAAATTATCGTCAACAACGTTGTCTATAAGATTATCAAACCTTGCAAAACCACAGAGTTTTACGTTATTTGTCGGATAGTTGAAATTGTTTAAAATATACTCGTGCTCGTCGTTAGTTGCCGTTATAAAGAGCCTAAATTTAGCGTTGTTATAAAATAGCCATTCCGCTTTATTTATCGTTATACCGTGTTGTAAAAACACTCTATTGTTCTTTCTAAAACCTAAAACCACTTCAAACAAATAACAGACTGCGGCGTTGGGCTTTCCGCCCTTTTGCGAACTTATATTTTTATCGGCTACGATATACCAAAACCAATGGCTTATACTGCCGTAAGAAATAATTTTTCCTAGATTTTTAACTTTTAGATAATCTACCGATTTTTTATTTATTGCATACGCAATTTTTTGTTTAGGTCTATTTTCTTTTACCCATTTAAAAAAGTGGTATCCATTGTCGCGCGCTTCGTTTTCATCTTCCGAAACAAGCCAAAAGTCGCGAATAAATATTTTCGCGAGTATTGCAAACGGAAAAACCAAAACACATATTATTAAATTTAAAATATCTTTAAAGTTTATAAAGTTAAAAACTTTTTTTATGGTATATTGCGCCATCTTTTACCTTTTGTCTAATTTTTTCTTGCAAACTTTTTAAAAGCCCAACTCCTTACTCTATTAGGCATTAAAACGTAAACGGTAAATCGTATAAAAATACATTTTAAATACTCAATACAATTAATTATTTTATTCTTTTTCATAAACCTAAATAGGTCTCTTTCGCTTTTATAATAAGTATATCCGCCACGCCTTGCATAAGTATCAAGATTAACCCTTGCCTTTACTAAATTTTCTTGAATATTATAAAATTTACACCCTGCTAGATACATTCTTACCCATAAATAACTATCTTCATCATAAAGCCAATGAATATACCCGCCCGCTTTTTCAACTTCAGACTTTTTAAACACTACCGTCATATGATTGATTGGGCATCTCTTTTTTAAATCTTTGCAAATATCTTCGTGCTTTTCTAATACAACTCTTTCTCCAATAGTGTTTTCGATATTATCTACAAACTCTACTATGTTAGAACCGACGAGAGATAATTCTTTATCCTCTTCAAAAACTTTAAATTGTTTTTCAAACCTGTCTAAAACGCAAACGTCATCGGTATCCATTCTGGCAATCATTTCATAATTGCATTTTTCCATACCATATCTTAAAGCGTTTCCAAGTCCTACGTTTTTCTCTATTGGATAAACTTTAATTTCACTATGAACTTTTATCTCTTCATTTAAAAAATTTTGAAGAGATTCTGGGATAGGGCCATCGACCACTATAACTAGTTCAGTCGCTTTTACCGTTTGATTATATAACGACTGCAAGCACTCTTTAAGTTCGTTTACCTTCGTGTTTCTATATATAGACATTAAAACAGAAAAATCCATAATTACCTTTTGAATACGGCTATTACCGTTTTGAACATAATTCCTATTTCTTTAAAAAAGCCAAAGTTTTCAATTGCTTCTAAATTGTATTTCATTTTATCGGGCAAGATTTTTTCAACGTACACCGTATCTACGTCTTCCCATTTATATTTTTCTAAAATCTCGTCTTCATCTTTGTACTTTATACTAGCAAGACTAGTAACGCCTGCGGGTAAAAGCAAGGTAGCGTACATTTCGGGGGTGTATTTTTCTACGTATTTAGGAACTTCGGGTCTTGTTCCAACGAAAGACATTTTACCCCTTAATACGTCGATTAATTGACTGACTTCGTCAAGCCTTAACTTTCTTATAAGTTTGCCAACCCTAGTTATACGCATATCGTTTTTGCCGGTGATTTGCGCGCCTTTTTTGTCCGCGCCGTCAACCATTGTTCTAAATTTAAAAATCCTAAATTTAGTATTGTATCTGGTTACCCTTTCTTGACGGTAAAATACCGGCCCGCGACTGTCAATCTTAATCAAGATTGCAAGTATTATAAAAAACGGAAACGCAACGGCAAGCATAATAAAGGATACTACGATATCAAAAACCCTTTTTAGAAATAGGCTAAATTTTTTCTTTTTTAAGATATCGTAATAGCGCTTAACTTCGTCGGTATGAAATTCACTAGGCAAGTCTTCCCATTTTTTTAAAATCATAACTTAATCTCTTTAATAACTTTAACGTAACATTCAATAATATAATCGACCATTTCGTCCGTTAAGGTCGTATTTAACGGCAAAGTGATTTCGTTTTCGTACATTTCATAGGCGTTTGGATAATTTTTAATATCAAAACCTAAGTTCTTATACGCCGTCATCATAGGTAGCGGTTTATAATGCACGTTACAAGAAACGCCCATTTCCGCCATTTTAATAATAATTTCGTTCCTAGTTTTAGCGTCGATATTAGGTATTCTAGTGATATAAAGGTGACCTGAAGACAAGTAAGTATCGGTATAGTGATTTAAAGTTTTAACGCCAAGCGGTCTAAAGGCTTTATCAAACTTTTCAATAATTTCTCTTCTTCTACTTAGCATACCGCTATATCTTTTAAGTTGACCTATGCCGATCGCCGCCATAATATCCGTCATATTGCATTTATACCAAGGGCTAATTATATCGTATTCCCACGCGCCCGGTTGCATTTTTGCCCTTGCGTCTTTATTTTGACCGTGAAGTGATAAAAGTTGGAATTTTTTATAAATTTCTTCATCGCTTATACCATCGATAGAATTCCAAGCGCAAGCACCACCTTCGCCCGTAGTTAAATTTTTAACTGCGTGAAAACTAAAAGAAGAAAAATCGGCTAAGCGCCCTGCCATAACCCCTTTAACGCTCGCCCCTAAAGAATGGGCGCAATCCGCCATTACGGCAATTCTACCAAGCGCCTTTTGCATATCGCTATTTGGTTTAAAAAGGTCTTTCTTTTTGTTTACAATTTCAAAAATTTTATCGTAATTGCAAGGAATACCGCCGATATCAACGGGAATAATCGCCTTAGTTTTTTCGGTTATCGCTTTTTCAAGCGCGTCGTAATCCATTTCAAGCGTGTTTTTAGAAAGGTCAATAAACACGATTTTTGCGCCGATATGATCAATTACCGACGCGGATGCGGAATAAGTATAAGCGGAAGTTATAACTTCGTCGCCTTCGCCAATTCCCATAACGCGAAGGGCCATTTCTTGACAAGCCGTTTGAGAATTTAAGCAAACCACGTTTTTATTGCCGATAAATTCGCCAAGCATTTGCTCAAACTTTTTAGTTTTTGGCCCGGTTGTAATCCAACCCGACTTTAAAGTATCTACAACTTCTTCAATTTCAACGTTAGATATATCGGGTGGAGAAAAAGGAATTTTCATTTAATTATTACTCCTTAGTATTTTTAATCTTTATTTTTTGCACGGCAAAAAAGCACCTTTATAGGTTGCAAATTTATTATAGCATAAAAAATATGACAATACAAGTGTTTGCCCTTTACTTAGATAAACTATATTTATCTAAACCCCGTTTTTAGTAGGATTATTTACACCTTTACAAAAAAATATAATGTTGATAACTTTGCAGGTTATCAACATTACGTTAAAAAATATTAAAATTGAATTTCTTTAAAATACGCCCTTTTTTCTAGTTCTTCTAGGCGTGGTTTTCCTAAAATTTCAGGAACTTTTTTATTTATTACCGCGTCGTAATTTTTCTTAAAATCTATAAAGGTTAAATCTCTTCTTTCGATGAAATCGCCCGATTTTAATGAAATTTCATACATAAACGACCCGTTGTAGCCCACTTCTTCAAGTAAAGTAACAAGTTCAACCCAGTCAACCTTGCCTTCGTAAGGTAACCAATGTTGCTCGTTTCTAAAATCGTAGTCGGAAACGTGTAAAGTTATAATTTTAGAGCCTACGTCTTTAATAAAGTCGCTATTTTTTTGAATGAGTAAGTGGTTTGTGTCAAAGCAAACCCTTAAATTATCGTTTAAAGAGATTAGTTTTTTAATGTCGCTAGAGTGATTGCCCAAACAACTTCTTGGCAAATCTTCAACCGCCACCGTCACGCCGTATTTCGACGCTTTTTCTTGTAAAACGGCAAGCGATTCCGCGCCTACTTTTAGCATTTCTTCCCTAACGTCGTCCGCATTTGGCTCGCCACTTGGGTGAATTACCGCAATTTTTATGCCCATATCCGATGATTTTTTGATAAGTTCTAAACAAATATTGATAGTTTTTTCCCTTAACTCTTTATCTAAACTAGCAATATTTATTTCGGCAAACGGCATAAAAGGAAGGTGGTAAGACCAAAGCCCAACTCCCGCGTCTTTCGCCCAAACGGGAATATTTTTCCAGTCGATTGGCGGGTCGAAATCTTTCCCAAACGAAATTTCCATTTCTTGTATTCCCGCTTTAGCATACTCGTCAAAAAGTTCTTTAGTTGGCATCATTCCACAGGTAGATAAACCTAATTTCCAATTATTTGCTTTCATATTTCTCCTACGTAGGTTTTTTATTTAGTATATCACTCTAAAATTTCTTTTGCAACGCTTTTTACAAATTTCGACTGCTAATTTTGTTAAAGTTTATATTACTATATTATAATTGTTGTGCATTTTTTATTTTTATAGTAAAATAATATATTATTTTAAAGAAAATTTAAGGCAAAAAACATACACTTAAAAAAAATATAAAGGAATAGCATTATGTTACAACTAAAAAATATAACTAAAGACTACGTAGTTGCGGATAGTACAGTTCACGCTTTAAAGGGCATTTCAATCAACTTTAGAGAAAGCGAATTCGTTTCCGTTTTAGGCCCTTCGGGTTGCGGAAAAACTACTATGCTCAACATTATCGGCGGTCTTGACCACTATACGTCTGGCGATCTTATTATTGACGAAATATCAACTAAAAAGTATGGGGATAGAGATTGGGATACGTATCGTAACCATAGAATAGGCTTTATTTTCCAAAGTTACAACTTAATTCCACACCAAACGGTTTTAAAGAACGTTGAACTAGCCCTTACGCTTTCGGGCGTAGGCAAAACCGAAAGAAAGGAAAGGGCTATAAAAGCGCTTGAAGAAGTTGGACTTAAAGATCAAATCAACAAGCGCCCTAATCAACTTTCAGGCGGACAAATGCAACGTGTTGCGATAGCGCGCGCTCTTGTAAATAACCCTGACATTATTCTTGCAGACGAGCCAACCGGCGCGCTCGATTCGGAAACTGGCGTTCAAGTAATGGAAATCTTAAAAACCATTGCTAAAAACAAGTTAGTTATAATGGTTACGCATAACCCTGAACTTGCCGAACAGTATTCTACTAGAATTGTAAGACTACTTGACGGCGAAATATTATCGGATAGCGCACCTTTTGACGGTAAAGATGAAAAACCTACTAAAACCAAAAAGGTTATTACCAAAAAATCTAAACTTTCTTTATGGTCGGCGTTTAAACTTTCGGCAAGAAACTTAAAGTCTAAATTTAAAAGGACTTTACTCGTTTGTATTGCAGGCTCTATCGGTATTACAGGCGTTGCGTCAGTTTTATCGGTATCTACGGGTATTCAAAACTATATCTATAAAATGCAAGACGATATGTTATCGGGCAACCCTATTACTATTACCGAAAAAACTATTGACCTTAATAAATTATCTTCTATGCAAAACCCGATGGCGGGTGCAAACTTAAATAAGACTATAGAAAACGGTAAAATCAACGTAAACTACGTAATTGATTATCTTATTAAAAGCCACGAAGATATAACTTCTATTCAAACGGAAAATAACATAACTAAAGAATACGTTGATTATCTTTACAATATGCCAAAAGAATACTATGCGGCAATTACGAAAGAGTTTGGCATAGACGTTACTAACAATCTTTACACAAACTACAACTTTACAGGGCAAGAAAATGCAAAAATGTCACTTTCTTCCGCGTTAAAAACGTATACGGCAATGCTTGAAAAGACGGAATACGCTAACCTTTCAACGTTAATTTCAACTCTTAACACTACGTTTAGTCAACTACCTGACGATAAAGAGTTTATAATGAGCCAATACGACTTTTTAACACCTGAAAACGAAAGCAAGTTCCCTGAAAAAGAGAATGAAATTATGCTTGTCGTTTCAGACAAAACTGAACTTACCGATATTTTCCTTGCATCGCTTGGGTATTATTCTCAAGAAGAGTTTTTAGATATTTTATATACTTCATCCGAATCTAAAGGCGAAACGCCTATTTTTGATAAAGAAAGGTTTACGTATAGCGAACTTTTAAATAAGACCTTTACTTATTACCCTAACGACGTAATTTTTAATAAAGCGGATTCTACTTCACCAATGGCAGCGCTTAATCCGTTTACTTATAATAACCAAGCAAAAGAAGAATGGGAAGGCATTGACCTTAAAATTACGGCGATTGTTAGACCTAAAGAAGACCTTTCTTACGGCACGTTACAAAGTGGTTTCTACTTTACAACCGACCTTACTGAAAAGATTTTAAGCGACGGACTTAACTCTTTAATAGTAAAACACCTTAAAGATACTGAAAAGACTTCTTTTACAAGCCTTGCCCAAAAATCTGGTCAATTCACTATGAATATAGGTATTACTTACCCATACAAATTCTTCTTAGAAAACGCTGAAGGCGAGTTAGTTGAATATAACGAAACGGGCTTTGTTGGAAAACTTTCAGACGCGTCCATTATGTCTTCAATGATGGGTAGTATAGGCGGATTTGGCAGTTCTATGGGCGGTGGTAACGGTGCGGGTACAGGCGCAACGGAAATTCCTAAATATTACACTTTAACTCTCCGTGAACTTGGCGGTGTAGACCTTCCTAACCTACTTAAAATTTACCCAACTAACTTTGAATACAAGGATAGCGTTACTGGTTACCTTGACAAGTGGAACGAAAAGGGTGATATTGTAGTTGGCGACAAAACTTTAACTTTTAGTGATAGAGAAGATATAACTTATACCGACGCGTTAACGCTTGTTATCGGATTAATAAACAACTTGATTAACGTTGTTACAACGGCGCTTATTTGCTTTACCGCGTTATCTCTTGTAGTTTCTACGGTAATGATAGCAATTATTACTTACGTATCGGTTATTGAAAGAATTAAAGAAATTGGCGTTATCCGTTCGCTTGGCGGTAGAAAGAAAGACGTTTCTCACTTATTTAATGCCGAAACCTTTATTATCGGTACTTTATCGGGACTTATAGGTATAGGTGTAACCTACTTATTATCGGCAACCGCTAACGCTATTGTTCACGGCTTAATCGGTATTGATATTGCAACGCTTACTCCGTTAACTGCGATTATAATGGTATTAATAAGCGTGCTTTTAACTTCTATTTCAGGACTTGTACCTGCAAACCTTGCAGCGAAAAAAGACCCTGTCGAAGCGCTTAGAACTGAATAATAAAAAAATAAAAAAGCCGAGATTGAGTAAACAATCTCGGCTTTACTATAAATAAAATTATAAACTATCTTTAATTTTAAACCAGAAATATATTATTTGAATAACGAACAATCCTAAGTTTACAAAAAACGGCTCCCAAAATCCTTCCATTATACCCATAAATAAAAAAAGTAATAATAACAACAAAGAACCACCCAAAGAAACTCTTATCATAATACGTTTATCTCCTTTAATTTTTTATAATAATTATAGTGGCACAATGTGCCTTTTGTCAAGCAAAAATTGCACGTTGTGCTATTATTTTATTATGATTAAAATAGAAGACATACAAAAAAGATTGCGTGAAGCAATACAATATGGAACGATTTCTCAAAAAGAACTTGCCGAAAAATTGGGTGTAAACCCGTCAACAGTAAGCAAATATATGCGTCTTGATAAATACCCTTCGCTTGATACGTTTGCTAATATTTGTGAAATATTAGACGTTTCCGCCGATGATATTTTGGGTTTAAAATAAATTTAATACAAAACAAAAATGCTAACGAAACAATTTTTCGTTAGCCTTTTTTGTTTTATTCTTCTTTATCGCTTAATAATGGAGTAAAAAATTCATTTAACTCTTTTAAATACTCGTCAGGGTCGACAATGTAAGCAAGCCCGTGACCAGCGCCTTTTACCGTTACTAATTTTTTGCGAGAAACACACGCGTCGTAGTTTTTAACGCTCATTTCGTAAGGGACGTAATCGTCAACGTCGCCGTGGAAAAAAATAACGGGAACTTTGCATCTTTTAACCGCCTCAATTGGCGAATCTTCTTCTAAATTGAACTTGCCGTAAATTTTAGCGCCTAGTTTAACGAACGGATATGCCAAATTAGGGGGCAATTTCATTTGTTTAATTACCGTTTTTATAATTTCTTTAGGGGAAGTGTATCCGCAATCTGCAATAACGCCTATGACGTTTTTAGGTAAATCTTTACCCGACGCCATAAGTATTGTGGACGCGCCCATTGAAATCCCCGAAAGTATAATTTTAGCGTTTTCAAACTTGTTATTTAAAAAATCTAGCCATTTTAAACAGTCTTTACTTTCATTTACGCCAAAACTAATAACCTTTCCTTCACTTCTACCCGATGCACGATGGTCCACTAACAGCACGCTACGGCCTAAGGCAAAACACCTTAAAACGCCACCGCTCAAGTCGGACTCGGAATTTCCCCTATAACCGTGGAACATAAGTTCGATTGGTGCGTTTGGCACGTATTCGTAGTATTTGCCACGAAGTTTTAACCCGTCGAAAGAAGTAATTTCAACGTCTTCGTGGGGAAGTTGGCGAACTTTTTTTATAAAGCCTATCATTTCATTTTCGTATTTTTTATAAATTTCGCCGTCGGGAAGTTTAAACTCTTCGCTATTTACCACCTTTTTTCTAGGAACGTAAAACGCCATACGGAAACAAATATATGAAATTACTAAAACCAAAACCGCAAGTAATAACACCGCGCCTAAAATATAGTAGCCAATCATAATACCTACCCTTAAATTCGACATTTAATAGTAATATTTTAGCAAAAAAGTTCTTGAAATTCAAGTTGTTAAGTAACTAGAAATAAAAAAATAGCCAAGAGTAACTACTAATCTTGACTATCTTGCTTTACAAATATTTTATTCCACTTCAAGATTTTCAAAAAGGAATAAATCTCCACCCAAAAACTCTGTCACAGTCATTCCAAATCCGTTTGCTAAACGCAATACGGTAGACAACGTAACCGTTTTGCTTTTACCACTCATTATCCATTGCATATGCCCGTGTTGAATACCCGAAAGTTGCTCTAAGCGGTACTGAGAAATATTTTTCTCTTTTAATAATTCAATTGTCCTTTTAACTACAGCGTCGTTTACAGTCACACTATACCCCCGAAAGAACACATACGGAAGATTTCTTCCATATTCATTATATTCTTTTTGAGAAAAAATATAAGAATGTATACTTCCCTATAGTTGCATTTATTTTTACTTTCGTGTTATAATACGAATGTATACATTCATAGGGGGTATTATGGTTATTACCTTTTTAGGACATTCGGATTATATATATTGCTTAGAAGATGAGGAGCAATTGCTCAATCTAATAGAAAAAGTTGCTAAAGATAATCAAGTTGATTTTTATCTTGGGGGATATGGAAATTTTGACAACTTTGCACTTAAATGCGCAACTATATATAAGTCTAGCCACCCTAACGCAAAACTCGTATTTGTTACCCCCTATTTAAATAATTGGCTAGATATAAGAAAAGAAGTTATTTACAAATATTACGATTTAATAATTTTCCCCGAAATAGAAAATACACCCAAAAAATTTGCTATTTTAAAACGAAACGAATGGATGATTAATAAAGCCGACTATGTTTTTGCTTACGTTAAAAATAGTTTCGGCGGAGCGTATAAAACTTTATTATACGCTTACAAACACAAAAAACCTTTTACTAATTTGTATAATGGAAATTTAAAATTATTTTAAAATTAACGTTAAAAATAAAAGTCTAATGAAATTTCATTAGGCTTTTACTATTCGTTTGATTTTTAAAGATTATTGTGTTAAACTATGTATGTTTTAAAGAGGTTTATTATGTTATTTACAACAACGCTTAACCAAATGCTTGTGCTTGTTACCTTTATAGCAATTGGTTTTATTTTACAAAAATGCAAAATTGTTCCCGACAACGCGTCGACTGTGGTTTCTAAACTTGAAAACAATTTGTTTATCCCTGCACTTGTACTTAACGCTTTAATGTACACTAAAGGCATTATCGATAACTTTGGCATAGTGCTTTTTGGTCTAATAGTCGTTGCCGTTACTATGGCGATTGGCTTTTTTATCGTAATTATGCTAACTAAAGACAAATATATGCAAACAATTTACGGTTACGGTATATATTTTTCTAACTTTTCGTTTATGGGTAACGCGGTAGTAAGCGCCCTTTTCCCTGAACATTTTAGCAATTATATGTTATTTACAATCCCTGCGCAAATTCTAGTTTTCGGTTGGGCTGTACCATTTTTATTAACGCCTAAAAAAGAATTAACGGAAAGCGAAAAGGAAGAAACTAGTTTCTTTAAAAAATTTATAAAACCATTTTTAAACCCTGCTATTATTTGCGTAGTATTAGGTCTTGTTTTTGCCTTGACCGGGTTTGGCGACGTTCTTAAAGAAAAAGTTTCATTTTTAACTAGGGTTATTGACGGATTGTCTAGTTGTATGTCACCGCTTGCAATGATTTTAACGGGTATGATAATTGCTAAATATCAATTTAAAGACACCTTTAAAAAACCTGCGGTTTATATACTTACGGCATTGCGTTTAATTGTTTTCCCATTAGTTTTCGGTTTACTTGTAAAATTTGTAATTATGCCGATAATAACTTTAGATTATTCTTGGCTACTTTGCATGACTTGTTACCTTGCAATGCCACTTGGCTTAAGTTCGGTAATTATTCCAACCGCTTACGGTAAAGATACGTCAGTTGCGGCGGGGCTTGCATTATTTTCGCACGTTTTATCAGTTATTACAATACCGTTTATATTTAGTTTCTTGCTTTAAAAACAAACTCCACAAGCAAATTGCTTGTGGAGTTTTTAATTTTAAATTTCTCCTGCTTGTTTCAAAAAGGCTTTTACTTCTTCGTATTCGGTTGCAAGTGGTTCGTGCTTTTTATAGCCTACGCCGTAATTACCTTTTAAACCAAGTAAATTCATAGCGATAGTATATCCTGGCCAAATGCCGTTTTTCAAGAATTGGTCACGGAAGGCAATAATTGTAGATACGTTTTTAGTAATTTCTTCCTTGTCGCCCTTTTCAATCGCTAAAGTTAACGCCTTAGAAGTTTTTGGCATACAAGTAAACATACCGTCAAGCACCTTTTCAATGCCGTAACTAATAGATACGTCAAAAATATCTAGGTTGCTAAAGAAGAAATTAAAATTAGGTAAATTAAGTTTAACAAGTCTACCTAAAACGATATCGCCCGACTTAACGCCCTTAATATTTTCGTGCTTAGCAAGTTCTTTAAGTAGTGGGAAAGTAATTTTTTGTTTAGTTACACCTGGTAAATCGTATAAATAAACAGGCTTATCGGAATAATCGGCAATTTCGGTAAAGTAGTTTACTAAATCTTTAAAACTATCCATTTGATAGAAAGGGGTTGTTAAAACTAACCCGTCGTAATCAATGCCTTTAAGCGCGTCAATTCTCTCTTTAACTCTAAATACAGAGTTGTCCATTGCGCCGATTAAAAGCGGAACTCTTTTATTTACCGCTTTGCTTGCAACTTCGGCAGTTTTTCTATAAGTTTTCGTTGTTAAGGCTTGTTCCGTACCCATACTGCCCATACATAATACGCCACGGGCTTTAGCGTCAAGCATAAGTTCAATTTGCTTTAAGTAACTTTCTTCTACTAAGTTGCCGTCGTTATCAAGTGGTGTGCCGAGTGCGGGATAGAAACCGTTTAAAAATTCCATAATTTTTCTCCTTATATAAATAAAACGATTATATATTTTTATTATACAGTCTATTAATAAAATTTTCAATAAAAAAACGGGACATCTTTTACGTTTACCCGTCCTGTTTTTAAATAAAAATAGTTGAAAATTATATGAATAAATGCTATACTACTACCATGAAATACCAAGCGATTATTTTTGACAAAGACGGAACGGTTTTAGATTTTAACGCCTTTTGGATATCGGTATCTAAAGGGGTCGTTAACGATTTAATTAAAAAGTTTAACGTAAATATTTCTAATAAAACTTTTTTAACAGCGATAGGCGTTTTCGATGAAACTTCAGACCCTAACGGCGTTTTATGTAAAGGCACTTACGAAGAAATTGCGGAAATTTTTTATAATATTTTAGTAAATAACGGCGTAAAAACCACTTTTAAAGAAATTAACGAATTTACCCTTTTATCTTTTAACGACAACGCTAAAAATGGCGAAATTAAAGGTACTTGCGAAAATATTGACGAAGTTTTTTTAAAACTTAAAAGTCTTAACGTTATAATTGCGCTTATTACTACCGATAATTATTTTATAACGGAAAAATGCCTAAAAGGTCTTAAAATTTTTGAGTATTTTGATTATATTTATACAGACGACGGTCTAGTCGCCCCAAAACCAAGCGCAGACGCAGGCTTAAACCTTATGGAAAAAACGGGTCTTACAAAAGATAAAATCTTAATGGTTGGCGACACGGTAACGGACGCTACTTTTGCTAAAAACGCGGGGTTTGACTATATTGGCGTTGCAAAAACTAAAGAAAATATAGATTTAATTAAACCTTTTGCTAAAACCGTACTTAAAGACGTTTCTTATCTTTATAACGAACTTGTTAAAGGAGAAGAAAAATGTTAACGGGCTTAACCGCGGGCATTACTTGGGCGCTTGAAACGGTAGTACTAGGAATTGCCCTAGCGTCCGCCCCTTTTATTTCAACTGAACAAGCGTTATTTTTAGCGCCGTTTGTCAGTACTTTTTTGCACGATACTTTTTCCGCTTTGCTACTTTGGATTATTAGCCTTTTTAGGAAAAAGACTAAAGAAGTTATAAGCGTTTTTAAAAAACCCGATTTTAAATGGCTTATTTTAGCGTCGCTTATAGGCGGGCCAATAGGAATGACGGGGTACGTTTTAACGGTTAACTATTTAGGCTCGTCAATCGGCGCGGTGGCTAGCGCAATTTACCCCGCAATTGGCAGTATTTTGGCATTTTTATTCTTAAAAGAAAGGTTGAAATGGTATCAATGGCTATTTTTAATGGGAACGCTAGTCGGAGTTTACGGACTTAGTTATTCGCCTAGCATTGATATAAATAATTTCTTGCTTGGAAGTTTAGGCGCTATAATGTGCTCTTTCGGTTGGGGAATTGAAGGTGTAATTTTATCTAAATGCTTAAAATCTAACGAGATTAAAAGCGAATACGCCCTTCAAATTAGGCAAACTGTTTCTTCTATTTGCTACGGCGTTATAATTTTGCCGATAATTGGCGGTTGGGGTTTTACCGTTAGTTTGTTTAAACTAGATAATATTTCAACACTTTTAACTATTGCGCTTGCGGGCTGTTTTGCAACGATATCTTACCTTTTTTACTACAAGGCGTTATCTAAACTTGGCACGGCAAAGGCTATGGGGCTAAATATTACTTATACGGCGTGGGCGGTACTTTTCTCTTTAATTTTACTTAAAGACACTACCATTTTAAACTTGCCGTCGATATTATTTTCTATATTAATAGTCGTTTGCGGAATTTTCACCGCAATAGATATAGTAGCGTTATTTAAGAAAAAAACTCAGTAACTTAAAAGGGTTTCGCTTGGCGAAACCCTTTATTTTAGTTAATTTTATTTCTTTTTCTTTTTAAACTCTTTCATACCGTTAGTACTACCGCCGTCACATAAAACGTCAACGCCTGCAAGGTAACCGTTTCTTTCGTCTGCAACGGTTGCGAGCGCAAAACCTAATTCTTCAGGTTTACCCATTCTTTCTTCACACGCAAACGGAATAAGCATACCGCCTTCTTCTTTTTCTAAGTTGCCCATATCGGTTGCGATAAGACCTGGACTTAATGAAACTACCCTTATCCCTTTTAAACCGTATTCAAAAGCGCATTTTTTAGCGTACCAAACAACGAAGTTTTTAGAAAGTGAATATGCAAAACCCTTTTGTTGATACTCGCCCTTTGCAAGTTTTGATTTTTTAACGAGTTTTTGAACGAATAATTCTTCGTTAGTTTCAGCAAGTGGATAAGCCTTTTTAGGAATAATGAAACTTGGTAAAACGTAAGCAGAGTTAGAAGAAACGTCTACGATAACAGAGCCCGCGTTCATAACTTTAGAAAATTCTTGGTTAACGTAAACCGTACCTAATGCATTAATTTTTAAAATGTTTTCAGGCGTGCCTTTCATTGCTGGCGAAACACCTGCAGAGTTAATAACGTTAGTGATTTCGCCAAGCGATTGTGCGAATTCAACAAGTTCTTTTACGCTTTCTCTTGACGACGTATCGCAAGTTTTAGCGTACGCCTCAAAGCCTAACGCTTTAAGTTCGTTAACACCGTTTTCAAGTTTAGACATCGTTCTACCTGAAATTACGATGATTTTATCCTTTGGCATAAATTTTGCGGCTTCTAAGCCCATTCCGCTACCGCCACCAGTTATAACACATACTTTTGCCATAATTTAATCTCCTTACCATTAAACTAATTTATTAGTTTAGTATTTGTATTTATTATACTTTTAATTCCGCCTAATGTCAATACGGGCGGTTAATTTTTTGTTAGTTGTTTACGATATTTTGTGGTTTTCCGCTAATAAACGCCGTTATGTTTTTAGCAACAATTTCGACAAGGCGTTGCCTACACTCTACGGGCGCCCACGCAATATGAGGGGTTAAAGTAACGTTTTCTACGCCGATTAAAGGACAATCTTTACTCATAGGCTCTACCGTTAAAACGTCTAAAAGAGCGTGTTTGATTTTGCCCGAAACAAGCGCGTCTTTTAACGCGTATTCGTCAATTACCCCACCCCTTGAAGTGTTGATTAAAACGGCAGACGGTTTCATTAACGATAAGGTGCTTGCGTTAATAAGTTTTTCCGTATCAGGTGTAAGCGGACAATGTAAAGTGATAAAATCGCTCTCTTTAAAAAGCGTTTCTTTATCAACAAAGGTATACGGGCTATCCTTTTTACTTCTAGAATAAACTATAACTTTCATACCTATTGCGCTTGCTATTTCGGCTACCTTTTTGCCTATGTTTCCATAGCCTACTATACCCAAAGTTTTATTAAAAAGTTCAATAATAGGGGTATCAAAATAGCAAAAGGTTTTACTTTTAAGCCAGTCGCCGTCCTTTACGGAATTATCGTATTTATCAATTTTATTGGCGTAGTAAAATAAAAATGCAAAGACGTGTTGAGCAACGTCAACGGTGGAATAGTTAGGAACGTTTGCAACCGCTATTCCCCTTTCTTTAGCATAATTTATATCAATATTATTATAACCCGTTGCCGTTAAACCGATATACTTTAATTTGGGGCATTTGACGATAAGGTCTTTATCAAAAACCGTCTTATTACAAACGACAATATCGGTATCTTGTAAAACTGTATGCACTTTGTCTTTAGGCAAAACGTCGTAATATTCAACGTTGCCTAAACTATCTAACGGCGAAAGGTCGATATCGCCTATCGTGAATGAAATTTTATCTAATACTGTTATTTTCATAGTTTGCTCCTAACTTAAAGATAAAGAAAAAAGCCTTAAAAAAGGCTTTTAATTTACGCGTGTAAAAGTTCTGAAATTACGTCGATAATTTTATCGTGACAACCACCGCAACCGGTAGTACAATGAGTTATTTTTTGAACTTCTTCAAATTGTTTTTCAACGTCACTAAACTTTTCCATAGTAGAAAGGGCTTTTTCAATATCGGCAACGGATACTTGTTTACAATTACAAATCATAATATTTTCCATAATATTTCTCCTTATAAACGTGATTTTATATAAAAAATTTTATCATATTAATAGCCCTTTGTCAATATGCGTTTAACTAAAATTTTAAGTTTTTATTGTAATTTTTTAACTACTATGATAAAATATTAATATCAAACAAATAAAGGTGATTTATGAAAGTTTTATATTTTTTTGAATCGATTAGAAATCCCGTTTTAGACTTTATTATGTCAACGGTAACAAGGCTTGGCGAAGAAACCTTTTTTATCGCCCTTGCAATACTAGTTTTTTGGTGCTTTGACAAAAAACACGGCTATTTTTTAATCACTATCGGCTTTTTAGGTACGGTTATCAACCAATTTTTAAAGGTGTTGTTTAGAATCCCTAGACCTTGGGTTAAAGACCCTAATTTTACGATAGTAGAAAGCGCAAGAGAGGCGGCTACGGGCTACTCTTTCCCTAGCGGTCACACTCAATCGGCGGTTGGCAGTTTTGGCGCGGTTGCTAGGTTTACTAAAAAAACTTGGCTAAGAATAGTCTCAATTGTTATAGTCATACTCGTTCCTGTTTCTAGAATGTATTTGGGCGTACACACTCCGCTTGACGTAGGCGTTTCCTTTTTGATAGCAACCGCTTTAGTTTTAGGGCTTTACCCACTTATTAAGTTAAGCGATAAAAAGCCTTGGATTATACCTGCAATTTTATCGGGAACGATTGTTATTGCAACCTTTTCTTACGTATTTATTAAAACGTATAATTTCCCAAGCGACGCGGATATGGAAAACATTACTCACGGCGCGGAAAGCGTAGTTAAACTTTTAGGCGCAAGCGTAGGCGTACTTGTTGCATATTTTATTGAAAAGAAATATATCAACTTTGAAACTAAAGGGCATATTATAACTCAAATTATCAAAGTGGTTTTCGGACTTTTAATTCTTGTTGGAATTAAGTCTTTATTAAAAACTCCACTCAATGCGGTATTAGGCGTAGATTTTGGCAACGCCGTTAGATATTTTATACTAATTATATTTGCCGTACTAGTTTGGCCACTTGCATTTAAACCAATTGATAAACTTGTAAATAAACTACTTAAGAAATAATATTAAACGAAAAATCACGGCTTTAATTAGCCGTGATTTTATTATTTTAACTTTTTCATTAAATCTAAAATTGTTTGTTTGCTATCTGAAGATAAACCGTTAAACATTTCTAATACGTTTTTATCTTCACTAGTTAACGTAGGGCAAAAAAATTCCGTTGTCGTAACTTGTAAAATGTCTAAAACATCTAATAGAATATCTAAAGTAAGTTGAATTTCACCACTCTCAATTCTATAAAAATAAGTTTTAGAATGTCCCAATTCCATACCCAATTTGTATGCGGAAATCTTTTTTAAGTTTCTAAAATACCCTATTCTTTCTATTATTTCTTTTTTTGATAAATTTATATTTTCCATATATCCTTATATTTATTTTAGCAAAACCATTATTTAAAATATTCTCGTATTCCGTATATTATTTGCAAATATTTACCGTTTATGTTATTATTATTAACGGATATTGTAATTAAAATAGAAAAACTGTTACGGAAATGGTATATATGGAAAAAATTTGTTGTTTTATAGGTCATCGAAAGATAGATAATTTAGATAAGGTTGAAACAAAAACAAAAGAAATAGTTTTAGATTTAATATTAAATAAAAACGTAAAAATTTTTTTGTTTGGGAGCAATAGCGAGTTTGACGATTTATGCTTAAAAATTCTTTCTCAATTAAAAGAAAAATTTATTGACTTAAAACGAATAGGTTATACTTGCAAAAGTGAAGGAATAGTTTTACAAAGTGAGAAAGAAAAATTTGAAAAGTTGTATTTAAAAATATTTAAATCCGAAACTGAACTTTTTTGCGTAGATGAAGAATTTGAATATAAAACTAAATATACGGCTGGCAAAGCAAGTTATATAGAAAGAAACCAAGCAATGATTAACGATAGTGACTATTGCGTCTTTTATTACGATAAAAATTACAAACCTAAAATGCGAAAACACTCTAAAAAAGATATATTCGTTTACCAACCTAAAAGCGGTACTAAAATAGCGTACGATTACGCAATTAAAAAGAAAAAACAAATAATTAACGTTTTTGAATTTATATAAAAAAGACTTCCTAAAATTTTAGAAAGTCTTTTTTATTTAATGTTAATGTCATATTAAGACATTCTTCTTGCCCTACTTACGAAATATCTCTTCCTTAGTTAATATAGTTGAGATTCTTCAACAGCGGAACAAAGTAAGCCAGACTCATAATGACAGTTATCTTTCAATCCCCCACCGCTACGCGGAGCCCCCTTTACACAAAGGGGCCTTTTTAAGTAATTATTTAAAACACTAGTTGCTAGCATTTCAAGGCTCGCACAGGGTTTGGGATTTGATTAACTTCTTTTAAAAGCACTAGAAACGAGCAAGACAAGGCTCGTGAAGTTTGAGTGGACACAACTAACCTTTTTGGTTGTTGGGGTCACACAAACGAACAGTAAACACAGTATTGCGAAATTACACCTTGCTTAATCGTAGTGCGAATTTAAAGCCATAGTAGCGAGCAAGACAAGGCTCGCGAATTTGGGGTGAGATTAACCTTTTTGGTTATCGAAGTCCAAAACCAAAGCAGTTAACGCAGTATTGCGAAATTACACCTTGCTTAATCGTAGTGCGCATTTAAAGCCATAGTAGCGAGCAAGACGAGGCTCGCACAGGGTTTGGGATTTGATTAACCTTGTTGGTTATCAAAGTCCAAAACCGAAGCAGTAAACACAGTATTGCGAAGTTAATATGGCTTTAAATTAAAGGGGTTTGAAGGTCACCTTTATAGTATGTTTTTCGTGTGCAAGTTCAACGTGGTTGAAGTGTGCAACACCGTTATCGTTACCAAGCATTGCAAAACGAGTGTTGTCTTCTAAAACTTTTTCGGCAAACATTACTTGACCTTCAACAACTTCAACGCTTGCTGGTACGAAATATTGGCCGTTGTAAACAAATCTAAAATAACTTGGATACATTGCGCCTTCGCCTGTTGCAGTAAATTTAACGTATTCGATTTCTTCGTTTCTTGTTTTGAAGTTGTAACCGAAAATACCGCCAAGGTCGTAGTTAGAACCTGCTTGTTTTAAGTTGCCGTGGTAAACAACTTCTTCATCATAGCCTTTATGTTTAACGGAAATAATTGCTTGACCAGTAGCGTACATATCAGTAAATAAATATTCTACAGAAAGAACACCGCATCTTTCGTTTTTAGCAAGGTTTGCCATAACGGTATCAAGACCGTTAAAGATACTTTCGTATTTTTTACCGTATTTGTTTTTAACGCTCTTAATACCTGGTCTATTTTTAGCCCATAAACCGTCTGCTCTTTCTTTAATTTTTACGTATTCGTCTTTAATTTTTTGAACTTCAGGGATTAAATAAGAGTTATCTTTACCTAATTCGTAGTTAGCAAATACTTCTTTAGCAATAGCATTTGATTTAAGCGCTAAAACACCTGCATATAATACGTTGTAAATATCGGTAACAATATCTTTGCCTTCGCCGGTTAATTTACCGTATTCTTCTTCAATTTCCTTTACCGCATAAACAAGGTGCTTGCCGTTAGCGTATTTGAACATACCGTCTTTTACGCTCTTTTCAGTTAAAGTTAAGTTAAGTCCGTCACCTGCTGAAGTAAAGTCGTAAAGCACTTCGGCAATCTTTTTAGAACCGATAATTTCAGCGTAAAGGTCGATAATTTCTTCTTTAGTAGAAATTTTACCAGCCCATAATCTACCTGCGTATGCAATGTGTGGGTATGCGCCTTCGTAGAAGGTATCCGCTCTTTCCCAAGCAGTCATAATAGCGCCGATTGGTTTATGCTTTAACGCATATTCCGTAAAACTTTCTACGTTATAAATACTTGAAGTTCTGTTTGCGTAAGTGCAGAACATATAATCAAAGCCAAGTTTATCGTATAAAGCAAACCAGTCTTTTTTATTTCTGTTTGTCCAGTGACCGTTTGGAATTTGTGAAATATACGTATAGTTCCAGTTACTAAAGATAATATCGCGTGGTAAATCTCTAACGATATCTGCGTTTTCAAAGAAATCGTCCCACATAATCATACGTTTGCCAATTTTTTTGCAAAGTTCGTAAGTATGAAGAATGTGTTTTAAGAAAAGTTCGTTTTTAGTTTCGCCGTTTTTAATTCTTTCTTGACAATCTTTACAAACGGCAAAGTTCCAAGGCTCGTCAAGACCTACGTGAACGAATTCGCCTGGGAAAATAGAGCAAACGTCGCTAATATATTTATCAGAGAATGCTAAAAATTCTTTATTTGAAGGGCAAGCATCGCCTACGCCGAAAGACCTTTTAACACAGTCTGGGTCTTTAGTTTCTTTAAACTTTTCAAGTTCTGGATAAAAGAAAAGTTTTTCTTGGTGACCTAAATTTTCAAAGGCAGGAATAACGCCTAAGCCGAGAGAAAGTGCATAGTCTACAATTTCTTTCATTTCTTCTAAAGAATACGTTTCTTCTTCATTAAAAAACTCTGTATCTTCAGTACGAACGACGTTTTCCAAGTAGAAAAATACGTGTGTATAGTCGTACTTTTTAGCCCTATCGATATACGATTTAACAAATTCGATAGTTTCTTTTTGTCTTGCAAGGTCGATTTGCAATGCACGAATATTTAAATTCATAATTTCCTCCGTTAAGATATTTATCTTGCTTTTACTATTTTAAACCATATTTTCCCTTTTGTAAATAGAAAATACCGACATTTAATATGTTTTTTTGCGATTATTTCGTTAATTTTTCAATTGCTTTATAATAAACGTTATAACACTTTGCCATATTTGATATTTTCATTCTTTCATTAGGAACGTGGCACATATTATCGGTTAGCATAGACGGGCCGAAAGCGACGCCGTTTTTAAGCGCCCTTGCGTACGTTCCACCACCGATTGCGATAGGTAATTCGCTTGCGTTAAACTCTTTATTATAAATATCAAGCAAGGTTTTTACTAGTTTGCCGTCTTTATCGCACATAATAGGCGCTTGCTCGTGTAATATTTTGTATTCGCCTAACTCTAAAACGAGTTCTAAAATTTTATCAAGAGGGAAAGTTGCGGGGTATCTAATATCCGTTTGAACTTTTAGTTTGCCGTCGCTTAAAAAGCATACGTCTGGCGAGAAGGTTAACTTGCCCGTTTCATCTTTAATTTCGGAAAATAAGTCTTCGTTTAAGAATAAGCCCGAATACACGTCTAAATCGATTAACCCAACGCTACCTAAACCTATAAATAGCCTTTTTAATGCGTTTTCGCCAATTTCTGGCGTTGAGCCGTGCGCCGATTTACCGTAAGATTTAACTAAATTTTCTTCAACAGTTAAACCAACGCCCTTTAAAATTTTAATTTCGCTTTCGGTAAGACTATCAACTTTAGCGGTAGCAAAGTCGCATACCATATTTACCCTTTCGCCACCACTTAAACTTATTAATCTACTATCGTAGTCAAAAGAAAACTCTACGTGCAAAATACCCTTTTCGGCGTAAATTACAGGAAATTCGCCGTCGGGCGAGAAACCTTCGTTTGGCATTACGGCAACTTTAGAATAATGCTCTATGCAATCCCAACCGCTTTCTTCATCGCAACCTAAAATGAGTTTAATTTTTTTAGATGGGATAAAACCGCTATCTTTAAGTTCTTTTAACGCGTATAGGCAAAGAACTGCGGGGGCTTTATCGTCAACGATACCGCGCCCGTAAATTTCGCCGTTTACTTCCACACCGCTATAAGGCGGATAGGTCCATTTGCTTTCGTCCCCCTCGGGAACGACGTCAAGGTGGCATAAAATTGCAAAACCGTCTTTATCATTACCTTCGCCAAAAACTACTTCGCCAATATAATTATCGTAGTTGACCGTTTCAAAACCTAAACTTTTCGCTAGGTCTAAAAAGTAATTTAAGGCGTCCGCTATCCCTTTGCCAAAAGGCATTCCGCCAATAGGTGGTTCTTTTACACTTTTAATTTGTACTAATTCTTTGGTTTTTTCAACCGCTTTTTCAAAATATTTATTCATAATAATATTAGTTTAACATAAATATTGACTTTTTGTATATTTATATTTAACATTTTTAAAAAAATATGTTAAACTTTAAAGGATAGGTGTGGTTATGGATTCAAGAGATAAAAATTTACACGACGGGCATAGAAAAAGGCTTAGAGAAAAATTTAAAACGGGTAAAGAGAGTTTTAAAGAACACGAACTACTAGAACTTCTTCTCAGTTATTCTTTACCAAGAATTGACACTAACGCTTTAGCGCACAGTTTAATTAACGAGTTCGGCTCGCTTAAAGGAGTTATTGAGGCGGATGCAGAAGTTTTGTCTTCCGTTAAAGGCTTAGGCGAAAATACCGCTTGCTTTTTATCTTTAATCGATTACCTTACTAAAACATTAAGCAAAAAGGAAATATCTAAAACTAAGTTTTCTAATATTTCAGACTGTCGCGAGCATTTGCCCGAAATTTTTAGCGGGTACGACCACGAAGTATTTTTAATAGTTTATTTAAATAAAAATAACGAAGTTATCAACACTTCGATTATGGATAGCAAAAGTAAGGATTCCGTTTTAATAGACTTTACTGAAATTACCAAAGGTTTACTTATAAATAAGCCCGATTCGGTTGTTATTGCGCACAATCACTTTGCTAAATATCCAAAGCCTTCGGACGCAGACGATAACGCAACGGAAAAGATTTACGCCCTTTTAAAACTATACAAAGTAAGTTTTTACGACCATTTGATAGTTAGCGGTAACGAAGTTTACAGTTATTTCTACGATAACAGATTACAAAAAATAAAAGACAAAGTTGACAAAAACTTTTAAGGAGATATTATGGAAAAAGTAAGAACAAGATTTGCCCCAAGCCCAACGGGTTTTATGCACCTTGGCGGACTTAGAACTGCCCTTTACGCTTACCTTTACGCTAAGCACAACGGCGGTGATTTTATTTTAAGAATTGAAGATACCGACCGCGAAAGGTTCGTTGAAGGCGCTTTAGAAGTAATTTACTCTTCACTTATTAATTCTGGTTTAAAATACGACGAAGGCCCGGACGTTGGCGGTGATTACGGCCCTTATACCCAAAGTGAAAGAAAGGAAATGTATATGCAGTACGCCAAAAAACTTATCGACCTTGGCGGTGCGTACTATTGTTTCTGCACTAAAGAAAGGCTTGAAAGTTTAACCGACGAAAACGGCAATAGAAAATACGATAAACATTGTTTAAAAATCTCTAAAGAAGAGGCGGAAGAAAGAATTAAAAATGGCGAGCCTTTCGTTATTAGACAAAATATTCCTGAAAAGGGAGTTAGTTCGTACGAAGATTTAATTTTCGGCACGATTGAAGTTGATTACGCTGACCTTGAAGATAATATTTTAATTAAGTCTGACGGTATGCCTACTTATAACTTTGCAAACGTTATCGACGACCACTTAATGAAAATCTCTCACGTTATAAGGGGTACTGAATACCTTTCTTCCACGCCTAAATACAATTTGATGTACGACGCGTTTGGTTGGGAAAGACCCGTTTATATTCACCTTCCTACTATTATGAAGGACGCGACTAGAAAACTTTCTAAACGCTATGGCGATGCTAACTTTGACGACTTTATTAACAAAGGTTATCTTGAAGAGGCGATTATTAACTACGTTGCTCTCCTTGGTTGGTGTCCTAAAAATAACGCGGAAAAAATGACTATTCCCGAAATGATTGAACTTTTTGATTTGTCGGGTATTTCTAAATCCCCTTCAATCTTTGACGACGTTAAACTCCGTTGGCTCAACGGCGAATACTTAAAGGCTATGGACAACGAAGAATTCGTTAAAAGGGCTGAGCCTTTCTTTAAAAACAGTTCAGTTTACGGAAAATACGATATAGGTAAAGTTGCTAAACTTATTAAAAACCGTATCGAAATTTTAAGCGATATTCCTGAAAAAGTTGCATTTTTAACTGAATTTAACGATTTTGATAATGCTTTATACGAAAACAACAAGCAAAAATCTAGCGTAGAAGTTGCTAAAACTCTTTTACCTACGATTATTGAAACTTTAAACGGCATTGACAACTTTACTAACGACGTGATTTTCGCTACTTTATCAGAAAAAGCAAACGAATTAGGCGTAAAATCTAAAACTTTATTCTACGTTATGAGAATTGCCTTAACCGGCCTTGAAGTTACGCCTGGTGGCGCTACTGAAATTGCCGATATTTTAGGCAAAGAAGACACTATTTCTAGATTGACAAAATCTTTAAATAAATTAAACTAATTAAAAAAGCGGGCTTAATAGCCCGCTTTTATTATTTTTCTAAAAAGTTTTTAAGTGTTTTAAGTAAATCTTCCGATATAACGTGTTCTATTCTACAAGCGTTATCTTCGGCGGTTTCTTTATCCGCGCCTATTTTTATTAAAACGTCAGTTATAATATGGTGGCGCTCGTAAATTTTAATAGCCTTTTCTTCGCCTTCTTTCGTGAAGTTAATTTCGCCGTTTTTGCTAATTAAAATATACCCGTTTTTTTGAAGTAAATTCACAGCCCTTGATACGCTTGGACGGGAATAGCCTAATTCGGTAGCGATATCTATAGAACGTACTGAAGCGCTTTTCCTTTTAAGTAGTAAAATCGTTTCTAAATACATTTCTTGTGATTCATGGTATTTCATTTCTTCTCTCCAAATAAAATTATCTACTTTATTATACCACAATTTTATTTTTTGTAAAGACTAAATAGGTTTTTTATCAATTTTTGGCCTTTTTATAGCAAAAAACAAGCCAAAACCTTGTCGGTTTTGGCTTTAAATTTAGTTATCTTTACTTTGATGGCAGTTTCCGTTGCAATCTTTTTTGCCTTTATTTTTACAATTGCAAGCGTCTGGGCATCCTATACATTTCTTGCCACTTTTTTTGGCTTTTATTATATAGAATACCGCTCCGCCGATAATAAGCACTATTAAGGCAATTGCAATATATTCACCGAGAGTCATAACGCCCTCCTTTTACGCATTTTGCGATTTTTCTTTTTTGTTTTTTCTAATAATTAAGAATGCAAGTAATCCCGCTATTAAAAGCACGATTGCCCATCCAAGTATTGGCATCCAAACGGAAGTAAAGTTTGCACCCGTAAATAAAGTACCGAAGAAATATACTAAAAACGATACCGTATAACCTACCGCAAATTGAAGTCCAACGCCTGCCCAAAACCACTTTTTGTCGTTAATTTCAGAGTTCATTGCGCCAAGGGCGGCAAAGCAAGGTGGAGAGAAAAGGTTAAACATTAAAAATGCTAACGCTGCAACTTTAGTTATTCCGAATACCGCGGCAACGGTAGGCGCAGCGCCTTCAATCATTTCTAAATCTTCTAAATTGAAGAAGTTGCTAATGCCGTAACAAACTGCAAGCGTACCAACTACGTTTTCTTTAGCGATAAATCCGGTAACCGCAGCGGCGGCAAGTTGCCAAGCAACAACGCCAACGACTGGAGCGATTAAGTACGCAATAGGGGTTGCTATAGTCGCTAAAATAGAAGTGTGTTCCATACCTTCTTGAACGACGGTAAAAGACCAGTCGAAAGTTTGCATTACGTGTACTATAAAGTTACAAATAAGTATTATAGTACCCGCTTTTACTATGTACGCCCAACCGCGAGAAAGCATTGACTTACACGCGCCCCATAAACTAGGAAGTTTATATTCGGGAAGTTCAATAATGAAGAAAGATTTTTTATTTTTAGTTGCGGTTAAAAGTTTAATAAGCAACGCGCCACCAAGTATAATTAAAATACCAATAAAGTACATTGCAACCGTTACCCAAACGGATTTGCCGAAAAACGCACCCGCAAAAAGCGAAATAACCGGGAGTTTTGCGCCACAAGGCATAAACGGAGCGAGCATAGCAGTAGTTCTTCTTTCCTTTTCGTTACGAATAGTACGGCAAGCCATAACGCCTGGGATTGCGCAACCCGTACCAATTACGAAAGGTATAATAGATTTACCCGATAAACCTACTTTTTTAAATATAGGGTCAAGTACGACCGACGCTCTTGCCATATATCCGCAGTCTTCAAGTAAAGCGATTAAAAAATACATTACCATAACTAGTGGTAAAAAGCCTATAACGGCAATTACGCCACCAATCACGCCGTCAACGAGCATTGACGCCCAAATGCCTTCGCCAAGCGCGTTTGCTACAAGTTCTTGACCTAATTCAAGCCAACCTACGAAAGTGTCGGCAATCCAAGGTCCAACCCACGCTTGCGAAATGCCAAATACTAAAAACATTACAACTGCAAAAACGGGAATTCCCAACCATTTATTAGTGAGCGCCGCATCAATTTTGTCTTGATAGTTTTTGTCTTTAGTAAAGACTTTTCTCTTTTCTACTTCGCTAACGATTTGGTTAACGAATTCAAATCTTTTTCTGTCCGCATCTTCTACCGCGCTTTTATCCGTAAGGTCAACGTCGCCTTGGTTATAAGGGGCAACTTGCTCTTTTTTTATCCCTTTAACGGTTGCATCAATTACCGCTTTTAAACCTTTTTTAGAAGTGGAAATCGTTTCAATAACAGTACAGTTAAGTTTTTTAGAAAGTTCTACTGCATCAATTTCCGTTTCCTTTTTCTTGTTAATATCCGCCTTGTTTAAAGCAACAACTACGGGAATGCCTAATTCTAAAAGTTGAGTAGTAAAAAATAAACTACGGCTTAAATTAGTGGCGTCTACGATATTGATAATAACGTCTGGATTTTCCTTTTTAACGTAGTCGCTAGTAACGCTTTCTTCCGACGTAAACGGAGACATTGAGTACGCGCCCGGTAAGTCTACCGCGATAAGTTCTTCTTCCCCTTTATAAAAACTTTTTTTAATTTTATGTTCTTTTTTATCAACGGTTACGCCCGCCCAGTTGCCCACCTTTTCGTTACGGCCTGTAAGCGCGTTAAACATAGTCGTTTTACCGCTGTTTGGATTTCCTGTTAAAGCAATTCTCATTGCCTTTACCTCCTAAAAGTATAAATTTATCACGATGTATTTTTGTTATATATTGCTAACAAGCGTTGAAAAATAAAAAAGTTAGCCGTAACTAACTTTTCGCCAAAAAAAATAATCAAAGATTATTTTTTAAACGATAATTGCTTTGGCTAAGTCTTTATCTATATTATATCTAGCGTCTTTAATCGCAACGGTTAAACCGCTTTTCCTATTTGCGATAACGGTAATAGTTTCGCCACTATAACAGCCAAGCGAAAATAAAAAAGATTTTAACTCTTCATCGCCTGTTTCTATATTTTTAATAACGTATTCTTTACCTACTTCCGCAACGCTTAAATCCATTATAATCTCCGATTTTTCGTTTTGTTAGCCATTGCTAATTCTGGTATCATTATATACTAGGTTTTATTATTTTGTCAAATATTTTATTCCTGTTTTTTTAAAATTTTTTACATTTTTTCACAAAAAACGCCCTTGCTTGTCGCTCTTCCTATAGGGAATTAGCGACAACTAAATAAATCCGTGAACGGATTTGTTATATTTGCTTACGCAAGTTATATTGCCTACGGCAGTGATATTCGCCTACGGCGAGTTAAGGATTTATTTAATATAACTGCGACTAAGCGTCGCAATCTAACGCAAAACTTGTTTTGCATATCACTTTTAGCCACAAGGCTAAAAATAAAACGGATAAAGCCGTTGGCGTTCGCTATGCTCGGCTAAACTATATTAACCTAATCTTTTGTGGTAAAGATAAAGCCCACCATATTTCGCTTTTTGCGAAGTATAGTGGGCTACACTTTTGTATTAAAGTAAAAATCCCTAAAAGAAGAGACCCTTTTTATTATTTAGTCATTTTTTCTTGTTTAACTTTTTTGTCGATAACGTGGCGGGATGCAAGTTCGCGGTGAACGTCTTCAAGCGAAATTCCCATTTGTATCATTAAAACTAAAGTATGGTAAGCAAGGTCGGCAATTTCGTAAATGGTTTCCTTTTTATCGTCGGCTTTGCCCGCAATAATAACTTCGGTACACTCTTCGCCTACCTTTTTTAAGATTTTATCAATTCCCTTTTCAAAAAGATAAGTCGTATACGAGCCTTCAGTCTTTTCAATTTTTCTATTTTCTATAAGTTTAACTAGCCCTTCTAAAGAGAATTCCTTAAGTTCATCACTCGTAAAAACGGGATTGAAAAAACAACTTTCTTCGCCCGTATGACAAGCGGGGCCCATAGGCTCTACCATTACGACTAACGCGTCTTTATCGCAGTCGGCAGTAATTGATACCACCTTTTGATAGTTTCCGCTAGTTTCCCCTTTAAGCCATAATTCTTGCCTAGAACGAGAGTAAAAACAAGTCAATTTTTTCTCCATAGTTATTTTTAAACTCTCTTCGTTCATATACGCAAGGGTTAACACTTTTTTAGAAATAGCGTCTACGACGATTGCTGGAATTAAGCCCTTTTCATCAAATTTAAGTTCTTTAATATCTAACATTTTACACCTCTTTATAGTCTTACTAGAATATCGTTATCTTTTAAAACTTTTTTAAGTTCGTTAATTTTAACTTCGCCAAAATGGAAAATCGACGCCGCAAGACCTGCGTCTACTTTAGGAAGTTTTTTAAATAGTTCAATAAAATCTTGCGCCTTGCCCGCACCGCCCGACGCTATTACGGGAACGGATACGATTTCACATACGGCGTTTAACATTTCTAAATCGAAACCGCCTTTAACCCCATCGGTATCGATAGAATTTAAAACGATTTCGCCCGCGCCGTTATCAACCCCCCTTTTAATCCATTCTAAAGCGTCTAACCCGGTATTTTCGCGACCGCCTTTTGCAAAAACTTTAAACTTGCCGTCGACACGCTTTGCGTCAACCGATAACACTACGCATTGGTCGCCGTATCTCTTTGCGCCTTCGTAAATAAGGTTGGGGTTTTTAATAGCGCCAGAGTTAACGCTAACTTTATCTGCGCCACATTTTAAAACTCTATCAAAATCGTCTAGTGTATTTATTCCGCCACCAACTGTTAATGGAATAAAAATAGTGCTTGCAACTTCTTTTAAAATATCGGTAAACAGCGCCCTGCCTTCACTAGACGCGGTTATATCGTAAAAGACTAGTTCGTCCGCGCCGTTGTCGCTATAATATTTACCAAGTTCGACTGGCGACGACACGTCGGATAAGCCTTGAAAGTTTACGCCCTTTACAACTCTTCCGTTCTTTACGTCTAAACAGGGAATAATTCTTTTAGTTATCATTTGCCACCTCGATAGCCTCTTTTAGCGAAACCGCTTTAGTGTAATACGCCTTTCCTATAATTGCGCCGTAAAGGTCGTTATCTTTTAAGATTTTAATCCCCTCTATATCGGAAACACCGCCCGACGCTATAATATCAATAGAAAGTTCTTCACTTAATTTTTTATACAGTTCGTAATTTGCTCCTTTCATTGCACCGTCTTTAGAAATGTCGGTACAAATAACCGTTTTAACGCCTATTTCTTGCAATTTTTTCATAAAGTCAAAGGCGTTTAAAGTTGATTTTTCCGTCCAACCCTTAATTGCAACGAACCCGTCTTTAATATCAACGCCAACTGCAATTTTATCGCCGTGCTTTTTAACGGCCTCAATTAAAAAATCTCCGTCGGTTACCGCCGCCGTACCTAAAATTACGCGATTAACGCCTATTGAAAGGTATTTTTCAATAACTTCCATACTTCTAATACCACCGCCAACTTCAACGAACATATCGGCGGTCGATACTATTTTTTTAATAGTTTCTAAATTTGGCGTATCTCCGTTTTTTGCTCCTTCTAAATCAACTACGTGCATATATTTTGCGCCTTGATTTTTAAAGTCGAGCGCAATTTCTTCAGGGTGCTCGCTATACACCGTCATTTGAGAATAATCGCCTTTATATAATCTAACGGCTTTACCGTCAAATAAATCTATTGCAGGAAAAATTTTCACTTATAACTCTCCATTTCACAAAATGCTTTTAAAATATTTAGTCCTACGTTACCGCTTTTTTCAGGGTGGAATTGACAGCCGTAAACGTTTTTATGCCCTACCGCCGCAGTAAGCGGAGCGCCGTATTCTGCCGTTGCTATAACGCTTTCATCACAATTAGCCCCGTAGTACGAGTGAACGAAATAAACGTGGTCGCCCTCGTTTATATATTTAAACAACTCGCTTTTACCGTTAGGGAAAGTCAACGCGTTCCAACCTATATGCGGAATTTTATAATCTTTTGGAATTACTTCGCTAATCGGGCGTACTTCGCCTTTTATTAAACCTAACCCTTTATGCTCGCCGTACTCGAAACTCTTTTCAAATAGCATTTGCATACCAAGGCAAATTCCCAAAACGGGCACGCCGTCTTTTACCCTATCTAATAAAACGTCTGCAAGCCCCGAAGAAAAAAGTTTTTCCGACGCATCTTCAAACGCCCCAACGCCAGGTAAAATGATTTTATCGGCTTTTTTTATAATTTCTTTATCGCCCGTAGTTATTACGTCTACGCCTATTTGCTTAAAAGAACTAGTTAAGGAAAAGAGATTACCCACGCCGTAATCTATTATTACAACCATTAAAGCACCCCTTTAGTTGACGGAATTTCATCGCCTAAATCTTTATTTATAGAAACCGCAGTTTTTAAACTTCTTGCAACCGATTTAAAAGCGCCTTCTAAAATATGATGGGTATTTTTGCCCGCAAGTTGAACTACGTGTAAATTGATACCTGCGTTTGAAGTAAAGGCTATAAAGAATTCTTCAACGAGTTCCACGTCGAAATTGCCTACCCTTTTTGCCTTTGGATTTAAGTTGTAGGCTAAAAAACTTCTACCCGAAACGTCTACCGCGGATAAAATTAAAGACTCGTCCATCGGTAATGCGGTATCGCCGTAGCGGTTAATTCCCTTTTTATCGCCAAGCGCCTTTTTAAAGGCTTGACCTAAACAAATACCTATATCTTCAACGGTGTGGTGATAATCTACTTCGATATCACCTTTACAAAAAACGTCTAAATCAAATCTGCCGTGCTTTGCAAAAAGTGTTAACATATGGTCTAAAAACCCACATCCGCTATCTATATTAGAATTGCCCTTGCCGTCAAGGTCGATTTTAAGTTTTATATCCGTTTCTTTGGTTTTTCTTATTATTTCTGCAACTCTCATTCTAATTCTCCTAAAATTTTAGTTACCTTTTCGATAAATATTTGCATTTCTTCTTCGCTACCGATTGTAATTCTTACAAATTTACTTATTCTATCTTTTGTAAAATGGCGAACAAGCACTCCATTTTCTTTTAATTTTAAATAGAGTTCTTTTCCGTCGATTTTATCAGATTTAGCGAAAATAAAGTTCGCTTTAGAATCTAAAACGGTAAAACCAAGTTCTCTTAACTTGTTGGTAGTAATTTCACGCGTTTTTATTATGTTTTTTGCGTTGTTTAAATAGTAATCGTTATCAACTAGCGCGCTATACCCTGCAATTTGCGTTAAACTGTTAATATTATAAGGATTAGTCGAATATTTAATTTTTTCTAAATCTTTAATAATTTCACTATTACCTATAGCAAAGCCAAGCCTTGCGCCCGCCATACTTCTTGACTTAGAAAAAGTTTGCACGCATAGTAAATTATCGTATTTTTCCGTTAATTTAGCGCAAGAATTTCCGCCAAAATCAACGTACGCTTCATCAATAACGACAACACTATTAGCGTTACTTTTTAAAATTCTTTCAACGTCGTCTAGCGGAATTTCTTTCCCCGTTGGAGCGTTAGGGTTTGCAATAACTATAAGTTTATTAAGACCTAAAAACCCATCAACGTCTAGTGAAAAGTCTTCTTTTAACGGAATAATTTGACTATCAAGTCCGTAAAGGTCGGCAAAAACCGAATAAAAACCGTAAGTTATATCGGCAAACGCAACGCCCTTTTGACCGTACGCCATAAATGCAAAGTTTAAAATTTCGTCAGAGCCGTTACCAACGAAAATTTTATTGGGAATAGTATCGTAAACTTCGGCAAGTTTAGATTTTAAAAGTTTACATTCGGGGTCGGAATAAAGCCTTAAATCTTTTATTTTTTGTTCGTTTATAGCCTTTATTACACCGTCACTTGTAGGGTACGGCGATTCGTTAGTGTTAAGTTTTATATATTTTTTGTCTTGTGGTTGTTCCCCAGGCTCGTACGCCTTTAAAGAACTTAACTTTTCGCTTAAAAATTTACTCATTTTAGTCCTCAAATCTAATTACAGCGCTTTTTGCGTGCGCAGTTAAGCCTTCTTTTTTAGCAAAGTATTCTACTTCTTTGCAAACTTCTTTTAACGCTTGTTTATCATAGTAAATGTATTGCGTTTTCTTAATAAAATCGTCTACTGAAAGTGGGCTTGAAAATTTAGCAGTACCGCTAGTTGGCAAAGTGTGGTTAGTGCCCGCGTAATAATCGCCGATTGCCTCTGGGCAATACTTACCTAAAAATACCGAACCCGCGTGCTTAATTTTATCTAAATACCTAAACGGCTCGTCCACGCAAATTTCAAGGTGTTCGGGAGCGATGCCGTTTGCAAGTTCTACCGCTTTATCAATACTTGTTGTTATAATAATTTTTCCGTTATTGTCAATTGACGCCCTTGCAATTTCCGCCCTTTCTAAAAGTGGAATTTGCAATTCTAACTCTTTTGAAACTTTTAAAGCAAACTCTTCGTCGTCGGTTATTAAAACGGCGCTTGCAAGTTTGTCGTGCTCGGCTTGAGATAATAGGTCGGCTGCAATATGGCGTGGATTATTAGTATTGTCGGCAATAACCATAATTTCGCTAGGACCTGCTATCATATCGATAGAAACCGCGCCGAATACTTGCTTTTTAGCCTCGGCAACGAAAGCGTTGCCCGGGCCTACGATTTTATCCGTTTTAGGAATACTTTCCGTGCCGTACGCTAGCGCCGCTATCGCTTGCGCCCCGCCTACTTTATAAATTTCTTTAACGCCCGCAACGTATGCAGACGCTAAAATTACGGGGTTTATTTTTCCGTCTTTATTAGGAGGGGTTACCATAACTACTCTTTCGCAACCCGCTACTATTGCGGGAATAGCGTCCATTAAAACGGTTGAAGGATACGCCGCCGTTCCGCCCGGAACGTAAATTCCTGCAGTATCCATAGGTATTACCCTTTGACCTACGATAATGCCGTTATCTTTTTTAATTTCAAAGCCTTCGCGTTTTTGTCTTTCGTGAAAATCACGGATATTTTTAGCAGCCTTTTTTAAAATTTCTATAAATTTTGGCTCTACAAGACTTATCGCCTCTTCAATTTCTTTATTAGATACTTTTAAATCGTCAAGTTTTGCCTTATCAAATTTCTCCGTATAAAACTTAAGGGCTTTATCGCCGTTGTTTTTTACGTTTTCTATAATTTCCTTAACGATTTCGCTAACGTTCGTCTTTTCGGTTAAGATAGAAAATATTTCTTCTCTGTTTTCTAATTTATCTTTTATAATTTTTATCATAATAATTAAATTTGTTTTGAAAGTTTACTTCTTATTTCTTCTATTTCTTCACATTTAAACTTAAAACTAGACTTGTTTGCTATAAGCCTTGCGCTAATATCGACAAATTTTTCAACGACTTCTAAATTGTTTTCCTTTAAGGTAGAACCCGTTTCAACGATATCGACGATAACGTCTGAAAGCCCTAGAATTGGCGCAAGTTCTATAGAACCGTTAAGGTGAATAATGTCTATATCACGCCCGATTGACGCGTAGTGTTTTTTTGCAATATTAATAAACTTAGTTGCCACGGTTAAAGTTTTGTTCCTATCGTCAACAAAACCCTTTTTAGCCGCCACCGCCATGTTACATTTACCCATTTTTAAATCTAAAAGTTCGTAAACGTCAGGCTTGTACTCTAATAAAATGTCTTTACCCGCAACGCCGATATCCGCAGCGCCACGCTCTACGTAAATAGCAACGTCAGACGGTTTTACCCAAAAATATCTTATTCCCTTTTCTTCGTTTTCAAAAATGAGTTTGCGGTTTACTTCTTTTATTGACGGACATTCAAAACCCGCCTTTTCAAACATATCGTAAACCTTTTCGCCAAGCCTACCTTTAGGGAGAGCAACGTTGAGCATTTTTTTCATATTACTCTTCCCCCTTGTAAGTATTTGAAAGTTTAGAAATTTCGTCAAGATAAACGGCAAAACCTACCGCTTTAGACTTTTTGCCCATTTTGTTCATAAGTTTATCGTACTGACCGCCTGATATTACGCTTACGGGAATCCCTTCAACAAAGCCTTTAAAGGCGATGCCGTTATAGTATTTCATATCGCTAACTACGGAAAAATCAATAAAAATTTTATCTTCAACACCCATTTTTATAAGGTTGTTGATAATAGAAATAAACCTATTTACCGCAAGTTCCGTTTCCTTATTTATAGAAAAGGCTTTAAGATTATTTAAAACCTTACTTGGCGCGCCGTACACGGTTGCTAATTTTTGTAAAACTTCCGTTTGACTATCAGATAAATCTTCTCTACTGCAAACAGCCGTTATGCCTTGTACGTTTTTATCCCCCAAAAACTCTAAAATATCATTTTGAGCGCTACTTTGTAGATTAAACGCGTTAATTACCCCTGAAACTATATCAAGATTAGAAATTTCTAGGGCGTTTTCGCTAGATATTACGTCAAGGCTTTTTGCCGCTAAATAAAGAGATTCTGTAATAATATCGTCGTCAACTTCACCTAAACACTCTAATCCCGCTTGCATAATTTCTTTAAAAGACGCCGTGCCTTTAGAAACCCTATAAACGTTTTCATTATAATATACTTTCATAACCTTACCTTCAAGGTCTTTACTGTTTTTTATAATAGATAAGGTAACGTCTGGCTTAAGCGCCATAAGTTTACCGTCGGTATCGGTAAAAGTTATTATATTTTCAGACACTAAAAAGTCTTTGTTTTTAACGTATAAATCGTATTCTTCAAACTTGCTCATTTTATATTGAGAATAGCCGTATTTGCAATAAAGAGAGCGTAAAGTAAAAGCAATTTTTTCTTCACGCGATAATACGCTTAATAAATTATCCATAATTTTAATCCTTTTTATCTTCTTTATCGATTACTAATTTATATCCGCCCGCGCCGTAATTTAAGCATTTGTTAACCCTACTAATCGTAGCGGTACTAGCGCCCGTTTTTTGCGACACTTCTTGATAACTTTTACCCAAACTTAAAAGTTTGGCAACTTCAAGGCGTTGAGTCATATCTTCAAGTTCTTTTATGGTGCATACGTCTTCAAAAAATTGATGGCACTTGTCCATACTGTCTAATTTTAAAATAGCGTTAAACAATTTATCGTATTTATTAATAGAAAATCCCGACATATTCCCCTCCAACTGTTTAATACTTTATCATTTTAGCACGCTAAATCGCTAAAGTCAAACGTTTTGCGATACGTTTTATTTATTTTTTCTCTTTTCTTCGTAAATTTTTAGTTCTTTTAGGTAGTTTTCTTTATAGTGGGCAGAAAGGTTATTATATTTGCCCCGCTCCCCTATAAGTAGCCTTTTGCCAACGTGGTTATAGCCTAATATTGCGGGCGGAAGTTTTGTTACGATATCGTCTATATTTTTTATTACGGTAAAGTTTGAAAACCTTTTTTTCAAGTCTTTACTCTCTAACCCCCAAACCACGCGCGGACAACCAAAGCCATAGCCGTAGATATTTTTTCTAATATCCGGGCGATTATAATAGGCGTATTCATGGCAAAGCACGGCTATTCCCGCACCGTGAGAATATCCGCTAATTGTTATCTTTTTATAGGTTTTATCGCTAATATACGGGCTAATGGCAACTTGTAATTCTGTCCACGCGTTTAAAAAACCCCTATGGGCGTAAAAAGTTTTATTATCGCTATTTTTATAGGCTTTTATTGGAAAATCTAGATTTTTAATCCAATCTTCTTTGCCTTTAGAGTCTTCTAAAAAGATATAAAGACTATCTCTTTCTTTTTTTACCGCGTAATTTACACTTTTACCTGTAGTAAAATAGGGCGTGGATAAAGTTTTATTAAAAAGTTCGTATAAGTTTTCCATACTTTATCATAATAAAAAAGTTTATTTTTTGTGAAAAATACACCTTTTTTACAAAACTATTATTGACAAAGAAACATTGATAAGTTATACTAAATATAATAAAAAGGACGAAAGTTCAAAATTAAAAGGAGTAAAATTTATGAAAAATTATTTCCCATTATCATTTAAGTATTCTAAAGGCTTATTGAACATGATTATCGGTATCATTATTTACCTTGTAATCGGCGCAATTGCAGGTCTTCTTATCGCTCTTGCAGGCGCTATCGGCGGTTGGATTCCTGTTGTTGGCGTAATTTTAGGTTGGGTTTTAAGAATTGTAAGCATTATCGTTGAGTTATACGTTCTTATCGGTATCGTTATTTTAGTTTTAGCATTCTTAAAAATAGTAAAATAATTACACTTTAAAAGACTAGCGTAATTGCTAGTCTTTTTTTATGCCTTAAAATATTTATTTTTCAAATCTTATAGACTTTTTATAATTGGATTACTTCTTCTTATATTCCAACTTTACCTGGAAAACTATTCTTTTTAAAAGACTTAGCAGGTCCACTCGTTGCAGAGTGCAACTAATCCTTATATAATAAAACAAATCAAAAGGGATAACGATTTTCGTTATCCCTTTTGGGTTATTTAATTGTTAACGTTCCTTTGGCAAATGCCTTTCTAACAGTTATAATCAGATTGTCAAAAACATTAGGTTTTAGATACCTATAGAATAACAAGACACTCAAACATTCCACAAGAAGTTATGCTTGACATTTTAGTTTTAGATACTTATAGAATAACAAGACACTCAAACTAAACTGTATGCTCCGTTGTTAGATGATAGGTTTTAGATACTTATAGAATAACAAGACACTCAAACTTATTTCAACACCGAATTGTTGTGCAATAGGTTTTAGATACTTATAGAATAACAAGACACTCAAACTAAACCCTATTGAAACACCTTACCCCGAAGGTTTTAGATACTTATAGAATAACAAGACACTCAAACCCCTTGAAAGCACAACGCTATCTTCAAACTGTTTTAGATACTTATAGAATAACAAGACACTCAAACGCGGGCAACGGTCATAGCGGTTTAAAAATGGTTTTAGATACTTATAGAATAACAAGACACTCAAACATTAAGTTTTTTCTTTAATCGTAGTTTTCTGTTTTAGATACTTATAGAATAACAAGACACTCAAACGCCTAATGTATTTTTTAGCAAGATTGTCAAGTTTTAGATACTTATAGAATAACAAGACACTCAAACTCAATTTGCTTTTCTTTATCTTTCATAATTGTTTTAGATACTTATAGAATAACAAGACACTCAAACCAGTTATCTTCGCTAACGCTTTGCTAAGTGGTTTTAGATACTTATAGAATAACAAGACACTCAAACTTATTCCTTACGAAAAAGGCTATAGATTTCGTTTTAGATACTTATAGAATAACAAGACACTCAAACTTTTGTCAATTGTTTTTTTGATTTTTTTGTTTTAGACACTTATAGAATAACAAGACACTCAAACTAAACTTTTACGTTCCTTTTTATTAATTCGCAAAGAAGAGATGTCGTTAAAGAAACTGCCGTTGTTTGAACTATCAAGGTGTTTATTTCATCAATAAACACCTTTTTTTCTTGCTCTCCTCGGATTATTAAACTATTCAAGCGAAATTCTAATTTCGCCCTATTTTTTATTATAACCGTTCTAAATCCCATAATTAAATTTTCCGGATATTCTCGATTAACCCGCAAGGTGATTGATGTACAATTTCAAAGTTAACGTCTGTAATGTTCTTGCCTATAAGCAATTTTCCACATGATGCCCCGTCTTTCAAAGTTGTTAGATCTGCAGTTTCGGCATTGCATTTCATAAAACGAACAATTTGTAATAAGGTTTTTATTTGTTCAAAAGTAGATAAGTTATTAAATATGTCGGCTTTTTCTTGCAATTTTTCTTTAAAACTTTTTACGCTGGATAATCCTTGGTATGCATTTTTATTAAGAGTTTCTATAATAAATGAATACAATTCTCTATTTTTTTCTTTTGTTGCATATAGAGTAACCCCCTTGCGATTAGCGATGAGAGCAATTTCTTCTGATTCCTTTTCTTCGTCAGACAATTTACCTTTTTTGTCCATTTCGACAAGTTTTATTAATTGTTTAACGTATAAATCTGTTGCGCTATTTGTAAACCATTGTTGCGCATTACGTAAAATTATTTGTTGCCCCGTTATGCCTGCAAGCCACAAATTATAGCCATTAATACGCACTAAGGTTTTTACCTTTAATTTTGGTAAAATAATTTTAGGGGATTTTAATCCTTTTTTATTTAAGTAATTTAAAATTGCATCACTATCATTTTTTAACAAATAGTCGACAAGTATAGGAATTGCCTCTATAGTTTTGATTATATTGCCTTTTTTATCTTTAGATTCAACAATTGCAAAATATGCCGTACTTAAAGATTTGTAACCGCCGTATTTTTCAGTTTGATTATACGGAAGGCAGTTTTTGCGAGGTGCCGATATGCTTGTTTCATTTTTGCCATATACAGTTTCATCATAAAAAGCACCTTGATTTACATAAGCGTATCTTGTTACTTTCATGCTCGTTTTAGATGCGATTTTTTTAATACGCGCAACGTCTTCTTCGCCTTTCCAGGCTCCGTCAACAACTTTATTAAAAAGATATTTTAAATTGTATTCACGCCAAAAACCGTCTTGCTTGCGATAAAAATAATCGTAAGCGGAAGAGAACTTAGTATCGTATACGTTGCCTACAACAACGTTTAAATATGCATCTCTTGCATGATGTAAATCGTTTGTTTCACGGCATTTAACAAATTCAAATTTTTGTTTAAAATCATCAACGTTTTTGGCTTTGCTATATACAATTTTGGTTCCGAGCACACCATATTTTTGCTTTAATAATTCCGCTACCGCTTTAACAGTTTGGTTTGTAACTACTAATTGGCGATTAACAAATTCCCTTAAGTCATCTTCCGATAAAGGCTTCGTTCTCATTAATCGAGAATATTTAACGTCACTCATTAACCCTTTGCTCTTTAATAATTTCCAAAATGCTTGTTGGTTTGAAAAACCTAATGGCAATGGATAAATATCAGTTTTTTCTTCATTTTTCTCACGTTTTACCAATACTTTATTGTCCAAACTGTCATCTTTCGTCATAGATTGTGGAATGATATGGTCTACGTTGTAATTGCCAGATTTTAAATCTTCTATATCTATTATTTCGCCTGTATACGCGCATCTACCAAGTTGCATAAAATATAAGAATAAACTTTCTTGACGCAAGCGAGAATCTGTCATATCTTCGTGATTAAGTTCATTTAATAATTTTTCTAGATTATAACAATCTTTTTCTATGCTTTTATACAAATTTGAAATCATAACTTTGCGAGATAACGTGCGACCTTTATCTCCCTTTACGCCGTCTTGACGAGTTACTTCTATAAAAATCTTATCTGGGATTTTACCAACGGCTTCTACGTATTCATCCGCCATTTTTAATGCTTGCCAAACACCACGGCGCACCATTGGTGATACGTATAACCCAGCAACGTCGTCATAAGTGATATCTTCCTTTTTCGTTCCAGAATTTTCTTCGTCTATTGCATTGTTAAACGAATACTTTTCATTAAAAAGGAGTTGATTAAAGTTATCATTTGTATTATATAAACAATTTAAAATAGTATATACTTCACCAGTAACACTATCCACGCCACCAGCAATTTCACAAAGAAGTTTTTTCGATAACTTTCCAAACTCTTTAAAACTTGTTAATCCTTTTAACCATTTGACGTTTTCTTTAATTATAGCAACGTTACCATAATGGTCAAGTATCATATTTTCAACGAGAGTTTTGTCTGTATTAAGCGTGTGCCATAGGATAATATTTTCAAAAATGTCTGGCGCTTTATCAACAATGTCGCCAAATTTTTCTTTAAAAAGAACATACGACGACATGCTTGCCTTCAAGCCAGACTTTACGTCATAACCGCCAATTGGCGTTTCTTTCAATTCTTCTTTAGAAATTTTGCCAACTTGTAATAAATAATCGCCAATACTTTTAACGCTTACCTTTTTGTGTTTTAAATATACGTTTTCAAATATCTCTTTTTTTATTTCGACCGAAACAGGGATACTTCCTATTGTTAGTTTATTAATTTGATTTAAAGTATCAAATGTTTGATAATACATTGAACCTTTAGGTAAAACGTCTTGACCGCGCAAATACGTACACTTGTTGGTCATACGACGTATAAAATTTTCATTACTTTGGGCTTTATCAATAGCCTCATCAAAATTCCAAGGCGTAATTTTGCCAACAAAATTTTCCTTTTTTGCAACCCAAGCATTAGGGCTTGCTTGATTTAAAGGCCCTATATAATAAGGAATTTTATATAAGAAAATTTTCTTTATTTTTTCAATGCAAGTATATCCACTATCGTCTTTTATAGCAAATTGAGGATATTGTTGTTGTAAGTTTTGTAAAATGCAATTTAATTCCATTCCGTTAATTTGGTGAGGGAATAATCCATTATCTGCATTTAAAATTTTAGGTAAAAAGTTTGCATTTTCAATTTCTTTTAAAATATATTGTAAAGTTTCGTTATCTCTTGCCGTAGAACCTAACACACTCTTCAAAAATTTATAAAACTCTGCTATTTCATTTTGCTTTTGTACAAAAATTTTGCCCTTTTTATTTTTATTATAGCCTATATAATTTGCATAATTGGATTTTTCTGCCGTGCTACGGAAAATTTTATAATATACGTCGCGTGGATAATTAGCCTTAACAAAAACTTTTAATAATTTTAGGTCTTTTTGATGTTTTTCATATATTGCAACCATTGCTTCAGAAATACAAGAATGCCCTGCTAATACCTTTGCAAAAAGAATATAATTATAAATTGCGCGTGCTTTAGAAAGCAATTCGTAATGTTCTTCTTCGTAAATTTCTTGTTGCTGAGCAAAAGTGTCGTCATCCCACTCTTTAAAAGAAATTTTTTCACCTTTATATTTTTCTTTAAATTCTTCACCCCAAATATTAGATGCCGTTGCCTTCGCGCCTAATATCATATCTATTACTTCTTTTAATGCTATATCCTTAGTATTAAAAATTGCGTAGCATTCTTTTTTCTTTTCATTTAAACTCTTTTTAGACATGGCAAGCGATTTAAAATCTTCTGCCTTATCGACTTCAAGTTGCAAATCTAAACCTGTTTCACTAGCAGCAATATTATAGTCTATAAAAAGTTTTTTAACGTCCATTAATTCGCCTACATCCTCGCCTTCAAATAAGAAATGTCCGCGATATTTAATTAAGTGATGGAGCGCAAGATAATAATGGCGCAAATCAATTTTTTGATTTGTTCCATCAATTAATGCTTTGCGCAAATGAAAAATTGTAGGAAACGCCTTATAAAATTCAACATCGGTATAATCTGCATCGGAAAAAAGCGAAAATTTTGAATTCAATTTTTCATTTTTGTCCTCTTTTTCAAAACCACTATTATTTAAACGTAAAAAGAAGGTGGCGTCTTCCATAAAAGGAGCAAATACACCTTGCAAAAATTCTATACGTTGTCTACGGCGTTGTAATCTCCTACGCGCCGTCCTCTTAATTCTTCGTTCAGACGCATCTTTAGCCTCGTCAAACAACCTAACCACCCATAGATCTTTGCCTTTAGCACGAAGAATATTGTATTCTTCGTCTGTACATGCCATACCTACGGAATCAGTTCCTATATCCATACCCAAATAAAATTTTTTCATTTTGTCTTTTCTCCTTGACAGATTTGAGTTTTTGTGTTAACATAAAGTTATAGAATAACAATGACGAGTTCAAATAAAGATTTATTCTAACCACTTGTTCGCATTGGCGACGTACTCTCCTTAACGGAGAGTTTTTTCTTTGCAAAATTTTTTTATCTATAAAAAATGTTACTTATGCTACTTTTACCATATAAAATATGACAACTCCCGTCATATTAAAAAAATTGTTCTTTTTAACGTCTTAACCTTTCTCTATAAGTTCTTTTTTTAGTAAATTTACCATTATTGTGGTGTTTAAAGTTATTGCGTCGATTGGGTAAATATCTTTTGCGTAGCCAAAGTAGTATTTATTCATAAAATATTTGATAGCGTCTTCATCAGTTCCGCCGTCTTTTATAATTTTTACTATATCGTTTGCCGTTTCTACCGCATTTTTCCTACAGTTTTTTAGATAAGTTTTGCTTTCTTCTTCCGTTAAAATGCCGTAGTGTGGCGCAAGAATTTTTTCTATTTTAAGGTTTTCTGCCTTAGTTATAGAATCAAGCGCCATTTGATATCCGACTAGATAAGATGGTAAAACTAGTTCGCTACCCGTATAAACGCCAAGAGTTTCACTTCCAAGTAGCAATTTTTCACTTTCTAAATAATAGCCGATTGAACATTTTGTATGACCTGGAAGAGCAACTGCGGTAAAGAGCATATCGCCCGCCTTAATTTTATCGCCGTCAACTACCGCGATATTGACTTTTAACTCGTCAATTAAATCTTCGTAACTATCAACGCCACATTTAATTGAAAACTTTTTGTCAAGGTCGCGCATTAACGCTTTGGCGCTATCTTTCATAAAAATTTTAGTAGCGTATTCGCCCGCAACGATTTTGGCGTTTTTATATAATTTTTTAACGTAAACCGAACCTAAAGCGTGGTCGTAATGAGAATGGGTTAAAAAGATATAATCAAGTTCCCTTTCCCCTAATTCTTTCTTTACGTTTTCGGCAACTTTTGCGCCCGTGAAAGCAAAGCCCGAATCGTATAAAATGGACGTTTTACCGTCGTCTACTAAAAATGCGCTATCGCCCGAAATTGCCCTAACGTCAGTAATTTTTATCATTTTTATTCTCCTAACTAGTGAAAATTTAACTTTTTATAGTTATAGTTTACTATAATACGAAATTTTTAGCAATTAAAAAGTTTAAAAAAATATTGATAATACAAAATAAATATGATACAATTAAATATATTAAAATAAACGTAGGAAAAACATTATGAAAAAAGACATTTTTATCAGTTACACTACAAAAGACAAAGGCGTTGCAGACGTTTTAGTCGAATACTTAGAAGGTTTAAGATACTCTTGCTTTATTGCGCCAAGAGATATTGACCCTGGCAAAGCCTACGCCGCAAACTTAATGACGGCAATATCCGACTGCAAATTAGTTTTATTAGTTGCGTCTGAGGCGATTAACGATTCTGAGCATTGCCTTAACGAAGTTGACGTAGTTACCGAGAAAAAGAAACCTATTCTTCCTATTTTTATAGAAGAATTCTCGCTTAACGACGATTATCGTTACTATTTAGGCAGAAAACAACACATTTTTGCTTATCCTGAAAGTATTGATGCGTATTTTGCTAAAATAGTTGAAGGGATTGAGCCGTATTGCCCTAAAAAAGCATCTTCTAAACCTATTCAAATTATAACTGAAGAAGAGGAAGTAGAAGAAGGCGCAAGGAAAACTATTTTTGAGTATATTCCAGAACGCGGAATTATGATAAACCCTGAAGACCACCAAAGAAACGTATCTTTTAGAAACGACACTCTTATAAATTTAATGGGTGGAATTTACGAAAAAGTTGCCAAGTTCCAAGGCGATGAAACGGCGGAAGAAATTTTCTATTCTAGCGGTTATTCGGGCGGTACAAACTTTGGCGAAAGAATAAAAAACCAATGGAATTTAGGCTCTTCTTTAGAAGAAATTAAGTTAAAACTTAACAAATGGTGTAAATTTGACTCTGCCGTTGGTTGGGGTAAATTTTCTATTGAACTTTTCTACGATGAAGAAAACGACGCGTTAAACGGTAAACTTTCTATTAACGAAGCGTTTATCGTAGATAAGGTACATAAACGTAAAATTTGCGGTTTTATTCGCGGTTATTGTACGGGTGTTATTGAAACTCTTCTCGATTTACCGGGCGTCGTTCTAACTTGTAAAGACTGCCCGCTAAAAAGCATGTTCAAGAGTGTTTGCGTATTTGAATTCAGTATAAAAGGCTAATATAAAGGACTAGTTAAATGAAAATTTTGGTTATATTTACGGGCGGAACTATTCAAAGTTCCGTCGGAAAAGAATACATTTCGCTTGATGAAAAAAAGAAGTATGCCCTTCTTAATAATTTTAATAATAATTCTAATATTGACGTAGAGTTTGACGTTGAATGTCCTTACTCTATTTTAAGTGAAAATTTGTCGGGCAAGGAACTTACCATTTTATCTAAACTTGTTGAAAGTAAAATTAGTTTAGGTTACGACGGTATTATCGTTACGCACGGCACGGATACACTTCAATATACCGCATCCGCTTTAGCATACACGGTTGACACTAAAAACGTGCCTGTGGTTTTAGTTTCGGCAAACTATCCGCTTGAAAATAAATTATCTAATGGTAACGACAATTTCTTGGGCGCCGTTGAATTTATTTCTAAACATAAAAAAGGCGGTGTTTTTGTTTCTTATAGAAATTCTTTAGACGGCCCTGTTGAATTTTTCTACGCGACTAGAATTGTTAGTCATAACGAAGCGAGCGATACAGTTTGCTCGATTGACGGCATTTCTTACGGCGAATACGTTAAGGGGGAAAACTCTATCATTAAATTTAACGATTTGCCCAAACTTGACGGTAAAGGGGCTATTGGGCTTGTAGATTTTGTTCCATCGCCTAAAATATTGTTTATAAATAGCGTGCCCGGAGATAGTTTTGATTACGACCTTGATAAGTACAATGCAGTTTTAATTAAGCCTTACCATTCGGGAACGTTAAACACCCATAGCGAAAACTTAGTTAAGTTTTGCAAATTGGCAAAAGAAAAGAAAATTCCTATCTTTATTCCTAACGTTAGGGGTGGAAAAAATTACGATAGTACCGAACTTTTTGACACCCTTTCTCTTGTGGTTTTACCACTTTCTACAATACCTGCAATTTACGTTAAACTTTGGATTGCAATTAGTTTAAATAAAGATTTAAACACCTTTATGTTAGATGAAATTATGGGCGAATTTATAGATTAAAATATAATATTTAGGCGAAGCGTTTTTAACGCTTCGCCTTTAGTTTTTAGTTGCCTTTTATAATAAAGTGTGCTAATATTGTCTTATGCTTAAAAAACTTGATTACAACTACCACACTCACACAAAAAGGTGTAACCATGCGGTAGGCGAAGACGAAGAATATATATTAAATGCAATAAACAACGGCATTAAAAAACTTGGCTTTTCCGAGCATATTCCACTAGTTAGAGAAGACGGCACAGAGTCTAAATATAGACTGCCAATTAATGAATGCCAAGATTATTTTGACAGTATTAAATCGTTAAGGGAAAAGTACTTAAATCAAATAGATATTATTATCGGTTTTGAGATGGAATACTATGAAGAGTATTTTGACGTAATGCTAAAAACGGCAAAGGAAAACGGCGCAGAATATTTAATTTTAGGTCAACACTTTTATTCGGCAGAACATAAAAACGGCAAACACTCTTTATATAAAACAACGGAAACAAAAGAAGAACTTGCCATTTACGTTGACGTTATTATAAAAGCGATGAAAACGGGGGTTTTTACTTACGTTGCCCATCCAGATATTATAAACTTTACTGGGAAAAATAGCGATTACGTAAGCGAAATGACAAGAATTTGCCAAACTTCTAAAGAACTTAATATTCCTTTAGAATTGAATTTACTTGGTATTAGAGAAAATAGAATTTATCCAAACAACTTGTTTTGGAAAATTGCAGGCAAAATCGGCGCGCCCGTTGTTGTTGGCTGTGATGCGCATAGCGCTAACGACGTTTACGAAGTAAATTGCATTTTTAAAGCATTTAAACTAATTAAAAAATACAAACTTAATTATATTAAAACCCCAAATATTATAAAAATAAACAAATAAAAAACGCTTTTTAAAAGCGTTTTTATTTTTTTAAATATTCATATAATGCTTTTACGCCTTTAGAAACGTCGTGGTAGGTTTCTTCAAAATTACCCGTCCACCAAGGGTCGGCAACGTCGCCGGGGGTATCGGTAAAATCCATTAAAAGTTTAACTTTATTGTCTTTATCGCCGTTAAATAGCCTTACCATATTGTAGCGGTTTCTTTCGTCCATACCGATAAAATAGTCGTACTTTTGATAGTCGCTTGCAGTTAATTTCACGGCGTATTTACCCTTGCAAGAAATGCCTAACCTGTCAAGTACGCCTTTAGTCCCGTAGTGTACGGGGTTGCCAAGTTCTTCGCTACTTGTCGCGCTACTTTTAATTTCAAAAAGGTCTTCTTCGCCCGATTTTTTAACAAGGTCTTTTAGCAAAAATTCCGCCATAGGGCTACGGCAAATATTTCCGTGACACACAAACATAATTCTAATCATAATTTCACCAAAAATATTATACCTTTAATTAGCCTTTTTATCAAGTGTTTTTTGTTCTTTATATAGTTTAATCCACGTTAAACTAAGGCGTACCATCATATACGTATTATAAAGTGATAGTATAACGTAGGTTATATTTGCAATACTTCCTGATATGGTTATTTTTATCCACATTATAAGCGTTAACGCTTGCGCAAGTACTGCAAGTGGTAAATATTCCATAAAGGCAAATAGCGTAAGTATTGGACCTACTATACCAAGAACTAGAGTAAAAGCGTCTAAAAATACTTCCTTTCCGTTTAAATTTTTAAGCGTTACTACTGCAATTGCCGTTAATACTAAAATTACAATCACTAATAAAATTCTGAATAAAACACTCATTTTTCTAAACTTTGTTGCGTGTTTATAAGAATTCTTTTTCCAATAGAAAAACGTTGCAAACTGCATAACGGCGCTAAATAGCGTTTGTAAAAACGAGCCGTAAAGCCCTTCCATTAAATACCCTACTATATAAATTAAACAATTAGTTGCGCCTAATAGATAACAAATTTTATTTGCGCGAGCACTTAATAGTACGATTACTAAAGAAAAGCAAACGGGTATAGTTTTGACTAAGTCTTGCTTAAAAATTATAGCGCAAAGTACCGTAGAAATAAAAGCAATAATAAGCGGCACGTATTCAGTTAGTATAACTTTTGTTCTTCTATTCATGTTTAACCTACTATTAAAAATTTTAGCAAGCATAGTATAGCACTAACTTTATTATTTGACAATCACTAGAAAGGACAACTTTTTAACCAAACAAGTCCCGTTTTTAAATAAGGTCTTTTAGCAAAAATTCCGCCATAGGGCTACGGCAGATATTTCCGTGACATACAAACATAATTTTAATCATAATTTCCCCTTTATATTAAAGTACGATATTGTCAATTTCTAAAAGTTCTTCTTTAGTAAAGTTAAGGTTTTGAACCATCTTTAAATTTTCGGTAATTTGTTCGGGCTTTGATGCGCCTATTAAAACGCTTGTTATGCCTTCTTGACTATAAATCCACGAAAGAGCCATTTGCGCTAACGATTGACCACGCCTTTTAGCAATTTCGTTTAATTTTTCTATTTTGCCTAACGTTTCAAAAGTAAGATGTTTTTCATTTAAAAATCTACCGTCGGTTTTTACACGGCTATCGCTTGGAACGCCGTTCAAATAACGACCCGTTAGTAAACCTTGCGCTAACGGGCTAAAAATAATTAATCCCTTTTTAGCGGAAATAGCGCTATCTAATAAGCCGTTATTTTTAATAGTTCTATCAAAAATAGAGTACCTATTTTGATTGATAATAAACGGACAATGTAATTCGTTTAAAATTTGGGAAGCCTTTAACATTGTTTCGCCGTTATAGTTAGAAAGTCCTACGTAAAGGGCTTTACCGCTTTTAACGATATCGTTAAGCGCCCACATCGTTTCGTATAATGGGGTTTCAGGCGTCATTCTATGATGATAGAAAATATCAACGTAATCGATATTCATTCTTTTAAGGCTTTGGTCTAAACTAGCCATTAAATATTTTCTACTGCCATAGTCGCCATAAGGTCCGTCCCACATAGTGTAGCCGGCTTTAGTGCTTATGATTATTTCATCGCGATAAGGTTTTAAATACTTGTTTAAAATTTTGCCAAAATTTCTTTCCGCACTACCTGGCATTGGGCCGTAGTTATTGGCTAAATCAAAATGTGTAATACCATTATCAAAGGCGGTACAACACATATTCTTCATATTTTCAAAATTGCCGTTATCACCAAAATTGTGCCAAAGGCCAAGTGATATTGAAGGAAGTTTTAATCCGCTTTCGCCACATTTTCTATATTCCATTTTTTCATAACGTTTTTCAGATGCAATATAACCCATAAATATATTTCCTTTAATCGTTAACTTTTGTTTATTAATGTATTTATTATACAAGAAAATATTAAAATTTTCAATATAAAAATTAAAAAAGAACCCAAAACGGTTCTTTTATTTTACGTTAATTAAACTATGTAGTTTCCAGTTTGAGTTATCGAATTCAAAAACTATTACTGTACAATTTTTACAACAAAAGTTTTTGATTGGTATTGTCGTTTCTAAAACGGAATATAAAAATCTTCTTAAAACCCCAGCGTGCGCAAAAACTGCTACGTTTTGATAGTTTTTCCCTTCAAGCATACTTTTAAAGTTTAAAACCCTTTCATTAAATTCGTCAAGGCTTTCTCCGCCAACGCTTTTATAACCAAATTCACTATAAACCTTTTTATCTTCTTCTGATAATGAATTGGATTCTTTACCCGCTAAAGTGCCCACGTTAATTTCTCTAATAAGAGCGCTTGTTTCCACTTCGTAATCGGGCGCGCAGATGCTAGCAGTTTGCATTGCCCTTTTAAGGTCACTTGAATAAACCTTATCGAACTTAACACCCGAAAGCACTTCTTTTGCAAGTTTTGCGTCTTCTTTGCCTTGCTCGGTTAAATTTGCGTCGAGCCATCCTGCCCATATTCCCTTAACGTTCGTTTCGCTTTCACCGTGCCTAATTATATAAACTTTCATTTTTATTTCCCTTTTGAAAAGATTTTGCTTGACACAATTTGTAAAGATAAAGCGAAGGAATTTCCTTCGCTTTTATAGTTTTAATTATTTTTCGTTTTACAAAGATTTTGCTTTAGCAAAAGATTTACTTCTCGTCTTTATAGATTTCTTTAAAGTATTTATAAGTATCAACTTTTAATTCGCCACAAGCAGCCTCGTCACAAGCAATAATACCGTCTTTGTGTAATTGTAAAGCGCTAATTGTCCACGCGTGGTCAACACCGCCTTCTACGCAATGACGTAATGCGCGCGCTTTGTTATGACCGCTAATTAAAAGCATAACTTGTTTTGAATCACAAACCGTACCAACACCTACTGAAAGTGCTGTTTTAGGAACTTTATTAACGTCGTTACCAAAGAAACGAGAGTTAACGATTAAAGTATCTTCAGTTAAAGCGCGAACGCCTGTTCTTGAAGTTAAAGAAGTAAACGGTTCGTTGAATGCAATGTGACCGTCAACACCGCTACCACCCATAAATAAATCGATACCGCCGTAAGATGCAATTTTATCTTCGTAGCGTTGACATTCTGCCTCTAAGTCTTTTGCCATGCCGTCTAAAATATTGATATTTTCTCTTGGAATATCAATGTGGTTAAAGAAATTGTCGTGCATAAAGTACCAATAACTTTGGTCGTGTTCTCTTGGAAGACCAACGTATTCGTCCATATTGAAAGTTACAACGTTTTTAAAAGTTACTTTGCCCGCTTTATTCATTTCTATTAAGTTTTTGTAAACGCCAAGTGGAGAAGAACCTGTTGGAAGGCCGAGCACGAAAGGACGGTCTTCTTTGTGGTTGTTAATCGCGTTAGCGATATGTTCTGCAGCCCATTTACTCATATCGTTATAGTTTTCTTTAATAATTAATTTCATATTTTTACGCTCCTTAGAACTTTTATTTTTTATTTGATTATACAACTTATTATACCTTTTGTAAAGGTATTTTATCTTTTTTAAAGAATAATTTTAACGGCTAAATTTTACACGTTGAAAAACGATTATTTCTTTTTGCACGCGTTGATAAAATCTACGAATAATAAGTGGTTTTCTTCGCTTGTATCAACAAGTCTTTCAGGGTGCCATTGATATGCGCGCACGTATCTATCACTATCTAAATAAGTGCCTTCAATGATGCCGTCTGACGAAATTGCCATAACTTTTAAGCCCTTGCCCACGTCTTTTACGGCTTGATGGTGAAAAGAATTTACGAACATATTGTTCTTACCTATTAGTTGATGAAGTGGGGTGTTTTCAACAATATCAACGCTATCGTTTTTATGTTTTACGGTAATTGATGTATCTGTTAATAAATCTTGATATAAAGTTCCACCCATAGCAACGTTAATAATTTGCGAGCCACGGCAAATGCCAATGATTGGTTTACTTGTTTTAAAACATAAATCGAATATTTTAAAATCGTAATCATCACGTAAAGGATTTGTTTTTTCGCAAACTTCTCTTTTTTCTTCGCCGTATCTTGACGGGTCTACGTCTTCCCCACCAATAAAGAAATAACCATCGCACATTGATAAAAGTTGGTTGAGCATTTCTTCATCTTTAAGATACGGAAACGCTATTGGAATACCACCTGCTTTTACAACGGCATTTACGTATGGCTCTGGCATAATTGCTTCTTTGATATCGTTTATCACACCAAACATACCGATTAATGGTTTTTTCATGAAAATCTCCCTAAAAGTATTTAAAGTTTTTTCACCCCTTGATTATACAACTATTTACCCCGTTTGTAAAGGTATTTATTAGATTTTTAAAGTAAAAAGAAGATTGTAAAAGGTAAATTATTTTATTATCCTATCATTTGCTTTTCTATATTCTTTTGGCGAAATAGAGTGCTTTTTATAAAACAATCTATTAAAATAAGAAACGTTATTAAACCCGCATTCAAGCGCAATATCTAATACTTTTAAACTGCTGTTTTGTAAAAGACCTTCTGCCTTTTTTAATCGCACGCTATTATAATAACTTGAAAAACTTATTCCCATTTGCTCTTTAAATAGCCTACCTAAATACTTTTCATTTTTTTGATAGGTATTTGCTATTTCTTTAAGAGATAGGTCTTCACTATAATTTTCATCTATATGCTCTTTTATTAAAGATACAAGCCAATGAATATTGTTTTTATTTTTTGGGGCTATATCGCATAGCATTTTCATATAGTCTGATACTATTTCGGCAATTTCGTAAAGTTCTTTTTCGCTTTCAATTTTTTCGGCGTTATTAAGTTCAGAAAATAGTAAATTTTTATCGACACCCGTTTTTTTAGACGCCCTTTCAATAATGCTTTTTGAAATTTGTTCGTCAATAACGGCGTTGCCAACGTAAATAATAGCAACTACGTTTCCGCTTTGAATAACGGGGTATGCTAATTCGTATAAACCATAACTACAATGCCCGCAAAACGGTGCTTTTTCGGTTTTTGCTTTTTTGTTCGCCTTGTTCTTACACTCAATACACCTTCCGTAGCCTTTAGGGGTAGACTTAGCCATATCGCAAAACGCTTTAGAGTGTATAACGTTTTTAAAAGATATTTTAGTCAAAGGGGTATCTAAAATACCGTTAAGGTCTAAGATACTAATATGTATCTCTCTGCCCTTTTCTATTTGAGAAATCAACGTTTGTAAATTTTGCAATTGTTCACCTAATTATACATTTTTTATTAATTTTATCATAAATATATCTTTTGTTCAAGTTTTTAGCGTTATTTGTGATAGAAAAGTTAATATTAGAATGATAAAATAATCTATATTAGGAGGTATTTATGCAAAAATACGATTTAGCAGTAGTTGGCGGAGGTTTTGCAGGCGTGTCGGCGGCGCTTGCCGCAGCAAGAGAAGGTGCAAAAGTTATTATAATAGAAAAAGCAAATTGCCTTGGTGGGGCAACGACTAATTGTTTTGTGACACCTTTTATGCCTTATAATACGAAAATAAACGAAAAAATTATCAATCTTTCTACGGGAATACTTGACGATATTATAAAAAAATTAAAAGAAAAAAACGCATACAATAACCGTAGGTTTATAGACGAAGACCTAAAACTTATTTTAAACGAAATGCTAACTGATGCGGGCGTTGATATACTATTTCACTCTTACTTATTTAAGGTTAAAAAGGAAAAAGGAAATATAAAATCAATATCTATTGCTACGGTTAATGGCGTTATTGATATAAAAGCCGATTATTATATAGACGCTACCGGTGACGCTCAAGTTGCATATCTTGCAAAATGCCCTACTCTTTTAGGTAGAGAAAAAGATAATTTATGCCAGCCTATGACGTTGTGCTTTCGCGTTGGAAACGTTGACGTTGAAAAATTTATGAAAGACTTACCCGCACTTCAACAAGCCTACGCTAAAAGTTTAGCAAACAACGAATTTATTAACCCACGTGAAAATATTTTGGTGTTTAGAACACTTTTACCTAACGTTTTACATTTTAATACTACCCGAGTTATAAAAAAAGACCCAACTTCCGTTAAAGATTTAACCGATGCGGAAATTATAGCGCGCAAGCAAGTGTTTGAAGTGTACGAATTTATGAAAAAGCACACCACAAGTTTTAACGATACTTATTTAATTACCGCTAGCGAAATAGGAATTAGAGAAAGCAGAAAAATTGTTGGAGATTACGTTTTAACTGAAAGCGATTGTAGGTCTTTTACTAAATTTGAAGACGGAATATCCGCTTGTAATTACGATATAGATATTCACAACCCCGAAGGCTCTGGAACAAGCCATTTCTTCTTCCCGCTAGGCGAATACTACACTATTCCTTACCGTTGCCTTATCCCTAAAAAATTAAACAATTTACTAGTTGCAGGTAGATGTATTTCTTCAGACCACGGCGCACAAGCATCTTATAGAATAATTCCTACCGTTTCATCAATAGGCGAAGCGGCGGGAACTGCGATTGGTTTAATTATAAAAAGCGGACTTAGCGTACGTGACGTGCCTATTACCGCTCTTAAAGAAAAATTAATTCAAAACGGTATGTTTATAGGACAAAAAACCGAATAAGTTAAAAAAAGAACGATTAAATATCGTTCTTTTTTTATATTTTAATTTCGCCTTTATAGTCGCAATCTATTCCGCAAGCGGAAAGTAAACATCTATGAATTCTTGCTTCCGTTTCCAAATCGATAACGTAACCGACTTCACCCCTAATCATTTTAGCAAAATTTAAAAGCATTGCTTCATATCTATCAAACGCGCCCGTATCAGACGTAATACCTAAATCGTGCCAACCCTTTTCGTGACAATACTCTGTCATTTTAGTTGAGATAATAGACGGCGCAACTTCTAATTTTTCAAGCGGTCTTATATCAATCGTCTTATTATTTGTACTAATAGTTAAATGCCTTCTTACGTAACCACCGCAATCTATAACGCTACTTTTTATAGTTGCTAATGCGTTTTTATATTTAAAAACGCTAAACGCTACGTCTAAACTGTCAACGTTATTTGCGCCCGTACTGAAATTATACGGAATAATTTCGGTAGGTACGCCCATTAATTGCACGACTAAATCTACTAAATGGCAACCTAAAAACTGCATCATACCGCCCTTAAATTGTTCTAGCCAAATTCTTTTATTAGTGTTCATATAACAACTCATTTCCGCATCTACGGTATGAACTTTTCCTATCTCGCCACTAAAAACCTTTTCGTAAACGCTTTTAATAAAGGGGTTAAATCTATACATATACCCGATAGAAAATGCAAGATTTTTGCTTTTTATAATAGACAGTAGTTCTTCGTATTCCTTAGCGCTTTCGCCCGGGGCTTTATCCATTTGAACGTGAAGTCCCCTTTCCGCCGCCATTTTTGCGTACTTAACAAGATTAAGGTCAAAAGTTTCAATAACAACCGCATCTAAATCAGGCATAGATAAAATTTCTTCTACCGTGTATCGCTTGGCATTTTTGAAATACTCTTCATTGCTTTTAATTTTTTGTTGTTGGCTTGCGTACTCGCTTTCATCTTCAGGGACGGTGCAGTATCCAACCACGTCAAAATCATCTATTTTAGATAAAGCGCTAAAGGTTACGCCTGCGTGGTCGTGCGCCATGCCGATTTGAGCAATTTTTATTTTTTTCATTATTCTTCTCTCCAATCAAACTGAACGCCAAGTGGGAAATTTTTATCGTTTGCTAGGCGAGTGAAAACGGCTTGACAGTCTTTTGGGTTATGTGTTTCTTTTATTAAATTTTTGATAGGTAATCTGCCTGCCGAACAAAGTTTAATCATTGTTTTAATGTCGTCTTCATGCGTAAAGTGCCCAGGATAAGATTCTTTTTCAGGTCTAGCAAAAGTATGCGCGCCGATAAGGGTTATGCCAGGACCGTGTACTTTTTTATAATAGTCGATAGTGAAATCGCTATTTCTTGTACAGCCAAGTAATGCAACTCTACCCATTTTAGCCATACAGTCAAGCGTTTCTTCAAGCCCTGCGCCAACACCCGTTACTTCAATCGCAGTATTTATGCCGTTTGGGCATACCGCACGCACGTTTTTCTCAAAATTAGCGTCTAACGGGTCAAAAACGTAATCCGCACCGTTTTTAAGTGCTTCTTCCCTGCGCTCTAAAACGGGGTCACACGCAATAACGGGGTAAGCGCCTGCGCAATGCGCGTACATTACCGATATTTGACCTAAAAGACCTAAACCCATTACCATAAGGCTTTCGCCTAATTCTACCCTAACTTTTCTAACGGCGGCAAGTGGGAAAGTGGTTATATATCCGTAACCCGCTTCTTCGTAAGAAACGTTATCGTAATCAATTTTTACCACCCTATCTTCGCTTACAACGTTATAATTTACGTGATGACCGCAAAAAACCGCCACCCTGTCGCCAACTTTAACCTTTTTTACACCGTCGCCAACCGCAACCACTTCTCCCGCGCTACTATATCCCGTACGCCTTGGGAATATTGCTTCGGTCGGAGCATTCCTAACTGCCGCAACGTTAACGTCACCAACGTAGTTTGCACGTTCCGTTCCTAAACTTATACTAGAAACAACGGTTTTTACAACAACTTGATTTGGCTTAATTTTGCTAAAATCAAGGTCGTTTAAGGTTAAATATTCTGCCATATAAGGTTTTGTAAAAATTATTTGCTTTACTTTTGGCATATTTTTACTCCTTAACGATAAGTACTACTTTACCTACGTTTTCGCCACGATATAAAACTTGTTGAGCATCATCCGCTTTTTCAAGTGGGAAAGTTTTATAAATTTTAACTTTTATGTCGCCACTTTCAAACTTTTCCCAAGTTTTATTAACAAGGTCGTTTAAAAGTTGACCCTTTTCTTCTGGTGTTTTGCTACGAAGAGTACTGCCGATAATTCTAATATTTTTAACGAAAATATTTCTAAAATCTATATTAGAATAATCCCCTGCAAGCGTTGCTATTTGAATCCATCTACAACCCCTTGCAACGTATTTAAGACATTTGCCTAAAACTTCGCCCGCCAAACAGTCGATAGCAATATTTACAGGCGTGCCGTTCTTTTCTTCTTCTTTTAAAACTTCGGCAATGTCTTCTACAGTAGTATCAACAACCCTATCTGCATTAAGGTATGCAACTTCTTTAACCTTGTCTTCGCCAAGTACCGTTGTTATAACGCGAAGCCCAAACGCTTTAGCCATAGGAATAACTGCGCTTGCAAGTCCGCTTGCGCCCGCATTCATAAGTAAAGTTTCGCCCTTTTTCGCATTGCCTACGTAGAAAAGATTGAGATATGCAGTCATATATACTTCTGGTATTGCCGCCGCTTCAACGTAAGAAAGCCCTTTAGGAATAGGCATAACCATATCGGCAGGAACGGAAACGTATTCTGCGTAACCGCCACCACCTAAAAGAGCGCACACTTTATCACCAACTTTCCATTTAGTAACGTCTTTTGCAACTTCTTTTATAATACCTGCAACTTCAAGCCCCGGCCATTCAGGACAGCCCGGAGGTGGTGGATAGTTTCCTTCCCTTTGAAGTAGGTCCGCACGGTTTAACGCCGATGCATATACTTCTATTATAACTTCGCCGTTTTTTATAACTGGATTAGGTACGTTTGTATAACTAAGTGTTTGGTCGTTATTTATTACTATTGCCTTCATTTATATTCTCCTTTTTATAATTATATTATAAACAATTGACTTTTATTTTTCAAGCCATTATAATATAAAATACTACTAAAAAGTAAACCTATTCTACTACGAGGCGCTATGTTTTACTTAAATATTCAAGAAAATTTATCTTGTTTACTATCTATAAAATACAGTTATAATAAACCCCAAACTTATGATTATACTAACGTTTTACGCCCTTGCCATAACTTTGTGTTTATGCTTGAGGGCGAAGGGGTTATAAAAACAACCGATTCTATTATAAATTTAAAGGCGGGGGATATTCTTTATATCCCTAAAAACACGACTTATTTAGCAAACTGGTCGGGTAAACCTAAAATATCGTTTCACTCTTTGCACTTTTCTTTCACGGCTAAAAACGACCCTTTTTTAAATAAAAATTTACCTATTCAACTAATAGATAATTTAGATTTTAACGATTTGTATACGTTGCTAAAAAAGGTGGAAAAGTATCAGTTTTGCAAAGATGAAAATTCTTTTTTAGCGGTGTCAGCATTTTACGAAATGTGTGGGAAAATTTTACCTAAAGTTAAAGTTTTGCCATCAAAAATGATAAACGAAAGAATTTTGCCTGCCGTTAAATACATAGAAAAGCATTATAAATCGCAAATTACCGTAGAATATTTAGCATCTTTATGCTATATAAGCACGTCGCGTTTTTATAGTTTGTTTAAAGAGCAAACGGGGCTTTCGCCTATAGTTTACAAAAATAAAATTGCATTGCAAAGGGCAAGTGAAGACCTTTTGTACGACAAAAACGAAAGTGTTTTAAATATTGCAAAACGTCACGGGTTTACAAATATTATATACTTTGAAAGACAGTTTAAAAATTTTATGGGTAAATCTCCTTCACGCTACCGCAAAGAAAATTCTTTACTATAATAAAAAAGAACGATTTTACAATCGTTCTTTTTGTTTTGTATTTCATTTTCACTTTATCAATCGTTATTATCGATAGAGTCTTTTTTATTAAACACGTGATATTTAAAGATAGAAACCACGTTTGCGCCAAGTTCAAAGGCGTAAGACAAGGTTGCAAAAAGCGCCGCGTGTGTTAAAACGTTGAATAAAATAGATAAAATTGTTGGAATTATCATTGTAAATCTAACTATTTTTAAATTTCTTATTCTAAATATAAAGGCGTACATACAAAGGGCTAATAAACATAAAACGTCTAGCGGTTGCGCGGTTTTTAGTATTCCAAAGTTTACTATAAAATACGATGCAAGCGTTAAAGCTGAAAAAATAACCGACCAATATATAGGCGCAACCTTACCTTTGTTTTCAAAAATAAAGAAGGTAACCGTTCTTAAAAGCCCAACGGAAAGACCTATCATTGCAAAAAATTGTGCGTTAAAGAAATATGAAATTACTAAACAAATAATGCAAAGCAACTGAAAAAGTAGATATAACCCCTTCTTTTTTACAAAGTACGCAATCATAACAAAAGCCATTGCAAAAAATCCAGCAATCAAAGAAAGAACGTAGTTTTCCATATTTTATCCTTTAGCGTCTTCTATATTTTTAGCGCCTAATTAAATTCACCGCTCAAGTATAGCACAAATAATATATAAAATCAAGGATTTATTTAGTTGCCGAATCCCTTGTAGGGATTCGGCAATGCCTTGCTTTTTATTATTTAACTAAGTATACCGTATATTCTTTTAATTTGTCAGTTTTTTTATAACCTTCTTTCGTGCCCGTATTTCTAATATAGAAAACTACGCGGTCTTCAAAAACTTCAAAAACTAAATATTGCGCAAGCGTTGGCGTTGCCGTTTTGAAAAAGGTTTTTAATTCATTACCGCCACCATAGCCGACAAGTGCATCATTTTCAAAACTAACGTCGTGAAAAGGTCTAAGCCCACCCATATGCACGAAAGAAAATTCGTAATCTTTTCCTTTAGAGTTTTCTTCTTTTAAATCATAGCCTAATGGCAAATTGTCTTTACCTATATGCAAAACTGCGCCCGAAGAATACTCTTTATAGCAAGCCTTTTCTCCGTGAACGTGGCCGTAAAGGTAAAAGGCGTTTTTATGACCTTTAAAAATATCGTAAAACAATGAAACGTTGCCGTTTATCATAGTTTCTTTTAATTCGCCGTAAGTATAGTAATATATAGCCGATAAATGCCCAACGATAAACACGCATTTATTGCCGTTTGGGTCAATTTCGTTAAGTTTGTTTTTTACCCAAAGCATACTTTCGTCGCTATAATAACCTTCGTGAGAATTAAAAGCGGTGTTTGGGTCGATATTTATACCAATAAAGTCTATGCCGTTAACTACGTAATGGAATGCGCCTAAATAAAATTCGGTTGGCTTTTCTTTATCGATAATTACAAATTTTTCGCTATCGTCAAGTTTGCCAAAAGCATCGTCCATTAAGTCGTAATAATCGGTGGTGTTATACGGCGCGTTTTCTTCAGTTGCAATATCGCCTAAAATCATATCGTTATTGCCCGCAACGTAAATAACTTTGCCGTTTTTAGCACTTTTTGAAACAATCTTGTGCATTTTTTCTTTTATATCAAGAAAGTTTTTCTTAGGGAGCGCGCAAGATTTATTCCAATACGGATAGTCTGAAACGTTATCTCCGCCCATTATAGTCACGTCGCTAACGCCAAACTCTTTTACCGCTAAATCGCAACCGTCTATTAAAGATTTTCTAACCGTGGTTGGATAGTCGAGCATAGATTGCATATTGTGCACGTCTGTATAACAAAAACAAGTTAATAATTTCTTCATTTTCTACCTTTTATACTTTTTGTAAATTGTTTAACGTATCTATAATAACACTATAAATATATATTAGCAACTAAAAACCCTTAAAAACTTTATAAAAACTTTATATTAAAAAGCAAGGCGAAACGCCTTGCTTTTTTGTGTTTTTCTTTTTTGGGTTGATGTTGCCTATTCTTGGTTGGCTATAATAAGTTCGTTTCTCATACTCTTCCAAGTTGCCTTTGCTTTTGCAATTTCCGTAGTATAAGTAATTTCAAAAGTCGTAAAGAAATCTTCGTAAATTTCTTTTTGTTTAGCGGATATCTCGCTTGCTAATTCTTTAGTTTTGTTAGAGTATCCTTCAATTATTTCAATAGTTGAATCGTAATACCCTTTTAATTCGAGTTTAGCCTCGTCAAAAGACTTATGCAATTCTTCCGCTTTTGCTACAAGACTTGTTTCCGCTGTTTCTACTGCCGTTTTATAAGTTTCTAATTGAGCAAGTATTTGCTCTGTAACGTCAGATTGTTCTAAATTAGCCACGTAGTTTCTGTATTTTATATATCTAACCTTTGCCTCACGGAAGGCTTTTAATAATACTTGGTACGGACTATGATCTTTTAAAAGTACCGTTGCCCTAGATTCTTCTATCTCATCTATTAACCCTTCGTATATTTTAAAAGCGTACCAAAAGGCGGACGCAGTAAACTCATCTAACCCCGCTTGAAATCTAATTGTTTCCATTTCCGCTTTTTCAAAAGCAAACGCTTTGGATTCATAATACGCCTTTTTCAATTCTTGTGAATAAAATTCCGCTGTTTCCGCGCGAGATTTTACAAGGGTTGAAATAAGTTCGTTATATTCCATTGCCTTTACTTTCGCTTCATTGAAATACGGCTCGCACTCTGCAACTAACTTTTCTAATTGTTCTTTAGTTATTTGTGACGCTTTTTCAATTTGCGCCGTTATATTTTCCGCCGTAAAATACTCGTTAACCTTTGCTTTTACTGAATTATATAACTTTTCTGCATTTTTAGCATCGCCCGAGAAAGATATTTGAAGTTTATTTTCGCCAACTTCTACATTGCCTGATACAATATAGCCCGTTTCGTTACAAATTTGAACGAATAAAGTTGCCGATTCTTCCGCAGTTTTGCCAATAAACGTTTCCGCACCAACGATCACGTTACCTTCTTCGTTTAAAGCGTTTACGCTTACTACTTTATCGTCTTTATCTAAAATAAATTCTACTTTTGGATTAAGAGATAAATTCATTACCTTTTGCTCGCTTATCTCTTGTTGCGTCTCGCCACAACCAATAACAGAAATAGAGCAAATAATAGTCATTAACACCGTTAATATTACTTTTAATTTCTTGTTCATAATAAGTTACCTCCTACTATTTATTATATTATAACATAAAACTAAACCTTTGCGCAATACCCTTTTTTGCGATTTTATCGAATAAAATATACTTCGCGGAGTTGTTGCAGGGTAAGGTAACGTAAAAAGAACGGCTTTTATAGCCGTTCTTTTATTAACTATTTTTAATTTTTAATTTTCATTTAAGACAAATCGCCAAGTTTCACGTATCTAATTGCATCTTTGCCACGAACTTTAGGATTGCCGTTTTGATATTCTAACGCAAGTTCAGACGTGCTATATGCAAAATAAACGTCACCTAAAACGTCGGTTACGCAAACGTTTACTATCCCACACTTGCTATATAATTCTTTTACTAAAGTTTTTTCGTTAGGAACTTCTCCGTCATTAACAAGATACGTTCTAACACTTGTTCTTGCTTGTTGTATTTCCGGGCGATTACCCGTTTCTTTATTATAATGATTTGCTACAACAAGCACTCCGTTATTATAATTAATTACTCTCGGCCTACAAGGCACGCTATCTTTAATTAAATATGGTTCACTCCAAGTTTTGCCGTTATCCACACTTTCCGTATAAAAAATAGAATTGCGCTCCGACGGAGTTCTAAAAACTGCCTTAATTTTCCCATTTGTGAATTTATAGTCCAATTCGTATTGCGCAGAATATGGACAAATTGCAAAAAATTCTAACGTTGCAAGATTATCTTTAGAACGGTATAAAATAGGCTCTGCCCAATAACTTGTTATTGCTCCGTACACGTAACCGTCTTCTAAACGAAAAATAGTATGACTACCAAAAGCAATTTGCTCTGTATGAACGTATTTTTGATTACTATAGCCTTTACTTTGCAAATAGTTAAACTGTTCGGTAGAGCAAAGCGGAACTATTGAGCCGTCTTCTTTTTTTAACATAACGACTTGTTCGTCCGAAAGATTTTCCGTTAAAAAGTCAAAGTCTTTATAAACCGTTTGATGATCTCCTTCAGACACGCTATCTTTTTCATAAATAATTCTTACCTTACCGTCCCCTAACCCTAATATGTTAGGACAGTAAACGCCTTTTGATTCATCTATTTCAACAAATTTAATATTAGTTGGTTGCGATGCAGGGAAATAAGACAAACTAATTCTGCCCCTTGATTCGCCATAATTCCCTTGTTTGCCTGGCATATACGCACAAAACATTATGCCGTATTTAGAATCAAAAGCCAAACTTGCCCCATCTGCGCTTGTCTCTTTAAGCCCATTACTAATTTGTTGCGAAAAATTTAAAATTTCAGATTGTTGCACAATTTTCTCCAACTAAAAGTTTTTTAGTTTTTCTTTATTATATCACACAATTATATCTTTTTCAATTGCTTTGCATCTTTAATATTATAAATTAAGTTTTCGCTATCGCTTAAAACTGTGTTAACCTTACGGTTAAACGAAGTCGTGTCAAAAGACACAAACTAAATCTCGTTTTTAGGGTATGTGTGTGGGACAAAAAGTATTTTTTGCCCACTTTTACCCGTTTTTATAAGATAAAAGTGATGAAAAATCTATACCACCCAAAAGATTAAAATTTATAGGTTTACGCAACTCTCCCGATATATTTTGCTTTGTTGATTTTTCTTGTGATATATTGTATTAAGTTCTTTCTATGCCAGTTAATTTTACATTTATTTAATTGAAACTTTTCCATCAATGCATTGAACATAATTTGCTGGTATATAAAGAGACCAACTCATACTTTTACTTAACTTTCCCCACTCGATAATAGTGCCATTAAAATTTATATTTGTTAATTTAGAACATGTGTCAAAAGCAGAACCACCTATCCATTTCATTGTAATAGGCATGGTGAATTCTGTTAAACTTGTGCAAAAATAGAACGAGCGGAAGCCAATATTAGTTAACAGACTGTTTTCTTCAAAAATTATATTTGACAATTTATAACAATGAGAAAAAGCAGACTCTTCTATGGTTATTACGCTGTTTGGTATTTCTATCTTGGTTAAATTACCGCAATTTTCGAACGAACCTTTTCCTATACTTGTTACTCCTTTGGGTATGGAAATTTCAGTTAAATTATCACAACTGCGAAACAATTCTTCGCTTATTTTAGTCAACTGACTGTCTTCTTCGAAAATTGCATTTGACAATTTAGAACAATAAACGAAAGCAGACTTTCCTATGGATATTACACTATTTGGTATTTCCACCTTTGTCAAATTTGAACAACCATAAAATGCATTTTCACTTATAAATTTACAGTCTTTATTTATTATTACTGTTCCCGACATTTCTTGAGGTATTGCACTTTCTAAGTATAAATATAAATTTTCACTATTGCCTAAATATCTTATATTATTTTCTGTATTGTATGCTAATCCGAGGCAACCAGAAAATGCGCCTTCGCTTATGCTTACTATACTATTAGGAAGACTAATATTCTTTAAATTTCTACAATTATAAAACGAGCGATAACCAATACTTGTTACACCATCTGGTATAACTATACTTTCGAAATTGACACAATTGTCAAATGCATAATCCCCAATATTTACCACGGGCAAACTATTATAAGAGGGAGCAATAACAATATCTTTATCAGTGCAATTATTACTTATTCCTATTACTCTATAACTATCATTATCACTGTTTAATGCATAATTTAGATTAGCATTAGCCCCACAACTAGAGCAAGTGTTATTTATCCAGTTGTGTTCACCATAATTGCCATCAAATTTTTCCGAACCTTTTGCGCCACAAGTGCATGAATAGTAAAATTTCGCTTTCCTATCACAAGAAGGCTCACTTGCCTTATATGTATCTTCAATTACTTTTTGAGTATATAAACAAGTGTGTTGTGGAGGGATATTTCCACTTTCGTTATTGCAAGCAGCAAGCGTGAGTATTAATGTAAAACTTAATACAATCATAAAAATACACTTATAAATTTTTTTCATTAGCAATTCTCCTTTAATAAAAAGTGCGCTACCATCAGGCAACGCACCGAAAAACGCATTACCCACAGTTGCAACACAGTTCCAAACATAGCGTAGGAATAAAGGGCATACGTCTTTACCAATAGTATGCCTACGCTATTTTAATATTAAACTGTGTTGCGATATTATTATATCATATATTTTCAAAAAATTCAATCCCTTTTGCCGTATGCAAGCAATTTATATGGTTCAAATCAAGATGTGGGAGAGTTTTACTATACATTGACCTAAAGTGTGTGGGACAAAATCTATCGTGAGATTTTTCTAAAAAAATACATTAAAAAAGACCTATAAAAGCGTGAAAATGCTATTATAGGTCTTTATTTTTACTTGCTTTTTAACGTTTTTATTGAGTATATTTTTATTTTCCTCAGAAGACTCTTCGCTCGCTCTACCCACAAAGAAATGACGTTATATTCGTTAAAAACGTTGAATTATATACCAATCGGGCTATCTGTATATAAATCCTCGTCATATTTTGGTATCTCTTCCAATCCCAACAGAGGAGAAACAGCGGAGAGCACCTGATTTGTAAACATTTTTGTTGCCTCTGGTGTATAATAATGAACCGCGTCGGAATGTGTTTCAACAGGTAAGCTTGCAGAAAGAGCATACAAATCATTTATCTCGAAGCCATATTTTTTAACAATGTTTACAGCAGTTTCGTTATATTCTTCGATTTCCTCATTATAGCGCTTAAAATTATCGCTCATTTCTTCGGAAACGACTTTGGTTGACGTTGCAAATACTACCTTTGCATTAGGACATAATTTTTTAATCCTTATACATATTCTTTCAATATAATAGGCGTAGACATCAAGCGGTGTGTGAGGCTCTTCCCCGAACAATCTTAAACTATCCCAAAGCCCTGCATTCCAATGTATTACGTCTATATCATTAGCGTCAAGTTCACCAAACCACTCGTGAAAATGTCTTAATACATACGAAGCAAAACGGCAATTATCTTGCGGAAAAATCACGTTCACCTTGCCATCTAAAGATTTTTTAACAGATTTATCATATCCCCTACGGATCGAGTCACCAATAAGCAATAAGTTTTTCATAAAAACATACTCCTAAATACAAATAATTTTACTAATTATATCACAAAAGCTCTATGAATTCAATATATTCGCATAAATATTGCAAACTGGTTAAACTATATTTTGCGAATTAGACATAAAAAAAGAACGATTTAAAAATCGTTCTTTTTTTAGCTAATACTTATAAAATAGTTATAATTTATTTATTGTTGTTAATTTTTTAGTGTTTCTTAAATCAAAAGCGTGCAAAATCCCCAATACAATAATGGAATTGTTATAATAGACAATATCGTTGTACCTAACGTAAAAGCAACTGCGTTTTGAGTATCTCCACCAAAACTATCCGAAAAGGTCGATGCTAGTCCTGCAGTTGGCATTGAAAATGCTATTAGAAAACCTAAAACGACATCTACGTTAACAGCATTAAATACTTTATTTAATAAAAATACAATTAAAGTTATCAAAAGTGGAAAAACAACTAATTTTAAAATCGCAACGTAATATATTTTCCACGACTTGAACAACTCAAAAAATTTTACGTCTCCCATTTTCATCCCCAAAATCGTCATAGAAATAGGGGCAACCACGTTTGAAAAGTAGGTAGAATATGTCCCAACTTCGGGAAGATATTTATTTACGTTTAATAAATTAGCAATGACGCCTAATATAAAGGCAATTAGTACCGGGTTTAGAAAAGCTTTCTTCAAACTAATTGTTTTTTTGTCTCCTGAAATTAGATATATTCCCAAAGTAAACATTAGAATATTTGTAATAATATTTAAAATAATAACGACAGTTGATACTAGCGAATTTGCACCAAATACCGCTATTGCTAAAGGAATTCCTAAAAAACCATTATTAGAAAACACCGCGGAAAAGCGCATCATTCCTTGTGTTTTTTCTTCGCGCTCTTTTTGTGTTAGTGGCTTAGACATAAAAAACATTGCAAAAGTGTAGACAATACCAATTGCCATAACAATCAATATTATCACTAAAAGTTCTCTATCTAAAGTAAGGTTATTAATAGTGCTAGCGAAAATCAAAAACGGCATTCCCACGTACATTAATAAGATAGACAATGCTCCCGATTGTTTTTTGTCTAAAATTTTACATTTTACGAGCAAATATCCTGGCAAAGCCAACAAAACGAATATTGCTACGTTTTTTAGCATAATTGATACAGTACCCATTTTCTCCTTGACTATTGCGCTTAATAAATTTTCATATTAAAAACAACGCAATTATTTTTTATTTTTCATTGATATTAATTTATTTGCCATAATATATCCAGCTTCTTTATGTAATCGGTTCGAGCCAGGGCAAGACTCGTAAATGGTATCGTAAAACATTTCTCGTGTTGGAACGTACCCAAATGCTTCGTTGCAAAGTGTAGCTACAAGATTTATGCCAGTACCATCTCCCTTTTTCACAAGTTTTCCGAATTCAGTAAAAATTTCTGAATTAAAACCGTAAATTGTAAACTCTCCTATTTGAATACACTGAACGGGAACGTCTAAAAATTCAGGTGTAGCCTCTAAAAAGCCTAGCAATCTTTTAGCCATTGCTAGTTTATATTGGTCTGGATTAGTATTGTCGGCAGAGACTTTTACCCCTTTTATCTCTTTAATAGTTGCTATGCTATGCTTTGCTTCTTCTATTTTTTCTAGTTCTACTTCTCTGCGCGAAATTTTAATGTATTCAAAACTAGCGGTAATTCCTACTTTTTTTAAAACTTTTGCCCTACTCGCTACTTTAACTACTTCTTCGGCAATTTTTTTACCCATTTTTACGTAATGGTCGGTATCGTCTTCTTTTTTTGATACGTCAAAATGATTGACGTCACCACAACATCCTAATAAGAAAATAGTGACAAATTCTTCGCCATAAACCTTTTTTAATTCCTTTGAAAGAATAGAAACGTAGTCTCCTGATAGTTTTTCACCGCTTATACAATCTGCATGGCAAGCAAAACTTATAATCGCGCCAACTGGATTATCGTTAACGTCCTTAACCATAAGGACTGGAAGTTCTTTGTCTGAGTCCGTCACAGGAGCAATAATTTCAGGGCTTGTTCGCGGTGGGTTAGTTTGTGGCGTACCATTTTTCATGAAATAGTCACGGCAAAAAGAAATACCCAAAACTTCACCTTTTGCAAAACTTAGTTTTACTTGTTTCATGCGTAAGTTTGCCAATATCGCACAATCGGCAACCAATCTTGTAAACACGTCTATGTATCCTTTTATAGAATCTTTTACAATCTTGTCATCTTCAAAAGGAATTCCTTCAAAACGGAACGGGATTGCCGTATGCGAATGCGTAAACGCTATCATAATATTACCGCGTGGTATTTTCGTATACTCTTCAATTCTCTTTGCGATGTTATCACAAATTTGTTTGTTGGGATGAAGTCCGTCTATAGAAAGAATTGCAACCTTTTCAGCATTTTCTTCTATTACGATTGCCCTAGCGTATAGCCTATCTAAAACGTCAACACCTCTACGAATACTAAAATACCCTGGTATTCCACATCCTAGCGGTGGCGTTATCTCTTTTTCGTAAAAGCCACATTTAAACATCTTTATTCTCCTTATATCAAAATTTTTTGCTAACTATCATACTCTTATTTTATCACCGATTTAGTTTATTGTAAATTATCAATTATTATAATATTGCTATATATTTAAATATATAGTATAATATAATAAAGCGAGGTGTAATTTTGGAACTTTTACAATTAAAATATTTTAGTCATTCTGCAAAAACGGAAAATTTTTCACACACAGCAAAACATTTTTTAGTTCCTACTTCTTGTATTTCAATCAGCATTAAAAATTTAGAAAACGAACTAGGTGTTAAACTTTTTGATAGGTTTGCTAATAAAATTAAACTTAACGACTATGGGAAAATCTTTTTAGAAGCGGTTGAACAATCTGAATTGCTTTTAAAAAAAGCAAAAGCGGATATTTTTGATTTAGCACAAACTCCATTTGGAGAAATAAAATTACTAATTTTAACTAATCGAGAAAAAGTCACTAATACGATATCTAAATTTAAAATAAAATATCCAAAAATTTCTTTTACCATTAATCATCAATCTCACGATAATTTATCTAAGACAAATGATTACGACATTATAATAACCGACCAAAAATTAACTTCTGAGCGTTTCTCTCAAACGTTTTGGCTTTCTGAAGAAATTTTTCTTGCCGTCCATAAAGATAACGCCATATCAAATAAACCGTCTATTTCTTCTAGCGAATTAAGGGAAGAAAAATTTATTTTAATGCAAAAAAATAGTAGTTTAAGAGATTTTAGTGATAAATTTTTTTCTAAAAATGGCATTGTTCCCAATATAGTCATTGAGTGCGATGACCCACAGTACGTACGAAAATACTTAAAGATGGGGCTTGGGGTCACTTTTTTCCCAAAAATTTCTTGGGAAGAACAAATAAGTGATGATATTTCTCTATTAAAAATAGATAATGGATTATATAGAGACTCTTTTATTTACACTAACAAATCTGCATCAAACATAGCATTTTTATTCGCACAAATATTGCAAACTGGTTAAACTATATTTTGCGAATTAGACATAAAAAAAGAACGATTATTAAATCGTTCTTTTTTTGTCTTTCCTTCATAAAATAGCTGTCATTTCATTAAATTAACTGTTCCTTTATTTTCTAAAAACTAACGTTCCGTCTTTATTTTCTTTAAGTACAACTAATTTTTCTATATTTTTGAAATAATTAATATATTCCTTATTGATATTTTCTATTTTTGTAATATCATTTTTTGCTTTTTTAATTCTCGTATTGTACGAATCTCTTAAATTATAAATTGTAAAATAAGAATTATTTCTTTGTTGTATTCCAAGCGAGACTATTTTATTTGTTAATTTACTGTTTTTATCTTTAACTGTTAAGGGTAAATTTTCAAAGTCACAAATTTCCCTCGTTCCTGTTTCTAAATAAAAACGCTTTTTATCGTCTTTCAAAGATTCAATGTCATTAATAAGCACTACAATTAATTGATTTATTAAAAATAAACCACTAATTACGACAACTATAATATTAAGAACTTCCCCAAATAAAACGCCAATTTCCACCAACAATGATATAATTCCCAAAATCACGGGCAGCAAAAATGATGCGAAAAAAGAAACGACTTCATATAAAGTATATCTTCCAAAATGTTTTGGTTTATAATATATTAGTTTACAAATTCCTGTTCTTCTCACAAGGCAATGTGTTTCATACCAAGAAGAATAAGACCTATTACCAATATTACCCCAAGCGTTATTTTGTCCAATAGCTATACTGAGAATAGAACCAACTATAAATAATACTATATTTGTTATATCCATTACAATTCTCCTATTAGCAATGTAATTATTGTTTATTATCTATAAATGCACCACTTTTATCGTTTTTATTATATCATAACGCTACAAAATTTTCAATTAGTTTTATATTCTAAAATCAAAGTTTCAGTTCATAACCTACTTGTTCTAGGAAATCGCAAAATGATAACTCGCTAGGCTCGAATTATAATCAAATTCTATCGAATTTGACATAAAAAAAGACTTACACGATTGTAAGTCTTTTTTTGTCTTTCCTTCATAAAATAGCTGTCAGTGAAAAAGATACCACATCTTACCATAGAAAGGAAATTTCAGAATATAGTTCCACAAGTTTCTATATCGGCGAAGATATCACCCAAAACGATATCAAAGCCAAGTATGAAAACGGAATTTTGTCATTAACGATTCCAAAGCTTCAACCGAGAATTACTGAAAAGAGTTATATCGCAATCGAATAATTCTTAAAACATACAGCCCTCGCTCCGTTTCGGAACGAGGGCATATCTTTTAGAACAGACCTTTATTATATTTGAATTGTGTGTATAGGATAAGAGCTAATCCAATTAGAACTCCTACGCCCATCACTAATCCGCTTGCTGCTATGTATCCTAACGCTTGTATAACCGCGCCGGCAATTATAGCGACACCGACAATGAGCGTTCCAAGACCGACGAACATACAATACGCCTTTTGGTTCTCCTTCGTGACCTTGCGACGATTGTACCAATGGATCGTGCCGATATTTCCGCACATATTGAAGATACCGAGCATCACGCAAATGATACCTAATCCTAACTGGACCAAACTCTCTCGCAACGGTTCAATGAAGATGAACCCCAATATAAACAGACCGATAGCACAACCTGCCGCAAAACCGATGATGACCTTCTTCTGTTGGTCAATGGTTTTGTTCTTCGACACAAGGATTTCTTCATTGCTCTTGTT